>NZ_JAATVU010000025.1 GCF_013184745.1 Mangrovicoccus sp. HB161399
CTTGCATCCCCGGCCGGAGGAAACGGAAGACGTCCGTCCGCCACGGCAAGCGCCGATGCAAGCGGCGCCACCGCAGCGGGATCTTGTCCGGCAAGCTGAAGGACTGGCGGAGGGGCGCGACACGCTACGGCCGCTGCCCGAAAACTGTCTTCCCAGCGATCGCCCTCGCCGTAACCGTCATCTTCTGGCTTTGAGAGAGAACGAGTCCTCACCCGAGATTCCCAGCCTGGCCCGGCACTTTTGCCGGGCAGCAAAGGTCAGGCGCAGGGCGTCCGCGCCGCTTGGCGGATTTCCGTGTATCGGCCTGGACCCTGGCAGCCCTCGCGGCATTCGCCGCGGGGCCGCGTGCAGAGGCGAACGCTCGCTGGCTCGGGAGGCATGGGACGCCCAGCAGTGCGTATCCCATTGCACGGCCCGGATAGGGCCGGTCTCCGCCGTTGCGGCAGGGTGCACCCGAAGGCGGCGGCCAGCTGGGACATGCCGTCCGGCCGGGTCGCCGGCCCGGAGCCGGGCTGGGCACTGCGGGGCATCCTGCCGGCGGGGGGACATGCAGCGCAGGCCGCCGCGGAACTTCCGGCAGGAGGCGCGTCTGTCCATGCGGTCCGGTGGGTGCGGTGGCAGCGCGACTTTCCGGCCTTCACGCCGGTGTCATTGGACTTGCCGGTGCGGCCGGTGCTTCCTGCCGCCATGATCCGAGCCCTCCGCAGCGCCCTCATGGTTCTCGTGCTCGCCGCGAAGCTCGCGGCGCTGGCCGTGGCCATTCCCGCGCTGCAGGCCGCCGCCGCCCATGCCATGGATGCCGCGACGGGCGCGCAGGCCGCCGCGGACATGCACCATCCGGGGGGCGGGACGGCCGCGGCTCAGCCCTGCCATGCCGGGGATGCCACCGGGACCGGGGCCGCCCTCTGCTGCGCGCCGCTCGCGCTCCCGTGCTCCGGCGCGGCCGGCGGGACGCTCCGCCAGATCCGCTATGCGCGGCCGGGAATCGAGCGGCTGGCATCGCCGGGGCTTTCCGGTCCCGACCATCCTCCCAAGGCGTGACCGCTCCGCCCGCAGGACGGGCAGACCCGAGACCGCACCTTGAAGAGGACAGACAGATGACCCGATTCCCACTCGTTGCAGGCGCTGCCCTGCTGCTTGCCGCGCCCGCCTTCGCCGAAAGCGCCATGACCATGTCCGGAATGGACCATTCCGCCCATGGGCACGAGGGCTCCGGCGCGGCCATGCAGGGCTACATGGACGCAATGGACGACATGATGGGCGCGATGGCCGAAATGCCCTCCACCGGCAATGCCGATGCCGATTTCCTGGTCATGATGATCCCGCATCACCAATCCGCCCTCGACATGGCGAAGGTGGAGCTCGCGCACGGCACCGACCCGGAAACCCGCGCGCTTGCGGAGCGGATCATCGCTGCGCAGGAGCAGGAGATCTCCGAGATGACGGAAATGCTGGCCCGGCTCGCCGCCGATTGACGGACGGCGGGAGGCCCGGCCAGGGCCTCCCGCATGCTGCCGTTAACCCCGGCTTCACCATGTCGGGCCAGCCTGCCCGCGCAGGAGCGCGCAGGGGGCAGGCATGGCAGGCATACGCGAGAGGCTGGGGCTGGAGGATCCCTTCGCCAGCTACGTCCACGACCCGGGCCGGGCCGACCGGCAGGGCTGGAACTCGTCCCATCCCTTCCTCGAGGCGGCGCTGCGCGAGGTGGAGCCGCGGCTGGTGATCGAGCTCGGCGTCTGGAAGGGCATGTCCGCGATCCACATGGGCGGGCTGCTGCAGCGCCAGGGCAACGGCGCCGAGATCCTGGCGATCGACACCTGGCTTGGCTCGGCCGGGCATCTGGCGGCGGCGGGACGGCGGGCCGAGCTGGCGCCGGTGGACGGCTATCCGACGCTCTACCGCACCTTCCTGGCCAATGTCTTCGAGGCTGGGCTGCAGCAGGCGATCGTGCCCTTGCCGATGGACGGCCATTCCGCGGCGCGGGCACTGGCGGCGCTCGGCGTGACGGCCGGGGTGATCCATGTCGATGCCAGCCATGACCATGCCGCCTGCCTGTCGGACCTGCGCGGCTACTGGCCGCTGCTGGAGCCCGAGGGCATCCTCGTCGCCGATGATTACGGGACCTGGCCGGGAGTGACCCGCGCGGTCTGCGAATTCGCCGCCGAGGTGGGACGGCCGGTCTTCGGCTCGATGGGCAAGGCGCTTCTGCCAAAGGCCGAGGGCCTGGGGTTCGAGCTGAAGGTAGCGCGGGCGCGGCGGCGGCGGGGCGCGGCGATGCCGCATCGCCGTCCGGCCGGAGCAGGGTAGAACGGGACGGACCGCCAGCAGAACGGATGCCGCAGATGCCCTCGCTCCATGTCCTGATCCACGCGCCGACCGAAGCCGCCCTGGCCCGCGCCCGCAGCAATGCGCGCAACCTGATGAAGGCGCGGCCCGACGCGCTGGTCGAGATCGTCGCCAATGCCGCGGGCGTTGCCCCGGCGATCGCGACGCCGGATCCCGCCACCGATCCCTTCCTGCGGCTCTGCGGCAATTCCCTGGCCGGTCAGGGGCTGGAGGCGCCCGTCCACCTGGCCGTGGTGCCCGCCGCCGTGGTGCACCTGGCCGAGCGCCAGGCCGAGGGCTGGGCCTATATCCGGGCCTGACGCCGGCCGCTTCGAGGCGGGCCGCTCCGGCAGCTGTCCGCGCGGGCTTTCCGCGGCATGGGGCGCGCCAGCCACCTGATGCAGGCGGGCCGGTGGTCTCCGGCAGATGAATGGTGCCGTGGCCTTGCCTCCGCCAAGGCGGGGCTGGAGGCAGGGGAACTCCGCCGTCTTGCGGCGCGGCACCGGCCGACAGGCGCGCGCGGCTGCCGCGGTGCAGTAAAACTGTCCGGACCCGCCGCTTCTGCGCCCGCGGCAAGGGCAGGGTCGTGCTGCGGGTGCGGCCGTCGCCTCCGGACGGACCTGCCCGTGGGGGCAGCGGCAGTCCAGGTTGGGCAGTGCGGATCGGAGCCATCCTGCGCCGCAGGACGCGGCTCTTTCGCGGCGCCTGCCGCTGCAGGCAGATGACGCGCAGTCGATCATCCCCGCGCGGAGTGGCCCGGTCCGGTCGCCGGTTCTCGTCCGATGCCGCCGCTGCGCCGGGCATGCCGGTCCGGCGGAGCCGGCCGCTCCGGGGCCGTTCAGCCCGCCAGCGATTCCGGCGCCAGCACCGACACCTCGGCCTCCAGCGCCTTTGCCAGCGCCATGAAGCGCGCCTCCGAGACTTCGCCGAACAGCGGCTGCGTGTGGTCCGACAGGTGCAGCACCAGCCGTTTCGCCGCCGGATCCCAGTCGAGCCGCCCCATGTCTTCGTCGCCGCCCAGCGTCAGCATTGCCCCGAAGCGCAGCGCGCGGCCGAGGATCTCCGCCTCGCGCACCTCTTCGTCGGTCAGCAGCGGCCGCAGCGCGTCGAAGCGGGTGCCCGCGCGGTTGTTCTTGTAGCGGTGCAGCAGCGCCAGCCCCAGATAGACCCGCTCGCCATGGCTCAGCCCGCCCATGTTGGCGCGGGCGGCATAGTCGAAGCACACCTCGGCGCGGTAGTCCGGATGGGTGCGCCAGCTGACGTCATGCAGCAGGCAGGCCGCCTTGATCAGCCGCAGCCGCGCGCGGTCGGCATCGGGGAAGAGGCTGCGCACGTAGCCGTATAGCGTGGCGCCGAAGCCCGGCACGCGGGCCGAGCTCATTTCGGCATGGCGGCAGGATTCGATCAGCGGATCGGCGGTGCGCAGCGCTTCGGGCATCTCCTCGTAGAGCAGCCCCTCGCGCAGCCCGTAGGCCGAGACGAAGATTTCCTCGGGCTCCAGCACCTTGAGCAGCCCGCGCAGCACCTGGCCCGCCATCGGCAGCAGCGCCATGCGCTCGCCCGAGATGCCGGCCTGCTTGCGCAGCGTGTAGGGATCGGCGCTGTCGATCAGGTCGAGCGTGGCCGGCAGGGTGTCGCGGTCGAGCCGGTATTCGTGCAGCACCTGCAGCGGGTATTCGCGGCGCACCATGTCGATCTTGGCGATCGCGCGCCAGGAGCCGCCGACCAGGTACAGCCGCGAGGGCTGGTCCGGCATCGCCTTGCGCAGCCGCTTAAGCTGTTCCTCGACGCGGGCGCGCACGGCCTTCTCGGAGCCGAGCTGCGACAGCGCCAGCGGCCCCAGGGCAGAGGTGTCGCGCCAGCCGATCTCGCCCGCGGAAACCTGTGCCAGCTCCATGGACGACCCGCCGATGTCGCAGACATAGCCCGACGCTTCGGGCCAGCCGAGCAGCACGCCCTGGGCCGCGAGCCGGGCCTCCTCGGCGCCGTCGATCACGCGCAGCCGCATGCCGGTGCGGTCCAGGATCTCCTGCTGGAAATCCGGCCCGTCCTCGGCCACCCGCATCGCGGCGGTGGCCACGGCCAGCATCGGCGTGATGCCGAGGCTTTCGCCGATGTGCTGGAAGCGGTTGAGCGCGGCCAGCGCGCGGGTCTTGCCTTCGGGGTTGAGCCGGCCGGTTTCGGCCAGATCGCGGCCGAGCCCGCAGAGCACCTTCTCGTTGAAGAAATAGGCCGGGGAGCGGGCCGCCCCGTCGAAGATCACCAGCCGGACCGAGTTCGAACCGACATCGACGACGCCGACTCGGGACAGGCGCTGGACTTCTGCCGGATCGACCGGCGGCGGGCCGAAAAAGCCTGGATCAGGTGACACGTGCTTGGGTTCCGTTGATGCCAATCCGGTGTCTACCTAGGGCCATTGGGGACGGGGACGCAACCTCCGCGTTCCCGCCTGCGACGCAGCGGCGGCAAGGACCGGAACCGCGCAGCGGGTTGCTGCAGCGCGGCAGGGGCCAGGGCGGTGCGTCGGAACATGATGGCCGCGCGGGCGGGGGCGCAAGGATCATGCTTCTCTGCAGGCCCGCCGCCGATGGGATAGCGGCTACAGGTGTCCTGCCTTGGGACGGCTGCGACCGGCTGCGGCAGCCCGATCCGCCAGCCGGTTTCCCCGGGCATGCCGCGCGGGCGGCCACTTCCGCGGAGCCGCCGCGCTCGATCAGATCTCCGGGCAGTGGCAGGAGGCCGTCATGCGACCGATGCTGCACCGGGAAGGTTGTCCCTCCCGTAACGTAAGGCGCACACGCTGCTTCCGGCAAGCACCGGCAGCCTCTGCGCGGACGTCCCCGGCACGGTCGCCTGCCGGTTCCGCCGGGCCGCTTTGGCCGCCGATGGCGATGCGCCCCCGCTGCGACGGCGGAGGCGCGGATGTCAGTCGCGGGCCAGGGGCGCGCGGTCGGGATCGTTGCCGGGGCGGATCTCCTGCGGCAGGGTGAGCTGCGGCACGTCGCCGATCCCCGCCGAGCCGCGGCCCGAGAGCGAGGGCGTCTTCATGAAGAAGTCGTGGCAGCTGAAGGCGCCCGGGGCCTGCGCGGTCTCGGGACGCATGAAGTGCCCGTCGGGCATCAGCACCCAGCTATGCGCCTCGTCGCGCAGGTTGGCGGCCATGATCTGCTCGACGATCTGGTCGCGCACCGTGTCGTTGTGGATCTCCACCAGCGTCTCCACCCGGCGGTTCAGGTTGCGCCCCATCCAGTCGGCGGAGGAGATGAAGACCCGCGCCGCATCCGAGGGCAGCCCGCCGCCGTTGCCGAAGCAGACGATGCGCGAATGCTCGAGAAAGCGGCCGACGATCGACTTGACCCGGATGTTCTCGCTGAGCCCCGTAATGCCGGGCCGCACGCCGCAGATGCCGCGCACCACGAGGCTGATCTTCACCCCCGCCTGGCTGGCCTTGTAGAGCGCGTCGATCACCTCGGGGTCGATCACCGCGTTGAGCTTGGCCCAGACCTCGGCGGGCCTGCCCTGCGCGGCATGCAGCGCCTCGCGCTCCAGCGCCTCCAGCAGGAAGGGCTTCAGCATGTGGGGGCTGATCTTGAGGTTCTCCAGCGTGTCCGGCTTGGCATAGCCCGAGAGGTAGTTGAACACGCGCGTCGCGTCGCGCCCCAGCGCCTCGTCGCAGGTCAGCAGGCTGACATCGGTATAGATGCGCGCCGTGATCGGGTGGTAGTTGCCGGTGCCGTAATGGGAATAGGTCACCAGCCGGTCGCCTTCGCGGCGCACCACCGAGCTGATCTTGGCATGGGTCTTGTAGTTGGTGAAGCCGTAGACGACATGCACGCCGGCCCGTTCCAGCATCCGGCTCTGGCGGATGTTGGCAGCCTCGTCGAAGCGCGCCTTGAGCTCGACCAGCGCGGTGACCGACTTGCCGTCCTCGGCCGCCTCGCAGAGCGCCGCCACGATCGGGCTGTCGCGCGAGGTGCGGTAGAGGGTCTGCTTGATCGCCAGCACGTTCGGATCGCGCGCCGCCTGCTGCAGGAAGCGCACCACCATGTCGAAGCTCTCGTAGGGGTGGTGCAGCAGCATGTCCTTCTGGTGGACCGCGCCGAAGATGTCGCCGTCGAAATCCTGCACCCGTTCCGGGACGCGCGGCGTGTAGGACGGCCACAGCAGGTCCGGCCGGTTGTCGAGCACCAGCTCCTTGAGGTCGACGACGCCGATCATCCCCTTGATGTCGACGACTTCCTCGTCCTTCAGCCCGGTCTCGCGCACGATCATCCGGCGCAGCTCCGCCGGCGCGCCGCCGGAGATCTTCATGCGGATCACCTCGCCGCGGCGGCGGCGCTTCAGCGCGACCTCGAATTCGCGCACCAGGTCCTCGGCCTCTTCCTCCACTTCGAGATCCGAGTTCCGCAGGATCCGGAAGGCGCAGTCGCCGATCAGGTCATGGCCGGGGAAGAGGTGTTCGACATGCATCAGCAGCAGCTCTTCGAGCGGCAGGAAGCGCTGGCGGCGGCTGCGGTCCCTGGGCAGCGACAGGAAGCGCGGCACCTGTCCCGGCACCGGCAGCAGCGCGCGCAGGTGGCGCTTGTCGCTGCGCCGCTCCAGCATCAGCGCCAGCGAGAAGCCGCCATTCGGGATGAATGGGAAGGGATGCGCCGGATCCACCGCCAGCGGCGTCAGCACCGGGAAGACCTGGGAGAGGAAATGCTGCTCCATCACGGTCCTGTCGGCGGCGTTGAGCCCCTTGCGGCCCACGACGACGATGCCCTCGGCCTCCATCTCCTTGCGGAGCAGGTTCCAGCAGCGCTGCTGCTCCAGCATCAGCGCGCGGGCATCGGCGTCGATCAGCGCCAGCTGCTCGGCCGGGGTGCGGCCGTCGGCGGCCGGGGTGGTGATCCCGGAATTGGCCAGCTCGCGCAGGCCCGCGACCCGCACGGTGTAGAATTCGTCGAGGTTGTTGGCGGAAATCGAGACGAAGCGCAGCCGCTCCAGAAGCGGCACGTCGGGATTGCCGGCCTCTTCGAGCACGCGCCAGTTGAAGGCCAGCCAGCTCAGTTCGCGGTTGAAGAAACGCTGCGGACCCTCGGGATCGAACCCGGCAAGCTCGGTCGGTTCGGGAAAATCTGAATTCAGGAAATCAGCGGTGCTCAGCGCCGCGGAATTCGTGGGCGGAAAGGCGATGTTAATTCTGGGCCTCCTCGGGGATCGGGTCCCTCTTGTTCTTGTGTAAGGATCTCGCGGATCATGCTGCGGTCGATCCTGCGGTTCCGCAGCAGGTTGGTCTGGTCGAGCGCGGCAACCAGGGCGGAGGCCGCGGCGAAGGACCGTTCCATCCGCTGTAGGGCATATTCCACCGTCTCCGGCGGGACTGCAAGCTGACGGTCGGAAAAAAGCTTGATCAGCACCATCCTGAGCGTGTCCATGTCGGGGTTCGTGACGCGGATCTGTGCAGCCGCGGTAAGCCGGCTCGACAGGTCGGGCAGGCTGAGCCCCCAGTCGCGCACCGCGCCGCGCCCGGTGACCAGCATCGGATGGCCGAGGTCGCGGGCCTGGTTGAACAGGTGGAAGGCGATCTGCTCGCGGATCGCGTCCCCGGCCAGCCGGTGGGCATCTTCCAGCACCAGCGCCGGGCGCTCCGCGGCGCGCGGCACGCTGTCGGCGGCCAGCCGGTCGGCGGAGAGCGCCAGCGCCCCGGTTTCCTGCGCGAAGACCTGCGCCAGGTGGCTCTTGCCGACATTCGCGGTGCCGGTCAGCACCCGAGGCTCGCCGTCCCAGAAATCCGAAGTCAGGATCTCGGACAGGGCGACGGTGTTGCAGGGGCCCTCGAAGAAGCTGCCGCGCGTCATGCAGACCGTGCCTGAAAGCACGTCTAGGACAAGCTGGGCTTCGGCGGCGTCGGTCATCCGGGGCTTACGGGCTTTCTGTCGGGTCGGGTCTGTCGTGCTGCGGATCGGGGGCGCCGGGACGCCGGGTCAGCGCCTCGTAGCCCAGGTAGAGTCGTCCCGTCTTGTACTGGTCCACGAAGAACCGAACAAGAACGCCGATCATCGCCGCCAGCGGAACGGCGACCAGCAGGCCGACGAAGCCGAAGATCGCGCCGAAGACCGACAGCGCCAGCAGCAGCCACACCGGGTGCAGCCCGACGGACTCGCCCACCAGCTTCGGCGTGATCAGGTTGCCTTCCAGGAACTGGCCGAGGAAGAACACCCCCGCCACGGCGCCGATCATCAGCGGCGTGTCCCAGAACTGGACGATGGAGACGCCGATGGCCAGCACGCCGCCCAGGATCGCCCCGACGAAGGGAATGAAGGTCACGATGCCCGCCAGCGTGCCGATCAGAAGGCCGAAATTCAGCCCGGTCAGCATCAGCCCGATGGCGTAGTACGCGCCCATGATCAGGCAGACCGTGCCTTGGCCGCGGATGAAGCCCGACAGGGTCTCGTCGATTTCGCCTGCGATGCGGCGGATCGCCGGGGCGTGGTCGCGCGGCAGAAGTTCGTCGATCCGCGCGATCATCCGGTCCCAGTCGACCAGCAGGTAGACCGACACGACGGGCACGATGACGATCAGCGTCAGCACGTTGACGAAGCTCATCGCCGAGGAGAGCGCGGTGTTCAGCAGCTCGCCGCCGCGGGATTTCAGCGTCTCGATCACCGTGGACAGCCCCTGCTGCAGCGCGGATCCCTCCTGCAGCTGGTCGGGGAAGCGCGCGGCGAGGAAATCGCGGAAGGCCTGCAGGTAGCCCGGCAGCGCCTCGACGAAGGAGACCGACTGGCTGACCAGCGACGGGATGATCAGCAGCAGGCAGATCGCGAAGACCAGCACTGCCACCAGCGAGATCACGGCGACGGACAGGGCGCGGCTCAGCCCCGCGGCCTCCAGCCGGTCGGCCACCGGGTCGAGCAGGTAGGCGATCGCGGCGCCCATCACGAAGGGCAGAAGCTGCGGCCCGAGGAACCACAGGACGGCCAGGGTCAGGACGGCGGCGACGCTCCAGATCTTTGCCTGGGTCTTGGAGGGCAGGGCCATGAAACCTCTCGCTGGTTACCTTGCACGCGGGGCGCGCGGCCTCTGCCGCAGCCCCCTTCCGGACTATAGCGGGAAGTTCCCTTCCGGGGAGGGCCGTTTTCGGCAAATGCCGCGGCATGGCCGCCTGCAGGGCAAGGTTATCCCGACCCTGCCTCCGGGGCGGAGTGACAGGCGGGACCGGACCGGGCACGATGTCCGGATTGCCATGAAGGAGATTGCCCCATGAAATCCGCTCTCGCCGTCGTCCTGCTCGTCCTGTCGGCCGCATCTGCCCATGCCGGGTTCTTCGGGACGCCGACCGAAGGCTTCGGCGTCAAGGGCAGGGCCGAGGCGCCGCCCCCCGACCGGCCGTCCCCCAAGCCCGGAGACTGAGGGGCAACCCGCTTCCCGAGGAGCCTCCTGGCCCGGTTGCCGCCGTCCCCGGAACCGATGCGCGGGAATGGCCCCGGCAATGTCCGGTGCCGCCCGCCGCGGTGACTGCCGATCCGGACGCGGAGGGAACGTCTCCGGCCGGTGCTGTCATCCGGGGCCCCGCGCCAACGGCATGCTTTCCGTGCCCTCTGCCGGGAACGGACCAGCCATGCAGCACCCCATGCCGCGGTCCCGGTCTCGGGTGCGGTCCTGACGATCGGCCGGCCCGCGGCCGATGCCGCCGGCAATCCAGGGGGCATTTCCGGCACCGGCAGCGCAAGCACCGGCGGCGGCCTGTCCTGCATCTGGCCTGCACGGCGCCTTGCCCGGCCCGGGCGCCTGCGGTCCGGCAGGGCCGCGCGCCGCGGAGATGCCGGAGCGCCTGCCGCTCCCGGCGCGGGCCCCGGGGCTTGCGGTGTCCGGCTTCGCCGCCGCTCCGGCCGAAACCGCCGCCCTCCCTTGCCAAGCGCCGCGCAATCGCCGAAAACCCGCCCGACCGTTTTCCAAGGGGACCATCCATGCGCCTGAGCCGCTACTTCCTGCCCGTCCTGAAGGAGACGCCCGCCGAGGCGCAGATCGTCAGCCACCGCCTGATGCTGCGCGCGGGCATGATCAAGCAGGCCTCTGCGGGCATCTATTCCTGGCTGCCGCTGGGCTTCCGCGTGCTGGAACGCATCCAGCAGATCGTCCACGAGGAGCAGGAGCGCGCGGGCCACATCCCGCTGCTGATGCCGACGCTGCAATCCGCCGACCTGTGGCGCGAATCCGGCCGCTACGACGCCTATGGCGAGGAAATGCTGCGCATCAAGGACCGCGGCGGCCGCGACCTGCTGTTCAGCCCCACGGCCGAGGAGCTGATCACCGACATCTTCCGCAGCTACGTGAAGTCCTACAAGGACGTGCCGCTGACGCTGTACCAGATCCAGTGGAAGTTCCGCGACGAGATCCGGCCGCGCTTCGGCGTGATGCGCGGCCGCGAATTCCTGATGAAGGACGGCTACAACTTCGACCTGACGAAGGAAGCCGCGCTGCATGCCTACAACCGCCACCTGGTCAGCTACCTGCGCACCTACGAGCGGATGGGCCTGAAGGCGATCCCGATGCGCGCCGACTCGGGCCCGATCGGCGGCGAGGACACGCATGAATTCCTGGTGCTGGCGGAAACCGGCGAGTCCGAGGTGTTCTACGATTCCGAGGTCACCGATCTGACCTTCGGCGACCGCGCCATCGACTATGACAGCGTCGAGCAATGCCAGGGCGTGCTGGAGGAGTTCACCTCGCGCTATGCCCGCACCGACGAGACCCATGACGAGGCGGTCTTCAACCAGATCCCCGAAGAGCGCCGCCGCGTCGCCCGCGGCATCGAGGTCGGCCAGATCTTCTATTTCGGCACCAAGTATTCCGAGCCGCTCGGCGCCACGGTGCAGGACGCGGAAGGCAACAAGGTGCCGGTCCACATGGGCAGCCACGGCATCGGCGTCAGCCGCCTGCTGGGCGCGCTGATCGAGGCGAACCACGACGACAAGGGCATCATCTGGCCCGAAGGCGTCACCCCGTTCCATTGCGGCATCGTCAACCTCAAGCAGGGCGACGCGGCGGCGGATGCGGCCTGCGAGAACCTCTACGACCAGCTGAAGACGGCTGGGCTGGAGCCGCTCTACGACGACCGCGACGAGCGGGCAGGGGCGAAGTTCGCGACGATGGACCTGATCGGCCTGCCCTGGCGGATCACCGTGGGTCCCCGCGGCCTGAAGAACGGCGTGGTGGAGCTGACCTCGCGCCGCACCGGCGAAAGCGTCGAACTGGCGCCCGAGGCGGCGGTCCACCAGGTCACCGAGATCTACCGCAAGCATCCCTGACCTTTCCGTGCCGGGCGGCAGCGCGCTGCCCGGCACATCTCCCCGCACCGGAACAATTTCCCGCATTCCCGCCGATTTGCGCAGGTCCGAAAATTTCCGCTAGGGCATTTTCCGGCTCTCCCTGTACGAATTGACCATTGCAGCAGCTTTGCTGCGGGTTGAGGAGATTGAGAGATGTTCCAACGTGCCCTGGCCGAGTTCCTGGGAACTTTCTGGCTTGTATTTGCGGGTTGCGGCAGCGCGATCCTGTCGGCGGGCGTTGCCGATGTCGGGATCGGCTGGCTCGGCGTCAGCCTCGCCTTCGGGCTTTCCGTCACCACCATGGCCTATGCGGTCGGCCATATCTCCGGCGGGCATTTCAACCCGGCCGTGACGCTCGGCCTCGCGCTTGCGGGGCGGTTCGATCCCAAGGACGTCGCGCCCTACTGGCTGTCGCAGGTTGCGGGCGCCATTGCCGCCGCGGCGCTGCTCTATTTCATCGCCGCCGCGCAGGACGGCTTTGCCGGGACCGGCGGCTTTGCCACCAACGGCTTTGCAGAGGCCTCGCCCGAGCATTACGGCATGGTGGCGGCCATCGTCACCGAGATCGTGCTGACCGCCATCTTCGTGATCGTGATCCTCGGGGCCACCGCGCCGCGCGCGCCCGCGGGCTTCGCGCCGCTGGCGATCGGCCTGACGCTGACGCTGATCCACATGATCTCGATCCCGATCGACAACACCTCGGTGAACCCGGCGCGATCCACCGGCGTGGCGCTCTTCGCCGAGGGACCGGCGCTGCTCCAGCTCTGGGTCTTCTGGGTCGCGCCGCTGGCAGGGGCCGCGCTGGGCGCGTTCATCTGGCAGGGGCTCGAGGGCGACGATCCCTACGGCATGCGCCATCCGGCCGAATGACCTTCCGGGGCGGGGCCGTCCGGTCCCGCCTCCGCCTCAGATGCTGGCAGCGAGGACGCGGCTGATCTGGCTCAGCCCGCGGCCCGATTCCGCCGCCCAGGCGTTGAAGGCGGCCTGCACCTTCTCCATCGAAGATTTCGACCCCGGCGCCTTGTCGACCACGCCTTCGGCGACCAGCCGCGCGGTGACGTCCTTCGACAGGACCCAGCCGTCGCGCCCCAGCGTCCTGAGCGCATAGGGCCCGGTGCTTCCGCCCAGCCGCGAACCGCGGTCCTTCAGCATCGCCACCAGCTTGTGGTACTCCGTGCCCGGCCAGTCCGCCACCACGCGGCCTATCCCGCCCTCGGCGCGCAGCTCGCGCAGGAAGACGGCGTTTTCCTGCACCGCGCGGATCTTGGCGCCGTGCCGGACGATGCGGGTGTCCGACAAGAGCGCGTCCAGCCGGTCCTCGACGATCATCGCGCAGGCATCGGGATCGAAGCCGTCGAAGGCCTCTTCGAAGCCCGGCCATTTCGCCTCGATCACGGTCCAGCTCAGCCCGGTGGCGAAGAGATGCCGCGCGAAGGCGGCAAGCCAGCGGTGCTCGGGGATGGCGGCCAGCGCCTCCGGCGCGATCGGCACCGGCAGCAGCGCCTCCATCGCGGCGGCGCCGCCCTTGCGGTCCGCCGCGATGGCGTAGATCTCGTCGAAGCTGCGCATGGCGTCCTCCCGGCCGGATTCGCGTGCAGTCTAGTCTGCCGCGGCCTCCCGCGCGATGGCGGAGAAGACCGCGTCCAGCTCTTCGGCGGCTTCGGCCAGCGGCTTGCCGCCCTCGCCCGCATAGGGGCCAAAGACCGCGCTCGGCAGCTTCCAGGACAGCGTCGCCGTGCCGTCCGGATTCTCGGTCACGTACATCCGCAGCGGCGCCTCGATCATCGCGGCGGTGGAGAGTCGCAGGATCCGAACGGCGTAGTCGTTGCTGAAGATGCCGATCACGCGGTTGCCGGGGATGTCGATGCCGCGCGCCTCCGCGGCCTCGGTGGGGCCGGCCTCGGTGACCACGGCCATGCCCTCGGCCGTGGCGGCGGCTTTCACCGCGGCGACGAGCCGGGAATAGCTCTTAGAGGTGTCGATGCTGCCCCAGCCGGGGCGGTCGATCGCGGCGGCAGCGGGCAGGGCGGCCGCAAGGGCGAGGCAGAGGGCAAGGGCGAGGCGCAGCATGGTAGTCTCCTTCCTGGAGGCGATCCTGCCACGCTCCGCCGCTCCGGCACAGTCACTCGCCTGCGAGGTCAGTTGCAGATTCCCTGGATCTTGGCGCCGCTCCAGGGGATGCGGACATCCCCGGCGGCTTCCTCGGACTGCATGCCCGGAAAATAGGGATCGAGCATGTCGCGCAGCCGCCCGGTGCGGGCGCCCTCGGGATCGAGTGCCCGGCAGCAGACATATTCCTCCACAAGGCTGGCCTGCTGTTCGTAGCCGTAATCGAGGAAGTCGCGGTCCCCGGCGATCTCGAACAGGTAGGGATCCTCGCTGACGCCGTGCTCGGCCGCGGCCTTCCAGGGGGCGTAGCCGGTCACCTTGCGCTGCTGCCACTGCCAGACATGGGTGGCCTCGTGCGCCAGGAACATGGCGCGGGCCAGCGGCAGGGTGTCGGGGTATTCCTCCAGGAAATCCGAGTCGTAGAGCCGCCGGGCGATCATGATCCGGTCGAAGGCGGTGACGCCGCCGACATAGCCGGTCACCGTGCCCTTCTCGGGCGGCCAGATCTTCTCGCGGCAGGTCAGCGAGGGCCGGGCGGGCCGGGTCATCGGCCAGGTCCCGATGAAGGCGCCCTTGGCCAGCGTGATCTGCCCGGCATCGAGCCCCGGCCCCAGCGTGGAGCCGAGGAAGCTCTTCTCGGTCTCGGTCAGGTAGCGCGTCGTGCAGCCCGCAAGCAGCAAGAGCGCGGCCAGGACCAGGACCCTAGGCAATGATTTCGAACTTGGTGACATCGACCATGCCCCGGTCCGTGATCTTCAGCGCCGGGATGACCGGCAGGGCGAGGAAGGCGAGCTGCAGGAAGGGCTCCTCCAGCTTGACGCCCAGGGACGTCGCGGCGGCGCGCAGCTCGACCAGCCGGTCGCGGACCTCCTCGAAGGGCGAAAGGCTCATCAGCCCGGCCACCGGCAGCGCCAGCTCGGCGAGGATCTCGCCGCCCTTGGCGACGACGAAGCCGCCCTCGATCTCGCTCAGCCGGTTCGCCGCCAGCGCCATGTCGGCGTAGTCCGCGCCGACCACGGCGATGTTGTGGTGGTCGTGGCAGACGGTGGAGGCGATCGCCCCGGCCTTCATCCCGAAGCCCTTGACGAAGCCGTTGGCGATGTTGCCGTTCTTGCCGTGGCGCTCGATCACGGTGATGCGCATCAGGTCGCGCTTGGTGTCGGGCTTCTTGTCGCCGTCGGCGATGGCGATGGTCTGCTGCAGGTGGTCGGTCAGGATCTGCCCCTCGCGGATGCCGATCACGTCGGTGGTTTCGGCGTTCCCGGCGAGGCGGAAGCTCTCGGCCTCGACCTCGGGCGCGCGGACCGATCCGCGGCCGATCGGCTGCACCGGCGTGCGCGTGGCAAAGGCGGCATCGGTGACTTCCACGCCCGCGGCCAGGACCAGCTGGGCATGGCAGCCCTCCAGGCTGTCGATGGCGACGATGTCGGCGCGCTTGCCCGGCGCGATCATGCCGCGGTCCTTCAGCCCGAATGCCTCCGCCGCCGAAAGGGTCGCGGCGCGGTAGGCGGCGAGCGGCGGGGTGCCGAGCGAGATCAGCGTGCGGATCATGTAGTCGAGATGGCCGTGCTCGGCGATGTCCAGCGGGTTCCGGTCGTCGGTGCACAGGCACATGTAGGGCGAGGTGCGCTCGGTCAGCAGCGGCTGCAGCGCATGCATGTCCTTCGAGACGGAGCCCTCGCGGATCAGGATGCGCATGCCCTTGCGCAGCTTCTCCAGCGCTTCCTCGGGATTGGTTGCCTCGTGCTCGGTGCGGATGCCCGCCGAGACATAGGCGTTGAGGTCCTTGCCCGACAGCAGCGGCGCATGCCCGTCGATATGGCCGCGCTGGTAGAGCCTGAGTTTGGCCAGCGCTGCCGGGTCGCGGTGGATCACGCCGGGGTAGTTCATGAACTCGGCCAGCCCGATCCCCGACGGATGCCCCATCAGCGGCCTGAGGTCCGAGGCCTCCAGCTTGGCGCCCGCGGTCTCCATGTGGGTCGATGGCACGCAGGAGCTGATCTGGACGCGCAGGTCCATCAGCGTGTGGCGCGAGCATTCCTGGAACCAGCGGATGCCCTTGGCGCCCAGCACGTTGGCGATCTCGTGCGGGTCGCAGATCGCGGTGGTGACGCCGCGCGGGGTGACGCAGCGGTCGAATTCCATCGGCGTGACCAGCGAGCTCTCGACATGCAGATGCGTGTCGATGAAGCCCGGCACGAGGATCTGGCCGGTGACGTCGATCACCTTCTCGGCCTCGTATTCCGCGCAGATGCCGACGATCGTGTCGCCGCAGATCGCGACGTCGCCGTCCAGCAGCTCGCCGGTGACGAGGTCCAGCACCTGTCCGCCGCGCAGCACCAGATCGGCGGGCTGGTCGCCCCGTCCTTGCGCGATTCGGTTTTCGAGATCTGACATGGGGGCGCGTCTCCGGCGGCATCTGTTCGGCGCGATTATGTCGGAGCCCGAAGCGATTGGAAAGGCGGCCGCGTGCGCCGAAAGCCGCGGATTCGCGCAGCTTCCGGGTCGCGCCGGCGGCGGCCCGGTGCTGTGATCGGGGCAGGACAAACGCCTTCGGGAGGGCCGGAAGATGCAGCTTCAGGGAAAGACGGCGATCGTGACCGGGGCCAGCAGCGGGATCGGCGCGGCAGCGGCGCGAATCTTTGCCGCGGAGGGTGCGCGGGTGGTTCTGGGCGCGCGGCGGGGCGACGCGCTGGAGGCGCTGGCCCAGGACGTCCGCGCGGCAGGCGGCGAGGCGGCCTGGCTGGCCGGGGACGTGCGCGACGAGGCGTTCGCCGCCGCGCTGGTCCGGCTGGCCTGCACGCGCTTCGGCGGGCTCGATGCCGCCTTCAACAATGCCGGGATCACCGGCGCGCTGGGACCGGTGCCGCAGATGGCCCGTCCGGACTGGGAGGAGGTGCTCGAGGTCAACCTGACCGCGGCCTTCCTGGCCGCCAAGCACCAGATCCCGGCCCTGCTGGCGCGGGGCGGCGGGTCGCTGGTCTTCACCTCGTCCTTCGTCGGGCAGGGGATCGGCCTGCCGGGCATGGCCGCCTATGCCGCCGCCAAGGCGGGGCTGGCCGGGCTGGTGCAGGTCCTGGCGGCCGAGCACGGCGCGGCGGGGCTGCGGGCCAACGCGCTGCTGCCCGGCGGCACGATGACGCCGATGGCGGGCACCGATCCGGCCTTCCACGCGGCAGTGCGCGGAATGCATGCGCTCGGGCGGATGGCCGCGCCGGAGGAGATCGCCCGGGCGGCGCTGTTCCTGGTCTCGGACCAGTCGTCGTTCGTCACCGGTTCGGCGCTCTATGCCGATGGCGGCAACGCGATCTTCAAGATGCCGCCGCCCGCGGAGGCCGCGCAGGGCGCGGGCGCGTGATCTCCGCCCGGCCTGCTTGCGCCGGACCTGTCGCTGCGTTGGCACCGCCGGGCGCAGGGCTGGCCGGACGGATCAGGGCTGGCCGGGCGGATATCGGCACGGTGCCGCCCGGCGGCCCTTGGCGGCGGGACGGCGCGGGGCTAAGACTGGCCTCCCGCAACAGGAGGATCCGCCTTGGACCAGACCGCCGACCGCATCGCCCGCTCCATTGCCTCGGAAATCAGCGCCACGCCGAAGCAGGTCGCGGCGGCGGTGGAGCTGCTCGACGGCGGCGCGACCGTGCCCTTCGTCGCCCGCTACCGCAAGGAAGTCACCGGCGGGCTCGACGACACCCAGCTGCGCACCCTGTCGGAACGGCTCGACTACCTCCGCGAACTGGAGGCCCGCCGCGCGACGATCCTCAGCTCCATCGACGGGCAGGGCAAGCTGACGCCGGATCTGGCCCGTGCCGTGGCTGGCGCCGAGACCAAGGCCGCGCTCGAGGACATCTACCTGCCCTACAAGCCCAAGCGCCGCACCAAGGCGATGATCGCGCGCGAAAACGGGCTGGAGCCGCTGCTGGAGGCGATCCGCGGCAACCGCGGCGCCGATCCCGAGGCGCTGGCCGCGGGCTACATCACCGAGGCGGTGCCGGGCACCAAGGAAGCGCTGAACGGCGCCCGCGACATCATCGTCGAGGAGCTGTCCGAGAATGCCAACCTGCTGGGCCGGCTGCGCGACTTCATGCGGGCCGAGGCCGACATCTCGGCGGCGGTGGTGCCGGGCAAGGAGGCCGAGGGGGCCAAGTTCTCCGACTATTTCGACCACCGCGAGAAGTGGAAGGACATCCCCTCGCACCGCGCGCTGGCGATCCTGCGCGCCGCCGCCGAAGAGGTGGTGACGCTGTCCATCGCGCCCGATCCCGAGACCGGTGCCGACCGCGCCACCGGCATCATCGCCGCCGAAATCGGCATCCGGGGCGATGCGCCCGGCGACAAGTGGCTGCAGAAGGCGGCAGGCTGGACCTGGCGGGTGAAGCTCGGCCTGTCGATGTACATGGACCTGCTCGGCGAGGTGCGGACCCGCGCCCATGACGAGGCGATCCAGGTTTTCGCGCGCAACCTCAAGGACCTGCTTCTGGCGGCGCCTGCCGGCCCGAAGGCGGTCCTGGGCCTCGATCCGGGGATCCGCACCGGCGTCAAGGCCGCCGTGGTCGACGCGACCGGCAAGCTGCTGGACACCGCCACGATCTACCCGTTCCAGCCGAAGAACGACGTGCGCGGCGCGCAGACCGCGATCCTCGACCTGGTCAGCCGCCATGGCGTGCAGCTCATTGCCATCGGCAACGGCACGGCGAGCCGCGAGACCGAGCGGCTGGTCGCCGACACGCTGCGCATCCTGCCCGAGCGGCTGGCGAAGCCCACCAAGGTGGTGGTCTCCGAGGCCGGGGCGTCGGTGTACTCGGCATCCGAAATGGCGGCGAAGGAATTCCCGCAGCTCGACGTGTCGCTCCGCGGCGCGGTGTCGATTGCCCGCCGGTTGCAGGACCCGCTGGCCGAGCTGGTGAAGATCGAGCCGAAGGCGATCGGCGTCGGCCAGTACCAGCATGACGTGGACCAGCGCAGGCTCGCCAAGACGCTGGAGGCCGTGGTCGAGGACGCGGTGAACGCGGTCGGGGTCGACCTGAACACGGCCTCCGCGCCGCTGCTGTCGCATGTCGCCGGGCTGGGTCCGCGGCTCGCCGAGGCGATCGTGGCGCATCGCGACGCCAACGGGGCGTTTGCCTCGCGCAAGGCGCTGCTGAAGGTCGCCGGTCTCGGTCCCAAGGCCTTCGAGCAATGCGCGGGCTTCCTGCGCATCCAGGGCGGCAGCGAGCCGCTCGATGCCTCTGCCGTGCATCCGGAGGCCTATGGCGTGGCGCGCAAGATCGTCGCCGCCTGCGGCCGCGACCTGCGGTCGATCATGGCCGATCCGGCGGCGCTGAAGGGCCTGCGCGCGCAGGATTTCGTCGATGCGGAATTCGGCCTGCCGACGGTGCGGGACATCCTGGCGGAACTGGAGAAGCCCGGCCGCGACCCGCGCCCCAGCTTCAAGACCGCGAGCTTCGCGGACGGGGTGGAGGACATCAAGGACCTCAAGCCCGGCATGCGGCTGGAAGGGACGGTGACCAACGTGGCGGCCTTCGGTGCCTTCGTCGATATCGGCGTGCACCAGGACGGGCTGGTCCATGTCAGCCAGCTGGCCGACCGTTTCGTCAAGGATCCGCATGAAGTGGTGAAGGCGGGGCAGATCGTGCAGGTGACGGTGACGGAGGTGGACGTTCCGCGCAAGCGCATCGGCCTGTCGATGAAGAAGGACGGGGGCGCCTCGGCGCGCGAGGACCGCAATGCCCGCGGCCCGGGCAAGTCCGGCGGTCCGCGCGGCGATGGACCCAAGGGCGGCGGACCCCGCGGCGGCAAGGCCGGGCCGAAGGGCAAGCCGCAGGAGAGCACGGGCGCATTCGGCGCGGCGCTGATGGACGCGATGAAGAAGAAACGCTGACCCCTTGCCGCGGCGCGGATGGTCGCCGCGGGCCCGACTCGGCTGCCCGCGGAAAGAAGGCCCGACGGCAGCCGGGTCGGGCCTTCCTGTCCCTCCGGCGGTGTTCCGGGGATGTCAGGCGAGGCGGGCGAGGAGCCTGCGGCAGGCCTCCAGCTCGGAGACGGCGATCGACTCGTCGGGCTGGTGGCCGTCCTTCATCGTTCCCGGGCCGCAGACCACGGTCGGGATTCCCAGCCCGGCGAAGAACCCGGCCTCCGTGCCGTAGGCGACCTTGATCGGCCGCGGATCGGGCAGCAGGGCCGCCAGAGCCGCAATGGCCGGGTCGGCGGGATCGGCGGCGAGGCCCGGATAGCTGCCGGTTTCCGCGATGCCGATGCCCTCGGGCAGGCCCTCTGCGATGCGCGCGAGGATCTCCGGGGCGGTTTCCTCGGCGAGGTGGCGGATCTCGAATGCCACTTCGGCCAGTTCCGGCACCATGTTCAGCGCCACGCCGCCCGACATCTTCCCGGCATGCACGGTCGAGCATGGCATGTCATAGGCGGCATCCTGCGCGCCCCCGCGCATCAGCCGGTCCTGCTCTCGCCTCAGTGCGCCGATCAGGTCGCAGGCCAGATGCAGCGCGTTGGCGAAATTCGGTGCCATCGCCGAATGGCCGGGCTCGCCGCGGCAGGTGGCGAGGTAGCTCGCCTTGCCTTTGTGGCCGGTGCAGAGCCGCATCGAGGTCGGCTCGCCGACGAGGCAGAGCTCGGGCCGCCCCAGCACCGGGATCACGCGGCCGATCATCTCCGGGATGCCCTTGCAGCCGATCTCCTCGTCCCAGCTCAGCGCAATCATCACCGGGCGCGACGGAGGCGCCGCCTTCAGACGTCCGGCCAGCGCCAGAGCGCAGGCGAGGAAGCCCTTCATGTCGGTGGCGCCGCGTCCCACCAGCCGGTCGCCGCGCTGGGCCAGCACGAAGGGATCGGTGGTCCAGCTCTGCCCCGCCACCGGCACGACGTCGCTATGCGCCGACAGCAGCACGCCGCCCGGGCCGTCGCCGAGGCGTGCCAGCAGCCCGGCCTTGGTGCCGCAGGAAGACGGCACGCGGGTGACGGCAAAGCCGCAGTCCTCCAGGCAGTCCGAGACCCAGGAGATCATCTCCAGGTTCGGGCCGTTGGTGACCGTCGGGAAAGCGACGAGGCGGGCGAGCAGCTCGGTTTCGGTCATGGCAGGGCCTCATGGGTGATCTCGCCGCCGCAGACGGTCAGCGCCGCGCGGCAGGCCTCCGGGCCCGCGGCCAGCCCGGCCGGATCGCCTTCGAGCAGGACGAGGTCGGCCGCCATGCCGGGAGCGAGCCGGCCGCGGCTGCCCTCGGCATGCAGCGCATGGGCGCCGCCCGCGGCATAGGCCGCCAGCACGTCTGCCAGCGGCAGGCGCTGGTCGGGCACGCCGTCGGCCCAGGGTTCGCGGGCGAGGGCGGAATGGATTGCGTTGAAGGGCGAGAGCGGCGCTGTCGGCCAGTCGGTGCCGAAGGCGAGCGGCACGCCCGAAGCAGAGATCGCCGCCCAGGGGAAGGTGTCGCCCCAGCGGTCGCGTCCCATGATCGAGACGGTCGGTTCCAGCGGCAGCCCGCTCGACCCCGGCGGGTGCACGGGCTGCATCGACGCGGTGACGCCGAGGCTGCGCAGGCGTGGCAGGTCACCGGAATGCAGCATGTCGATATGCTCGACCCGGTGGCGGGAGTCGCGGCGGCCGTTGGCGCGCTGTGCCGCCTCGTAGCCGTCGAGCACCGCGCGCACCGCGCCGTCGCCGACCGCATGGGTCTGCAGCTGCAGGCCGCGGGCATCCGCCGCGATGCAGATCTCCGCGAAGCGTCCGGGCGGGAAAAGCGGTTCCGAGCGGAAGCCGGGGCGGCCGGGATAGTCGTCGGTCCGGAACGCGGTCCAGGTGTCGAAGACGCCGTCCATGAACATCTTGATCCGGCCGAAGCTGAGCCGGCCCACGGGCGTGCGGCAGGCGGCGTCGATCAGTTCCGCGACGCGGGCGTCGCCGTGATCCGGCGCGACGGTCATCGGCAGCGAAACGCGGACCGGCAGGTCTCCGGCCGCGGCCATCTCCGCCAGCAGGTCGGCCAGATAGAGGCTGCCATCCATCATCGCGACCGAGGTGATGCCGAAGCGGGCGCATTCCGCCATCGCGGCCGCAAGCGCGGCGCGGTCATGGGAGCGGGCGGCGGCATCGGCTGCCGGGGGCTCGCGGCCGATCAGGCCCAGCCCCTCGCGGCCGCCGCTGGCGGCATGGCGCTGCACCAGCCCCATCGCCTCGAATTCCTGCAGCTCGCCATTGGGCAGCCCGTCGGCGCCGAGGATCGCGCCGGGAACCTCCGGCACGGCCTCCGTCAGCCCGGCGAGGCGCAGGGCGGCGGTATTGGCCCAGGCGCAGTGCCAGTCGACCGAGGTCATCAGCAAGGGCCGGTCCGGACAGATGCGGTCGAGGCGGTGGCGGTCCGGGCGGGTGCCTGGGCCGAAAATGTCGTAATTCGCCGACCAGCAGCAGAGCACCGGATCGGCATCGCGC
Organism: Mangrovicoccus sp. HB161399; assembly: GCF_013184745.1. Classification (GTDB taxonomy): domain Bacteria; phylum Pseudomonadota; class Alphaproteobacteria; order Rhodobacterales; family Rhodobacteraceae; genus Mangrovicoccus. The sequence continues at coordinate 22,186 of NZ_JAATVU010000025.1, forward strand.
CCCTGCGCGTGGGTGGCCAGGGCGGCGCGGAAGGCGTCCTCGCCCTTCACGTCCAGCAGGTTCAGCTGGCCGAGCGCCACGCCGCCGGTCAGCAGGTGCAGATGGCTGTCGATCAGCCCGGGCAGCAGGAACAGGCCGCGCCCGTCGATTGCGCGCGAGCCGGGGACGGGGGCCGGGACGATCAGCCCGTCCTCCATGGCGACGGAGATCTCCGCGCCGGTGAGCGGATCGGTGGCGCCGGTGATGTGAAGGGGGGGCATGGGGTCTTCCGGAAGGTCGAGGCTCCGCCCCGGGGCGGGGGCGGAGCCGGGCCAGATTACTGCAGCAGGTCGGTCCAGACCTTGGTCACCAGGTCCTGGGCGGCGGGCGAGCAGGCCTTGGAGAACTGGACCGGCACGGTCGGGAACAGCTCGGGCGCGTTCTCGGGCGTGTATTTCGCCTGTGATTCGTCGATCTTCACCGGTGCCGAATGGGCGTAGTAGTTGTACTGGATCGTGGCGTTCTCTTCGGTCGACATGAACTCGATGAACTTCTTCGCCAGTTCGACATTCGCCGCCCCCTTCGGCACGACATAGCTGTCGAGCCAGCCGACCAGGCCTTCCTTCGGCATGGCGTATTCCAGGTTCGCGCCGGCATCGCGGGTGCGCAGCACGTTGCCGTCCCACCAGAAATGCGCCGCGACCTCGCCCGAGCCCAGGCGGTTCTCGATGTTGTCCGACGAATAGGCGGCGACGAAGGGCTTCTGCGCCATCAGCAGGTCATAGACCTTCTTCATCTCGGACTTGTCCTCCGAGCAGAAGGGCACGCCCAGGTACAGCTCGGCCGCGCCGACGACCTCGTCGGGGTAGGACAGCGAGGCGATCTTGCCCTGCAGGGATTCCGGCGGCTCGAAATAGACCGACCAGCTGTCCACCGGGCCGTCATAGAGGTCGCGGTTCACGGCGAAGCCGGCGGTGCCGTAGGCCATCGGGATCGAGTAGTCGTTCTCGGGGTCCCACCACTGGCCCTTCCAGCGTTCGTCGACGGCGCCGTAGGCGGCCAGGTCCTTGGCGTCGATGTCTTCCAGCAGGCCCTCGTCGATCATGATCTTCACGAAGTGCTGGGAGGGCGTGACGATGTCGTAGCCCGAGGCGCCTGCCTGCAGCTTGGTCAGCGCATCCTCGTTCGAATTGAAGCCGTCGAGGTTGACCGTGGCGCCGGTCTCGGCCTCGAACTTCTCGATCAGCTCGGGGGCGATGGAGTCGGACCAGTAATAGATGTTCAGCTCGTCCGCGAAGGCCGGGGCGGCGAGGCAGAGCATCGCGGTGCCGGTCAGCAGGGTCTTTTTCATGGGAGGTCTCCTGTTGGATCGTTTGTGGTTATGGATCAGATGTCGCGCCGCATGGCCCGCGCGCTGGCCAGCAGCGCGATGGTGGCGATGACCAGCGAGGCCAGGATCAAGAGCGTCGAGATGGCGTTCAGCTCGGGCGTGGTGCCGCGCTTGATCAAGGCGAAGATGTAGACGGGCAGGGTGGTGGTGCCGCCCGAGTTCAGCATGTTCGAGGTGATGAAGTCGTCCATCGACATGACGAAGGCCAGCATGGCGCCCGCGAAGACCCCCGGCGCGATCAGCGGCAGCGTCACCCGCCGGAAGGCGGTGAAGGGCGGGGCGTAGAGATCCTGCGCGGCCTCCTCGAAGTCCCGGCTCATCCCCTGCAGGCGGGCGCGGATCGGCAGGAAGGCGAAGGGCGTGCAGAAGGCCATGTGCGCCAGCGTCAGCTTCAGCATGCCGTTGGCGATGCCGAGCTGCGAGAAAAGGATCAGCACGGCGACGGCGACGACGATCTCGGGCAGCATCAGCGGCAGGTTCACCACCACCTCGGAGAGCCGGTAGACGCCTTTCGCCGGCGCGCGGCTCAGCACCATGGCGGCGGCGAGCGCGATCAGCGTGGCGCCGGTGGTCGCGATGACCGCGACGGTCAGCGAGACCTGCAGCGCGTCCATCAGCGCGGTGTTGGCAAGGGCGGCCGCGTACCATTCGGTGGAGAAGCCGGTCCAGACCGAGACCAGGCGGTTCTGGTTGAACGAGAAGCCGATCACCACCGCGATGGGCAGGTAGAGCCAGAGGAAGAAGACGACGGTCAGCAGCCGCGCGCCGGGATAGCGGCGGATGTCGTGGGCATGGTCGCTCATGCGGCGGCCTCCTTGCCGGCCGATGCCGCGCGGCGGGCATTCAGGATCAGGACGATGACGACGAGCGCCATCAGCACCATGGCGACGGCGGCGCCGAAGGGCCAGTTGCGGCCGCCGCCGAACTGGGTCTGGATCAGCGTGCCCATCATCATCTGCTTGCCGCCGCCGAGCAGCATGGGTTCGAGCACGGTGCCGATGGCGGGGACGAAGACCAGGATCGCGCCGGCCGAAAGCCCCGGCCAGGTCAGCGGCAGGATCACCCGCCGCAGCGTGGTCCAGCGGTTGCCGTAGAGGTCGTGCGACGCCTCCAGCAGCGCCGGGTCGAGCTTCTCGATGGCGGCATAGACGGGCAGCACCATCAGCGGGATGTAGCTGTAGACCATGCCGGTCAGCATCGCGCCGGGGGTGAAGAGGAACGTGTCGACATCGCCGCCGCCGAGGAGCTTCCACGCCTTTTCGGCCAGGCCCTCGTTGCCGAGGATGATCAGCCAGGCATAGACGCGGACGATCATCGACACCCAGAAGGGCAGGGTGACGAGATAGACCAGCAGCGGCTTCCAGTTCTCGCGGGCATTGGCGATCACGTAGGCGACCGGCACGGAGAGCGCCATGCAGATCGCCGTGGTGGCCAGGCCGTAGGCCAGGGTGCGGCCGATGATGGCCAGGTACTTGGGATCGAATTCCAGCTCGTCCGTCCAGCCCATGGTGAACAGGATTTCGCGGTAGCTGGAGAAGTTCAGCGCCCAGTCGAAGCCGCCATAGGGGCCGCGGTCGCCGAGGCTGACGCCCGCCACGATGCCGATGGGAATGATCAGGGTCAGCCCCATCAGCAGCCATGTCGGCGCGAGGCCCCAGAAGCGGAAGGTCTTCAGCGCCTTCATGTTCATCGCGCCAGCACCCTTGCGCTGTCCTCGCGGAAGCCGATGGTCACCGGCTGGCCGGGCGCGTAGCTGTCGGCATGGGACAGCGAGTTGCGGCGCGAGACGCGCAGGCTCTGTCCCGAGACATCGACGGTGTAATGGGTGTAGCCGCCCATGTAGTTGCGGCCCGACACTGTGCCTTCCAGCATCCAGCCGTCGGCCTGCGCCTCCATGCCGATCTTCTCGGGGCGCAGCGACAGGGTGGCCGGGCCGGGGCCGGTCAGGCCCTTCTGCCGGGCGGTGATCTCCAGCCCGAAGGGCGTCCGGACGCGGGCCATCTCGCCCTGGACCGAGAGCACCTCGGTTTCGATGAAATTGGTCTCGCCGATGAAATCCGCGACGAAGCGGTTCGCGGGGTCTTCGTAGATTTCCGACGGGCTGCCGATCTGCTGGATCCGTCCGTTGCCCAGGACGCAGATGCGGTCGGACATGTCGAGCGCCTCCTCCTGGTCATGGGTGACGAAGATGAAGGTGATGCCGGTCTTCTTCTGCAGGCTCCTCAATTCGTCGCGCATCGCCTGTCGCAGCTTCAGGTCGAGCGCCGAGAGCGGCTCGTCGAGCAGCAGCACCTTCGGCTCCGGCGCCAGCGCGCGGGCCAGCGCGATCCGCTGCCGCTGGCCGCCAGACAGCTGGGCGGGACGGCGCGCGGCAAAGGGCGCCATGTGCACCAGCTCCAGCATCTCGGCCACGCGGGCCTCGCGCCGCTTGCGGTCCCAGCCCAGGTTCTCCAGCCCGAAGGCGATGTTCTGCGCCAGCGTCATGTGCGGGAACAGGGCATAGCTCTGGAACACGGTGTTCACCCGCCGCTTGTGCGGCGGCAGGGTCTCGATTTCCTGCCCGGAGAGCAGGATTGCGCCCTCCGAGGGGCTTTCGAACCCGGCGATCATCCGCAGGAGCGTGGTCTTGCCGCAGCCGGAGGGACCCAGCAGCGTGAAGAACTCGTTCTCGTGGATGGTGAAGCTGACCTCGTCCAGCGCCTGGTAGGTGCCGAAACTTTTCGAGACGTTGTAGACCTCGACCGCCTTGCCGCGCGCCATGCGTGTTTCCCTGTTCCTGTCCCGCCTTGCCGCGGGCAATCGTTACGCCAGTTCGGTGATTTCGCGCCGGAATGGCAGCGCGTCGCCGATCGGTTCGCCGTCGAGTTCCCGGGCATAGCGGTGCCCGGCATAGGTGGCCCAGGCAATGGGACCTGGTGCCTCGGCATCGCCGATCAGCTTCACCGACCTGATGCCCGCGTCCTGCCAGTCGGCCTGGCGCGCTTTCAGCGCCCGGTAGACCTCGTCCTGGCCGGTGCGGGAGGCGACCATCACCACCGCGTCGCAGCCGATGGCGCCGCGCGCATCGGTGTAGCTGCAGCAGGTCTCCACCCCGTCCGCGCGGATCGAGGCGATGCCGGCGTTCAGCACGATCTTGACCCCGGCCTCGACGAGGCGGCAGTGGATCGCCGCCTGTTCCAGCGTGTTCAGCGTCCAGTCGGACACGTAGGCGGAGGGGGTGACAAGCGTGACGTCGCAGCCCTTCTGCGCGCAGAGCTCGGCGAGGACGCCGCCCATGTAGTAGTGGTCGTCGTCGAAGACCACGACCTTGCCCGAGGGCAGGCGGCCCTCCATCAGGTCGTCGGGGGTCAGCACCGCCATGCCCGGCGCGATCGGCAGCGGCACGACATGCTGGCGCGACACGCCGTCGGCGCGCCACCTGGCGCCGGTGGCGAGGCAGACATTCTCGAAGCCGAACTCCAGGATCTCGTCCGCGCTCAGCGGGCTGTCGAAATAGGTCTCGACATTCGGGCGCTGGCTCAGCTGGTAGGAGCGGTAATCGGCGACGCGGCCCCAGGCCGACAGGCCCGGCAGCAGGCGCTCCCTGGCGACGCGGCCGCCAAGCTCGGTCCCGGCCTCGGCCAGCGCGACGTCATAGCCGCGCATGGAAAGCGCGCGGGCGGCTTCCAGCCCGGCCGGGCCGGAGCCCACGACCAGCACGTTGGAGCTGCCGCCCTTCGCGTTCATCTTCTCCGGATGCCAGCCCTTGCGCCATTCCTCCATGAAGGTCGGGTTCTGGGTGCAGCGGCTGATCGACATGGTCATGTCGCCGGTGACGCAGATGTTGCAGCCGATGCATTCGCGGATGTCCTCGATCCGGCCCTCTTCCACCTTCTTCGGCAGGAACGGGTCGGCGATGGACGGCCGCGCGCAGCCGATGAAATCCAGCGTGCCCTGCCGCACCAGCCGCGCCATGACGTCGGGCGAGGTGAAGCGGCCGACGCCGACAACCGGCTTCGAGGTCAGCTCGCGGATGCCCTTGACCAGGACCTCCTGCGCGGCCTCTTCCTTGAAGCGCGAGGGGCCCGAGCAGTCCTCCCAGGTGCCCTGCGCCAGGTCCCAGAGATCGGGCAGGTCGGCATTCATCTCGATGAATTCGCGGACCTCGGCATTGGAGAAGCCCAGCTCGCCCACGGTCTCGTCGAGGCTGACGCGCAGGGTGATCGCCATCGTGTCGCCGACCGCGTCGCGGATGTCGCCCACCACTTCGTTGACGAAGCGCGCGCGGTTCTCGAGGCTGCCGCCGTACTCGTCCGAGCGCTGGTTGGTGGCGCGGCTGAGGAAATGCTGGAAGATGCCGAAGCCATGTGCGCCGTAGAGGCACAGGAGGTCGAACCCGGCCAGCTTCGAGCGCTTCGCGGCGTTGACGAACCAGCGGCGCAGGTCGCGGATGTCGGACTTGTCGAGCGCGCGCGCCTGCACCGGATCGTTGGTGAAGGTGCGGATCGGCAGGGCGCTGGGCGCCAGCGGCACCTCCTTGGTGTAGAGGTTCGGGCCGTTGATGCCGGAATAGGCCAGCTGGATGCCTGCCAGCGCGCCGTGGGTCTTCATCGCGTCCGACATGCGGTTCAGCGCCGGGATGTCGCGGTCGTCCCAGAGCCGCAGCTCGATGAACGGGGTGATTTCCGAGGTGTGGTGCATCTCGGTCTGTTCGGTGAAGATCACGCCCCAGCCGCCCTCGGCCTTGATCCCGCGCATCGCCGCGGCAGCCGAGGGGTCGCGGTAGCCCCCGCCGTTGCAATGCGGCACCTGGTAGAAGCGGTTCTTGGCAGTCAGCGGGCCGATTTTCACCGGCTCGAACAGGATGTCATAGGGCTTGGGGGGCACGCTTGGGTCCTCTCTCCGTGTCGGCGGCAGGAAAGCGTGAATCTCCGGCGAACGTAAATTACGGCTTGCGGAAGCCCGCATTAGGCATGGCCTAATCGCCATGTGTTTCAGCGCAGGTGCTGCCTTATCAGGCATCCTGCGAATTATTTAGTCTATACATTATCGGATCAACCCCGCGCAGGGCTGGGTTCCCGCCCCGAAACCGGGGAGGGATCCGGCAATGCGGATATCCGGAAACGGCCCTGGAACGGCGGGTCTGCGGCGCGCGAAACCGGCCGCCCTGCAAGCGCGCAGAGGCAGAGCCTTCCCGCCGCGCCTTGGCCCGCGCCCGCAGGGCCGCCTGCGCCGGGCGGGCAGGCGGCGACCTATCGGGATGGGGGATGGAAATCGGGCGGTCCGAGGTGCCGAGACCTGCGGGCTGCGGCGCGCTGCCCGGTCAGGGCGCGTCGGGCATGTGGATGCCCGGCGTGCGGGTCGGCGTGATTTCGGCCTGGCAATGCTCGATGAAGGCGCGCACCGTCAGCGCGGCCTGCGCGCCCTGCGGGACCAGCAGGCCCAGCGTCATCGGCCGCACCGGACCGGTCAGCGGCACGAAGCGCAGCCGCCCGCCATCGGGGGCCAGGTCGGTCACCGGGCGGATGTTGGCGATCGAATAGCCGAAGCCGTTGGCGACGAGCGAGCGCATCACCGCCATGTCGCGGGTCCGCTCGGCAATGTCCGGGGCGACCCCGGCCTCGCGGAAGAAGGACAGGAAGTATTCGGCGCTCAGCGGCAGGTCGAGCAGCACCATCGGGAACCCGGCCAGCATCTCGGGCGTGATCGCGTCGAGATGCGCCAGCGCATGGTCCTCGGGCAGCAGCACATAGGGCGGCAGCGACACCAGCGGCACGAAGTCCAGGTCGTTCGGGATGTCGAGGTCATAGGTCACGGCCAGGTCGAGCTTGGCCGAGCGCAGCCCGTCGAACAGTTCCGACTGGTCGCGCTCGAACTGGCGGAAGACCACCTCGGGATAGCGGTCGACGAAGCCGCGGCGCACCTGCGGCAGCACGATCTGCGCGAACGTGCCGAGGCAGCCGACGTTGAGCGGGCCGCGCACCTGGCCGGTGATGTCGTTCGACAGGTCGTTGAGCCGCCGCGCCCGGTCGAGCACGTCGCGGGCATGGTCGAGGAAGCGCAGCCCGCCCTGGGTCAGCGACAGGCCCTGGGCATGGCGGCGGACGAAAAGCTGCAGACCGAACTCGGCCTCGAGCTGCGAGATGGCGGCCGAGATCGAGGGCGAGGAGACGTTCACCTTCTCCGCGGCGAGCGCGATCGAGCCGCATTCGCCGACGGCGACGAAATATTCCAGCTGTCTGAGGGTGAAGCGCAGCGCCATACCGTCCCCCGTCCCGCACCGTTCAAAACCGGAATCCAATGTCGGCACGGCACGGGACGGGGTCAATGGGGCTGCGTCAATACTTGATCCATACGGTCTTGAGCGCGCTATATTTGTCGAAGGAATGGATCGACAGGTCGCGGCCGAAGCCCGACTGCTTCATCCCCCCGAAGGGCGTCATCGCCGAGAGCGCATCCACCGTGTTGACCGAAACCGTCCCGGCGCAGAGCCGGTCGGAGACCTCCATCGCGCGGCTCAGATCGCGGGTCCAGACCGAGGCGGCCAGGCCGTAGACGGTGTCATTGGCGATCTCCACCGCCTCTTCATCCGTCGCGAAGGTCTGCACCGACAGGACCGGGCCGAAGATCTCGTCCTTCGCGATTTCCGCGTCGCGCGGCACGTCGGCGAAGATCGTCGGCTGGATGAAGGCGTCCGAGCCCCCGACGGTCACGCGGTCGCCGCCGGTGACGAGGCGCGCGGAGGCGCGGCCCTTTCTCAGGAAATCGGCCACGCGGGCGGCATGATGCGCGTCGACCATGGCGCCCATCTGCGTTTCCGGATCGAGCGGATCTCCCTGGCGGATCGACTCGGCCTTCTCCTTCAGCCGCGCGATCATCTCCTCGGCGATGCTTTCATGCACCAGAAGGCGGGAGTTGGCCGAGCAGACCTCGCCCTGGTTGAAGAAGATGCCGAAGGCGGCCATCTCGGCGGCCTTGTCCAGATCGGCATCGGCGAAGACCAGGTTCGGGCTCTTGCCGCCGGTTTCCAGCCACACCTGCTTCATGTTGCTCTCGCCGGCATAGCGCTGGAAGAGCTTGCCGACCTGGGTGGAGCCGGTGAAGACGAGGCAGTCGACATCCATGTGCCGTCCCAGCGCCTGGCCGGCATCCTCGCCGAAGCCCGGAACGACGTTCAGCACGCCGTCGGGCAGTCCCGCCTCCTTCGCCAGCTCTGCCAGCCGCAGCGCGGACAGCGGCGACTGCTCGGCGGGCTTCAGCACGACGGAGTTGCCCGCGGCCAGCGCCGGGGCCAGCTTCCAGGTCGCCATGTCGAGCGGGAAGTTCCACGGCACCACGGCGCCGATCACGCCGAGCGGCACGCGGCGGATCAGGGCGATGTCGCGCCCGCCGGTGGGGGCCACTTCGTCATAGAGCTTGTCGATGGCTTCCGCGTGCCACTGGAAGAAATGGGCGGAGCCCGGCACGTCGACATTCACCGTCTCGGAGATGGGCTTCCCCATGTCGAGCGTGTCGGTCAGCGCAAGCTCTTCGAGGTTCTCGCGGATGAGCTGGGCGAGCTTGAGGATCACCTCCTTGCGCTCTCCGGGCGTCTTCCGGGACCAGCGGCCGTCCTCGAAGGCGGCGCGGGCGGATTTCACCGCGAGGTCGATATCCGCGGCACCGCCGCGGGCGACCCGGGCCAGAACCTCGCCGGTGGCGGGGTTCACGCTCGTGAAGGTGCCGCCGTCGGCAGCGGGGCGGAAGGCGCCGTCGATCCAGATGCCGGTGCGGAATTGGATCGCCTCAGCAGCGGCCTGGTAATGGGCGTGGCTCTGCATCATTCGTCTCCCGGCACGCCGTAGGAGGGCGCGTCCGTCGGGTTCAGGGCGCGGGTCACATAGGCGTCCGCCTGGGGCTTGTAGACCTCCCACGCAGCGGCAATTGCCGCGACGGGACAATCCTCTGTCCAGTCGGCACGCAGTTCCGCATAGGGCCAGGCCTGCTTGTCCACGACCAGCATGCCCGCCGAATGCACCGGCCCGGCCTCGCCGCCGGCCGCAAGCCCGGCCTGCATCGCCGCGATCAGCCGGTCGCCGAGCGCGCCCGGCGCCGCCTCGAAGGCGGCGACCATGGCGGCTGGCACGCCGTCATTGGCAAGAAGGTTGCCGCCTGCGGCGCAGTCGGTGCCTTCCGCGGCGGTCCATATGCCGAGCGCATTGCCGCCCGAATGGATATGCGTCCCGCCGTTGACGTCCACGGCGAGAAGCTGGCGGTAGTCCGGGAAGGCGTCCTTCTCCGCCGCCAGCGTGACTGCGGCCTCGGCCGTCATGCCCTCGGCCAGCCGGTCGAGCATGAAGGGCCCGAGCGCGGGGTTGGTCACGTTCTGCGAGGCGGCAGCACCCACGCCCGCGCGGGCGAAGGCGCAGCGCGCGGCGACGGCGGGGGAGGAAGACGAGATCGCCACTCCGAACTGCCCTGTCTCGGCGCAGCGCGCCACGATGGAAAAAGTCATGCCCTGCCTTTCGCTCAGTCCGGGATCACGGCGGTGGCGTCGATCTCCACCAGCCATTCCGGACGCGCCAGCGCCACGACGACGAGCCCGGTGCAGACCGGGTGCACGCCTTTGATGTACTCGCCCATGGTGCGGTAGACGGCCTCGCGGTGGCGCACGTCGGTGAGATAGACGACCAGCTTGCAGACATGCTCCATCTTGCCGCCGGATTCCTCGACCAGCTGGCGGATGTTCTGCATCACCTTGTGGGTCTGCTCGACCGGATCGTTGCTGGCAATGTTCTCGGCGGTATCCAGATCCTGCGGGCACTGGCCGCGCAGGAAGATCGTGGTGCCGCGCGCCACCACCGCCTGGGCGAGGTCGTTGTCGAGCTTCTGCTCGGGATAGGTGTCCTTGGTGTTGAACGGACGGATGCGGGTATGGGCCACTTTGGGTCTCCGGGTCGTGTCTCAGGCGGTTTCGGTTTCCGGCGCATGCGCCGGTTCATGGGCAAGATAGGCGCGCTGCTTGGCGATGTGATCGGCGATCGCCGCGGCATCGTGCCAGACGCCCCAGATGAAGGACGATCCGCGGCGGGTCTGCCAGGGCAGGCCGAGGAAGTAGATGCCGGGCTCGGTCACCGAAACGCCGCGGGAATGGCGGGGGCGGCCGCTATCGTCATGCGCACCCTCGGGCAGCCAGGAGTAATCCTGGGTGAAGCCGGTGGCCCAGATGATCGACGTGATGTTCTCGGCCGCCAGTTCCAGCGACAGGATCGGGTTGGCGACGCAGTCCGGGTCGGGCAGGATGCGGTGCGCCTCGGGTTCCTCCGGCAGGTCGAGCCCGTTGCGGGCGACGAAGTCGTCGGCCTCCTTCAGCACTGCCAGGTAGTTGCGGTCGCCATGGGCCAGGCTCTCGGCGAGATCGGCGGTGAAGCTGAGCCTGCCGTTGTCGTAGCGGTCGGCCTTGCCCAGCAGCGTCATGCCCTCGTTCGCCAGGCGGCGGAAATCGACGGTCTGGCCGCCATGGGCGCCGGAAACCGCGAAGGTGACATGCTCCGCGCCCGGCGTGGTCTCCATGTCCCACTTGTTCAGCACGCCCAGCCACCAGACGAAGTCCCGGTCGCGGTAGCGCCGCGGCGGGCGGTCATGCGGGCCGACGGCGAGGAAGACCTTGCGGCCCATCTCCATCAGTTCCTGAGCGATCTGCGCGCCCGAGGCGCCGGCGCCCACGACCAGGACCGCGCCCTCGGGCAGTTGGCCCGGGTTGCGGTAGCCGGTGGAGTGCATCTGCACGATGCCGGCTTCTTCCGGGACGATGGCGGGGATCACCGGCTTCTGGAAGGGGCCCGTGGCGGCGACGACATTCCCGGCCTCGATCACGCCCTCGGAGGTCTCGACGCGGAAGCCCGGGCGGCCCTCCAGCCGGGTGACCTTGCCGACCTCGACGCCGCAGCGCACCGGCGCGCCCAGCTTGGCGGCGTAGCGCTCGAAATAGTCGGCGATCTCGTCCTTGGCGATGAAAGCATCGGGCGAGCGGCCCTCGAATTCCAGCCCCGGGAAACGGTCATGCCAGGCCGGGCCGTTGGCGACCAGCGAGTCCCAGCGCTCCGAGCGCCAGCGCTCGGCGATGCGGGCGCGCTCCAGCACCAGGTGGGACACGCCCATCCGGCCCAGATGCTCGCTCATCGCGATGCCGGCCTGTCCGGCGCCGACCACCAGCACGTCTGTCTTCTCAACCGGCATGTTCCTGTCCTTTTCCGGGGAGTTCCTGTTGGCGTCCCTGCTGCCCGAGCGGGAGCTTCGGGAAAAGCAAAACCTCTGTCATCCTTGCTTAGCCCTGTCCTAAGCTGCGAGGATCGCGCGGGCGCAGCGCTCGCCGATCATCATGCTGGGCACGTTGGTGTTGCCGCCGATCAGCGTCGGCATGACCGAGCTGTCGGCGATGCGCAGGCCGTCGATGCCGCTGACCTTCATCTCCTTCGGATCGATCACCGCCATCGGATCGGTGCCCATCTTGCAGGTGCCCACGGGGTGGTAGACGGTCAGCGCCTCGGCGCGCAGATAGGCGAGGATCTCGTCGTCGGTCCGCACGTCCGGGCCGGGCAGCATCTCGGGGCCGCGGATCGCCTCGAAGACCGGGTCGGCAAAGATCTTGCGCGCGATCTTGATCCCCTCGACCAGCGTGGCGGCATCTTCCGGCGCGGAGAAGAAGCGGTGGTCGATCTCGGCGGCGCCATCCGGAGCCAGCCGGATCTCGCCCACGGATTTCGGCCTGAGCACGCAGGTATGGATGGCATAGCCATGGCCGTATTCGACGAGCCGCCCGCGATGGCTGCGGTAGCCGGGGACGAAGTGGAACTGGATGTCGGGCTCCGCCCCTGCGTATTTCGTCCGCGCGAAGCCGCCGGCCTCGACATAGTTGGTGCTCAGCATGCCCTTCCTGGCGGCGAGCCACTGGAAGGGCGCGGCGATCATCGAGGGCAGGTTGCCGACCGACAGCCCCAGCGTCATGATCGAGTCGGAGCGCACGGTGATCATGCCGTCGACATGGTCGCGCAGGTTCCGGCCGACGCCCGGCAGGTCATGAACGACCTCGACCCCGGCTGCCTTGAGCATCTCGGCGGGTCCGATGCCCGAGCGCATCAGGAGCGTCGGCGAGCCGATCGCGCCGCCCGAAAGGATCACCTCCTTCGCGGCGCGGATCTCCCGCTCTCCTTCGGGGCCGGAAACGACCACGCCGGTGACCCGCTTGCCCTCGACCACCAGCCGCCGCGTCTCTGTGCCGGAGATCACCGTCAGGTTCTGGCGGTCCTCCACCGGCTTCAGGAAGGCGCGGTAGGAGGACCAGCGCTTGCCGTCCTTCTGGGTCACGTTGTAGATCCCCAGCCCTTCCTGCGAGCCGTCGTTGAAATCGGTCTTCTCCGCCAGCCCGACGGCGCGGCCGGCCTTCACGAACATCGACGAGACCGGGTTCGGGTCGCGGGCGCGGTCGACATGAACTTCGCCCCCCGTGCCGTGCCAGTCCGGCGACTGGCCGATCATGTTCCGCTCCAGCGACTTGAACACCGGCAGCACGTCGTCCCAGGCCCAGCCGTCGCAGCCCAGCTCCGCCCATTCGTCGTAATCCGAGCAGGCGCCGCGGATGAACACCATCGAATTGATCGTCGAGGACCCGCCGAGCGCCTTGCCGCGGTTCACCGGGATGCGGCGGCCGTTCAGCTCGGGCTGCGGCGTGCCGACGTAGGAATAATCGTATTTCGGGTTGCCGTAGAGCGACAGGATCCCCGCGGGCACCTGCACGTTGGGCGCCGCGTCGCTGCCGCCGCCCTCGATCACGCAGACCGTGGCCGATCCGGCCGACAGCCGGTTGGCGATCACGCAGCCCGCCGAGCCCGCGCCGATGATGATGTAGTCGTAAGTCTCTGCCGCCATCTGGGCCTCCGGTCGAAATCCGCGCAAAGCCAGACGCAAGCGGCCGGGCGCGGCCAGAAGGTTTTCGCTCCGCAGGGGATCGGAAAAACCGAACGCTGCGCGGCATCCTTCATTTGCTGGGGCAGGCGGCGCGGTCCGGGCCGGGCCGCGGCGGACGGCGGAAAATTTCGGCACGCCTGCCTGCCCTTGAGGCAGCGGAAAAATGATCTTTCGGGCCTCGACCCGGTGCGGCGCCGCGGCTAGCGTCGCGCCGAGGGAGATCAGCCATGACGCATGCAAACGACGCCCAGGAAGCCTTCTGGAACAAGGGGCCGGGCCAGCGCTGGGTCGAATACCAGCCCGATCTGGACCTGCTGCATGCCGAGGTCACCTCGCTGCTGCTCACCGAGGCGCAGGCGTGGCCGGGCATGAAGGTGCTCGACATCGGCTGCGGCGCCGGGGCCTCTGCCTTCGCCGCGGCACAGGCGGTCGGGCCGGAGGGGCAGGTGACCGGCGCGGACATTTCCGCCGTTCTCCTCGACCGGGCGCGGCAGCGTGCGGCGGCGGAAGGGACGGAGAATGTCCGCTTCGTGCTGGCCGATGCGCAGGATGCCGATCTGGGCGGCCCCTACGACCTGGCGATCTCGCGCTTCGGGGTGATGTTCTTCGCCGATCCGGCGGCGGCCTTCGCCAATATCCGCCGCCATCTGGCGCCGGGCGCGCATTTCGTCTTTGCCGCCTGGTCCGCGCCCGGCCGCAACCCGTGGTTCCAGGTGCCCCGCGCTGCCGCCGCCGCGCGGCTGGGCGCGCCCGCGCCCGCTGATCCGGACGCGCCGGGGCCGACCGCCTTCCGCGACATCGGCCGGGTCTCCGGGCTGCTGGCCGAGGCCGGTTTCGCCGATCCGGAGGGGCATGCCGTCGAAGCCGTCCTGCCGCATCCCGGCGGGATAGAGGCGGTCCTGGCGATGATGCCCTATATCGGCCCCGTCGGCAGCATGATGCGCGAGAAGGAGGGAACCGAAGAGGATCTGGACGCGATTCTCGGCAGCATCGCGGTGGCCTTCTCGCAATGGGACGGCCCCGGCGGGCTGGTGATCCCCGCCGAGGTCAACCTGTTCTCGGCCCGGGCGGACTGACTGCCGCGGAAACCGCCGCATGACGGGCTTGCGCGCACCGCAGGCGCCGGGGCTCGCGCTTCCCCGTGACGCCGTCCCGGGGCCGTGATATGCGCGAATCCATGACCCGAATTCCGACGAAGGAAGAGGTCCTCGCATGGATCTCCGACAACCCCGCGCTCAGTTCCAAACGTGACATCGCCAAGGCCTTCGGCCTGAAGGGCGCCGAACGGATCGGGCTGAAGGCCATCCTCAAGGACCTCGAAGCCGAGGGCCACCTGGAGAAGCGCCGCAAGAGCTACCGCGACCCCGAGCGCCTGCCGCCCGTGTCCATCCTGCTGGTGGAGGAGCCCGACATCGACGGCGACCTCTTCGGCCGTCCGCTGGAATGGCAGGGCGAGGGCCCGGAGCCGCGCGTGCTGATCCGGCCGCGCCTCAACGATCCGGCGCTGGCGCCGGGCGAGCGCATCCTGGCGCGGGTCACCAAGGCCGATGGCGAGGAAGACTACGCCTATACCGCGCGGCTGGTGCGCCGCATCGGCCACAACCCGCACCGCATCCTCGGGCTCTACCGCAAGACCGCCGAGGGCGGCCGGATCGTGCCGATCGACAAGAAGTCCGACCGCGAATGGCGCGTGCCACCGGGGGCGAGCCATGGCGCGAAGGACGGCGAGCTGGTCGAGGCGGAACAGTCCGGGCCGCGCGTCCGCATGGGCCTGCCCGCCGCGCGGGTGATCACCCGGCTGGGCGATCCCAGCCAGCCCAAGGCGGTGTCGCTGATCGCCATCCACCAGCACGGCATCCCGGACGATTTCCCCGATGCGGTGATCGAGGAGGCGGACAAGTCCAAGCCCGTCGGGCTGTCGGGCCGCGAGGATCTGCGCGACCTGCCGCTGGTGACGATCGACCCGGCCGATGCGCGCGACCATGACGACGCCGTCTACGCCGCGCCGGACGAGGATGCAGGCAACCCGGGCGGGCACATCGTCTGGGTCGCCATCGCCGATGTTGCCGCCTATGTCCGTCCCGGCTCGCAGCTCGACCGCGAGGCGAGGAAGCGCGGGAACTCCACCTATTTCCCCGATCGCGTCGTGCCGATGCTGCCCGACCGGCTGTCCGGCGACCTGTGCTCGCTGCACGAGGGCGTGGCGCGTCCGGTCATCGCGCTGCGCATGGTCTTTGATGCCGAGGGCAACAAGCGCGGGCATTCCTTCCACCGCGCGCTGATGCGCTCCGCCGCTTCGCTGACCTACGAGCAGGCGCAGGCCGTCGCGAATGGCGAGCCGTCCTCCGACCAGGCCGAGATGCTGGCCGAGACGGTGATCAAGCCGCTTTTCGCCGCCTATGCCGCCTGCGCCAAGGCGCGCGACCGGCGGCAGCCTCTGGAGCTGGACCTGCCCGAGCGGCGCATCCAGCTTTCCGAGGAGGGCAAGGTGACTTCAGTGGCCTTCCGCGACCGGCTGGACGCGCACCGGCTGATCGAGGAATTCATGGTCATGGCCAATGTCTGCGCGGCCGAGACCCTGATCGCCAAGCGGCGGCCGCTGCTGTTCCGCATCCACGAGGAACCCGATCCCGACAAGCTGGAGGCGCTGCGCGAGACCGCGACGGCCTCCGGGCTGGTGCTGGCCAAGGGGCAGGTGCTGAAGACCGCGCATCTCAACCGGCTCTTGAAGCAGGCGGCGGGGACCGACCAGGCCGAGCTGATCAACCTGACCACGCTGCGTTCCATGACGCAGGCCTATTACAGCCCGGTCAACCTCGGCCATTTCGGCCTGGCGCTGCGGGCCTACGCGCATTTCACCTCGCCGATCCGGCGCTATGCCGACCTTGTCGTCCACCGCGCCCTGATCGCGGCGCACGGCTGGGGCGGCGACGGCATGACGCCGGAAGAAGAGGAAGTGCTGGAAAAGACCGCGCAGCACATCTCGGATACCGAGCGCCGCTCCATGGCGGCCGAGCGCGACACGACCGACCGCTATCTTGCCGCCTTCCTGTCGGAGCGGCTGGGCGCCGAGATGACCGGGCGGATCGCGGGCGTGGCCAAGTTCGGGCTCTTCGTGAAGCTCGACGAGAGCGGCGCGGACGGGCTGGTGCCGGTGCGGACGCTGGGGCACGAGTTCTTCCACCATGACGCTGCGACCCAGACGCTGATGGGCGCCGAGTCGGGGCGGGTCTTCACCACCGGCCAGCGCGCCCTTGTGAAGCTGCAGGAGACCGAGCCGGTGACGGGCGGCGTGCTTCTGGAACTTCTGGAGGTCGAGGGCGAGGAAGTGACCCGCACCGGCGCGCGCCGGGCGCCGCCCTATGGCCGCAAGGCGCCGAAGGGCAAGGGACCGAAGCGCAAGCCCGGTGCCCGCGCTCCTGCCGGCGGGACCGGCCGCAAGGTGACGCGCAGCCGCCGCAAGTAGCGCGGCGCGCTGCTGCCTGCGCGAGCGCAGGACATCCTGCAGCCGGATTGCGGGCCTGCCGGTCGCCGCGGAGGTGGACGCACGTCCGGGGCCGACGGCAGGGCGCGTGCCTGCCTCCGCTCTCGCTGCGGAGACGCAGGGCCTGGCGGTCCTCTCCGCCGTCCTTGCGCGGCCCCGGCACGGACTGGGCGCCGGCCGCGCGCATCGGGTCCGCGTCGCTGGTTGTGCCCAGCCTTCCCCAAGCGGTGCCTGAATCGCAGCGCGGTCCGGGCGTCTGCACGGACCGGACTGCCAGGGATGCGGCCTTCGCAACTGGCATCGCCTCGCACGGGCCGGATACGTTCTTCGGTGGCCTGAGGGGAGCACATCTTCTCGCACAGCAGGCGGGTGCTGGTCTCCGGTGCCGGACAGGTCGACCGGCAGAATATTCTTGGCTCAGGATGGCGCCCTCCGGTTCGGCCCGAGATGTCGCTGGATGCGGGAGGGCAGGCCCGCCTGCCTGCGCCCGGGCCGGATGTCCGGCTTGCGGAGACAGGGGCGCGCCCTGTCCGGGCCTTGCAGGCTCGTTGCCATGAGCCGGAGCAGGCCGGACCTCAAGGCGGCTTTCGGCACGGGCAAGAGGGCGTGCGGCTTCCGGGGCGGTCCGGGCTTCCCGGAACAGGAGGGATGCGCGGGGAAGCGGGCCGGGTCCCCTCGGCCGACCCAGCCGTTGGGTCTGCCCGGAGTCCGGCCGGCGGGGCGCCGGGCCCAGCCTCAAGGCCGTGTCCCGCCGAGGCGATCTTGACCATCCTAGCTTTGGTCCGGAGCGCTTTTGCCATTTGCTCTTGCAGGCGTGTCCATGGGCTCCGTACGCGCCTCCGGGCGGGCGGCAGGGGCGGCAGGGGCGGCAGGGGCGGCAGGGGCGGCAGGGGCGGCAGGGGCCGCTGCGGTTCGGGGGGAGGCGGAGGATGCCGTCCCGGCCGCCGCCAAAATGCGGCTGGATCGGCATCCTCCCTCGCTTGCCAATGGCCCTTTGCCCGCAGCCCCGCCAATGGGACCGCCCGGTGGTGCCGCGCCTCTGCCTCGGGAAGGGACAGGCTTCGCGGTCCAGCCGGACCGGGCGAAAGGGATTGATGAAATAATTTCGTCATGAAAGCGGGAAACCCGCTCCGGACTGCTGCCGGATCCCCGGAAGGCCGCGGCTGCCCTGATGTGTTGGCATGCGCAGAGTTAAGACAAAGTTTCCGGAACAAAATAATCTCGGAGGCCCGCCGGGCACCGGCCTGATCCGCCTGCCGGGAAGGCTAGGAGACGGCCCGGTTTTGAGGTAGAATCCCGGAAAAAACGAAGACCAAAAATCACGAGAACAAGACGGCAAGAGCAGTCTCAGAGCAGGAGCAGGACCATGGCAGCCAGGATGATGGCGCTCGCCTATGCAGGCATAGTCTCGATTTTTCCGGTTTTCTCTCCCGCCCATGCCGCGGACGGACCTGTGGTGACGCGGGCGATGATGCCGTCGCCGCGGCCCGTGGCGCGGCCCGGCGAGGTGGCGCTGCCGGTCGTTCCGGTGGTGGCCAATACCGGCTTTGCCCGCTGGATCAGCGGGTTCCGCAGCCGCGCCATGGCGCAGGGTATTTCGGCGCGCACCTTCGACCGCGCCTTCCAGGGCGTCGAGTACAATGCGGACGTGATCTCGCGCGACCGCAACCAGGCGGAATTCGCCCGCACGCTCTGGGACTATCTCGACAGCGCGGTCTCGGACACGCGGGTCGCCAACGGCCGCGCGGGGCTGGCCTCCTACGGGCCGGTGCTGGACCGGATCGAGGCCAAGTACGGCGTCGACAAGGAGGTCGTTGTCGCGATCTGGGGGCTGGAAAGCGCCTATGGCAGCTACCGAGGCTCGACCCCGATCGTCCCGGCGCTGGCGACGCTGGCCTATGACGGCCGCCGCGGCCCGTTCTTCGAGGAGCAGCTGGTCGCCGCGCTGAGGATCATCCAGGCGGGCGACATCGACCCCGCGCACATGACCGGCAGCTGGGCGGGCGCGATGGGGCACACCCAGTTCATGCCGACCTCCTTCCTGGAATACGCGGTGGACTTCACCGGCGACGGGCGGCGGGACATCTGGTCGGACGATCCCAGCGACGCGCTGGCCTCCACCGCGGCCTATCTGGCGCGCTTCGGCTGGATCCGGGACCAGCCCTGGGGTGTCGAGGTGCAGCTGCCCGCGGGATTCGACTTCGCCCATGCGGGCCATGACACCAAGCGCCCGGTGGCCGACTGGACGGCGCTGGGCGTGCGCGGCATGGACGGGCGGCCGGTCGCGGATCACGGCAAGGCGGCGGTCCTGGTGCCCGCGGGCGCCAACGGCCCGGCCTTCATGGTGTTCCGCAACTTCAACGTCATCGAACGCTACAACGCGGCCGATTCCTACGTGATCGGCGTCGGCCACCTGAGCGACCGGCTGAAGGGGCAGGGCGGATTCGTGCAGGACTGGCCGCGCGGCGACCGGGCGCTGATGTCGGCGGAGAAGAAGGAGCTGCAGACCCGCCTGACCGCGGCCGGCTACTCCACCCAGGGCGTCGACGGGCGCATCGGGCCGAACACGATCGACGCGATCCGCGCCTACCAGATCGCCCGCGGGCTGACCCCGGACGGCTATCCCAGCGCGGCGCTGCTGGAGCATCTGCGCTGACGCAGGGTGGGGCCGGGAAGCGCCGCCTTTGTGCTTGACCTTCCCGGAGACTCCCCATAAGACACCGCAACTCAGGCGGCGCGGGGACTTCCGCGCTCCTTTCAGTTATAACCCACGCCATGCCGCTTGTCGTATGGCTGACACCAGACGAGGATACCCCCATGTCGCGCCGTTGCGAACTGACCGGTAAGGGCCCGATGGTTGGCAACAATGTCAGCCACGCCAACAACAAGACCAAGCGCCGCTTCCTGCCGAACCTGAACGACGTCACCCTGATCTCCGATACGCTGGGCCGTTCGTTCAAGCTGCGGATCTCCGCATCCGCCCTGCGCTCGGTCGATCACCGCGGCGGTCTGGACGCCTTCCTTGCGAAAGCCAAGGACACCGAGCTGTCCGACAACGCGCTGAAGATCAAGAAGGACATCGCCAAGGCGCAGGCCGCAACGGCCTGATCCGGCGAAGGCCCGGGCAGCCGGGCGCCAAGCTGACAAGTTGATCGCGCGGCAGGCCCTGCCGCGCGTTTTCCGTTTCCGGGCCAGCGTTCCGCCGGAACGCCGCGGCGGCGGCCTGCGGGTCTTGCCAATCTCCGCCAGCTGCACATTCTGCGCGCCGGGCAGGGAAACAGCTTTCCGGGGAACGGCAGTGAAGACGATCGGCATACTCGGCGGCATGTCCGCCGCATCGACCCAGACATATTACCGGGAACTTTGCGATCTCGCGCGGGCTCGGCTCGGTGGGCTGCATTCGCCCGAACTGCTGATCCGGTCGCTGGATTTCGCGCGGATCGAGGTGCTGCAGGCGCAGGGCGACTGGGATGCGGCCGGGGCGATCCTGAACCGCGAGGCCAGGGCGCTGGAGCGCGGCGGCGCGGAGCTGCTGATCCTGGCGACCAACACCATGCACAAGCTCGCCGGTCCGATGATGGCGGGCGTCGGCATTCCGCTGCTGCACATCGCCGACGCGACGGCGCAGGCGATCACGGCGGCAGGGCTGAAGCGGCCGGGGCTGATGGCCACCGCCTTCACCATGGAGCAGAGCTTCTACACCGACCGGCTGGCCGCGGCCGGGCTGGCGCCGCTGGTGCCGGCGGCGGCGGACCGGGCCGAGACGCACCGGATCATCTACGAGGAACTCTGCCGGGACGTCACGACGCCGGAAAGCGAAGCGACCTATCGCGGCATCGCCGGGCGCCTGGCAGAGGCGGGGGCCGATTGCCTGATCCTGGGCTGCACCGAGGTCGGCATGCTGCTCAACCAGGACAATGTCCCGGTTCCGGTCTTCGACACGACCCTGATCCATTGCGCGGCGGCGCTGGACGCCGCGCTGGCCTGACCAAGGGCATTTCCGGGCAGGGAGGAAGTCCCGCCCGGAAAAGTCCCGTCAGGCGGGCACCACGGAGGCGCAGATCGCGTCCAGCTCCGGCGCGGCGAAGCCCGGCCGGGCGCCGCGCACCCAGGTCAGGAAGGCGCCGATGCGGCGCTCCACCTTCTGCGGGTGGTTCTGCGCGATATCGGCGATGCGGTGGTCGAGGAACGGGTTGGCGAAGCGCTCCACCGTCTCCGCCAGATAGGCCAGCGCCTGGTCCTCCATCCCGCGCGCGGCGAAGCCGGGGATCACTTCCGCCTGCATCACCGCCGACATCCGGGCGCCGACGGGGCCGTTCAGCAGGTCGCGGACGATGGCGTCCGGGTCGGCGCCGGCCTCCTGCCAGAAGGCCGCCATGGCGGTATGGCCGAGATTGAGGATGTGCAGCTTCAGCCGCTCGATGGTCTCGAGCTTCTCCACCACCTGCACCGAGGGATGATCGACCGGCGCGGCCAGCCCGGGCTGCGCCTCGATCGCCCAGAGCGCATAGGGTTCCGCCACCGCCCCCACCGGGTCGAGCGGGGCCGAGACGATGCGGTCGACGAGGCTGTTGGCCCAGATGCAGTCGCCGAGCCAGCCGGCCAGCGCCGCGCCGGCGCCCTGCTGCGCCGCGATCTCCAGGATGCGGGCCTTCAGCACGTGGCCGTTGTCGGGGATCAGCTCCATCGGGAAGATCGTCAGCGGGGCCTTGCCTGCCGCATGCCGCGCCTTCAGCAGGTGGAACAGCTTCGCCGGATAGCTCATCGCCTGTTCGGGCGCGGCGGCGGCATCGGCAGGCTTCGGATCGTAGCCCGAGTCGCCGGTGTTCGACAGGATCGCCTCGGCTTCCTCCGTGACGATCCGCTCCAGCTCCGCCCAGTCGGTGGCGGTCGAGAGCGTGCGCTTGACCGAATGCACGCGGCGCTCCTCGTCGACGGTCTTGCCGTCCTGCATGCCGCGGATCAGCACCGGATAGCCGGCCGGATCGGCCAGCGCGCCCAGCCGTCCGGCGCGGGACGGATCGCCCGAGCTCTGCACCACCGTGATCGCGCCTTGGGGCGTGCCTTCGGAGAAGAACAGGTCGGCATGGGCCTGCAGGAACCGCGAGGTTCCGAACTGGACGATGGGAGTGGTGACGGGCATGACGGTCCTCGCTGGGCTGGGGCGGCGCGCGGGCCGCTTGTCGGTCTTTTATTTATAAAGTACCAAACAGGTCAAATCCTGTCTCGCGGAAAGGGTGAATGCGATGTCGCGGCGCAACCAGACCTTCCTTGCCGGTCTCGACCGGATGCTCGGCGCGCTGGCCGGGATGGATCCGGGGCAGGGGCTGGGCTCGGAACAGGAGATCGCCGCGCGGCTTGGGCTGAGCCGCACGACGGTGCGCGGGATCCTGGCGCATCTGGCGGAGACCGGGCTGATCGCCTGGGAGGGGCGGCAGAAGCGGCTGCTGCGCGCGCCGGGACCTCAGGACCGGCCCGAGGCCGCGCCGGATCCGGCGGAGACCTTCCCCGAGCGGTTCCTGGGCTGGATCCTCGAAGGCGACGTGCCGCCCGGCACCGCGCTCAACGAAAGCGAGCTGTCGCGTCGCTTCGGCGTGCCTGTCTCGGCGGTGCGCGACTTCCTCATCCGCTTCGAGCCGATGGGGCTGATCGAGAAGGAGCCGAACCGGCACTGGCGGCTCAAGGGCTTCACCCGCGCCTTCGCGGCCGAGATGTTCGACATGCGCGAGCTGATCGAGATGCAGGCGGTCCGCGCGCTGGTCGCCGCGCCGGACCGCGGAAAGGTCGCGGCGCTGGCCGAGGCACACCGGCGGCTGCTCTCGGGCCCGGAAGCCGGGCTGGCGGAATTTCCCGGGCTCGATGCGCAGTTTCACGCGCTGGTCTGCGATGCGGCGGGCAACCGGTTCTTCGGGGAGTTCATGCAGCGCATCTCGATCATCGTCCATTACCACTACCAGTGGCGCAAGGACGACGAATTCGCCCGCAACCGCGGCGCCGCGGAAGAGCACCTGGCAGTGCTCGGGGCGATTCTCGGCGGCCGCGGCGAGGAGGCGGTCCGGCTGTTCGCGGACCACCTCGCCACGGCGCGGGGCAACCTCCTGCGGTCGGTTGCCTGGGACTGAGCCTCAGCCCAGCATCCTGAGCAGCTCCAGCGACGGCTCGCCGGTGACCGGCAGGCCGCGGGCGCGCTGGTAGGCGGAGATCGCTTCCAGGCTGTTCGGCCCCAGCACGCCGTCGACCCCGCCGGTATCGTAGCCCGCCCGGGTCAGGCGCGCCTGGAGCGCCATGCGGTCCTCCTTGGTCATGCCGTACCTGTCCGGTGGGAAGGGGGTGCGCAGCGGCCCGCCGCCGGCGATCCGGTCCGACAGGTGGCCGACGCCGATCGCATAGGCGTCGGAGTTGTTGTAGCGCTTGATGACGCTGAAATTCTTGGTGACGGCGAAGCGCGGGCCGCCCGGCTGCGGCTGGATCAGCGTGCCCGAGACCGGGCCGCCGAGATATTCCTCGCCCCAGGGCAGGCCGCGCACCCAGCCGTTCCGCGCCAGGTAGGCAGCGGTGGAGGCCAGCGCGTCGGTCGGGTCCTCCGACCAGATGTCGCGCCGCCCGTCGCCGGTGAAATCCACCGCGAAGGCAAGGTAGGAGGTCGGGATGAACTGCGTATGGCCCATCGCCCCGGCCCAGCTGCCGGTCATGTGCTCGGGGTCGATGTCGCCCGACTGGATGATCTTCAGCGCGGCGACCAGCTGGCTTTCGAAGAACTGGCCGCGGCGGCCCTCATAGGCCAGCGTCGAGGTGGCCGAGATCACCGGGACATTGCCGCGGCGCTCGCCGTAGAAGCTCTCCAGCCCCCAGATCGCGCAGATGATCTGGGCATCGACGCCATAGCGCGACTGCAGCGCTTCGAGCGTCGAGCGGTGCCGCGCGAAAGCCGCGCGGCCCTTCGAGACCCGCTCGTCCGAGGCGGCGATCGACAGGTAGTCCTCCAGCGTGCGCGAGAACTCCGCCTGGTTGCGGTCGCGGTCGATGACGCCGGGCAGGAAGCCCGCGCTGCGGAAGGACCGGTCGAAGGTGGCGCCGGAAATGCCCTTGGACGCCGCGCGGCTCTCGAACCCGGCCACCCAGGCGTCGTAGCCGGGATTGTAGGCGGGCTTGAGGTCGGCGGGCAGCCCCGCGGACGCATCCGCCCCCCGCGTGACCGATTGGCTGCAGCCCGCAAGCCCGGCCGCTATCGCGCCGAGCCCGAACTCTCTCCTGGTGATCTGCATGGTGTTCGCCTGTGTTCTTTGGTGATTTGCCTCGCTTCCCAGAGTAAGGCTTCGCGGCGTCCAGGCAATGACCGCCGGCGGCCAGATGCGGGAATTCCGGGTGTCTGCCCCCGAAAATTAGCGAATTCGCATGCTTCGCTGGCGCATGGTTCGTGCTATCCTCCGGCCAAATCCCCGGGCCGGACCGAGCAGAAACTACCGGCCGAAAGAATGGAGAGCAGAATGTCCCATCCGTTGGCGCTTCCGCGCGCCGGAGCCGCAGCCCTGTTGCTGGCCAGTGTCCTCCTGTCCGCCTGCGGGGGCGGCAAGGTGGACCATTCCCCGTCTTCGCTGGGCGCCCCCCGCCAGCTGGTTCCCTCGGACCACCGCGCCGAGGGCATCCCGCGCCAGTTCGGCGACCTGCGCCCCAGTTCCTGGGACGTGCTGGCGCCCGACCGCTACAGCGTGCACGGCATCGACGCCTCGCGCTACCAGGGCGAGATCGACTTCCACCGCGCGCGCGCCTCCGGCGTGTCCTTCGCCTGGCTGAAGGCGACCGAGGGCGGCGACCATTCCGATCCGGCCTATGCGCTGAACTCCACCAAGGCGCGGGCGGCGGGCGTGCCGGTCGGGGCCTACCACTTCTACTATTTCTGCCGCACGGCGCGCGAGCAGGCGGAATGGTTCATCGACAACGTCCCGCGCCGGGCGGGCGACCTGCCGCCGGTGCTGGACATGGAATGGAACCACCAGTCCAGGACCTGCCCCTACAAGCCAGACGCAGGCACCGTCCGCTCCGAGATCCGCACCTTCCTGCGCATCGTCGGCAACTACTACGGCACGGTGCCGGTGATCTACACGACCCCCGATTTCTACGAGAGCAACGGACTGGGCGCGATCCAGGGGGCCGAGTTCTGGCTGCGCTCGGTCGCGGGCCATCCGTCCGAACGCTATCCCGGCGAAAGCTGGTCCTTCTGGCAGTATACCGGCACCGGCGTGGTGCATGGCGTCGGCGGCCAGGTCGACCTGAACGCCTTCGCCGGCAGCGAGCAGAGCTGGCAGCGCTGGCTCGCCGCCCGGCGCCAGCGCTGATCCGCAGGCGGGCGCCCGCCTGCAACCAAAGTCGGTGCCGGCAATCGCCCGCAGCGGCGCGGCCCGTGCTATGCTGCAACCCGGAGGAGATTTCGGGAGGACGCCGGCATGCTGGAGGATGCACTGCTGCTGGACGCGACGGGCGCGCCTGCGCGGCATCGCGGTCGCACGCGGTCGCGGGACTGGGACGAGGTGGAGGAATTCTGCCGCCAGGTCTACATGCCCTACCGGGTGCGGCCGCTGGAACGCGGCGCGCGGCCCGACGCCACGATGATCCCGGCGCGGGCGGGGCGGGTCACGATGACCCGCTTCTCCTACGGGACCGGCATCCATCTCGACCGGTTCGACCCGGCGGCGGGCAACATCCTGGTGCTCAACACCCTGCAGGGTGCGCTGCGCCACCAATGCGACGGCGGATCCGTCGCCACCGGCGCCGGAGAGAGCTTCGTCGTCGACTGCTCGCGCGCGGAGTACTGGCTCGACGGCGGTCCGGACCACATGCAGTTCAACCTGACGATCCCGCATGCCGCGATGGAGGAAACCGCGCGGCGCTGGTTCGGCTTCGTTCCCGATGACGCGCTCTGGGCGGCGCGGGTGAAGATCGGAGGACCGCAATCGGCCTGGGCGCGCCTGCTGGATTACGCGGTGCGTACGCTGGCCGGGGCGGGAGACCGGCCGCCGGGGGGCGCGCTGGAGCGCCACCTGGAGGAAACGATCTGCCTGGAGCTGCTGCGCGAATGGGCGGCGACGGCCGGGGTGCGGCTGGACGGCGGCGCGCGGGCGGCGGCGCCGGGCTATGTCCGCCGTGCCGAGGAGATCATGGAGGCGGAGGCGCGCGAGGCGCCGGTGATCGGCGATGTGGCGCAGCGGGTGGGCGTCTCCGCCCGCACGCTCTCGGGCGGGTTCCGGCGGTTCCGCGGCATCTCCCCGCGCGAGTTCCTCGCCGCGCGGCGGCTGGAGGGGCTGCGCGCCGAGCTGGAAACCGCGCCGCCGGGGCGCACCGTCGCCGAGATCGCGGCGGATTGGGGCTTCGGCAATTTCGGCGCGCTGGCCGGACGCTACCGCGCGCGCTTCGGCGAGCTGCCGTCGCATACGCGGGCCCGCGCCCGCTAGGGGGCCGCGCCCGCCCCGGGCGCCGCGCGGAGGGAGGACCGCCATGGCGGAGGGACGGAGACTGGTATCCAACGGCAATCCGATGGAAAGCATCGTCGGCTTCAGCCGCGCGGTGCGCGTCGGCAATTTCATCGCGGTGGGCGGCACCGCGCCGGTCGGGCCGGACGGGCAGACGGTCGGCATCGGCGATGTCCATGCGCAGACATGCCGGTGCTTCGAGATCATCCGCGACGCGTTGGAACAGGCCGGGTCGGGGCTGCAGGACATCGTCCGCACCCGGGTGATCCTGACCGACATCGGCAGCTGGAAGCAGGCCGTCGAGGCGCGCAAGCTCTATTGCCTCGGGGCCCGGCCCGTTGACACGATCATGGCCGTCACCGCCTTCGTGAACCCGGACTGGCTGGTGGAGATCGAGGCGGACGCGGTGGTGCCGGACTGAGCCCGGCGCGTCCGTTTTCTTCCGGAACCGGACATGCGATGCCGGTTGCGGACAGACCGGCAGGGCGTTCCCGCGCTAGCCTCCCCTGAAAAGACCAGGGGAGGAAACGATGGAAGATCTGAAAACGGCGCTCGACGGCGTGCTGCAGGGCGTCGCCGCGGGCAGCGCGCGCGTGCCCGGCGTGGTGGCCATGGTCACCGACCGCGAGGGCGACATCTATTCCGGGGCGGCCGGCGACCGGCGGCTGGGCGACGGGGCGATGAGCGAGGACACGGTCTTCGCCATATTCTCCACCACCAAGGCCATCGCCGGAACGACGGCGCTGCAATGCGTCGAGGAGGGGCTGCTCGATCTCGACGCGCCCGCGAAGGACTATGCCCCCGCCATCGGCAAGCTGCAGGTGATCGAGGGCTTCGGCGCGGACGGCCAGCCCCGTCTGCGCGCGCCGAAATCGGATGTCACCACGCGGCAGCTGATGCTGCATACCGGCGGCTTCGGCTACGACTTTTTCAACGCGACCTACAAGCGGCTCGCCGAGGAGCATGGCCAGCCCTCGGTGGTCACCGGCACGCGCGAAGCGATCGAGACGCCGCTGCTGTTCGATCCGGGCGAGAAATGGGAATACGGCACCAATATCGACTGGGTCGGGCAGGTCGTCGAAGGCATCCGCGGCAAGTCGCTCGGCGCGGTGATGCGCGAGCGGGTCTTCGACCCCCTGGGCATGGACGAGATCGCCTTCACCCGCAGCGGCGCCACGAAGGCGCGCACCGCGACAATCCATGCCCGCGGCGCCGATGGCGGGCTGGAGCCGATGGACGGCTTCGCGCTGCCCGACAACCCGGAGGTGGAGATGGGCGGCCACGGGCTCTATGCCACCATCCCCGAATACATGAAGTTCATCCGCATGTGGCTGAATGACGGCGCCGGGCCGCATGGCCGCGTGCTGCGTGCCGACACGGTCGACTGGGCGGTGAAGGGCGCGCTGGTGCCGCCGCAGAAGGTGACGATGCTGCCCGGCGTGATCCCGTCCCTGTCGAACGACGCGGAGTTCTTCCCCGGCACGGCGAAGGACTGGTCCTACACCTTCATGGTCAATTCCGAAGCCGCCCCCACGGGCCGTCCGGCGGGCGCCATCGGCTGGGCGGGGCTGGCCAACTGCTTCTACTGGATCGACCGGGCGAGCGGCTTCGGCGGCTACTGGGCGACGCAGATCCTGCCCTTCGGCGATCCGGTCTCCTTCGGCGGCTACCTGGAGTTCGAATCCGCCGTCTACCGCGCCATGGCCGCCTCGAAGGCCGCCTGAACCGCAGACCGTCCCGACCGGAAGAAACGATGCGGGGGGCGGCTGCCGTCCCCCGCCATTTGCCGTTCAGGGAGGAGGAATGGCGATGAGCGGACTGATCGACTACCGGGATCTGCCGGGCTGGGTGCCGGGGCAGGTGCTGCTGTCCAGCGACGGGCTGGGCTGGAAGAACGTGAATCTCAGGTCCTACCGCTACGAGGGGCAGGACGTGGTCGTCCCGGCGATGCGGGACTTCATGCTGGTGGGCTATCGCGGCGGGGTCACGCCGATGCAGCGCCGCTTCGACGGCAAGTGGCGCCGCGAGACGCTCTGTCCCGGCGCGGCCTCGCTGCTGACCCGCGCGCAGCAGGCCTTCTGGACCTGGCATGCGCAGATCGACGTGGTCCATGTCTACCTGTCTGCCGGGCTGGTCGCCGAGGTGGCGGGCGAGATGCTGGAGTGCGACGGGGCCGAGGTGGTGCTGAACGACGTGCTCAGGACTGACGACCCGGTGATGACCCATGCGCTCGACACGATCGCGGGCGAGGCGCAGAGCCAGGGCATGGGCGGGGCGC
This sequence comes from Mangrovicoccus sp. HB161399, assembly GCF_013184745.1. Lineage (GTDB taxonomy): Bacteria > Pseudomonadota > Alphaproteobacteria > Rhodobacterales > Rhodobacteraceae > Mangrovicoccus. The sequence continues at coordinate 50,709 of NZ_JAATVU010000025.1, forward strand.
TCTATGTCGACGCGGTGTCGCGCGGCCTGATCGTGCATCTGCTGCGCCGCTACGCCTCGGTGCGGCTGCCCGAGGCGCGGCCCGCGGGCGCGCTGAGCCCGGCGGAGGAGCGGCGGATCCGCGGGCACATAGAGGAGAACCTCGCCAGCCAGATGGAGCTGAAGGAGATGGCGGCGGTCCTGGGCATGGCGCCCTGCCGGTTTTCCCGCGCCTTCCGGCGCAGCTTCGGGCGGCCGCCCTATGCCCATGTGACGGCGCGGCGGCTGGAAGAGGCCAGGCGGCTGCTGGCGCGCACGTCGCTGCCGATCAAGGCGGTGGCGGCGGATTGCGGGTTTTCCGACCAGGCGCATCTGACGCGGATGTTCTCCGCGGCCTTCGGCGAGACGCCCGCCGTCTTCCGGCGGCGGGCGCAGTGAGGCGGTCCGGCACCGCGCATCCCCGTCCGGGCTGGAGCCGGAGGGTTCAGGCTGCCGGCGCGGGGCGATCCCGCGCCGGACCGCCCTCGCTCATTCGGCGGCTTCCGCCTCTGCCGGGGCGCGGCGCATATCGAAGCCTTCGTAGCCGTTTGCGGCGATCTCTCTGCATTTCTGCCGGTAGGTGCCGACGCCGCCGGTATAGCTGAGCACGCGGCGCGGTTTCCCCGGCACGTTCGACCCGGTGTACCAGGAGTCCGTCTTCGCGATCAGCGTCGCATTGGCGGTCTCGTCATGGTGCCGCACCCAGGCCTCCTCGCCCTCGGCGGTGGGCTCGATCGCCGTGGCGCCCGTGTCGCGCATGTGGCGGATGCAATCGGTGATCCACTCGGTCTGCTGCTGCAGGCAGGTGGTCATGTTGCACAGCGCGGCCGAGGGCGCCAAGGGCGCGCCGGTCATGAACAGATTGGGGAATCCGTGCTTCTGCAGGCCCAGGGTGGTGCGGATGTCCTTCGCCCATTCGTCGCGCAGACGCCGGCCGTCCCGCCCTGCGATGTCGATCCGCGCCAGCGCGCCCGATCCGGCATCGAAGCCTACCGCCATGATGATGACGTCAAGCCCGTGGACCGTGCCGTCGGCCAGCTCCACGCCTTCGGGGACGATCCGCGCGATCGGGTTGCTCCTGACCGGGACCGCCTCGACATTCGGCTGCAGGTAGACCTCCAGGTAGTTGGTCTCGAGCGGCACCCGGTGCGTGCCGAAGCCGTAATCCCCGGACTTCGGCACGAGAATGTCGATCAGCTCCGGATCCTTCAGCCGCGCTGCCATCTTCTCGCGCACGAAGGCGGAGATCTCGGCGCTGACCGCCTCGTCGAAGAACATTTCGGCGAAGGAGGCGAGCCAGAGCTTCAGCGAGCCGTCGGCATGGAACTCCTCCAGGACCGCGCGGCGCTGTTGCGGCGTGAGGTCGGCCCATTTGTGCTCGAAATCGTATTCGAAGCCGGTGAAGGTCGCGGGCAGGTTGCCCTTGAGCTCGTTGAAGCGCGCCTTGTAGGCCTTGGCCTCGCCGGGGCCGTATTTCGGGTTCTTCATCGGCAGGACGTATTGCGGCGTGCGCACGAAGACCTTCAGCGAGCCGACCACCGGGGCGATGGTCTGGATCACCTGGATGCCGGTCGCGCCGATGCCGATCACGCCGACGCGCTTGCCTTCCAGATCGAGACCGCCCTTGGGGTAGCGCGCGGTGTGCAGGATGGTGCCGCGGAAGGTCTCCTGTCCCTCGAAGCGGTTCTCCAGCGGTGCCGAGAGCATGCCGGTGCAGCCGATCAGGAACTGGGTGTTGTAGGTTTCGCCGGCATCGGTTTCGACCAGCCAGCGGCCGGTATCCTCGATGTACTCCGCTTTCGTCACCTTGGCCGAGAAGGTGAAATCCTTGCGCAGGTCCAGCCGGTCGGCGACGTAATGCATCCAGCGCTCGATCTCCGGCTGGGCGGGAAATCGTTCGCTCCAGGTCCAGTCCTTGTAGAGATCCTCGTCGAAGAGATACTGGTAGATATAGCTTTCGGAGTCGAATTTCGCGCCCGGGTAGCGGTTCCAGTACCAGGTGCCGCCGACATCGCTCCCGGCCTCCACCCCGTGCACGTCGAACCCTTCGCTGCGCAGCTGGTGCAGCTGGTAGAGCCCGGCCACGCCGGCCCCGATTACCAAGGCGTCAAGTTTCCTCGTCATCCCGTTCCTCCCTGGATGGGCGGCCGGGGCTTGCTGCCGCGGCCTTGCGGGAAGGCTAGGCGGGGCGGCGGGGGCCGGTATTGAACGATCCGGAAAAGCTGTTGAACGAAATCCTGCCGCAGCGCGACATGGCCGTCCGGGCCGCCGGGTCGGTTTCATGCGTCCTTATTACTTTGCCGTCCACATTGCCCCCTGCGGGGGACTGTGCCATTGCTTTCCCGTATCCGCCCAGCAGCCCGGGGAGAGCTCTCGCAGATGACCGATTTTGTCCGTCGCCGCACCCTGATGGTCGATACCCAGGTCCGGCCCGCCGATGTCACCAGGTTCCCGATCATCGAAGCGATGCTGCGCGTGCCGCGCGAACTCTACGTGCCGGACGAGCTGAAGGACGCCGCCTATGTCGGCGAGAACCTGCCGCTGGGCGAAAACCGCGTCATCCTGGAACCGCGCACCTTCGCCAAGATGCTGGAAACGGCCAATGTCCGGCCGACCGACCTGGTGCTCGATATCGGGCCGGGGCTGGGCTATTCGGCCTGCGTTCTGGCGCATCTCGCCGAGGCGGTGGTCGCGGTCGAGGAGGACGGGGACATGGCGCGCGAGGCCGCGGCCAACCTTTCCGAACACGGTGCGGACAATGCCGCGGTGGTCGAAGGGCCGCTCTGCGAGGGCATGGCGCAGCACGGTCCCTATGACGTTATCGTGATCGAAGGTGCCGTAGAGGCCGTCGGTGATGCCCTATTGGCACAGCTGAAGGACGGCGGTCGCATCGTCGCGCCGTTTGTGGATGGCGCGCTGGGGGCCGTGAGGGTAGGGTACAAGCTGAACGGATCGGTTTCGTGGCGGTTTGCCTTCAATGCCGGGGCACCCGTCCTTCCGGGATTCGAGCAGACGAAAGACTTCGCGCTCTGAGGGCCCGCCTTCTCCGGCGGCAGGGCGCTGCAGGATAAAAACGAGGACCCCAAGGTGCGCAAGATCAAGACAACCCTGCTGGCCTGCGCGGCGGCAATCGCGGTCTCGGCCGCGTCGGCGGAAACCCTGACGGACACGCTGGTTTCTGCATACAACAATTCCAACCTGCTGGAGCAGAACCGCGCGGTTCTGCGGGCTGCCGACGAGGATGTCGCGATCGCGGTCGCCGCGCTGCGGCCGATCTTCGCCTATTCGGCCTCTCGCAGCTATTTCTGGGACCTCGACACCGACGTGCTGCAGACCGTGGCCGGGCCGGTGCGCGAGGACAGCCAGACGATCACCAACACGCTGGAGCTCACCGCGCAGATGAGCCTCTACGAGTTCGGCCGCAACCGGCTGGCCGTCGGCGCCGCCAAGGAAGCCGTGCTGGCCGCGCGCCAGGCGCTGGTCGCGCAGGAGCAGGATGTGCTGTTCTCGGCGGTCCAGGCCTATACCCAGGTGCGCCAGGCCCAGGCCTTCGTCGACCTGCGCCGCAACAACGTCCGCGTCCTCGAAGAGGAACTGCGCGCCGCCAACGACCGCTTCGACGTGGGCGAGGTGACCCGCACCGACGTCGCGCAGGCCGAGGCCTATCTCGCCGCCGCACAGGCCAGCCTCGTGGCGGCCAACGGCGACCTGGAGATCGCGCGCGAATCCTTCAACCTCGCCGTCGGCCGTTATCCGGGCGACCTCGCGCCGCCGCCGGCCTTCTCCAAGCGTCCCGAGAGCCTGCAGAGCGCCCGCGACGTCGCCGTGCGCGGCCATCCGGCGATCCGCCAGCAGCAGTTCCTGGTCTCCGCGCAGGAGATCAATGTCGACATTGCCCAGCGGCAGATCCTGCCGACGCTGAGCGCCACCAGCTCGATCGGCTATTCCGACTCGGCCTCCAGCTCCAACACCAACGACATGGAGCCGGTCGCCAGCCTCGGGATCGAGTTCGGCGGGCCGATCTACCGCGGCGGCCAGATCAACGCGCTCTACCGCCAGGCGGTGGCAAATCTGGAGCAGAACCGCTCCGGGCTGCTGCAGACCACGCTGAACGTGCAGGAGCGCGTCGGCTACGCCTGGGCCAACTTCCAGGTCGCGATTGCCAGCCTCGATGCCACCGAGCGCCAGATCGAGGCCTCGCAGGTCGCCTTCGAGGGCACGCGCGAGGAAGCCACGCTGGGCGCGCGCACGACGCTCGACGTGCTGAACGCCGAGCAGGACCTGCTCGACGCCCGCGGCAGCCGCATCGAGGCGCTGACCGTGGAGCAGGACGCCTACTACTTCCTGCTCTCCACCATGGGCCTGCTGACCGCCGACAGCCTAGGGCTGGACGTGATCGCCTATGACGACAACGCCTATTACGAGAAAGTCCGCGCCGCGCCGACTGTGTTCACCTCCGAACAGGGCATCAAGCTCGACAAGGTGCTGAAGGCGCTCGGCAAGTGATCGCATGTCGGAAAACGGAAAGCCGGGGGCACAGATGAGCGCGTCCAAGAACCCCGAGGAAGTCCTCGCCTCCATCCGGCGCCTGGTCGCCAAGGAAGTGCAGCACCAGCAGGAGCGGGAGGCGGCCGAACGGCCCGACCGCGACATGCCGGTGGTCAGCGAGAAGGCCAGCGCCGCGGCGCGGCGGCTGGTGCTCGGAACCGGCGCGCGCGTGGCGGCGAACGGGATCGCGACGCCCGCGGCCGCGCAGGTCTGGGACGAGCCCGAACCCGATGCTCCGGCGGCACGGGGCGGTCCGGCAGAGCCGCAGTCCGGCGAGGCCGAGCTGCGCGCCATGATCCGCGAGATCCTGCGCGAAGAGGTCCGCACCCGCATGGGGCCGCGGATCAACGAGAACATCCGGCGCATCGTGCGCGAGGAACTGCGCAGCATTCTCGGCAGCGAGAGCTGACCGCGCCCGCAAAGACAGAAGCGCTCCCCAAGGGGGAGCGCTTCTGCAAGGTCTCCGGCGTCCCGGCGCCGTGCCGGGACCCTGAATTCAGGCCGCTTCCGCGGCTTCGGCAGCGTGACGCCGCTCCGATTCTTCGCGCGACAGGGCCACGGAGGTGCGCACGCCCTTCGAGACGAACTCCATGAGGCCGCCGACCACCCGCTCGTTCGGGTCGATCCCTGCGCAGCTCAGCACTTCCCGGCCGTCGCGCGACCGCGCCCAGCGGGCGATCTGCTCGGGGCCGTTGCCGTATTTCTTGTCATCCGCAATCGCGTCATCCAGTGCGGCCAGCACAACAGCCGCGAACAGTTTGCGGGCACGGTTGCCCTGCTCATGATTAAAAGCAGTGCCATCGACGAATTCGCCCATTTCGTTTCCTTATTCTTGCTCTTGCTTCTTTCGAGGTGCGGCGCAATATGCATCTTCCGCACCGATTCGGTATTGCGTTTTGAGCATGGTAGGCATGCGCTCAGTGCATAGTCTATCCCGCCCGGCCCGCAAGCGTCCTTGTTGCCACGCCGGTACCTTCGGCGATATAGGGGCGGCTACCTCTCGTTCAACACTCAATGGGCTCCGAAATGCCGAAAATCAACGGGAACGAAATCCGTCCCGGCTTCATCCTCGACCATGACGGGGGCCTCTGGTCCGCGGTGAAGGTCGATATCGTCAAGCCGGGCAAGGGCGGAGCCTTCGCCCAGGTCGAGCTGCGCAACCTGCGCAACGGCTCCAAGCTGAACGAGCGGTTCCGCTCCGCCGATAAAGTCGAGCGCGTGACGCTCGAGCAGAAGGACCAGCAATTCCTCTACGAGCAGGACGGCAAGCTGGTCTTCATGGACACCGAGACCTTCGAGCAGATCGAGATACCGGCGGAACTGCTGGGCGAGCGCCGCCCCTTCCTTCAGGACGGCATGACCGCGGTGGTGCAGTATTACGACGAGGAGCCGCTCTCGGCGCAGCTGCCGGCCAAGGTCGTCTGCACCGTCGCCACGACCGAGCCGGTGGTCAACGGGCAGACCGCGTCGAAGAGCTTCAAGCCCGCGACGCTCGACAACGGCATCCGCATCATGGTGCCGCCCTTCATCGGCCAGGACGAGGCGATCGTGGTCAACACGGAGACCATGGAATATTCCGAACGGGCCTGATCCGGGTTCCGCGCTACCCTCCGGGCGGCGCTCTCTCCCTCTCCCCGCCGGGGAGAGGGCCGGGGTGAGGGGGCGCTGCCCTAGAGCGCGCGGCCCTGAAGCAGCCGCGGCACGTCCCCGGACAGACCGGCCGCCTCGCGCATGAAGCCGCGGCGCAGCGCGGGCACCGCGTTTGCCAGTCCCAGCCCGATGTTGCGTCCCAGCCGCAGGAGCGGATTGTCGTTCGAGAACAGCCGGTTGAATCCGTCCGTGGCAATCGCCAGCGTCGTCGAGTCGAAGCGCCGCCACGCGGCATAGCGGTCCAGCACCAGCGGCCATCCCAGATCTTCGCCGCGGCGCGATGCCTCGACCAGCACCTCGGCCAGCGCGGCGACGTCGCGCAGCCCGGCATTCAGCCCCTGTCCGGCGATCGGATGCACGCCGCGCGCGGCATCTCCGGCCAGTGCCAGCCGCTCGGCGGCGAAGCTCTCGGCGATCGTCATGTTCAGCGGATAGGTGTAGCGCGCCCCGGCGATATGGATCCGGCCCAGGAAATCGCCGAAGCGCGGCCGCAGCACCTCCAGATATGCCTCGTCGTCCAGCGCCTGGATCGCCGCCGCCTGCTCGGTGGTCTCGCTCCAGACGATCGACGAGCGGTTGCCGGTCAGCGGCAGGATCGCCAGCGGGCCCGGCGGCAGGAAGATCTGCCAGGCGCAGCCCTGGTGCGGCTTCTCGTGGCCGATGGCGCAGACCAGCGCCGTCTGGCCGTAGTCGGTCACCCGCCGCTTGATGCCCGCGCGTTCCGCAGTGCCGCTCCTGCGCCCGTCCGCCCCCACCAGCAGCGGCGCCGCGAATTCCCGCCCGTCCGCCAGCGTCGCCACCGCGCGGCCCGGCTCCACCCGCTGTGCGGCCACGGCGCCCTCGATCCGGACGATCCCGGGCGTTTCCGCCAGCGCCGCCAGCAGCGCGGCGCGCAGGTGGCGGTCCTCGACCATCTGGCCCAGCGGGCCTTCGCCCAGCTCGCGGCTGTCGAAATGCAGCGTCAGCGGGCTGGTGCCTTCGCCCGCGCGCCCATCGCCGACGCGGATGTCCAGCATCGGCTGCGCATCCGCGGCCAGCCGGTCCCAGATTCCGAGGACGCCCAGCATCTTCACGCTCGCCGCCGCCAGCGCATAGCTGCGGCCGTCGAACTCCGGCACGGTCTGGTCGGCATCGGAGAGCGGATCGATCACCGCCACGCGCAGTCCGGCGCGGGCGAGGGCAAGGGCGAGGCTGGCGCCGTTCAGGCTGCCGCCGACAATGAGGACGTCCTGTTCCATGGCGCAGGAATGAAGCGGCCGGGCGGGATTGTCCATCCGGATCGGGGCGAATAGCTTGGCTGCGACACCATTGACGAGGACGTGACATGGACGAGTGGCGGAGCCGGACGGCGGCAGACCTGGGGCGCGGCATCGGTGACGGGACCATCGACCCGGTGGAGCTGGCCGAAGCCTTCCTGGATGCTGCCGTGGCCCATGAGGCCGGGACGCGCATCTATGCCCGCTTCACCGCGGAGCGCGCGCTGGCCGAGGCCGGGGCGGCTCGGGACCGCGCCCGGCTGGGGCTGCGCCGCGGCCTGCTCGACGGCGTGCCGATCTCCTGGAAGGACCTCTTCGACACCGCAGGGGTGGCGACCGAGGCGGGCTCCCGGCTGCTCGAGGGGCGGGTGCCGGAGCGCGACGCGCTGGTGCTCGAAGCCGCGACGCTGGGCGGCTCGGTCTGCCTCGGGAAGACCCACATGACCGAGCTCGCCTTTTCCGGGCTGGGCCTCAACCCGATGACCGCGACCCCGCCCAACGTGACCGATCCCGCGCTGGTGCCGGGCGGCTCCTCCTCGGGCGCCGCCACCTCGGTGGCCTTCGGCCTGGCGGCGGCGGGGATCGGTTCGGATACCGGCGGCTCGGTCCGTGTGCCGTCCGCCTGGAACAACCTCGTCGGGCTGAAGACCACTGCCGGGCGCATTCCGCTGGACGGCGTGGTGCCGCTGGCGGCGCGCTTCGACACGATCGGCCCGCTCTGCCGCTCGGTGGAAGATGCTGCCGAAGTGCTGGCGTTGATCGAGGGCGGCAAGCCTGCCGACCTGCGGGGGGCATCGCTGGCGGGGCAGCGCGTCGCGGTGCTGGAGACCATCGCGCTCGACGACCTGCGCGACCAGCCGGGCTATGCCTTCGAGACCGCCGTATCGCGGCTTGCGGCCGCCGGGGCCAAGGTGGAGCGCATCCAGGTCCCGGCCGTGGCCGAGGCGCTGGCCTCCGCCTCGATGCTGTTCCCGGGCGAGGCCTACGGCACCTGGGGCAAGGTGATCGAGGCGTCGCCCGAGAAGATGCACCCGCCGATCCGCGACCGTTTCCGGCTGGGCGCAGATGTCACGGCCGAGGCCTTCGTTGCGGGCTGGCAGGCACTCGACCGGCTGCGCGCCGCCTATCTGCAGGCCACGGCGGGCTTCGACGCGGTCCTGCTGCCGACCACGCCGATCCTGCCGCCGGATGCCGCGCGGCTGGAAAGCGATCCGGACTATTTCCGCACCGAGAACCTGCTGGCGCTCAGGAACACCCGGATCGGCAACCTGATGGGGCTCTGCGCGCTGACCCTGCCGACCGGGACCGATTGCTGCGGCCTGATGCTGATGGCCGCGCCGGGCCGGGAGGAGCGCCTGCTGCGCACCGGCAGGGCGGCCGAGGCGGCGCTCGGCTGAGGCGGCGCCGTCCCGTTCCGGAGCCGTCCTGCCGCCCGCGCCGCCCGCGGACGGGACGCTCCGGGCCTGACCCTTGGGAAGGCTGGGTTAACTATTCGCCGCCAGGTCACAATCTTGCCTGAAGGAGGGGCAGGTACCGGTCGCGGGCTGGACGCAAGGGGGCCCTTCCGGTATCGTCCCTGCCAGATACCGGGGCGCAAGATCCCGGGAAACTGAGGCACAGATGCAGTATCCAGACCGGTTCTCCGATCTGCCCGCTTACGCATTTCCGCGTCTGCGGGCTCTTCTCGACCATCACCAGCCCGGCGGGGCGCCCTTGTCGATGTCGATCGGCGAGCCGAAACATGCATTTCCGGACTGGGTCAGCGCCATCATCGCGGAAAACGCAGCCGGTTTCGGCAGTTACCCCGCCAATGACGGCACGCCCGAGCTGTTGTCGGCGATCGCCGGCTGGATCGGGCGGCGCTATGGCGTGACCGTCGACGGCGCCACCCAGATCATGGCGCTGAACGGCAGCCGCGAGGGGCTCTACAACATTGCGATGGCGATCGCGCCGGAGACGAAGAACGGGCGGAAGCCCGTCTTCCTGATGCCGAACCCGTTCTACCAGGCCTATGCCGTGGCCGCGATCTCGGTCGGGGCGGAGCCGGTGATGATTCCCGCGACGCGAGAAACCGGGCATCTGCCCGATTATGCGGCACTGCCGTCGGAAATTCTCGACCGGGTGACGCTCTGCTACATCTGTTCGCCGTCCAATCCGCAGGGCGCGGTGGCGGGCGAGGATTACTGGCGCGGGCTGCTGGCGCTGGCCGAGAAGCACGATTTCAAGATTGTCGCCGACGAATGCTATTCCGAGATCTACCGCGGCGCGCCGCCCCCTGGCATCCTCGCCGCGGCGGCCGCGACCGGCGCCGATCCCGAACGCGTCCTGGCGATCCATTCGCTGTCGAAGCGATCGAACCTGCCGGGGCTGCGCTCGGGCTGCGTGACCTCCGGTCCGGAAAACATCCGCCGCATCCGCCAGCTGCGCGCCTATGGCGGCGCGCCGCTGCCGCTGCCGCTGCAGGCCGCCGCCGCCAAGGTTTGGGCCGACGAAGAGCACGTGGTCGAGAACCGCCGACTCTACGGCGTGAAATTCGAGCTGGCCGACCGGATCTTCGGCGACGTGCCGGGCTACGAGCCGCCGGTGGCCGGGTTCTTCCTCTGGCTTCCCGTGCCGGACGGGGAGGCGGCCTGCCTGAAGCTTTGGCAGGAGACCGGCGTGCGCTGCCTGCCCGGCGCCTATCTCGGCCGCGACAGCGGCTCCGGCAACCCCGGCGCGGGCTTCATCCGCACCGCGCTGGTCGCGCCGATGGAGCAGACCGAGACGGGGCTGACCCTGATCCGCCATTGCCTTTATGACAGTTGAGGACCTGAGCCATGGCCTATTCGACCCGCGGACGTGATCCCCTTCTGGATGCCGAGACCCAGGCGGCGCTGGAACGGCGGACAAGCGAGCTGATCGGCCTGGCGCTGATCGCCGGGGCCGTCGGCCTCGGGCTGATCCTGGCGAGCTATTCGCCCTACGACCCGTCCTTCCTGGGCAGCACCACAGGCGATCCGCAGAACCTGCTGGGCTATCCCGGCGCCTATGTGGCCTCGGCGCTCAGCTTCATCTTCGGCCGCGGCGCCTGGGCGCTGGTGGTGGCGCTCGGCATCTGGGGCGGGCGCTTCCTGTTCCACCGCGGCGGCGACCGGCTGCTCAGCCGCGGCGTCTTCCTGCCGCTGTGGGTCGCGCTGGCCGCCATCTATGCCTCCAGCTACGTGCCGGGGCCGGAATGGACGCATCATTTCGGGCTCGGCGGCATGCTGGGCGATGCCGCGCTCGGCATCCTGATCGGCATCCTGCCGCTCGGGCTCGGCCTGTCGCTGAAGATTTCCGCCGTGCTCCTGGGGCTCGGCGTGCTGGCCTTCGGGCTGTTCTGCACCGGCTTCACCCGGGCGGAGCTAGGCGGGCTCGGCCGGTTCCTCGGGATCGGCACGGTGCTGGCCTATGACAAGCTGCTGCGCCGTGCTGGCGAGGCGGGGCAGGGGGCGGCCGCCGGCATGTCCGAAGCCCGCGCCCGCCGCGCCGAGGCCCGCGAGGAGCGCCGCGCGGTCAAGGCGGAGCGCAAGGCCGCCGCCCGCGCGGAGCCGAAGAGCTCGCGCCGCGCGGTGCTGCCCGACGACGACGACATACCGGTGCTCGACGAGGACGAGGACTGGACCCGCGACCCGCTGTTCCAGACCGCGGCGGAACGAGCCGCCTATGGCGGCGAGGCCTACGAGGATGACGGCGCCGACGGGCGCTGGGACGCGGAAGAGCCGGACGGGGACGGCTATGACGACGGCTATGGCGACGATGACGGCGGCTACGAGGAGCCGCGCCCGGCGAAGGCGAGCTTCCTCAGCCGCATTCCGGTGATCGGTCCGCGCATCGCGCCCGAACCGGCGCCCGAGCCTTACGACATGTATGATGACGAGGACGAGGAATTGAGCGACGAGGCCGACGACCGCCTGCAGGCCCGCATCACCGGCGCGATCCGCCGCCGCCAGCGCCAGGACCGTGCCCAGCTCGCGGCCAAGCGCCGGCGCGGGAAGGCGCCTGCCGCCGCGCCGGAGCCCGAGCCCGAGTCCGGGGAGGAGGCCGGCAGCCCTGCGATGTTCATCCGCCCGCGCCGGGCGGAGCCGCCGGTCGCAGGCCGTCAGATGCCGCGGTTCGAGGAAGTGGCGGACGACATGGATGACGAGGACGATTTCGCCCCGGCTCCCGCGGCGACCGCCACCGAGATCCCGCGCTTCCTCGCCCAGAAGGCCGTGGTGCGCCAGCCGGTCCAGGCGCCGCCGAAACCTTCCGCCCGCGTCCGGGCCGAGGCGCAGCCGGATTTCCTCGGCGTGCCGGAGGAAGGGTATGCCCCGCCGCCGCTGGCGCTGCTGACCGACCCCTCGACGGTGGAGAAGCACTACCTGTCGGACGAGGCGCTGCAGGAAAACGCCCGCATGCTGGAGACCGTGCTCGACGATTACGGCGTGAAGGGCGACATCGTCTCGGTCCGCCCGGGCCCGGTCGTCACCATGTACGAGCTGGAACCGGCCCCGGGCCTCAAGGCGAGCCGCGTCATCGGCCTGGCCGACGACATCGCGCGCTCGATGTCGGCGCTTTCGGCGCGGGTGTCCACCGTTCCGGGCCGCACCGTGATCGGCATCGAACTGCCCAACGAGCACCGCGAGATGGTGCTCCTGCGCGAAATACTGGCCTCCACCGATTTCGACGACGGCAAGGCGCGCCTGCCGCTGGCGCTCGGCAAGGACATCGGCGGCCGCCCGATCGTGGCGAACCTCGCCAAGATGCCCCACCTGCTGATCGCGGGCACCACGGGCTCGGGGAAATCCGTCGCGATCAACACGATGATCCTGTCGCTGCTCTACAAGCTCTCGCCGGAAGAGTGCCGCCTGATCATGATCGACCCGAAGATGCTGGAGCTTTCCGTCTATGACGGGATCCCGCATCTGCTGTCCCCCGTGGTCACCGACCCCAAGAAGGCCGTCGTCGCGCTGAAATGGGTGGTGGGCGAGATGGAGGACCGCTACCGCAAGATGTCCAAGATGGGCGTGCGCAACATCGAGGGCTACAACGGCCGCGTCGCCGATGCGCTGGCCAAGGGCGAGCTGTTCTCGCGCACCGTCCAGACCGGCTTCGACGACGAGACCGGCGATCCGGTGTTCGAGACCGAGGAGATCCAGCCGGTCAAGCTGCCGTTCATCGTGGTGATCGTCGACGAGATGGCCGACCTGATGATGGTGGCCGGCAAGGAGATCGAGGCCTGCATCCAGCGCCTGGCGCAGATGGCGCGGGCCTCGGGCATCCACATCATCATGGCGACGCAGCGTCCCTCGGTCGATGTCATCACCGGCACGATCAAGGCGAACTTCCCGACCCGGATCTCCTTCCAGGTGACCTCCAAGGTCGACAGCCGCACGATCCTGGGCGAGATGGGGGCCGAGCAGCTGCTCGGCATGGGCGACATGCTCTACATGGCGGGCGGCGCGAAGATCACCCGCGTCCACGGGCCCTTCGCCTCGGACGAGGAGGTCGAGGAAGTCGTCACCTACCTCAAGGCCTACGGTCCGCCGGAATACGTCAACACCGTGCTCGAGGGGCCGGATGACGAGGCGGCGCCGGATATCGACGCGGTGCTCGGCCTGGGCGGCAACACCACCGGCGAGGATGCGCTCTACGACAAGGCGGTGCAGATCGTCATCAAGGACCGCAAGTGCTCCACCTCCTACATCCAGCGCAAGCTCGGCATCGGCTACAACAAGGCCGCGCGGCTCGTCGAGCAGATGGAGGAAGAGGGCCTGGTCTCGCAGGCCAACCACGTGGGCAAGCGCGAGATCCTCGTGCCCGAACAGTGACGCGGGCGCCGGCAGCGCCTCGGGGCGCTGCCCCCCATGCCCCGCCCGGCGTGCCGCCCCGGCGGTGCGCGGGGCGGGGCTGCCTCCTTCAGGCGGAACCGCGCCGATGACGCGCTTGTCAGCGGATCGGGCAGAACTGCTGCTGTTCTTTTCCGCGCCGATGCCTATCTAGGCTGGCATGAAACGCAGACAGTTCCTCTCCGCCTCCGCGGCGCTCGCCGCCGCCCCGCTCGCCACCGCGGGCCGGGCCATGGCTGCGCCGGTCCAGATCGGCGCGCTTTCCAGCTACCTCAACTCGCTGCAATCGGTGCAGTGCCGCTTCGTCCAGGTGAACCCGGACGGCAGCCAGGACCGCGGAACCCTGTCGATCAAGCGCCCGGGCCGCGCGCGCTTCGACTACGACAAGCCGAACGAGACCCTGGTCATGGTCGGCGGCGGGCAGGTCGCGATCTTCGACAAGTATTCCGGCGCCCAGCCCGACGAATACCCGCTGAAGCGCACCCCGCTGAACCTCATCCTCGGCCAGAGCGTGAACCTAGCCAATGCCCGCATGGTGGTCGACCACCGCGAATCCGCCGACCGCACCCTGGTCGTGGCGCAGGATCCGGACCATCCCGAATACGGCCAGATCGGCCTCTATTTCGAGGAATCGCCGGTCCGCCTGGCGGAGTGGATCATCACCAACGAGGCGGGCGAACGCACCCGCGTCGTGCTCGGCGCCTTCTCCGAGCGCCAGCTCGGCTCCTCGCTGTTCAACGTCGCGGGCGAGAAGATGCGGCGCGCCCGCTGAGGCGCCGCCGCCTCATTCCTGCTGGTCGGCCTCCGCGCCGGTCCGCCGGAACGGGCCGTAGCCGGTGAGGATCTCGATTTCCTCGTCCACCGCTGCCCGCTCCGCTTCCAGGTATTCCGCAATGGCCCCTGCGAAGCTCTCGTTCGCCACCCAGTGCAGCGAGTGTGTCGGCGCGGGCAGGTAGCCGCGGGCCAGCTTGTGCTCGCCCTGCGCCCCCGCCTCGACCCGCTTCAGCCCCGTCTCGATCGCGTGGTCGATCGCCTGGTAGTAGCAGGCCTCGAAATGCAGGCAGGGATGGTGTTCGATGGCGCCCCAGTAGCGGCCGTAGAGCGCCTCGCGCCCGAGGAAGTTCAGCGCGCCTGCCACCGGACGCCCGTTGCGCACCGCCAGCACCAGCAAAACGTCGCGGCGCAGATGGTCATGCGCCTGCCGGAAGAAGTCCCGCGTGAGGTAGGGCGTGCCCCATTTGCGGCTGCCGGTGTCCTGGTAGAAGACCCAGACCGCGTCCCAGTGCTCCGGCTGGATCTGGTCGCCGGTCAGCCGCAGGATCTCGCCGCCGAAGCCCTGCGCCGCGGCGCGCTCCTTGCGGATGTTCTTGCGCTTGCGCGAGCTGAGGCTGGCGAGGAAGGCGCCGAAATCGGGGTAGCCTTCGTTCACCCAGTGGAATTGCTGGGTGACGCGGCGCATCAGCCCGGCGGCGCCGCCGCGCTCGGCCTCGGCGCCGGTGCAGAAGGTAACATGGACGGAGCTCAGCCCGTGATTGGACGCCACCTGCAGCGCGCCCTGCAGCAGCGCCTCGGTGCCGGGCACCTCCCAGCCGGGCTTGGTCAGGAAGCGGCGGCCGGTTGCCGGGGTGAAGGGCACCGCGACCTGCAGCTTTGGATAGTAGCGTCCGCCCGCGCGCTCGAAGGCATGCGCCCAGTTGTGGTCGAAGATGTATTCGCCCTGGCTGTGGCTCTTGGCATAGAGCGGCGCGCAGGCCACCGTTTCGGCGCCGTGCCGCACGGCGAGGTAGCGCGGCTGCCAGCCCGAGCGTCCGCCGACGGACCGGCTGTCTTCCAGCGCCTTGAGGAAGCGGTGGGTGGTGAACGGGTCGAGGGGCGGGCCGCCATCCGCCGTTTCCGGACAGGCGCAGTCGTCCCACTCCGCGGCCGGGATCGCGTCTAGGCTGGCGAGGACGGAGACCTCGAGCACGGCATCATCGCTGGGCATGGGATGGGTCATGCCCCATCAATTGGGAGTCGCGCCTCCGGGGTCAAGAGCCGCCTCCGGGCCGGCGGGGCGGTATCGCTCGAAGGTGATATTTGCGGCAAAGCGGCGGGCCTCTGCCTCCTCTTCGGGGCTGCGCACGGTCCAGGCGAGGATCGGCAGGCCGGCCGCCTTCAGCGCCGACAGCCAGGGCGCGCGCCCCTCCCGGATTCCGTGCGAGAGAAAGCCCGCCCCGTAATCCCGCGGATCGAGCGCGCGGCCCGTGATGCGGGCGTCGGTTTCGGGATCTTCGGGGAACAGTCCCGGCCCGTGGCCGGTGGTGATGCCCCAGCACAGGTCGGGCCGCAGCGCCGCGCCATGGGCGATGGCGAAGGGGTTGAAGGACATCAGCGCGACCTCGCCGGGATAGCCCGCCAGCGCCGCCAGCGCCAGTTCGGCCAGCTTGTTGGTGGCGACGCAGGGGGCGCCCGGCTGGCTCTTCAGCTCGATCAGCAGCGGCACGCGGCCGGCGACGAGCGCCAGGAACTGCGCCAGCGTCGGCACGGTCTCGGCGGTGCCGAGCAGCGCCATCCGCCCCAGCTCCTCGGCGCTGCGCCCGGTGACGGGCCCGGCCTCGTCGGTGAGCCGGTCCAGCGTGCCGTCATGGAAGACCATCGGCACGCCGTCGCCGCTGGGCTGGATGTCGAGCTCGATCCCGTAGCCCTCCGCGCAGGCCGCCTCTGCGGCGGCCAGGCTGTTCTCGGGGATGCCCCGGCCTGCGTCATGCAGGCCGCGATGGGCGATGGGCCGCGCCAGCAGCCCGGCCGGGAAGGTCATCGTACCTGGAAGATGCCGTCGATCTCGACCGCCACGCCGAAGGGCAGGGAGGGCGAGGAGACGGCGGAGCGGGCATGGCGCCCGGCATCGCCGAGCACTTCGACGAGGAAATCCGAGGCGCCGTTCACCACGGCGGGCTGCTGGCCGAAATCCGGCGAGGAATTGACGAAGGCGCCCAGCTTGACGACGCGGACCAGCCGGTCGAGATCGCCGCCGCAGGCCGCCTTGACCTGGGCGAGCAGGTGGATCGCGCAGAGCTTCGCCGCTGCGGCGCCGTCGGCGACCTCCAGCCCGTCGCCCAGCTTGCCGGTGACCAGCGTGCCGTCCTCCGCCTTGGGCAGCTGGCCCGAGACATGCAGCAGATCGCCTGCCTGGACAAAGGGCACGTAATTGGCGGCCGGGGCCGCCGCGTCCGGCAGGGTGATGCCGAGCGCGGCGAGGCGGGACTCGAATTGACCGGACATGGCGGCTCTCCTTGGTGGTTCCGGCGGCACCCTAGCCGCGAAGCCCGCCCGCAGGAAGCCGGCAATCCGGCGCGCGCCCTGTCAGTCCGCCGCAGGACCGGCGGGAGGTTCCTCGCGCCCGAGCGCGGCGCAGAGCGCCTTGGTCAGGTCGGTGCGGCTGATCGGCTTCATCAGGCTGATGTCCTGCGGGTTCAGGTCATCGCAGTTCATCGCGCTCTCCTTCGGATAGCCCGACATGAAGATCACCCGCAGATGCGGCGCCAGCCTGCGCAGCCGGTCGGCCAGCGCCGGCCCCTGCAGGCTGCCCGGCATCACGATGTCCGTCAGCAGCACGTCGGCCCGCGCGTGCGGGAAGAGGTCGAGCGCCTCGTCGCCGGAGGCGGCCGCAGTCACGCGGAGCCCCATGCGCTCCAGCCGCAGCGTGAGCACGCGGCTGACGCCGGGATCGTCCTCGACCAGCAGCACCCTGCCGTCGAGGCGGACATTGCCCAGCCTGCGCGCCTCGGCGCTGCGGGCGCGGACCGGATCGACATCGGAGGCCGGCAGGAACAGCTTCACCGTGGTGCCGAGCCCGGGTTCGGAATAGACCCGCACGCCGCCGCCCGACTGCTTGGCGAAGCCCTGCACCATCGGCAGGCCCAGTCCCGAACCCTTCGACGGCGGCTTGGTCGAGTAGAAGGGGGTGAAGACCTTGGCCAGCTGCGCCTTGCTCATGCCGATGCCGGTATCGGTGACCGCGACCACCGCATAGAGCCCGGGCGGCAGATCCTCCTGTCCTTCCTCGAGGAAAGGTTCCTCCAGCGCGACATTCTGGGTCTCGATGGTCAGCCTGCCGATCCCGTCCATCGCGTCGCGCGCGTTGATCGCCAGGTTCAGCAGGGCGTTCTCGAAGGAGTTGCGGTCGGCATGGACCGGCCAGGCGTCGGCGGCGAAGCGGGTCTCGACCTCGATGGTCGAGGGCAGCACCCGCTTGAGCATCTGGTTGAGTTCGCCGATCAGCTCGCCCAGGTCGATCCGGGCCGGTTCCAGCGTCGCCTTGCGCGCGAAGCTCAGCAGGTTGCGGGTCAGCCCGGCGCCCTTCTTGGCGGCGTCGATGGCGGAGCGGATCAGGTCGGCGCCGCCGGGCAGCTGGCTGGTCTCCTCCAGCAGCTCGAGATTGCCGACGATCACCGCGAGCAGGTTGTTGAAGTCATGCGCGACGCCGCCCGCCATCTGGCCGACGACCTCCATCTTCTGCGCCTGGACCAACCGCTTCTCCGTGTCGACGGCATCGGTGATGTCCTGCACCGTGCCGACCATGCCCGTCGGCGTCCCGTCCTTGTCGACCTCCAGCAGCGCGTTCCATTCGCAATGGCGGATTTCGCCGTCGCCGCGGATGATGCGGGCGCGGATCCGGTCATGGTCGCCGCAGTTCAGCTTTCCTTCCTGCAGGGTCCGGCGCATGGCGTCCTGCAGGATGAACTTGTCCTCGGGATGCATCAGATAGGCCATCTGCTGCATCGTCGGCTTGAACCGCGCGGGGTCGAGCCCGTGGATGCGGTAGCATTCCGGCGACCAGTACATTCCCGGCGGGTCGAGCTTCAGCGACCAGTTGCCGATCTTGGCGATCCGCTCGGCGCGCAGCAGCCGCTCGCGCAGCAGGGTTTCCTCTGTGACGTCGGATTCGGTCCCGAAAAGCCGCACGGGCGTGCCGTCATTGTCGATGATCACCTGGCCCTGGACCGAGATCCAGTGCGGCCGCCCCCGGCGGTCCACCATTCGCACGACATGGGTGAAATGCCCGCTTCCGGAGACCGCCTCGTCCACCGCCTCGCGCAGCTTGTGCAGATCCTCCGGGTGGTAGAGCCGGGCGAGGAAATCCTCGCCGGGCTCGATCTCGCTAAGGTCGTAGCCCAGCTGCGCCATCAGCCGCGGCGAGAAGGTGATGCTGCCGCTGCGCAGATCCCAGTGCCAGACCCCGACATCGGTGGCGCGCAGCGCATCCGCGGCCAGCTGCAGCCAGCGGGCATCGGCATTGAGCTGCCCGGGCGCGCCGAAGGTCATGCGGCGGCGGTCCATCCAATGCGTCACGCGGCCGTTCTGGCGGTTCACCGGCCAGAAGTCCCACTGCATCAGCGAGAAGCCGCGGCCTTTCGCGGCGGCGGTGTACATCGTCGTGTAGGAGCGGTTGGTGGCGAAGGCTGTCTCGGCCTCGTGCCAGAGCCGCTCGGGCAGCTCGATCCCGCCGAGTTCGTCCAGCCGCCGCCCGCGCAGCGGCGCGCCGCCGCTGAGCTGGGCCAGCGACTCGGCATTCGCGGCGGCGATCCGGCACTGGCCCAGCTTCGGCGCGGCCTCCAGGACCATCAGCGTCTCGGCGTTGCGCGACAGTCCGGTGCCGCTGGCATTTGCCGGGTCCAGGGACGAGAGGAGCCGCCAGGGCTCGCAGCTCAGCAGCAGGTAGTCCTGCCCCGAGGCATCCTGCACGATGCGGCCCTCGGCCTTCAGCCAGGGGGCGCCGTCCGTCCCGCCGGCGGCAATCACGATGGCCGCGTCCGCGCCGGTGCGGCTCCACAGGCCGTCGGCGAAGGCGCGGAAATCGCCGCGGTCCGCCTCCCGCCACAGCGCGCCGCAGCTGCAGCCTGCGACCTGCGCGGGGCCGTCTGGCCGGACCAGGCGGGCAAAGGCGCCGTTGTGCCAGCATACGACGCCTTCGGCGTCGAGCAGCGCCAGTCCGAAGGGCACGCCTTCAAGCACCGTATCCGAGAAGGCCACAGGATCCCTGTATGCACCCACCTAGTCATCCCCCACGCCTGTGCTGGTCCCTGTCCGCGGAGCCCCGGGCGGATGCACTGGTCCGCCACGGCCCCCCGCAGGACACGTCAGGACCGGCAGGGCGCCAGTCTAGGTCCGCAGAGGTAAAGGAGCTGTTTCCCGCGGCCGGAGGGCGGAAAGGATGGTTAACGGGGCACGGTGCGAGGGAAGGGGGTGCAAGGGCGGACAGAGTTGGGGGGAAGCCCGCCCTTGCCATTTTCGTTCGGGCCGGCCTGCGGGGCGGCGGGGGCTTGGGACATCCGGTGTTGGGGGGATGGATGCCCTGCCGGACCGCAGCACCCTTGGCAGGCGGGCGCAAACGAAACCGTCGAATTCCTGTCCTGTTCGCCCCGGACGGGGGCGTAGTGGTCCGGCGCGGGCGCGGGGCCGGTCCGCTGCGGCGCCCGGAACAGCCGGGAGCCGCGGAGGCGTTTCCGCCGGGAGGATCGCTGGTCAATCCTCCCGGCCTGGCGGCCGCCCCGAGAGGGCGGCTGCAGATGGCGGCGGCTCCTCCCAGGCCTCCGCCATCACGGCCGCTGTCCGGCGGTCCCGCGCCTGCCCCCGTCCCGGAGCGGCGCCGGGGCTGCCGGACCGCGTTCCGATCCGTCAACCGAATAAATGGGCAATAAGCCCATTTGCATGCATGCCCCGCCCGGGAGTTTCCTGTCAACCTAAAATGGGTTAAATGCACATTTGACGGGAGACTTGCCGAAACGTGACCGAGAAGACCTTCAGAATTGCGGTCGACCGCATCCTCCGTCCGCTGGTGCGGGCGATGATCGGGCGCGGGCTGACCTATCCGCAGCTGGCCGAGCTGCTGAAGCCGCTGTTCATCGAACAGGCGGTCCGCCATTTCGGGCTGCCCGGGCGGCGCATGACCGATAGCCGGATCAGCGTGCTGACCGGGCTGCAGCGGCGCGACATCCGCACCCTGCGCGAGCAGAGCGAGGCGCCGCGCGGCCCCGAGCGCGGCCATGGGCCGATCCCGCGGCTGGTGGCGCTGTGGCAGGGCGATCCGCGCTTCCGCGACGCGTCGGGCGCGCCGAAGCCGCTGCCGCGTTCGCCCGGCGCCGGAGAGAGCTTCGAGAGCCTGGTCGCTGAGATCGGCCGCGACGTGCATCCGCGCACGCTGCTCGACGAGATGCTGCGCCTCGGCCTGGCGGAGGCGGAGGGGGACAGCGTCCGCCTGCTGGAGGACAGCCTCGTGCCGAGCCGTGACGAGGAGATGATGCTCCGCTACTATGCCGCCAACCTCGGCGACCATGCCGAGGCCGCGGCGGCCAACCTGCTTGCCGCGCCGGAGCCGGGACCGTTCTTCGAGCGGGCGGTGCATTACAACAAGCTCTCGGCGGCCTCGCTCGATGCGCTGGAGGAGATGGCGCGGAGCCGCCAGCTGGCGCTGCTGAAGGAGCTCAATACCGAGGCGCTGCGGCTGCAGCGGCAGGACATGGAGCAGGGCGCCGCGGCGGGCCGGATCAGGATCGGCGCCTTCGTCTACCGCGACACGGCCGGGGGCGGGGGCACGCAGGGGGGAGAGGCGCCATGACGCAGATGCGGAGGCTGCCGGCCGGGCGGGCAGGAGTGGCGGCGCTGGTCGGTTTCGCGGCCGCCCTGGCGGGCTGCGGCCTGCCGGAACGCGCCGGGCGCGAGATGTCCCTGACAGAGGACCGGGTGAGCGAGCAGTTCTGCCGCAAGTCGCTGGCCGGGGGGACAGCCGAGCCGGAAGAGGAAACCGATGGCGGGCTCGGCGGCACCGGCATCCTGGGGGTGATCACTGCCGCGGGCGAGCTGCGCATCGACGGGCGCAGCTTCCTCTACCGTCCCGAGGCGCAGGTCGACTCGCAGCTGGGCGCCTTCCCGGTCTCGGAGCTGCGCCGCGGCGACACGGTGATGGTGACGGCAATGAAGACCGCCAGGGCCTCCTGCGCCGTCGGCATGGCGCATTACCTTCCGGTCGTCGGCCAGGTCAGCAGGCCCGGCGGCGCGGACGGCGGCGACAGCTTCCGGGTGCTCGGCGCCGAGGTGGTGCTGGCCGCGGGCAGCAGCATCGAGGACGGCGACGGCCGCATGGTTCCCGCCAGCGCCCTGGATGACGGGCGCAAGGTGGCCGTCTCGGGCCTGTGGGAGGGCACGCGGATCCGCGCCACCCATGTGCGGATCATCGACGGCATGCCGCGTGTGCGCGACTCGATCACCGGCCCGGTCCGGGTCGACGGCAACGGCGAATCCTATATCGGCAGCGTCCGGGTGCGGCTGCCCGCCTCGCGCCGCGTGCCGGGCCGACAGGTGACGCTGGACGCCTCGAAGATCGAGCGGGAGGGCGGCGACGTCGTCCTGGGCATCTTCCGTCCGGACGCGCCGGCGCGGGAGGATGGCGGGTCTCCGGCTGGGGCGCTGCCCGCGATTGCGGCCGGAAACGCCGCCGCGGCGGTGCAGGACACTCCCGCATCGGGGGCGCCGCCGCCCGGCCAGATCCGCGCGGATGCCGCGGAACGCTGGGCGGACCGGGCCCGGGAGGACAGCACCGACAATCCGGCCCGCGACCGCAGCGGGCGGGACGCCGGCCGCGGCAGCGGCGGCGGGAACGCGGAGCGGGAGCGTCCGTCCCGGGCGCGCGACAAGTCGATCGGCGCCGCGTCCGAGCGGCGCACCTCGGGGCTGGCGCGGGAATGATCCGCCGGGGCCGCCGTGTGCGGCCCGCTCCGGAAGGTCTGCGGAACGATCAATTTTCAGGCGAAGTTTGCCCGAACGGTCACAAGATCCCGCCAGAACGGAAAAATTCGGGCATTTTCCGGTCAAATTCATTGGCAATATGCGCCCGGATGACCGTAGCTTGGCCGCGGACGGGCCTTCTGCAGCCGTAGCGGAGCCGCCTGGGACAGTCGGCAACGGAGACGGGGATGAAGCCCAGGGATCGCAGGGGCGAGATCGCGAAGCTCGTGGAGCGCAGCGGCGAAGTCGGCGTCGACGAACTGGTGCGCCTCTTCGATGTCTCCGCCGAGACGATCCGGCGCGATCTCAGCCAGATGGCTGAAGAGGGCGCGATCCTG
Source organism: Mangrovicoccus sp. HB161399 (assembly GCF_013184745.1). Lineage (GTDB taxonomy): Bacteria > Pseudomonadota > Alphaproteobacteria > Rhodobacterales > Rhodobacteraceae > Mangrovicoccus. Next base: position 73,130 of record NZ_JAATVU010000025.1, read on the forward strand.
AAGATCCATGGCGGGGCCAGGGCGCTGGGACGGATCTTCGTGGAGGACAGCTTCCAGGCGCGCATGCAGGAAGAGCCGCTGGCCAAGTCGGCGATCGCCGAGAAGCTGTGCGACGTGATCCGCGCGGGCGACACGGTGATGATCGACACCGGCTCCACCACCGTGATGGCCGCCGAGCGGCTGGCCGCGCTGCGCGGGCTGAAGGTGATCACCAATTCGCTGCATGTCGCCGAGACCTTCGGCCGCCATGGCGGGCAGTCGGGGATCGAGGTCTTCCTGCTCGGCGGCAGCTACGCGCCGGGCAACAACCAGACGACCGGGCCGGAAGCGATCGCCCAGCTCGATCTCTACCGCGCCGACCACGCCATCTGCACCGTGACCGCGGTCTCGGCGGAGGAGGGCGCGACCAATTCCAACGTGCACGAGGCGCATCTGGCGCGGGCGATGATCGCGCGCGCCCAGAACGTCATCGTGCTGGCCAATTCCGCCAAGTTCGGGCGCCGCGCGGCCTTCCGGGTCTGCGGTTTCGACCGGATGGACATGCTGATCAGCGACTGCCGCCCGGAAGGGGCGCTGGCCCGCGCGCTGGAAGGCGCCGCGGTGGCGGTCAGGTGAAACCAAGGGGTAACAAGTAGAGCGATGCCAAACGCCGTCAGAACCTATGTGCGGGTCGTGGACCGCCTTTCCGACTGGGTCGGAATAGTGGCCATGTACCTGATCTTCCTCATGATTGCAGTCCTGCTGCTGGATGCTGTCACCCGCAACGTCATCGACATCCCGCTGCACTGGTGCATCGAGTTCACCCAGTTCACGCTGGCCGCCTACTACTTCATGGGCGGGGCGATGACGCTGAAGAACGAGTCCCATGTGAGGATGGACCTGTTCTACGAGCGGCTCTCGCCCAGGGGCAAGGCGCGGCTCGACGCGGTGACGATCCTCTGCCTGCTCTTCTATCTCTGCGTGCTGCTCTGGGGCTCCGTTTCCTCGCTGGAATACGCGATCCAGACCAACGAGAAGCGGTTCTCGATGTGGAACCCCTCGATGATCCCGATCAAGGCGCTGATGGTCGCCTGCATCGTGCTGATGATCCTGCAGAGCCTGTCGATCCTCGCCAAGACCGTCGGCTTCCTCAAGGGGGAGGAGCTGGCATGAGCTACGAGATGATCGCGCTCCTGATGTTCGCGTCGATGATGGTGCTGCTCCTGACCGGGCAGCGGGTCTTCGCGGCCATCGGCTTCGTCGCCTCGGCCATGGTGCTGATGCTCTACGGGACGGGGGGCGTGGAGATTCCGTTCTCGGCGGCGTTCAAGCTGTTCAACTGGTTCCCGATGCTGACCCTGCCCCTGTTCATCTACATGGGCTACATCCTGTCGGAGGCAGGCATCGCCGAGGACCTCTACCGTGCCCTGCATGTCTGGTTCGGCCGGGTGCGCGGCGGGCTGGCCATCGGCACGATCTTCCTGATGGTGATCATCTCGGCGATGAACGGCCTGTCGGTCGCGGGCATGGCGATCGGCGCGACCATCGCGCTGCCCGAGATGCTGCGCCGGGGCTATGACAAGGCGCTGATCACCGGGGTGGTGCAGGGCGGTTCGTCGCTTGGCATCCTGGTGCCGCCCTCGGTGGTGCTGGTGCTCTACGGCATGATCGCGCGCCAGCCGGTGTCGCAGCTCTGGCTCGCGGGCGTGATCCCGGGCCTGCTGATGGCGGCGATGTTCATCGTCTACGTGGTCATCCGCGCGAAGATGAACCCCGCGCTGGCCCCGACCGTGCCGGAGGAAGACCTGAACATGCCGCGCCGCGAGAAGCTGAAGCTGCTGCGCGCGGGCATCATCCCGTTCCTGATCTTCTTCCTGATGACCGGGCTCTTCGTGATGGGCATAACCTCGCTGGTGGAAAGCTCCGCCGTCGGCGCGACCTCGGCCACGCTGGCCGCCGCCATCAAGGGCCGCCTCAGCTTCCGGCTGATCCACGAGACGGCGCGCAAGACGCTGGGCGTGTCCTGCATGTTCCTGTGGCTGATCCTCGCGGCGCTGGCCTTCGGCTCGGTCTTCGACGGGCTGGGCGCGGTGCGGGCGCTGGAGAACCTGTTCATCAACAACTGGGATCTCAGCCCCTGGCAGGTGATCATCATGATGCAGGTCAGCTTCATCGTGATGGGAATGTTCCTCGACGACACCGCCATGCTGGTGATCGTGGCGCCGCTCTACGTGCCGCTGGTGAAGATGCTGGATCTGGGCTTCGACAACCAGCTGATCTGGTTCGGCGTGCTCTACACGATGACCTGCCAGATCGCCTACATCACGCCGCCCTTCGGCTACAACCTCTTCCTGATGCGCGCCATGGCGCCCAAGGAAATCACCCTGACCGACATCTACCGCTCGATCTGGCCCTTCGTGATCATGATGGCCGCGACGATCGCGCTGGTGATGCTGTTTCCGCAGATCGCGCTCTGGCTGCCCGCGGCCGTGCGCTGATGACATCCAACAACAAGGGAGCAAACTGGATGACCGAGAAGAAACTGACGCCGTCGGAGAAGATTCTGGCCTCGCGCCGCAAATTCCTGAAGACCGGTGCCTTCGGGACGGCGGGCGTGCTGGCGGCCCCGGCGGTCGTGGCGCAGACCGGCCCGATCAAGTGGCGGCTGCAGACCTATTCCGGCGCCCCGCTGGGCGCGCATGTGATCAAGCCGCAGATCGAGGCCTTCAACGCCGCGGCCAACGGCGAGATGGAGATCGAGCTGTACTACGCCGACCAGCTGGTGCCGACGGGCGAGCTGTTCCGCGCGATGCAGTCGGGCGTGATCGACGCGGTGCAGTCTGACGAGGCCTCGATGGCCTCGCCGGTCGATATCGGCGTCTTCGGCGGCTACTTCCCCTTCGCCACGCGCTACTCGCTCGATGTGCCGGCGATGTTCATGTATTACGGCCTCGACGAGATCTGGAAGTCGGCCTATGACGAGGTCGACAACGTCACCTGGCTGTCGACCGGCGCCTGGGACCCGCTCCACATCTTCACCAAGGAGCCGATCCGCAGCCTCGCCGACATGAAGGGCAAGCGCGTCTTCGGCGTGCCGACCGCGGGCAAGTTCCTGTCGCAATACGGGCTGATCCCGGTCACCGTGCCGTGGGATGACGTCGAGGTTGCGCTGCAGACCGGCGAGCTGGACGGCGTGGCATGGTGCGGCTTCACCGAGGCCTACGAGGTCGGCTGGGCCGACATCTGCAACTACGCGCTGACCAACTCCGTCACCGGTGCCTGGTTCGGCTCCTACTTCGCCAACACCGCCAGCTGGGAGAAGGTGCCGCCGCATCTGCAGCAGCTCTTCAAGTCCACCATCGACCAGAGCCACTACTACCGCGACGTCTGGTACTGGGGCGGCGAGGCGAAGCTGCGCGTCGAGGGCGAGAAGATGGAACTGACCTCGATTCCGCCGGAGGAATGGGCGCAGGTGACCAAGGACGCCGAGACCTTCTGGGACGACGTCGCCAGCTCCTCGGAGCGCGCGGGCAAGGTCGTGGAGATCTTCAAGACCTATGCTGCCAACATGGAAAAAGCGGGTTATCCCTACCGCTGAGGAGGAGGCGCCGGGCCGGGCCCGGCGCGTCCCAGCTCCCGGCACGGGCGGCAGCCGGTCCCTCCGGCCGCCGCCCCACAGAGAAGAGGCCCGCAGATGACCCTCTACCGCACGACCATCGGCGGCGAGCGCCATTCCTTCGACGACCTGCGCGCGACCATGGCTGCCGCAACGCCCCTGCGCTCGGGCGACGAGCTGGCAGGCATCGCCGCCGCCTCCGAGGCGGAGCGCGTCGCCGCCCAGGCGGTGCTGGCCGACCTGCCGCTGGACACGTTCCTGTCCGAGCAGGTGGTCCCCTACGAAACCGACGAAGTCACGCGGCTGATCGCCGACACGCATGACGCCGCTGCCTTCGCGCCGGTGCGCCACATGACCGTCGGCCAGTTCCGCGACTGGCTGCTGTCCGACGCGGCGACGGGCGACGTTCTGGCGGCGCTGTCGCCGGGGCTGACGCCCGAGATGGTGGCCGCCGCCTCGAAGCTGATGCGCAACCGCGACCTGATCGCCGTGGCCCGCAAGATCCGCGTCGAGGTGGGGTTCCGCAATTCGCTGGGCAAGCCCGGCCGGATCGGATCGCGGCTGCAGCCGAACCACCCTTCCGACGATCTCAAGGGCATCGCGGCCTCGGTGCTCGACGGGCTGAGCTACGGCATCGGCGACGCGGTGATCGGCATCAACCCGGCGACCGACAACATCCCCAACGCGATCGCGCTGATGGAGATGCTGGAAGAGCTGCGGCTGCGCTACGACATTCCCACGCAGAGCTGCGTGCTGACCCATGTGACGAACTCGATCGAGATCATCGAGCGCGACGCGCCGATCGACCTGATCTTCCAGTCCGTCGCCGGCACCGAGGCCGCCAACCAGGGCTTCGGCGTCGATCTGAAGGTCCTGGACGAAGCCTATGCCGGGGGCCTGTCGCTCGGCCGCGGCACGGTGGGCGACAACGTGATGTATTTCGAGACCGGGCAGGGCTCGGCGCTCTCGGCCGATGCCCATCACGGCGTCGACCAGCAGACGCTGGAGGCCCGCGCCTATGCCGTGTGCCGCCGCTACAAGCCGCTACTGGTGAACACGGTCGTCGGCTTCATCGGGCCGGAATACCTCTATGACGGCAAGCAGATCATCCGCGCGGGGCTGGAGGACCATTTCTGCGGCAAGATGCTGGGCCTGCCGATGGGGGTGGATGTCTGCTACACCAACCATGCCGAGGCCGACCAGAACGACATGGACGTGCTGATGACGCTGCTCGCAGATGCCGGTGCGACCTTCCTGATCGCGGTGCCGGGGGCGGACGACATAATGCTGAACTATCAATCCCTGAGCTTCCACGACATCGCCTACCTGCGGAATTCCTTCGGGCTCCGGGCAGCGCCGGAATTCGAGGCCTGGCTGGAGGGGATCGGGCTGGTCGATCCGCAGGGCCAGCTGGCCGACAGCGGCGCGGGGCAGCAGAAGTTGATCGGAGCGGTGGCATGAGCGGCGTGGTCAAGGACCCCTGGGCGAAGCTGCGGGCGGCGACGCCCGCGCGGATCGGGTTGGGGCGGACCGGCGCCGGGCTGCCGGTGAAGGCCAATCTCGAATTCCAGTATGCCCATGCCCGCGCCCGCGACGCCGTGCACCGCGCGGTCGACTGGGAGGCGCTGAAGGCACAGCTGGCGCCGCGCGATGTGGTCGAGGTGGCCAGCCAGGCGCCCGACCGCGCGACCTATCTGCGGCGCCCCGATCTGGGGCGGCGGCTGGGCGAGGGGGCGGATCTTCTCCCGGCGGCGGGCTGCGACGTGGCCTTCGTCGTCGCGGACGGGCTGTCCGCCGATGCGGTGCAGGAACACGCGGCCGAGGTGATCCGCGCCTGCGACGGGACGCTCGCGGGGCTGAGCCTCGGGCCTGTCGTGCTGGCGCGGCAGGGCCGCGTCGCGATCGGCGACGAGATCGGCGCGGCGCTGAAGGCGCGGCTGGTGGTGGTGCTGGTCGGCGAGCGGCCGGGGCTGACGGTGGCGGATTCGCTCGGCGCCTATCTGACCTGGGGACCGCAACGGGGACGGCGCGACAGCGAGCGCAACTGCATCTCCAACATCCACCTCAAGGGCGGGCAGAGCTATGCGCAGGCGGCGGCGAAGATCGGCTGGCTGGCGCGCGAGGCGCTGAAGCGCGGGCTCACCGGCATCGGCCTGAAGGACGAGGCTCCGGCGCTGGCCGCGGCGATGGAAGAGACCGGCAGGCTGCCGGAGGGATGACCGCCGCGATGGGTTGAGGCCCCGGAGCTCCGCAACTTGTGGGGGCAATGAACGCTCGGCTCCGGGGTCTGTCCGCCATCTGGCGATGACACGTGTCTAGCCCCCGGACATGGCGCCATCGGGGAGCCCCCGCGGCGGCGGACGGGTCATTTCGCGGCGGAATTGCGGCAGGCGGGTCCGGCTACTGCCGGATGCCGTGCGCTGCCTCGGGATGTTCGGCCATGAAATGCCGCAGCGTGGCGAATAGATCGCGCGCATGGGGCAGGTCGCCCTTGTGCAGCGCCGCACGGATGTCGTCGCAGATCATGTCCTGCACCTTGGCCGCGCCGTTGTGATGCTCCAGCACGTATTGCGCCAGCGCGGCGGCGTTGACCCGGCACAGATGCTCGTGCTCGGCAACGGCTTCGATCTCGTCCGGCGTGAGATCCGTCATGTCGATGATGTCCTGGACGCTGATCATTGCGCTCTCCTCCCAAAGATGCACGTTGAAGCTGCGCCATCCTAAGGGCAGGCCGCCGCCGGAGGCCATGATCCAGATCAGCAGCCCCGGCCTGACAGAGATCAAAGCGGCAGCGGCCATGCATGATTAGGACGGGGCCATCCCGCGGAAGGACCGGACATGCTGCGCCTCGCCTCGCTTCTCTACAGCCTGATTTCCACCACGCTTGCAGGGACCGGCGTTGTCCTCGCGCTCGTGGCCGGGGCCGACGGGCCCGCCGTGCTTCTGGGCGCGGCGGCCGCGGGAGCGGTTGCCGCCCTGCCGGTGGCGTGGTTTCTCGCGAAGCGGCTCTACGGGGCCTGACCGGCGTCGAGGAAGACCCGCGCCGCAGCCTCGAATTCGCGGGGCTTCTCGGCATGCAGCCAATGGCCCGCGCCGGGGATCTTGACGAAGCGCGCCTTCGGAAACAGCGCCTTGATCGCCCCGCGGTGGTCCGGCGTCACGTAGTCCGACTTGCCGCCCGACAGGAAGAGGGTCGGGTTGGCGAAGCTGCCGCCGGTTTCAGGGAAGGACAGCACCTTGTCCATCTCGGCGGCGAGCACATCGAGATTGAGCTTCCAGCGCTTCTCCTTCACGTCGAGGCTCTGCAGCAGGAAGGCGCGGATCTGCAGTTCGGGCACCGTTTCCTGCAGCTGCCGGTCGGCATCGCCGCGGGTCTCGACCTTGGACAGGTCGACGCCGCGCATCGCATGGACATACTGCATCTGCGTGTGGCCATAGGCGACCGGCGCAATGTCCGCCACGATCAGCCGGTTGACCAGCTCGGGCTGCGTCAGCGCCAGCACCATCGACGCCTTGCCGCCCATCGAATGGCCCAGCACGTCCGCGCGGCCGCCGATCGACGCGATCGCCTCGGCAATGTCGCCGGCCATGTCGGGATAGGAATGGGTGTCCGTCCACGGGCTGTCGCCGTGGTTGCGCTGGTCGACCGCGTAGACCGGCCGGGTGTCCGAGAGCCGCTTGGCGATCACGCCCCAGTTGCGGGCGGAGCCGAAGAGCCCGTGCACGATCAGGAGCGGCGTTCCGGTCTCGGCGGTGCCGTGGCGGATGATGTTGAGCATGGCCTGTTCCCTTGCCTGTGCCCTGCGGTATTGCGGCCCTCCGGCAACAGGTCAAGGCCCGGCGGCCGACGCGCGGCGACACGCCCGCGCGATGGTGACAATCTGTGCGCGGGAGGGTCCGCGATGCAGGAGAACAGGATCGGCGAGATGTCGGGCGCGCTGTCGGCGCAGCTCCATGCCAAGCTGGGGCTGGCCCATGCCGGGCTGGGCGAACAGGTCCGCGGGATCGGGCGGCGCGTGCCGCGGCGGGTGCGCCGGGCGCTGCAGGAGATCGCCGAGGCCGAGCGGCTTTCGGAGAACCCGCGGCTGCAGTCCAAGGTCGATCTTGGGCGGCTGGAGGGCTGCTACCGCCGGGCGCATGTCTGGCTGTCGGAGTACGACCCTGCCCGCCACCGCGCGCAGGCCTGGCGGGCCCTGGCGGCCGAGCTGGCCTTCAACCTGCTCCTGGGCATTGCTGCGGTGATTGCGGTGCTAGCGATCCTGGGCATGATCGGGCCGGACGCCCGTTAGGTCGGCACTGCCGGCGGCCCGTTAGGTCCGAATTGCCGGAGGCGCGTCAGGTCCGGGGCGCGGGAAGCGGGCCGGGGGCGCCTGGCCCCGGGATCCGGCGGATCTCGCAGGGCCGGAGATCCGCGTCCGGGCGGATCAGAACCACTCGATGGAGATGTCGGATGCGGTCAGGTTCACCCATTCCAGGGTGATGGTGCTGGCATGGTCCGCACCGTAGCTGATCACGGTGTCGAAGCCGACGATGTCCAGGGTGAAGTCCTGGTTCGGGGAATGCATGCGCAGCACGTCCTCGTCGGCATTGAAATCGGTGATCACGTCATGGCCCTGGGGGGCGCGGGCGAAGACGAAGGTGTCTGCGCCGCTGCCGCCGGTCATGGTGTCATGGCCCTGCTCGCCCCAGATCACGTCGTCGTCGGCGCCGCCCTCGAGCACGTCATTGCCGGTTCCGCCGCGCAGCGTGTCCATGCCGGTGCCGCCCAGCAGGGTGTCGCGGCCCTGGTTGCCCTGGATCAGGTCGTTCTCGCCGCCGCCGTCGATCATGTCGTTGCCGATGCGGCCGTAGAGGCGGTCGTCGTCCCAGCCGCCGCTGATGACGTCGTTGCCGCGGTCGCCGGAGATGTAGTCGGCGCCATGGCTGCCCGAGAGGATGTCGTCGCCGTTGCCCCCGCGGATCATGTCCTCGCCCCAGGAACCGTGGATCGAGTCGGCGCCGTCGCCGCCCAGCAGGCTGTCATTGCCCCAGGAGCCCAGGATCGTGTCGTCGCCTGCGCCGCCATTGACGCGGTCATTGCCTTCGCCGGCCTCGATGGTCTCGGCGGCGCCGCGGCCGCGGATGTTGTCGTTGCGGTCGCTGCCGAAGATGGTGCCGGCCCCGGCATCGCTGTCCGCGAGGGTCTGGGACAAACCCGCGGGGGCATCGAGGTCGGGCCCGGCGGCGGATACGTCGGCATCCGCGGCGGTGGCTGCAGGAACGGCGAAGGGGACCGACTGCCATTCGATGGCATCGTACAGATTGATCATGGCTACCCACCCAGAATGTTGCGCGAAGCGGACTTGGCCCCCACAACCTAAGCGCCCGTTTCGAGGACGCTTATGCACCTGGGGGTCTGAACAAGTCCTGAATTTTGCCGGGGTTGCCGAAAAAATTTCAACAGGAACAGTGTGTTAGTGGCTGTGTCCGGAATGGGGCGCAATCCGGGCAGCCCTGCGCCGCCGGTGTGGCGCAAAATGCAAGCGGGCCCCTGGAGGGGCCCGCAGAAGCGTCCGATGCCGCAAAGTTGCCGGCTTCAGAGGTCCTGGTAGATCGGGAAGCGGGCGCACAGTTCCGCCACTTTTGCCTTCACCGCCTCTTCGACCTCGCCGTTGCCGTCCTCGCCGTTGGCGGCGAGACCGTCAACGACCTCGACGATCAGGTCGGCGATCTGGCGGAATTCGGGCTCGCCGAATCCGCGGGTCGTGCCGGCCGGGGAGCCGAGGCGCACGCCCGAGGTCACCATCGGCTTCTCCGGATCGAAGGGAACGCCGTTCTTGTTGCAGGTGATGTGCGCGCGGCCGAGGGCTTTCTCGGTCGCGTTGCCCTTCACGCCCTTCGGGCGCAGGTCGACGAGAACGACATGGGTGTCGGTGCCGTTGGTGACGGTGTCGAGCCCGCCCTTCATCAGCTGGTCGGCCAGTGCCTGGGCGTTCTTCACGACCTGCTCGGCATAGGTCTTGAACTCGGGGCGCAGCGCCTCGCCGAAAGCGACGGCCTTGGCGGCGATGACATGCATCAGCGGGCCGCCCTGGATGCCCGGGAAGATGGCCGAGTTGACCTTCTTGGCGATCTCCTCGCTGTTGGTGAGGATCATGCCGCCGCGCGGGCCGCGCAGGGTCTTGTGCGTCGTGGTGGTGGCCACGTCGGCATAGGGGAAGGGCGAGGGATGCGCGCCGCCCGCGACGAGGCCGGCGAAATGCGCCATGTCGACCATCAGGAAGGCGCCGACGCTGTCCGCGATCTCGCGCATCTTGGCGAAATCGATCTGGCGCGGGATGGCCGAGCCGCCGGCGATCACCAGTTTCGGCTTGTGCTCGGTGGCCAGCGCCTGGACTTCGTCATAGTCGATGGTCTGGGTCTGGCGGTTGACGCCGTACTGCACCGCGTTGAACCACTTGCCCGACTGGTTGGGCTTCGCGCCGTGGGTCAGGTGGCCGCCCGCATCGAGGCTCATGCCGAGGATGGTGTCGCCGGGCTGGATCAGCGCCTGGAACACGCCCTGGTTGGCCTGGGAGCCCGAGTTCGGCTGCACGTTGGCGAACTCGCAGCCGAAGAGCGCCTTGGCACGGTCGATAGCCAGGTTCTCGGCGATGTCGACGAACTGGCACCCGCCGTAGTAGCGGCGGCCCGGATAGCCCTCGGCGTACTTGTTGGTCATCACCGAGCCCTGGGCTTCCATCACCGCCTTGGAGACGATGTTCTCCGACGCGATCAGCTCGATCTCGTCGCGCTGGCGGCCCAGCTCCTTGGTGATGGCGCCGAACAGTTCGGGGTCACGGTCTGCGAGGGACTCGGTGAAAAATCCCTGGTCGCGATGCGGTGCATTCATGGTCGTCTCTCCCTCTGCGGGTGGGCTCGGGCTGGTTGGGATGCGCGTCTTTATATCCGATCCCCGCCGGAGCAAAGCCCCCCTGTGGGCAAAACGTCCGGATCCGGTCTGTCGCAGGTCCCGGGACTTGAGTTTCGCGTGGCCGCGCGCGATGACGGAAGGGCAGACATCCGGGGGGCCGAGTGACGAAGGACCTGAAAATTGCGTTCCGTGCCAGTACCTCGCCGGTCGCCCAGGCGGCGCTGCAGGAACTGTCCCGCTTCTACGGAAACGCGCCGATCGACCGCGCCGATGTCGTGGTCGCGCTCGGCGGCGACGGCTTCATGCTGACCACCCTGCACGAGACCGAGGGCATGGGATTGCCGGTCTACGGCATGAACCGCGGCACGGTCGGCTTCCTGATGAACGAGTTCTCGGTGATCAACCTGATCGAGCGGGTCTCCCGCGCGGCGGAGGAGGTCATCAACCCGCTGGAAATGCGCGCCATAGACGAGGCGGGCGAGGAACACCGGCGGCTGGCGATCAACGAGGTGTCCCTGCTGCGCGCGGGGCCGCAGGCGGCCAAGCTGCGCATCCTGATCGACGGGCGCGAGCGGCTGGACGAGCTGGTCTGCGACGGGGCTCTTGTGGCGACGCCGGCCGGGTCGACGGCCTACAACTATTCCGCCCACGGGCCGATCCTGCCGATAGGGGCGGATGTCCTGGCGCTGACCGCGATGGCGGCCTTCCGGCCGCGGCGCTGGCGCGGGGCGCTCCTGCCCAAGACCGCGCATGTCCGCTTCGAGGTGCTGGAGATCGCCAAGCGTCCGGTGATGGCCGATGCCGACAGCCGCCAGGTGCGCAACGTGGTCTCGGTCGACATCCGCAGCCGCGGCGACATCCGCCACCGGCTGCTCTTCGATCCGGGCCACGGGCTGGAGGAGCGGCTGCTGCGCGAGCAGTTCGTCTGAGCGCCGGAACGCCCGGCTGAGCCCGGCAAGGACGCGCGTCTCGCCATGGCTGACGGCTGCGGTGCCGCTCTCCAGCTGCCGCGGCTCGATCTCCGGGTGGGGCCTGATGCGCAAGGCGGGGACCGGTCCGGCCTTCACGATGCGCAGGATCGCCAGCCAGTCGCGCTCGTCGGGATCGTCGGCAAGGGCCGGGTTGGGGGATGGAGGAAGTTGCGCCACCAGGTTCCGGCCGCGGCGGTGAAGCTCGGCCCGAAGGCGGCATCGAAGCTGCGGGTGACGGCCGGGCCGGTGCGCAGCTGTCCGCCGTGATGGCGGCGGGCTCGCGGGCTGTGGCCGAGAGCGTGGCCGAGATCGCTGCGCGGCCGCCGAGGCTGGTGCCCGTGCCGAGCGCCTCCGGGTCGCGGTGCCATCCGCTGCTCTCCCGGACTTGCCGATCAGGGCGCATCCGGCCGCCGCGGAGAGGACGGGCGCGGCCGCGTCCCGCCATTTGCCTGGGGAGCCCTCGCCGCCCTGCCAGATCCCGAAGCGCTGTCCGGTGATGTCACGGCAGCCCGGACTGAGGATCGCGGTGAGCGTCTGGCCCGGGCGGCTGTCGCGCAGTTCTCTAGGTAGCGCCTCCTGCCGGCATGGCCGCCGAAAGCGAAGGGCACGGCAAAGCCGGTGACGGCTTGGCCCGGCCGCTCCGGCAGCGGCACCGGGCGGCAGACCCGGGCCGGGACGGCAAAGCCAAGCTCCCGCGTGCGCTCGCGGCGGCGCTCGATCTCGAAGGGCAGATCGCCGCCGAACACCCGGTGCGCGATCCGGTCTCTCCAGCAGCGGCGGCTGCCGCGGAGCCCGGTGGCGGCGGCAGCGAGGCTCCAGCTCATCCCCGATGGGCGTCGACCCGGGGGGGACCGGCCGGCGCGTTGCAGCGGACCGTGGTGGACAGGCCGTTGGCCTGGAACACCGGCTCGCATGCGTGCCGCGCCTTTTCCCGCTGGCCTGCATGGAACAGCGCGCGGCCCAGCTCTGGCCGCACGCGCACCGGAGAGGAATCGCCTCTGCCGGCCGGCTGGTCTCCTTCGCGAGCGGCACGCGGCCAGACGTCGTGGAGTCCGGCGCAATTGCGCGCGGCTGCCGGCAAGAGCGCCAGCGGCGGGATCGGACGGAGCAGCTGGCCCTAGGCTCCGGGCCGGACGATCCTCGAAGGCGCCGGCATGTAGGCCTTCGCTGCCGCGCGCGCTGAAGGTGCCGCCGGTCGCGCCGGGGTCCGGCCCGCGGGCGGGGGCATCGGCGCCGCCGGAGATCCCGGTGCCGTGGATGCCGTCTGCCGTTGCCCCAGCGGTCACCCCCGGTGACGGAGACGTCGGGGCCTGGCACCGGGGTGGACGCGGCGGCGCCGGGCCGGGACAGTTGGCGCCGACGGGGGACCGGGACAGCCGCAGGCCGACCAGGGGCGCGGCGCCTGTGCCGGAGGCGATGACTCCGGTGCCGCGGACGTGCCGGCACAGGCGGCCGAAATGCCGGAAGGGCGCCACCTTCCCGCGGGCCGCATCAGGGTTCCGCTGCTGAAGGCGGAGACACGGGCATTCCGCCGGTCGCCCGCGGCCGGCGGGGCATCCGGTCCGCCGCGTCGCCGCGGCTGCTCGGCCGCCGCAATCCCCCTGCGTGATCGCCGTGGTCCGGTTGCCCTGCGCCGCGGCCAGGAGGCCGCTGCGGGTGCTGCAGCCATCGGGTATGCCGGCGAGGATGATCCGAGCCGACCCGAGGGTCTGCGCGACCGCCTCGGCGTTGCCCCGGGCGTCCCCGCAGAGCCCTGGTCGCAAGGCGCGCGGGCCGCCTTTGGCGGGGCGGAGGTCCCGGACGGGCCGGACAGCCGGGCGCGGCGGACAAGGCCCGGGACAGGACCCGTGGGAGGCAGGCGCAGACCCGGTGCCTCCGCCGCAGGTACCGGGCAGGCGAAGGCAGAGCGGGACCTGCGGGGTTGCGCTCGCGGGTCTCCGGGTGCGCTGGTTCCGGCCCCTAAGGGAGGGAACGCCTGAGGAACCGCCGGGAACGGCTGCGCGAATTCGGTCCGGATACTGTTGGGATGTCAAATCGGCGGCGCGGAGCCGGGCAGGGAGGACCCCGCCCGGCCCGGGCTCAGCCCGCCTTGGGGTAGCCGATATTCGACAGCGCGCCCTTGATCTCGTCGAGGATCGCCGGGTCGTCGATCGTGGCCGGGGCCTTGAACTCCTGGCCGTCGGCGATCTTGACCATGGTGCCGCGCAGGATCTTGCCCGAACGGGTCTTGGGCAGGCGGTCGACCACGCAGGCCAGCTTGAACGCCGCCACCGGGCCGATCTTGTCGCGAACCATCTTGACCACTTCCTTGACGATCTCGTCCGGGTCGCGGTCCGTGCCCTTGTTGAGGCAGAGGAAGCCCATCGGCATCTGCCCCTTCAGCGGATCGGACACGCCGATCACCGCGCATTCGGCGACATCCGGATGCGCGGCCAGGACTTCCTCCATGCCGCCCGTCGACAGCCGGTGGCCGGCGACGTTGATCACGTCATCGGTGCGCGCCATGATGTAGAGATAGCCGTCCTCGTCCTTCATCCCCGCATCGCCGGTTTCGTAGTAGCCCGGGAAATGGGTGAGGTAGGATTTCCTGAACCGTTCCTCGGCATTCCACAGCCCCGGCAGCGTGCCGGGGGGCAGGGGCAGCTTGATCGCGATGGCGCCCAGCGTTCCGTTCGGCACCTCGTGGCCGCCCTCGTCGAGGATATGCACCTCGTAGCCCGGCATCGGCACCGAAGGCGAGCCCAGCTTGACCGGCATTTCCTCGATCCCCAGCGGGTTCGCCGCGATCGCATAGCCCGTCTCGGTCTGCCACCAGTGGTCGATGACGGGGACGTTCAGGAGCTTCTGCGACCATTCGATCGTGTCCGGATCGGCGCGCTCGCCCGCGAGGAACAGCGCCTGCAGCGAGCCGAGGTCGTACTTGCCGACATATTCGCCCTTGGGATCGTCGCGCTTGATCGCCCGCAGCGCGGTCGGCGCGGTGAAGAGGATCTTGACGCCGTGCTCCTCGATCACCCGCCAGAACGTTCCGGCATCGGGCGTGCCCACCGGCTTGCCCTCGAAGACGATGGTGGTGCAGCCCGTCAGCAGCGGCGCATAGCAGATGTAGCTGTGGCCGACGACCCAGCCCACGTCCGAGGCGGCCCAGTACACGTCGCCCGCCTGCACGTTGTAGATGTTCTTCATCGTCCACAGCAGCGCCACCATGTGCCCGCCATTGGGGCGGATCACGCCCTTGGGCTGGCCGGTCGTGCCGGAAGTGTAGAGGATGTAGAGCGGATCGCTGCCCTTGACCGGCACGCAGTCCGCCGGTTCGACGCCGTACTGGAACGTGTGCCAGGCGACGTCGCGGCCCTCCTCCAGATGCGCGACTTCCTGTTCGCGCTGGAAGATCACGCAGAAGTCCGGCTGGTGCTTGGACACGGCCAGCGCGCCGTCGAGCAGCGGCTTGTAATGGACCACGCGGCCCGGCTCGATCCCGCAGGAGGCGGCGATGATCGCCTTGGGCTTGGCATCGTCGATCCGCACCGCCAGCTCGTTCGCCGCGAAGCCGCCGAAGACCACCGAATGCACCGCGCCGAGGCGGGCGCAGGCCAGCATCGCCTCCAGCGCCTCGGGGATCATCGGCATGTAGATCACGACGCGGTCGCCCTTCTCCACGCCCTTGGCGCGCAGCGCGCCAGCCAGCGAGGCGACGCGGCTCTGCAGCTCGCTGTAGGTGATCTCGTGCTTGGAATGGGTGACCGGGCTGTCATGGATGATCGCGACCTGGTCGCCGCGCCCGGCCTCCACATGGCGGTCCACCGCGTTCCAGCAGGTGTTGCAGACGCCGTCGGCGAACCATTCGTAGAGCGGCGCATTTTCGTCGAACAGCGCCTTCGAGGGCGCCTTGATCCAGTCGACGGCACCCGCCTGCTCCATCCAGAAGCCTTCCGGATCTCCCTGCCATGCGGCGTAGATGTCAGAATACGACATGCCTTCCTCCTTATCCCTGGGCGCAAGGGTATCCGTTGCGATCCGTCCCGCAACGTGGCTGATTTGCCGCAACCGAAGGTGCAGACATGCATTTTTCATAATTGGTCATGTTTCCGGACCGCATTGGCGGTGCTAGCGCTCGCAAATCCGGGAGGGAGGAGGATTTGTAAATGAATTTTCCAATAAAAATCTTTGCTGTCAATGTATTGAAGGCACCTTCCGGGGGGTGCTGCGTGCCTGTCCGGCGCTAACGCCGGGCCGGAGGCGATTCGGCGGGCGCGGGAGGGGTTGCGCAGGGTCGCAAACTCTTAACCATGTCGGGACTACCTTGCCCCCGGATGACTCTCAGGAATGCCCATGCCCGCCGCTGACCTTCTCCGCCCCGTTCTCCTGGCGCTGCTGCTCTGCCTGCCGGCGGCGCTGCGCGCCGAAAACTGGAACTACCTCTCGGGCGGCCCCGGCGGCCAGCGCGCGGCGGCGATCTGCGATCTCGGCGATGGCGGGCTGACCTGCCTGTCGCTGCTGTGTTCCGACCGGCAGGAGCTGGGCCTGGCCTTCCAGTCCTCGCTGCCGCTCTCCGGACCGGTCGAGGCGACGATTTCCGTGGACGGAGGAACCGTGCAGGCGCTGCGCTTCGAGCCGCCGGTCGCGCCGGGCAGTCCGGCCGTCGCGCGCTGGGACGCCGCGCGCGACGCCCCGCTGGTGGAGGCGCTGAAGCGCGGCAACCGCGCGCTGCTGACCTATGACGAGGGGCGGGGCGAGCGGAGCCTGGATTTCACGCTGCTGGGGTCGGCCAGGTCGATCGCGCAGGTGCAGGAGTCCTGTCCCGCGCCGCGGCCGCGGGTGGCCGATCCCGTGAGCTATGCGATGCAACGGATGGAGCCGGTCTGCCGTGCTGCGGGCGTCGCCTTCTCTGCCGGCGACGGGCTGGTCCGGTCCCATGACCTGGACGGCGACGGCGTGCAGGACGCGGTGATCGACTGGAGCAAGGCGGGCTGCAATTCTGCGGAGACCTTCTGCACCGGGCCGTATTGCGATTTCACCTTCCTCTACACTCTCGGGCCCGGGAGCATGGTCCCGGCCCTGACAGTGCGCGGGAAAAGCTATCTGGTGCTGCCGATCCCGAACTTCTCCACCGATCTGCAGATAGCGGTCGATCCCGCGCTCTGCGACGAGCCGACCGACGATTGCGCGGTGATCTACCACTCGCGGCCCGGCGGGAGTGTCGAGCTGGTCGGATACTACTGAGCAGTTCCGGACGGCGCAGGGACGTCAGCGCCATGCTCCGGGCGGCTGCATGCCTGCCCTGGGTCCAGCATCGGCGGGACCGCGGCAATCTGCGATCATGCCCGGCACGCTGTCGGGCCGACATGCGGCGCTGCTGGATAAATCAGCTGGCGAGCGCAATCTCCCTTTCCCCGGGCACACCTATCCTGCGGCCACCGTCATCGGGATGCCGAGTGCCGTGGAGCAGTTGAGGAATG
>NZ_JAATVU010000250.1 GCF_013184745.1 Mangrovicoccus sp. HB161399
CGCGCCATGCGCGAGAGCGCGGTCTTCGCCGAGGCACTTCTCGAAATGAACAAGGCTATGGGGGCCCCATGATCGACGCAAAGGCCTTCGGGGTGGAACTGGCTGCCATCGTGCAGCGCGCCACGGCCCCGCTGCAGCAGCTGATCGAGGCGCAGGCGGCACGCATCGCCGATCTTGAAAAGGCCATCGCCGCGATGCCCGCGCCGCAGGACGGCGCGCCAGGGCGCGACGGCGCCGATGGCGCAAGCGTCACGCTCGGCGACGTGCTGCCCGACCTGCAGAAGCAGGTGGACGAGTTCCTGGCTGCAGTGCCGCTGCCGCAGGACGGCAAGGACGGCGCGCCGGGCCGCGACGGCGTGGATGGTGCGCCTGGTGCTGACGGCGCCAGCGTGACCGCCGACG
The DNA here is from genome assembly GCF_013184745.1 of Mangrovicoccus sp. HB161399. Classification (GTDB taxonomy): domain Bacteria; phylum Pseudomonadota; class Alphaproteobacteria; order Rhodobacterales; family Rhodobacteraceae; genus Mangrovicoccus. Next base: position 403 of record NZ_JAATVU010000250.1, read on the forward strand.
ACGTGCTGCCGGTGATCGGAAAGCGGGTGGACGAGTACCTGGCGGCGCTGCCCGTGCCGCAGGACGGCAAGGACGGCGCGCCGGGCCGCGACGGAGCCGATGGTGCGCCCGGTGCCGACGGTGCCGATGGCGTCAGCCTGGCCGGGGCCATGATCGACCGGAAGGGCGCGCTGGTCGTCACGCTGTCGAACGGCACCCTGCACGAGCTCGGAATCGTGGTCGGCAAGGACGGTGATCGTGGCGCTGATGGTCGTGACGGGCTCGGGTTCGAGGATCTGGAGTTCGAGCCAGACGCAGATGGGCGCCTATGGGCGAAGTTCAGCCGCGGCGGAATCGTCAAGCGCGCGCTCATTCCCGGGATCCTCTACCGCGGCGTTTACAAGTCAGCTGACGGCTACCTTAAAGGCGACGCCGTGACCTATGGCGGCGGGATCTGGATCGCTATGCAGGACAGCCCGGACGGCAGGCCTGATGGCGGCCCCGGCTGGCAGCTGGCGAACAAGCGCGGAAAGGACGGCCGCGACGGCAAGGATGCGGGGTCGGCAAATGCCTGAACTGTGCCCGGTGGAAGAGGTCAAGCTGATCCTCAAGATCGAGGGCGACGACCACGATTTCGACCTGCACCACCTGGTGCAAGCCGCCTCAGACGTCGTGATCCGCTATCTGGACACGCGGGCCGCCGAGGTCATGGGGCTGGACGAAAACGGCAAGCTGACGGCCGAAAGCGTTGTGCCGGAG
>NZ_JAATVU010000251.1 GCF_013184745.1 Mangrovicoccus sp. HB161399
TCGCACAGGGGACGGCGTCGAACCGGCGGTCTGCGTCTCGTCGAGCAGGGCGTCGCGCTCCGACTTCACGGCATCGATCTGCCGGTTCAGAAGTTCGATGAGCTCCAGCTCGCGCAATGCCACCGCCTTCAAGTGCTGCGGCGGCGGACGCCCGTCCCCGCCTTCCTTCCCAGCGCCAGCCCACCCGCGGCCGCACCGTGCCAGATCCGCTCGAGGCGGTCTGGGAGCCGGTGCTGCAGCCGATCCTCGAGCGCGATCCGGCCGTCCAGGCCGTGACACTCCTGCGCCACCTGCAGATGACCGATCCGGATGCCTTCCCCGATGACCGGATCCGCCGCACCCTCGAGCGCCGCGTCCGCGACTGGCGTGCCCTGCACGGCCCCGAGCGCGACGTGATCTTCCGCTAGGCGCCCGAGCCTGGCCGGATGGCGCTGTCGGACTTCACGGATGCGGCCAGGCTCGGCGTCACCATCGGTGGCGTGCCGCTGGAGCACCGGCTTTTCCACTTCGTCCTGGCCTATAGCGGCTGGGAACGCGCCGCCGTGGTCCTGGGCGGCGAGAGCTTCACCGCGCTGGTCGAGAACCTCCAGAACGCGCTCTGGGCCCTCGGCGGCGTGCCGCTGGAACACAGGACCGACAGCCTCTCGGCATTCGGCGGGCGGACAGTCCACCGGACTGTCCGCAATCCCGCCTCATTATCGCAACCTCGATGCCGATGCCGCGGCGGACGTGACCGGGCGTTTCGATGCCTTCTGCGCCCATTACGGCATGCTGGCGAGCCGCAACAATCCCGGGGAGGCCCACGAGAACGGCGCCGTCGAGGCCCCGAACAACCATCTCAAGGTCGCGCTCGACCAGGCGCTGATCCTGCGCGGCTCCCGCGACTTCGCCGAGCTCGCCGGCTGGAAGCGCTTCGTCGACGAGCTGGTCGCCCGCCGCAACCGGCGGCGCGAGGCCGCTGTGCGCACCGAGATGGCCGCGCTGTGCCCGCTGCCCGCACGGCGCACCACCGACTTCACCGAGGTGGTCGCCCGCGGCACCAAGACCGGCGGCTTCCTGGTGCATGCCGTCTTCTATTCCGCCCCCTCCCAGCTGATCGGCAAGCGGCTGCGGGTCCATGTCTACGACGACCGGATCGA
>NZ_JAATVU010000252.1 GCF_013184745.1 Mangrovicoccus sp. HB161399
AAGCGCATCGGGGAGCTCTTCGGCCGGTCCAGGACCGTCGGCGGGGCGGTCCAGACGGTCCATCGCGGGATCGGGCGGGTGCGGTCGCGCTTCATCCCCGCGCTGGCGGCGGCAAACCTCGCCAGGCTGCCGCGGCTGCTGGCCATATGAAGACGGCAACGACCGCGCCATCTGTGCCGCGCGGCAAAGAGATGGCGGACAGATTGCGCGGCCGCGCCCGACACGCCGGAAACCGTTCTGCGCACCAGACTATTTTCAGCACCCTGCTAGGCGAACAAATGGCGGCCACCCGGCTCAACCGGCAGCTATGCTGCGTCCTTCAAGATCACCGGAGTGACGTAGACGATGCGGTCATCGGCACTGACCATGACTTCGCCGTCCTGGATGTTGACCTGCAGCTTCACCGAGCGGCTCGCCAGGTCCGCCAGTTCGCTGGTCGCCTGTTCCGGAAGATTAACGATCGCGAGATTGCCGAATCGGGAGGTGGCGTTCCTCACCTTGTCCCACCACAGATCCGCCGCTCTGCCGCCGTAGGAATAGATCACCACCTTGTCGGCTTTCGCGCAGGATTGGCGGATGACCTTTTCGCCCGGAAGTCCCAGCGCAACCCACAGTTCCAGCTCGCCGCTCAGGCTTTTCTGCCAGATGTCAGGCTCGTCATCGGTCGAAAGCCCCTTGGTCATTTCCAGGGCCTCGCCGGCATTCAGGGCGAAGGCGAGAAGGCGCACCATCAGCCGCTCTTCGGTCTCCGAAGGATGTTTCGCTACGGTTAGCTTGTGGGTTTCGTAGTAGTGGCGATCCATGTCGGAAACGGAAAGCTCGACTTTGTAGATGGTGGATTTCAGCGCCATGGCTCGTCCCTCGCTGGCATGGATGGCGATGACTAGTGGGTCCGGCAGCCTTTGGAAAGCGCATTGAGCCGATTCCGGCCGCTGGCGGACCCATGATGGCCGCCGCCGTGTCCGGCGATCTTTCAATCCCAGGTCGGTCCGGAACTCCGCCTTCATTGCCTCGCGGCCCAATCGGCCGGGGCAAGCGGTGGTTTTCAAGGTTGTTGTCACCGGTGTCTATTTTCAGGCTGCGCACTCTCCCGTCCCGGCCATGGGGCCGCCGCGGACTGCTTCCCTGG
>NZ_JAATVU010000253.1 GCF_013184745.1 Mangrovicoccus sp. HB161399
GCGCGCCTGCATTCCGGGCCGGAAGCAACGCAAAACCCAAGTCAAACACGACAAGCGCCGCTGCAAACGACGCAAGCGTATCGAGATCATGTTTGGCAGGCTTAAAGACTGGAGGCGCGTAGCAACCAGATACGACAGATGCCCCAGGACATTCTTCCCTGCCATCACTCTCGCCGCGATCGTCATCTACTGGCTATGAGTCCTGACCCTAACATGGAGCTGAGCGAAAGCCGGACATGCCGCAAGCTCCATGCCAATCAGCCGGTCACACACCCGGCACGGCCGCCTTGGGGGCCGGTGGCACGGTTCCGTCCGCCCGCCGAACGGAACGATCGGGGCAGCTCCCGGCAGGACCGGAGCTGCCCCGATCAGAACAGGAAATCTGCATTCGACAGGTCCGTCTCGGCCACGCCCACGAGCAGGATCGACAGGCCGTAGGTGTCCGACAGGTCGATCAGCACGCCGCGCGACGTTTCGACCGCATGGGCGGAGAGGCTCGCGCCGTAGCCCGTCAGGGCCAGCGCGGTCAGGTCGATCAGGTCGGTGCCGTCCTGGAAATCCAGAACCGTGTCGAAGCCGTCATTCGCGCGGAAGACGAAGGTGTCTTCCCTGGCGCCGCCCTCCAGCGTGTCATCGCCCTTGTTGCCTTCCAGCTGGTCGGGGCCCGGACCGCCGGACAGATAGTCGTCTCCGGCATAGCCGCGGAGCACATCCGACGCGCCGCCGCCGAGGAGGACGTCATTGCCGCGGCCACCGATCAGCAGATCATTGTTCACGCCGCCGTCCAGCAGGTCGTCGCCCTCGCCGCCGCGCAGCTCGTCATTGCCGTCGCTGCCCGAGAGCGTGTCGTCGCCCTGGCCGCCCACGATCGTGTCGTTGCCGGGGCCGCCCTCCAGGCTGTCATCGTCAGCCTTGCCGCGGATCTGGTCGTCATCCGCCCCGCCGTCGAGCCTGTCCTCTCCGGCGCCGCCGATGAGCGTGTCCGCGCCGTCGCCGCCCGATACCGACTCCGCCGAGCCGCCGCGGCCGTCATAGCTGTCATCGCCGCCGCCCAGCA
>NZ_JAATVU010000254.1 GCF_013184745.1 Mangrovicoccus sp. HB161399
GTTAGCATCCGGCGAGGGCGGCGGTCATGCGGCCTTGCGTGACAAGGCGCTTTGTGGCGTCCAGTTCCAGGGCAGAAGCTCAGGTACGCGCGAGACCTTGGTGTCAGGCAGCCGCGCCAGGACATCAGCGAGCCAGGCCTGTGGATCGATACCGTTCATCTTCGCCGTCACGATCAGCGTGTACATGAGGGCCGCCCTGTCGCCGCCGCGTCCGGAACCTGCGAAGAGCCAGGACTTCCGGCCGAGGGCGACACCCCTGAGCGATCGCTCCGCGGCGTTGTTCGTCAGGCAGATACGGCCGTCATCGAGGAAGCGGGTGAAGGCGGTCCAGCGGCCGTCGCTCAGCACGTAGTCAATCGCCTTGGCAACGGGCGCGTGCCGCGACATCCGTCCGCGTTCCGATGCCAGCCAGCCATGCAGGCCGGCGACCAGCGGGCGGGCCGACTCCTGCCGTGCGGCCAGACGTTCCGCGGCAGGCAAGCCATTGATCGCTCGCTCGATGTCGAACAGCGCGTCGATCCGGGACACCGCCTCCAGCGCCACGGGCGATATCTCGTGCGCGGGACGCTTCTTGCGGACCTGTCCGGCAATGTCGGCGAGCTCGAAGAACTTTCGCCGCGCGTGGCTCCAGCAGAGCGCGCTGGCCACCGGGGCCGGGGCACGGTCCCCGAGGTAGAGATCGTTGTAGCCGCCATAGGCGTCGGCCTGCAGGATGCCGGTCCAGCCCGCCAGGTGGCCGTTGGGATGGGTCTTTTCGCGGTCGGTCGAGAAGAAGAACAGCGCCGCCGGGGGCGCGCCGCCCGCGAAGGGGCGGTCATCGCGCACATAGGTCCAGAGCCGCGCCGTGACCGTGCCGCCCTTCGCCAGCAGCGGCACCGTGGTGTCGTCGCCGTGCAGCCGCTCCGCCGCCAGGACATGGGTCCGGATCAGCTCGTGGATGGGTCCCAGCGCTGCCGCGCAGGCGCCCACCTGATCTGCCAGGGTCGAGAGGCTGAGCTCGACGCCTTCGCGGGCAAAGCGTTCGGAGAGCCGGTTCAGCGGCTGGTGCTGGCCG
>NZ_JAATVU010000255.1 GCF_013184745.1 Mangrovicoccus sp. HB161399
CGCCCCGGGAAGTATGGCGGCAAGTCTTCGGTCATGGTCGACAACATCTTGGATCGGCAGTTCGACGTCGCGGCGCCGGACAAGGTCTGGGTGGTGTTCGCGGAGCGAGGCATCGAACGGTTGCCCATCGTGGCGCCATTGGTTCGAGCCCGATGGGCGACGGTCCGAGAGAGATGCCGAACGTCCAGATCAATGCCGCGTGCCCGAAGGCACCTTGTTGCACCCTGGTTCTGCCGATCCCGTCTCACGACCGTTGCGCCAAACTTCTCCTTGCCCTCCTCCGCTCCGGCGTCTCGCGGCCGCTGGCCGGCCTTGCGCCGCCGCGGCCGGAACCCGGCAGGTCTCTCCGCTCTTCGTCAGTGCCCGGAGTGGGCCCGCGAGCGCCATGGTTCGAGCGAGCGGGCGAACGCGCGCCGCTCGCGATGCGCTCGGACCGGTGGCGCGTCACCGCTCGCTGTTCGCAAGGGCCACGCGCACAAGCATCGGCGGCTTGCGCTCCGGCATCCGCGCGAGCCAGGTGCCCGGGCGCGCCGAGGCGTGGCTGAGCCGCTTGATGATGACGCTCTTGGCCCCGATGATCGGCAATCGGCGCAGGGAGCGCTCGCCCATCCGCTGCCCGGCAGGGCATTGCGGAACGCAATGTCCCGGGAGGGTCGCCGTGGCGCCCAGCCGCTGCTTTCCGCCCGTCGAGTGCTGCCCCGGCGCGAGCCCGAGCGTCACGCCGGAGGCGTGCCTCCGGCACGGCGCCGCGAAGTCCCGGCCCTTGCGGAAAAGTTCAGGCGGCGGCGCGAGTGTGGCCAGAGCCGTGGCGGTCGGCGGGCCGATGCCGGGGAGTCCGGGCCGGTCCGCGCAAGCGGCAAATCCTCCGGCGGGGTTCTCTCCTCAAACTGTCCGGAGGACAGTTTGAGGAGGGAACGGGCGGAGCCCCTGGGGCCCGGGCGGGCGGAGCCCATCCGGCGGCGGGCGACCTCGCTTTCCCTGGCGCGCCGGGCGATCTCGGCATCCAGGGTCCCGATCTGCCCGTCGAGCTGCGCGAGCGTTGCAGTCA
>NZ_JAATVU010000256.1 GCF_013184745.1 Mangrovicoccus sp. HB161399
TGAGCTTGCCCCCGGATGCCGGACTGGGAGTTAAATTACTTCCAGATAGAGGGACCCCACATGAGCAGACAGCCCCGCCGCCACTTCACTGCCGAGTTCAAGGAACAGGCCGTCGCGCGCCTGTCAGAGCCCGGGGCCACGCAGACCAGCGTTGCCCGGGATCTCGGCATATCCGCTTCGCAGCTGAAGGGCTGGCGGCTTGAACTGGCGGCTGCTGGCTCGGCCGAGGCGATCCGCCGCCAGCAGACCGAGGCCGCCGAACTGGCCGATCTGCGCCGCGAGAACCGGCGCCTCAAGGAAGAGGTGGAGGTGATGCGGAAGGCCTCCGCTTTTTTCGCTCAGCGGGCGGCGAAACAGTGAACACGAAGCTGGAGTTCATCGCCGCCCACGCGTCCGCCCACGCGGTCAGCCTCATGTGCCGGGCGCTCTCGGTCAGCACGAGCTGGTTCTACGCCTGGCGCGTGGCGGCGCCGAAACGGGCGGCGCGCCGGGCATCCCGGGACGCCCTGTTGCCGCGGATACGTGCAATCTTCGAAGACAGCCGCCGGCGATATGGTGCGCCGCGCATCCACGCAGAATTGCGGGAGCAAGGCATCCGGGTTGCCCGGAAGACGGTGGCCAAGCTGATGAAGGAAAACAGGATCTTTCCGCCAATACGGGGCCGCCGCGTGCCGCGGACGACCGACAGCCGTCACGATCTGGGGATCGCGCCGAACCTGCTGAGGCGGAATTTCCGGGCCGCGGAGCCCGATCGTATCTGGCTGGCCGACATCAGCTACGTTCCGACGGACGAGGGCTGGCTCTACCTTGCAGCGGTCAAGGACATGGCAACAATGGAGATCGTGGGGTGGTCGATGTCGGACCGGCTCAAGAGCAGCCTCGCGGTCGACGCGATGCGCATGGCGCTGCAGAACCGGCGGCCGGCACCGGGGCTGATTTGTCATTCAGATAGAGGCGTCCAATATGCTGCCGGTGACTACAGGCGGCTTCTCGATGCCTGGAAAGCCGTCGCCTCGATGAGCCGGAAGGGAGATTGCCTCGA
>NZ_JAATVU010000257.1 GCF_013184745.1 Mangrovicoccus sp. HB161399
GGGCGATCCGCCGCCGGCGGGCCGGGGCAGCGCAACTCGGCGAGCTGCGCCGCGGGAACGCCGCCCAAAGGAAGAGATGGAGGTCATGCGGAAGGCTTCGGCGCTGGCCTGGACCCTCGGAGCTGCCCATCGCGGCGCCATCGGTCCGAGCGCGATGGGCGACCGCGCGACCTGACCGGCTTCGCGGAACGGGCGGCGAAGCCGTGAAGGACAAGGTCGCCTCCATCGCCGCCCACGTCGCCAGGGCCTTGCTGATGGGTTGGTTAGCCCCTCCTGACGGCACTTGTGCCACGGTGATCCGGAAAGGATCGGGAGGTTTGGATGAGGAAGGACGTCTCCATCATCGGCATGGATCTGGCCAAGCAGGTCTTCGAGCTGCACGGGTCAACCGAAACCGGCGAAGCGGTCTTCCGCAGGAAGCTGTCGCGCAGGCAGTTCGGGGAATTCATGAAGGCCCAGCCGCGATGCCGGGTCGCCTTGGAAGCCTGCGGGACGGCGCATCATCGGGCGGGGCTGCTTTCGGCGCTTGGCCATGACGTCTGCCTGATTTCGCCGAAGTCCGTGAAACCATCCGTGAAGACCCGGAGCGAGGCGGCGTCCGGAACCGTCCGGGGGACGGTTCCGGACGCCGGACGACATGGCCGATGCCGAGGCGATTGCCGAAGCGGCGAGCCGACCGGCCATGAGGTTCGTAGAGATCAAGACGCCCGAACGGCAGGGGCTTGGCATGATCTTCAGGCTGGGAGACATGTCGGCCGGGCAGCGACCCCGGATGATCGATAGCCTGCGGGGGCATCTGCCGGAATTCGGGTTCGTTGCAGGCAAGGGCCGGGAGAACATCGCCAAGCTGGCCCCGCCTTGGAGACGGAGGACGCTTCGGAGACCCTGCCCGCCCAGGTTCGGGCCATGTCGCAGCTCTGCCCCGGGCAGATCGACGGCCTGTCCCAGCGGATCTCGGAACTCACGCGCAGATACAGGCGGCAAGCAGGCGAACTCCGCTTTCTGCCCGGCTCCGGAAGATGCCGGGGATCG
>NZ_JAATVU010000258.1 GCF_013184745.1 Mangrovicoccus sp. HB161399
TGGGCAGCCCCACACCCCCGATCTACAAGACCAGGAACTGGCCGGCCTACAATGAAGCGCTCAAGCGCAGGGGCTCGCTGACGATCTGGTTTGACCCCGACATGACCTGGGATGCCGCGCCGACAGGCCGGCGTGGCCGCCAGCAGATCTACAGCGACGCCGCCATCCAGACGTGCCTTTCAATGAAGGTGTTGTTCGGAATGGCCCTCCGGCAAACGACCGGGTTTGTCGAGAGCCTGCTGAAGCTGATCGGCTTGGACTGGGCGGTGCCCGACTTCAGCACGCTGTCCCGCCGCCAGAGTGAGACGGGACCGTGGCGCCAGTGGCGCCGCGTAAGCCCGTCGAACATTGGCCGTGAACATCCCCTATCGCGGCTCGAAGGGGCCTTTGCACCTGCTGATCGACAGCACCGGCATCAAGGTCGAGGGTGAAGGCGAGTGGAATGCGCGCAAGCATGGCGGTTCCAAACGGCGGGTCTGGCGCAAAATCCACCTCGGGATCGACGAGCAAACGCTGGAGATCCGAGCCGTTGAGTTCACCAGCAGTGGCATCGGCGATGCGCCCATGCTGCCGGAGTTGCTCGATCAGATCCCACCCGAACAGGAGATCGGTAGCGTCACCGCAGACGGCGCCTATGACACGCGCAGGTGCCATGATGCCATTGCGGATCGAGGCGCTGTCGCCGTCATCCCACCCCGCAAGAACGCAAAACCATGGAAGCCGAACACCCTCGGAGCGGTCGCACGAAACGAAGCCTTGCAGGCGTCGAAGTATCTCGGTCGGGCGCTCTGGCGAAACTGGAGCGGTTATCACCGCCGAAGCCGCGTCGAAACGAAGATGCACTGTGTGAAACTGCTGGGGCAGCGCCTCATGGCGCGGGACTTCGACCGTCAGGTCGCCGAACTCCAAATCCGCATAGCCGTCCTGAACGGCTACACCGCGCTCGGCATACCTGTCACTGAGGTCGTGGGATAAGTCTGTCCGGGGATAGGGGAACCTCCCCTAAAAGCCGAATTGCGCAACAGAGTCC
>NZ_JAATVU010000259.1 GCF_013184745.1 Mangrovicoccus sp. HB161399
AAGCGGTGGAGCGATAAGGGCATCTTCGCGCGGATGCTGGCCGGGCTGGCGGGCGAGGACCACGAGAAGAAGACCGTGATGATAGATGCGACCTATTTGAAGGCTCACCGCACGGCGTCCAGTCTGGGCGTGAAAAAGGGGGGCGCGGCCGCCTGATCGGTCGCACCAAGGGCGGCATGAACACGAAGCTGCATGCCATCTGCGACAGCAAAGGCCGTCCGATCGATCTCTTCGTCTCAGCAGGGCAAGTCAGCGACTACATCGTATTCATCCGGCGAAGGCCGCCTGACGGGTTTGGTGCTTCGGTGATAAGTCCGACCTTATGCGCGACCTTATGTTCGAACCCAAAATTGAAGTCCTGTCCGCGGCAGATGGCTTTCGCCGACGGCACTTGGACGATGCGGAGAAAGTCCGCATCGTCGAGGAAAGCTTCCGCGGCCATCGCCAGGTGAGTGCCACGGCGCGGCGCCACGGCGTTTCGCGGTCCCTGCTGACGATCTGGCGGCGGCAATACCGGAGCGGTGAACTCAGCGGCGATGCTTCCCCGGCCTTCATCCCGCTGACGGTGTCTGACGGGCAGCCGGGCCCTGCATCTCCGGTGCCCTTGCCGCCGAACCCGGAAGCGAGGGTGGAAATTGTGTTGCGGAACGGGCGCCAGCTTGCGGTTCCTGCCAATGTCGACCCGGAAGCGCTGGCCCGCCTTCTTTCCGTGCTGGACGGCCGGTGATCGCGTTTCCCGCCGGGGTGAAGGTCTGGATCGCAGGCGGCGTCACCGACATGCGCTGCGGCATGAACTCGCTGGCGATCAAGGTTCAGCAGGGTCTCGGCCGGGACCCGCATGGCGGCGAGATCTTCTGCTTCCGCGGGCGCAGGGGCGACCTCCTGAAGATCTTGTGGCATGACGGGGTCGGCATGTCGTTCTACTCCAAGCGGCTGGAGGCCGGGAAGTTCATCTGGCCGGTCAGCGAGGGC
>NZ_JAATVU010000026.1 GCF_013184745.1 Mangrovicoccus sp. HB161399
GCGGCAGACGGTCGAGCATCCGTTCGGCACGATCAAGGCCTGGATGGGCGCCACGCATTTCACGATGAAGCGCCTGAAGAACGTGGCAACGGAGATGGCGCTGCACGTCCTCGCCTAAAACATGAAGCGGGCGATGAAGATCCTCGGGGTTCAGGCCATGCTGGCGGCGCTGCAAGCCCGCACCGCCGCCGCGATACACGCTGCCGGGTGACACGGGACACCGGCCAAGGCTGTTCCGGCAAGCCGCGCACTGTCGGCAAAACCCGAGTCTTCACACAGCCTGGGCGGCTCATCAAGCATCAAGCGGTCTGGAACAATCCGGCCCGGATGTGCCGATGGAGCCGCCATCGCCGGGCACATTCCGTCCGGGCGGGACCAGTGCTCCGGCGACGCGCCGAGAGAGGCGGCCGGTCCGCGACGGGGCTCCCCGGACCCCGCTGGGGCTCGGCCGCGGACGCGGCCTCCAGACCTGCGGGACCTTCCCGGCATGCCGCGAGGGCTGTCCTGCAGCGAAGACCTTCCCGTCTTTCCTGCGCTTGCGAGAGGCGAGCAATGCAAGGAAGGAGACCCGGCCGCGGCCACGTTCGAGCCTGCCGGAAAGGGCCATGCCGGCGACTCCGGCATCTGCATGCGCCTGCTGCTTTCCGTCTCCGCCGCCGCGCTGCTTGCTGCCGCACCGGCGGTGGCCGACGATGCGCATGACTGCGGCAATCCCCCGGACGGCCAGACCATTATTCTGCTGCCGTCTCCCAGCGTCGGGGCGGGCTACAGCTGCGGCGGCCCGGTAGCGGAGAACAGGGTCTGGCGCAGCTTCGGCAATGGCGCAGTCCAGACCGCGGACGCGGGGGCGACATACACGGTCGTCAAGCCGCATGCCGATAGCAAGGCCGGCAGGGCATCTACGCCCCCACTGTCTGGGTCGAAAATTCAGTCGATTTCACTTTCAACTGCGACAGCTCGGGCAGTCCGGACAATGCCTCGCACGTCTACGGGCTGTAGGTCTCGGCCAAGGGGCGCCCGGCAGGGACGCGGACGGGCACGGCAAGGACGGTCACCGCGGCGGCTATGTCACCATCGGCAACGGCGGTGCCATCACGATCGAGGCCAGCGCGCCCGACGGATTGGAGGCCGGCGCCAATGCGATCAACGTCTCCGCCAATGGCGGCGATCTGGGCTACGAGAATGAAGGGTCCGGCAACCAGAACGGCGGCGACGGCGGGGATGCCAAGGAAATCGCCATCATCGATCAGGGTGGATTCAGCATCGGATCGGCCAGGTCCCGCTTCACCGCCTTTCTGGCGGGCAAGGCGATCAACGCCCGCGGAAAAGGCGGCGCCGACGGCCTGTACAACACCGATGGCGGCTCGGGCATGCAGACCAATGTCTGCAATTGCGGCGATATCTGCATCCGCTGGAATGCCGGTGACAGTACGGCAAACCGGGTCGACGGAATCCATGTCCAGAGCCAAGGCAGCAACCGCAGCGACGCCAACGCCAACGACAACTCCTGTGACGGCGGCAAGGACGAGCAGGGCAAGCAGGTGACGATGGAGAACCGCGGCGGCATCGCGATCGACGTGGAGCTCCTGGCCGGAATCAGCGGCCTGAATGGCATCAACGCGGCCGCCGCGCGGCATCGATCGGCGGCGCCGGCGATCTGGCGCTGAGCTTGGACAGCAAGACGGCCGGGGCGCAGGCGGCGACAGCTCCGAAACGGAGAGCGTGACCCCGGGCGTCAGCACGGTGTCGAATTCGGGCGGCATCGCGGCCAGCGGCCCGGGCGTGATGGGCATCGCGGTGCGCAGCCTTGGCGGCGACGGCGGCGCGGGAGACGGCGAAAGCGGCTCGGCGGGCGGCGGCGGCGGGACCGGAGCCGACTTCACGCAAGTGCTGGCCGGGAATGGCGGCCGGGGCGGTCAGACGCAGATCACCTCGGACATGGCTGTCGCCACCGAAGGCGATTGCGCCAATGGCATGCTCGTCCAGTCCGTGGGCGGCGGCGGGATCGGTGCAGGGCTGGTGCTCGGCTTCGGCGAAGATGGCGGCGAAGGGGACGAAGCGATCACCAACAATTCGGGGAATGTCGCGACGTCGGGCCATGGCGCGAACGCAGTGGTCGCGCAGACCCTTGCGGGCGGCGGCGGCGGCGCGGCAGGCATGTCGGGCGGCATCCTGACCGTCGGCGGCGATGCGGGCGGCAGCGACAGCGACGGCCAAAACACGCCCTTCGACGGCTGCACCGAAATCACCGGCAACGGCAATGTCACCTCCACCGGAGACGCCGCGGACTGTGTCCTGGCGCAGGCGATCGGCGGCGGCGCGGATGCAGACGGCAATTTCGGCTTCGTGGCGGCTACGGTCACCCGGCAGCTGGGCGGTTTCCCGGTCCCGGAAGCGGCCAGCGGCAGCCATGATGTCGACCGCCGCGTCCGCGTTCCGTCCCAATCCGGAACGGCCTCGGCGGATTGCGGCCTCGATGCGCCGGGGGCGCGGCTGCGGCTGGCCTCTTCCGCTGCCTTCGAGAGGGTCCACCTGAAGCCCTCCTTCGATCTCGACATGATCTGCACCCACGCCTCGGGCCGCACGGAAACCGGGGCGGGGATGTTCGATCCCCCGGTGGAGGAAAGCGATCAGCCCACCGTCCTCGCGGCCCCGCGCTGGAGGTCGCAATCCGCTGCGCGACGGAGAACGGCTGGCAGGGGCGGCTCTTCGCGGCGGCGTGCGCCAGCTTCTCCAGCCGGGATGCCTGGACCCGCAGCGCCAGCTTCGACAGCGGACTCGGGCTCAGGGCGCTTCAAGACGGAGCTGCCGATGCAGCTCCAGCCGGGCCGGAGCTGCGCCGGAATCGAGCTGTCTGGCGGCGGCGGGCTGGCGCTGCGGGCCGGGTATTCCGGCAGCATCGGCGAGGACTGCCGGAGCCGCAGCGGCACGGGCTGGCTGGTCAAGCGCTTCTGGCCCGCGGCCCCGGCGACCTCCGCCGGGGCCGCGTCAGCGTTCGATGTCGTGGACCCGCTGGTGGCCGCCCTCCCCGGGTTCGGGATCTGGCAGGTGCTGGGCGAAGCCGCCCTCGGCCTCCTGCTCGATCGGTGCCAGCGCCTCGCCCTTGAAGGCGGCCTCGAAGGCCCGCAGGCGCTTGTAGATCGACAGCATCTCGACGATCGTCGTCCAGGAATTCACCAGGAACTGGAACGAGTTGCTGACCTGGCCGAAAGCCGTCAGGATCTGCTGCCAGATCCCCAGCGTGATCTTGCCCGCCACGATTGTCGGCACCAGGATGATGTTGACGTAGATATTGTCCGCCTGCAGGTAGAAGCCGCGGGCGATGTTGAAATACATGTAGTGGAAGTAGAGCCGGAAGTAGTTCCGGCGCACGTCCGAGAACAGTGCCGCGACCGTCGGCGGTCCTGCGCGGGACGGATCGTCCTCGCCGTGGACCAGCTCCTTGCGGTAGGCCGCCTCGACCCGCTGGTTGAGGAATTCCAGCCCCGGCAGCTTCACCCCGACCGCGGCCAGCAGCACGGTGCCGAAGGCCGCCCAGAAGACCAGCGCGACGAAGAGCGGCTCGGGGATGGCGCCGACCAGCGGCAGCTCGGTGACGTATTGCGACAGGTCCCACAGCACCGGCAGGAAGGCGATCAGCGTCATCAGCGCATCGACCACCGAGACGCCCAGCCCCTCCATGATCGAGGCGAAGCGCATCGTGTCCTCCTGCACCCGCTGCGAGGCACCCTCGATGCCGCGGATCGTCGGCCAGCGGGACATGTAGTAGTCGTTCATCGCGGTGCGCCAGCGGAACACGTAGTGGCTGACGACGAAGCGGGTGATCACGTAGACGAAGGTCGAGACCAGCGCGATCTCGGCGAAGATCACGATCAGCCCGTAGAGCTCTCCCGCGGTCACGGTGCCGCTGCCCGACAGCGCTTCCTGGAACTTGTCGAAGAACGGGCGGCGCCAGTTGTTGATGGCGACGCTGACCTGCACGCCGAAATAGGTGGTGAAAAGGATGAAGGACGAGCCGAGGATCGACCAGACCTGCCAGCGGTGCGGCGAAAGGACGAACCAGGCCGCCGCGAACAGCGCCACCCAGATCACGTAGAAGACGTAGAACCACAGGAAGGACGGCGTCAGGAAATAGCCGATGCCGACGACGGGCCCGGCCTGGCCCGGCAGGTCGAAGCCGAGCGCCGCGCCGATCCGGTCGCCGGGACCGTACCAGATCGCCATGCCGACCGCCGTCCAGGCGAGGACGGACAGGAAGAAGATCCTAGGTTTCGGAAAGAAGGACTCGAACACGCGGACGCCTTCCGGAAAGGGGAGCCTCGAGCGCTCCGGGTTGTGCGGGAAGAGGCGCTTGCCGGGCCCCCGCGGACGATCCTGCCTATTCCGCGGCACTGTCCCAAGTCAAACCGGCTCGCCCGTCACGCCTGCGCAAAGATTCGGGATCAGGGCCTGCCTTCCCGGCAGTGCCGTTCCCTGTCGCCGCGACATTCGGCAGGCCGCGTCCGCTGCCGCAGGGCTGCCCGGTTTTGTCGGCACGGCCCGGGGGAGCACTTGTACCTCCTGAGCCACGTTGCGCCCGGCATGGGCGCCGCCCGCATAGCCGTCCGGAGCGATTTGCACTGTCCGTCCTCTCGCTAGGGATGCGGCAAGGGCGGCGAGGGGTAGTTTCGCGGCGCACCGGGCCCGGACCGTGCCGCGCAGCCTTTTTGCCCTGTCTTGGGCTCGGCGTCCCGTGCCGGGCGACATTGCCGGCGGAACGATCATGCGGCCGACGCAATGCGTGGCGGGGCAAGCCGGTCCCGCCCCGGCTGCTGTCCCAGCCGGGAGGCCTCAGGGAAACCGTAAAGGAAAAATCCGGGTTGCGGCGACCGGCAGGGACGGGCGGAAGAGGGCCCGTTTCAGCGGAGGTGCCCCCGTCCGGCTCGCGGTCGACCCGCCGGACAGCCGTGCCTGGCATGTCGCTGCCAACCGTCCGCAGCCCCCTGGGCAGCGCCGTCCGCTGGGCCGCCGGACTTGCGGCCCGAGCCGTGTCCGCAGGGTCTGCCGGTGCAGCTGCCGCCAGGGCCGGAACGCGTGTGCCCGGCGGATCGGGACCGGAACGGTCCTCCCGGAGAGCCCGCCGCACTTGCGGGCAAACCGGCTCGGGGAAGGCGGCAGGGCGGACCCGTGCCGACGGGGAGATCCGGGCTTTGCAACCCGGCCGCAATGGCATATCCATGAAAATGTGTTTTCCTGGAGCGTGCCATGCAATCCCACTCGTTCCTGTCCCGCGTCCGGCGGAAGCTGCCCGATCTGCACCCGGCCGAGCGCCGCCTCGGCGACCTCATCTGCGACTTCCCGGGAGAGGTCGCCAGCTACTCCGCCTCCGAACTGGCCGCCCTGGCAGGGGTGTCGAACGCCACCGTCAGCCGGTTCGTGAAGCGCCTCGGCTACGCGTCCTACGAGGATGCCCGGCGCGACGCCCGGACCGAAAGCAGCAGCGGGTCGCGCCTCTATACCCGCCAGACCGGGACCGAACCGGCAGCGGCACCCGACTCCTTCATCGAAACCGACATCCGCAATGTCCGCGAGAGCCTCGAAGGCATCGACCGCGCCGCCATCGACGCCCTGGCGGCGCGGATCCTCGACGCGCGCAAGGTCTGGTGCGTCGGCTACCGTGCGTCGAATCCGCTTGCAAGCTACCTGTGCTGGCAGCTTCTCCAGGTGGTCGACGAAGCCGTTCCGGTGCCCGGGGGCGGCCAGACCATGGGCGAACATGTCGCCCGCATGGGGCCCGACGATCTGGTGATCGCGTTCGGCCTGCGGCGGCGCATTGCGGCCTTCGGCGGCCTCCTTGACGCCATCCGCGGCACGGGCGCCCAAGTCGCGCTGATCACGGACGAGGGCGCCCCAGAGGACAGGCAGGTCGACTGGCATTTCCGCTGCGAGACCCGCTCCTCCGGACCGCTGTTCAGCCATGTCGGCGTCATGGCCCTCCTGAACCTCGTGACCAACCGCACGATCGAGTTGGCGGACGATTCGGGCCGGCAGCGCCTGCAGGCGATCGAGAGCATGAACGACCTTCTGAACGAGCTCTGACCGGGCGGACTGCCCGGATCGGAGCGCCCGGCACGAAAATCTGATTACGCATTGTGCAACGAGATTTTCTCCATCAGGAAAATCCGCGGAAATTATGAAAAAATTTTTGCGTCGATATGAAAACATGTTTTCTTGCATCCCAGAACTTTTCCGATCCAACGTCTTCCAGAAAGGACATGCCGATGCGCACCTTCTTCGCCACGACCGCCCTGATCTGCCTTGCCCATGCCGCCGCTGCCGAAACCGCGACGCTGCGCGTCCTGGGACAGCCCGTCGGCTCCGGACTCATCCAGCAGCAGAAGGAACAGCCCTTCTTCGAGAATTTCGCGGAAAACGCCGACATGGACATCCAGGTTGAATACCTGCCGGTCGATGTCGCGGGCATTCCCGATACCGACGGCATGCGCGTGCTGCGCACCGGACTGTTCGACATCGTCTCGGTCCGCAGCCCGCAGGTCAGCCGGGACGAGCCGACCATGCTGGGGCTCGACCTGGTCGGGCTGAACCCAGATTTCGCCGCCGGCAGGGCACATACCGAGGCCTTCCTGCCGACCGTCGACGCGGCCGTCCAGAAACGCTTCAACGCCAAGCTGCTCGGTGTCTGGCCCGCGGGGCCGCAGGTGATCTTCTGCAAGCCCGAAATCGGCGGTCTTGCCGACCTCCAGGGGCTGAAGGTCCGGGTGGGCGACCAGTCCGCCGCCGCCTTCGTTGCCCAGTTCGGCGCCACCGGCGTGCCGATGCCCTTCGGCGAGGTGCAGCAGTCGCTGGCCCGCGGCGTGGTCGACTGCGCGATCACCGGCCCGGCCTCGGCGAATGCGGCGGGCTGGCCCGAAGTCACCACGACCGTGCTGCCGCTGGCGCTCCAGCTCGCGGTGAACGGCTACGCGATCAACCTCGACAGCTGGGACAGGCTGGATGCGGAGCAGCAGGCCAAGCTGCAGGGGGCCATCGGCGCGCTGGTCGACTCCGTCTGGGCCTATTCCGAGGAGCTCTACCAGGACGCCATGAACTGCAATACCGGACAGGAGCCCTGCGAGCACGGCACGCCCTATGCGCTGGAGAGCGCCGAGGTGACCGATGCCGACATCGAGGCGGTCGCCGGTGCCCTGGTCGGCTCGTCGCTTCCGGCCTGGACCAAGCAGTGCAATGCGGTGAACGCAAGCTGCGAGGCCGACTGGATGGCCACGGTCGGCGCGAAGCTGGGCCTCTGATCCCCGCCCGTCCCCTGATCCCCCGCCTAGGAAAGACGACTCCATGCAGACCTACAAACGCGCCTGCGCGATCGTCTTCGGCCTGATGATGACGGCGCTCTGCGCCGTCGTCGCGGCCGAGACGGTGATGCGCAAGCTGCTGAACCATTCCCTCGCCGGCGTCGACGAGCTGTCAGGCTATGCCATCGCCATCGGCGCGCCGCTCTGCTTCGCCGTGACCGCGATCGAGCGCAGCCATATCCGGATCAACCTGCTGCACATGCGCATGCCGCGTGCGGCGCAGGCGGTCCTGAACCTCCTGTCGGCCCTGGCGCTGGCCGCGCTGGCGGTCTTCCTGCTGACCTTCGCCTTCCGCACCCTGCACGAGACGCAGATGTTCGGCTCCGTCGCCCAGACGCCGTGGATGACCCCGCTGATCTGGCCGCAATCGGCCTGGCTAATAGGCATGGCGGTGTTCACGCTGGCCGCGGTCATCCTGGCCGTGCAGGCGGTGCTGCACGCCCTGCGCCGCGACGCGGGGGCCCTTGTGCGGGAGTTCGGCCCCGAGACGGTCGAGGACGAGCTCAGCTCCGAGCTGTCCGACCTGGAGGCGAGGGCATGAGCATCGCCGTCATCTTCGCCGGATTCCTGTGCATGCTCGGGCTGATGTTCCTCTCCATGCCGGTCGCCGTGTCGATCCTCGCGGTCGGCGGCATCGGCGGCTATCTCGCCTATGGCATGCCGCTGGTGGAAACCATGGGCGGGGTTGTCTGGGGCACGCTCAACAACCCGGTGATGACCGCCATCCCTCTGTTCATGCTGCTCGGCGAGCTGCTGCTGCGCGGCGGCATCGCCGACCGGATGTTCGACACGCTGGCCGCCTGGCTGGGGCGCCTGCCGGGCGGGCTGCTGCACACCAATATCGGCACCTGCGCGCTGTTCTCGGCAACCTCCGGCTCTTCGGTCGCCACCGCCGCCACCGTCGGCACCATCGCGCTTCCCGCCCTGGGCGAGCGCAACTACCCGGTCCGCCCCGCCCTGGGCACCCTGGCCGCGGGCGGCACGCTCGGGATCCTGATCCCGCCTTCGGTCAACCTGCTGGTCTACGGCTCGCTGGCCAATGTCTCGGTCGGGCAGCTCTTCATCGCCGGCGTCCTGCCGGGCATCCTGCTGACGCTGCTGTTCTCGGCCTATGTCATGATCCGCTATCCCGATGCCGGGCGAGACAGTTCGGTGCCGGACCTGCCCCCCGCGGAGAAGCGCCGCCTGCTGCGCCACCTGGTCCCTCCGGCCGTCATATTCGGCATCGTGATGGGCTCGATCTACGGCGGTTTCGCCACCCCTACGGAAAGCGCCGCGCTCGGCGTCATGGCGGCCTTCTTCTTCGTCTGGCGCGGCCGCCGCCTGAGCTGGGACCTGCTGGTGAACTGCTTCGTCCAGTCGGCGCGCACCACCGGCATGGTCATCCTGGTGATCGTCTGCGCGCTCCTGCTCAACGTCACGCTGTCGATGACCGGCGGCACCCAGGCAGTCACGCGCTGGGTCACCGGGCTCGGCCTGTCGCAGACCGCGCTGCTGCTTCTGCTGGTCGTCTTCTACGTCATCCTCGGCATGTTCATGGACGCGATGTCGATGCTGGTCCTGACCGTGCCGATCGCCGTGCCGATGATCGCGGCGCTGGGGGTCGATCCGGTCTGGTTCGGGGTCTTCGTCGTGGTGATGTGCGAAATCGGCCTGATCACGCCGCCGGTCGGGATGAACCTCTTCGTGGTTCAGGGCGTGCGCAAGGGCGGGGGCGACTTCAACGACGTGATCCGCGGCGCCACGCCCTTCGTGGCCATCATGATCCTCTTCGCCGGTCTTCTCGTGGCGCTGCCGCAGATCGCCCTGCTGCTGCCCGACATGGCCGCGGGGCGCTGAGATGGAGGCCGCGACGACGCTCTCCCGCACGGCCTCCCGCGGGGCTGCGCAGCGCCTCCTGGTGGTCAATCCCAACGGCAACCCCGAGGTCACCAGGCTGGTCGCCCGAATCGCGGCCTCGGTGGCCGCCCCGGGAACCGAGCTGCGGGTGCTCAACCCAGAAGGCAGCCCGCATTCCATCGAGACCTACGCCGACCGGCTCAGGGCGGAGCCGCTGGCAATCGACCTGCTGGCGCGCAATCCCGGCTATGGCGGCTATGTCATGGCCTGCTTCGACGACATCGCCGTCGATGCGGGCCGCCGGTTCCTCGGCGCGCCGATCGTCTGCGCGGCCGAAGCCGCCATCTCGGTCGCGCGGATGTTCGTCCCGCGCTTCGCCATCGTCACGACGGTGGAAGGCATGGTGCCCGGCATCCGCACGCTGGTCCGGAAACTGGGCGCAGGGGAAGTCTGCACGGTGCGCGCCGCGGGCATCGGCGTGGCCGAGGCGGCGGCAGGCGGCAATGCCATCGCCCGGAGGCTCGATGCGGCGATTGCCGATGCGCGCAATTTCGACGGCGCGGGCGCGGTCATCCTCGGATCGGGCGGGCTGGCGGGCCGGGCGGCGGAGCTGTCGCGTCGGCACGGCATCCCGGTCATCGACAGCATCGAGGCCGCGATCGCCATGGGCGAACTCGCGATGAGGATGGGCAGCCGGGGCTAGCGGGCAGGGACCACCCGCCCGCAGACATGGCCCGGTCCGGCCCGTCCGGAGCCGGGTCATGCCTGCGCCGGGGAAATCGCCGCCAGCCTGGCCTCGAGCTCCGCGATGCGAGCGTCGCGGGACCTCAGCGCGTTCTCGACCTCGGTCTCATCGAAGCGCCGGGGGATGTGCTGCGGGCAGGTCGCGTCCCAAGCCTCGATCCCGAAGAGGATCGCGCGCACCGCCTTCGCTGCGTCCGGTCCGGTTCCGAGCCGAGCCAGCAGTTCCGGGTCGTCCTCGACCACCTGCGCGCGTCCCCAGATCTTGATCCGCAGCCGCCCGGCATGGTTGATCGGGAACAGCACCGCGCGCGGGTTCCCGGAGAGGTTGCCCAGCGTGATGCACTGCCGGTTGCCCCCGCGATCGGCGACGCCCAGCCTCCCGCCGTCCAGCAGCTTCAGGAAGCCCGGCGGGCCGCCGCGATGCTGGGTGCAGGGCGGTCCCCCCGCGCTGGCGGTGCCGAGGAAGACGCTGGCCTGCGCTTCGATGGAGCGCGCCGGATCCGGGGTCACCGCATCGGGCCAAGGGCGTGTCTCCGCCGCCTGCGCATGGAGGCCGCGCGCGCCGCGGGCAGCCTGCTGCGACTTCACCGCATCCGTGAAGACGATGTCCGGCCCCGCGCTCACAGGCCCAGATCGCTCAGCGAGGGATGGCCGTCCGGGCGGCGGCCCTGCGGCCAGAGGAACAGCCGGTCGGTCCCGGCGATTTCCAGGTCGTTGATGCTGGCATGGCGCACCGCCATCAGCCCCCCGGCATCGAATTCCCAGTTCTCGTTGCCGTGGGAGCGCACCCAGCCGCCATCTGCGCGTTGCCATTCATAGGCGAAGCGCACGGCAATGCGGTTTTCCGTGAATGCCCAGAGCTCCTTGATCAGCCGGTAGTCCTGCTCGGCCAGCCATTTGGCGGCCAGGAAGGCCACGATCTCGGCGCGGCCGGCCAGGAAGGCGCTGCGGTTGCGCCAGCGGCTGTCCGGCGCATAGGCCAGCGACACCTTTTCCGGGTCGCGGCCGTTCCAGGGCGCTGTTACGCAAATCAGTTTGCGCGCCATAGCTTCCCTTTTCCCCTGACACACTTATCCCAGCGCCACCGTGATCGGGGGGCGAGGGCCATGAAGCGGTGCAGGAACGAGCGGCAAGCGCCATTGGTCCGAGCGCAGCCTAGAATGCGCGGATCTGGACTTGGGCAACCTGGCGGCCGAAGGTGAGGCCACGCGCCGCCATTGGTGCAAGGTCGATGCCGAACGGACGTCGGCCGCTGCCCGAGCCGCTTCATGGAATTCATCCAATCGCCGGGGAAAAGGTACCCCGGACCCTTTCCCGAGCCGGCTCATATCTCCACCCAGCTCCGGCGGTGATACCCGCTCCAGTTCCGCCACAGCGCCCGGCCCAAGTGCTTCGACGCCCGCAAGATCTCGTTGCGCGCCCGGGTCCCCGCTGTGTCCGGCGTCCAAGGCCTGGCGTTCCGGCGGAGCGGCAGCGAGGAGCGCAGCGAAAAGTCCGGGGACCTTTTGCCCGACGAACCGCCGCTGCACTGAGGGCCGCGATGGCGCGCGTGTCATGGGCGCCGTCGGCGGTGGCGATCTCCCCTTCCGACGGGATCCGGGCAAGCAGGTCCGGCAGCATCCCTCGCCGGTTCGCCCGGACCGGTGGCGTTGAACGGCTCGACATCGTCGGCATTGCCGGAAGTGACTTCGACAGCCCGGATTTCCGGCGTTTCCCCGTCGATGCCAAGGCGGTTCTTGCGCCAGACCCGGCGTTTCGCGGCCCCGTGCCTGTGGCTGTGCCGCTCGCCTTCGCCTTCTGCCTTGGTGCCTGTGCCGTCCGCTGCCCGGCAGGGTATTGCGCAGCAATGCCCGAGAGGGGACGGGCAGGTGCAACGGCCACTTGGAGCCGAGATGCGGAATGGTGACATCCATTGTCCGACGGGCTTTCGCGGCACCGCTGGCGCCACTGTCCGGTCTCGCTCTGCCGCCGCGACGGGGGCTGACGTCCGGCACGGCCCAGCCGAGCCTGGACAGTTCGAGAAGGCTCGCCAGGAAACCGCTCGCAGTGAGCTCGCACCAATGGCGTCTCACCGGCTCACCCTGGCCGAGCGGCCCTGCCAAGAAGCACCTCGACGGTCAGGCAGGCCTGAATCGCGGCACAGCTATATGCCTGCTGGCGGCCACTGCGCCCGGACGGCCTGGCTGTCCGTTGCATCGAGGGATCGAACCAGACGGTCAGAGACCCGCGCTGCCCCAGTGCCTGATCATACGCGTTCCAGTTGGAGGTCCCGCAGGTCGGCTTCGGCGGTCTGCTCATGCCATCTGGCTACGATATTGGATTCACGATGGGATTCCCGAGCCCGCCTTGTGCAACAGGGCAGATCCGGAGGACCGTCCGAAGCGCGAGAACCGGCAGCCGGACATGCTGCGGCCCGGTCAGGAGAGAGGAATCGCAGGGCGCCGCCGACGTCTTCCGCGTGCGGGAGCTTTCGCCCACCGGATCGATTGGCGGACGCGGCAATTCCACTAGCCGCGCGGCAGCGAAGCGTCGGCTGCATGAGTCGACCACCCCAAGCAGAAGGTGGTCGTCGGCGCAGCCGCGCGATCATTTCCCTCCGCGGTTGCCCGCGCGAATTTGCCCGGGAGGCGCCGCTGGGTGCGGCCGCTGTCAGGCGGCCCGCTGCGACACCGCACGGCGAGGCGCCGGACTGGCAGGTTCCGGCCCGGGCCCCGCTGACGGTGCTGGCCGCCGTGCTCGAGAAGTTCGACGGGTGGATTGAGACCACGGGCGCCGGGATCGACCGCCGCGCCAGCGAGAATGCCTCCGCGGCCCATACGGCCCTCAATCCCTCGCCCGGAGGTTCGGCCGTCGGCGCAGACCGGTCCGGACTCTCCGGCATCAGGTCGCCGATGGCCACCCTGGCGCCGCCTCCGGAGATGTTCCGCAAGCGCCGGGCCTTGTCCGCCGGGGGGCATCCCCCGGACTGTTTCTGCATCCTCCTCGCCCCGGCCCGAGGGCGTGCCCCGCCAATGCTCGACGGGCCAGAAAGCGGCGGATCGGCGGTACCCGAAATTGGGCATGCGTCCGCCGGGACGGCACTGCTCGGTGCGGCCAAACACGTCATCATCAAGCGATACCTCCAGGCGTTCACGTGCCCGTACAATTCGGATGCTAGGACAGTTGCCGCCGATGCCGGGACGCGGGGCCGCGGTCGGCGCGGAGCGGGCGGCACGCGACCGGGACGGACCGCATGGGTCCAAATGAAGGCTTGGGTCCTGGCAGGCCTCCGAAAAACCGTGCGCGCGGACGGTTTCCGGCGTTCTGGGCGGGGTGGCGCGATCTTCCGGCCTTTCTCGCCCCCCGGAACCGGTGGCGCGGCGGCCGCCGCCTCGAGATGGCCGGCAGCCGCGGCAGGCGGGCGGGGCTTGCCGCCGCCAGGGTGAGGACGAAGCGGGAGCGCACCCGCTCGGCGCCGCGACGCACGGCCTGCGCCGCGCCGCCCGCCGTCTCGGACCGGCCGAAAGGCTCCTCGAAGCGCTGCCGATGCCTCCGCGACAGCGCGCGGTCCTTGTGCCGCGCGGTCCGTCCGCCGGTGGCCGGGAACCGCTCTTTCTGCGCGGCATGGAGCGCGATGCAGGCCGGCCCGCGACCGGCCACGGACCCGGCGGCGCCCGGAGCTGCCCATCGCGGCGCCACCGGTTCGGGTCCGGCGGGCGGCGGCGCCTCCGTCGGCACCCCCTTGCCGAGCGTCCGCCGCCGGGCCGGGCGAGCGGCGGTGCATCATGCCGAGCGCCGCCCTGCGTTCGGCACGGCCGCCGGCCCGGCCCAGGCCGCCCTGGACGGCAAGCCCGCTGCGCAACCGGCGCGTTCCCCGGACCTGCGGCGGAACACGCCTCATGTCCATCAGCGCGTGCCCGAGGAAGCCCGGCATCGCGCCAGCGCCGGGCGGCTTCCGGCAAAGCCGCGCCTGCGGACCGGGGGCCGGGGCATGCGTCGCGTTGGGACGCTTCCCGCCCCTGAAATCCACGCCTGCATGTCGGCTGCGGCTGGCGGGGCGGGGCATCGGACGGGGTTCCGGACCGGTCCAGCGGGGCGGCGCCGCGTGCCGGAGGATCGCCGCCCTCCTTCGGCCGCATGCTCTTCATCGGCGCCCGGGCCTCCGCCAGCGTGCCGCCGGCCGGGAAATGGCCGTCCGGCAGCAGCGGGGCGGCCTCGCGATGCGCCGGGATGGCGGCCATCGCCGTGCGCGGCATGTCCGTGGCGGGCAGGCGGTCGCGGTGCCTGCTGAAGACGGCCGGACTCCGTCCCGGGGCTGCGCCCGTCCAGGGCCGGAGTCCGTCCGCCGGACAGACGCCCGGGCGCCCTCCGCCCCGGACGGGATCGCCGACGCCCAGGCCGGCGGACCAGCGGAACGGCAGGTCGCCGTCCAGCTGCGCCACCGGCTGCCGTCCGGAGCGGACCGGGAACAGGATGTGCAGCAGGCTCGCATGGACCAGCCGCTCGGGGGCGATCGAGGGACGGCGGAAACCGGCGCAGAGCGCCGCAAGCTCGCCGTCGGGGCCCGCCAGGTCGTCCGCCCTGGGTCTCGGCCACGTGGCGGCTCCATGGCTCGCTCGGCGGCCCGCCGGATCGGGCGCAGCGGATGCCGGGCCGGGACGCGTCCCGAGACCGGCAGAGCCGGACAGCAATCCGTCCGTCCCGCCCGTCCCGCGCATGGCTGTCTCCGCCGAATATCCGCCGAGACGAATCCCGTTCCGCAAACAGCGCCGGGGGAGGACGATTCCAGTACCCTGCCAGACCGGAATGCTCCCATGACAAGCCTTCAGAGCGACGCCGATTGCCCTGGCGAAAATGTTGGTTCGTCCTTCGGTGCGCCACTGTCGATAAGCTGTGGTTATTGACGGTGGCGTATTTCGCCTTGGACCTGCAGCTTCGGGCCCGGCCAGTCTGGGGGCGAGCAGGAGAGAGAGCCCCATGAGCTGGAAACTGGGCGTCGATATCGGCGGCACCTTCATCGATTTCTGCGCCTTCGAGGCGGAAACCAACCGGATCTGCACGCTGAAGGTGCTGACCACGCCCGGCGCGCCGGGGCAGGAGCTGGGCACCGGCATCCGCCTGCTGCAGGACCGCCACGGGGTCGACCCGGGCCAGATCGACGGCTTCATGCACGGCACCACGGTCGGCATCAACACGATCATCCAGCGCAAGGGCGCCAAGCTGGCGCTGGTCACGAATGCCGGGTTCGAGGACGTGATCGAGCTGGCGCGGCTCAGGATGCCGCAGGTCTATTCGCTGTTCTGCACCCGGCCCGAGCAGCTGATCACCCGCGACATGGTCTTCGGCATAGCGGGGCGGATGCTGTCCGACGGGCGCGAAGAGACCGCACCGGATCTGGCCGCATTGCCCGGGATCGTCGAGGCGATCCGCGCCAAGGGGGCGGACGGCGTGATCGTCGCCATGCTGCATGCCTATCGCGATCCTTCGCAGGAACATGCGGTGAAGACGGAACTGGCGCGGCTCGCGCCCGATCTCTACGCCTTCACCTCCGCCGAGGTCTGGCCGGTGATCCGCGAATACGAGCGCACCACAACGGCGATCCTCAACGGCTATGTCCATCCGCGCATCGCCGGCTATCTCGACGGGCTCTACGCCACGCTGGAAGACCTAGGCGCTCCGGCGCAG
This sequence comes from Mangrovicoccus sp. HB161399, assembly GCF_013184745.1. Classification (GTDB taxonomy): domain Bacteria; phylum Pseudomonadota; class Alphaproteobacteria; order Rhodobacterales; family Rhodobacteraceae; genus Mangrovicoccus. Next base: position 15,597 of record NZ_JAATVU010000026.1, read on the forward strand.
CCGCTGCTGACCAAGTCGAACGGCGGGCTGATGCGCGCCGAAGAGGGGCGGACCGCCTGCGTGAACATGCTGCTTTCCGGCACGGCGTCCGGCGTGATCGGCGCGGCCTGGCTGGCGCGGCAGGCGGGCGAGGACCGCATCCTGACGCTGGATATCGGCGGCACCTCGGCCGACCTCGCCGTCATCATCGACGGCAAGCCGCAATTCGGCACCGGCGAGATGATCGGGGATTTCCCGCTGCATGTGCCTTCCGTCTCGGTCAGTTCGATCGGCGCGGGCGGCGGCTCCATCGCTTCGGTGGACGGGTTCGGCGTGCTGAAGGTCGGCCCGGAAAGCGCAGGGTCCACCCCCGGGCCGGTCTGCTATGGCCGCGGCGGCACGCAGCCCACCATCACCGACGCCATGGCCGTGATGGGCATCCTCGGGCATTCGGACATCGCCTATGGCCAGCTCTCGATGGATGTGGGCGCGGCGCGGGCCGCCATCGCGCCCCTGGCGGAGGCGATGGGGCGCAGCATCGAGGCGACTGCCGAGGCCATAGTCGAAATCGCCATTTCCGAGATGTTCGTCGAGGTCGAGAAGATGGCCGCGCGCTACGGCATCGACATGCGCGATTTCACGCTGGTGCCTTTCGGCGGGGCAGGCCCCTTGATGGGCGCCTTCCTGGCGCGCGAGATCGGCTGCGCCAAGGTGATGGCGCCGCGCCGCCCCGGTGTGGTCTCGGCGCTCGGCGGGCTGGTCGCGGACCTTAAAAGCGACTTCATCCGGACCGTCTTCGAGGAAGTCGGCCCCGGTGCCATGCCGCGGCTGGCGCGCGCCCTGGCCGAGCTGGAGGCCGAGGGCGAAGCCTGGCTGCGGCAGGGGCAGGGCTTCGACGGTCCGGCGCTCAGCCAAGTCACCGCCGACCTGCGCTATGCCGGGCAGAGCTTCGAGCTGGAAACCGCGCTCGACCCTGCGTGGATCGCCGAGGGCGACGATGCAGCCATTGCCGCCGCCTTCCATGCCCGCCACGAAGAGGTCTACGAGTTCAACGATCCGGGCACGCCGGTCGAGCTGATCAACCTGCGGCTCGTCAAGATCGGCCAGCGTCCGGGGCTGGAGACCCTGCCCGCTCCGCTGACGGAGGCCGAGGCGCAGCCGGACCGGCTGATCGAGGTCTGGCTCGATGGCGCGTGGCGCGAAGTGCCGCTCTTCCTGCGGGAGGCGCTCGAAGCCGGGTACCGCTTCGCCGGTCCTGCCATCGTCGCGCAGGAGGACACCACCTTCGCCATCCCGGCGGGCTTCGCCGCAAAAGTCGACGGCCATCTCAACATCATGCTGGAACAGGAGGCGTGAGCGCCATGCTGGACAAGGTCACCCTCCAGATCCTCGCCAATCACAGCCGCGCGGCGGCCGAGAACATGGCGCATACGCTCTACCGCACCGCGCATTCGACCTTCGTCAAGGAGACCGAGGATTTCACCGTGATGATCCTCGACCCGCAGGGCCGGACCATCGCCGTGCCGATGGACCTGGGCGCGACCTGGCATGTCGGCATCACCTATGACGGCGCGATCGACATGATCGACGATTACCGCCCCGGGGACATCGGCTTCACCAACGATCCCTATTCGGGCTTCGTCGCGACCCATGCGCCGGACACGCATCTGTGGATGCCAGTCTTCCATGAAGGCGAAATCGTCTGCTACGCCGCCGGGCACATCCACAATACCGACATGGGCGGGGCGGTTGCGGCATCATTGTCCAGATCCCTGACCGAAATCCATCAGGAAGGCATCCGCTTCCCGCCGATGAAGCTGGTGAACGGGGGCGTGATGGACGAGCAGGTCATGCGCATCATGACCGCCAATGTCCGCAAGCCCGACCTGAACATCGGCGACACCAAGGCGCTGATCGGCGCGCTGAAGACCGGCGCGAAGAAGGTCGAGGGGATGATCGCCAAGTTCGGCGTGGACACCTTCAGGGCCGGGCTCGACGGCATGCTCGACTATGCCGAGGCGCAGGCGCGCGAAATCCTCGGCAGCATCCCGGACGGGACCTACACCTTCTGCGATTACGCCGACGAGGACTCGCAGGGCGGAAACCCGGTGCGGCTGAAGCTGGCGCTGACGATCCGCGGCGAGGAGGCGATCCTCGACTTCACCGGCTCCGACCCGCAGCTGGCCTCCTCGCTGAACGTCCCCACCGGCTCGGATCCGCGCCATACGCTGCTGATGGTCGGCGTCTACTACGTGCTCTACACGCTCAACCCGAAGATCCTGCTGAATACCGGGCTGACGCGGCCCTTCACCTGCATCGCGCCCGAAGGCTCCGTCCTGAACCCGGTCTTCCCGGCGGCGGTCGGCATGCGCAGCCTTACCTGCGCGCGGCTGCGCTCGCTCATCTTCGGCGCCTTCGGTCTTGCCATCCCCGAGCGGATGCCCGCCGCGCCGGCCGGCTCGTCCTCGATCGTCAACGTGATGACCACCGACGAGCGCACGCGCAAATCGGTGATCGCGGCGATCAATCCGGTGGTCGGCGGCGGAGGCGGCATGCCGCATCGCGATGGCTCGAACGGCTCCGGCGCGGATGCCGCGTACCTGAAGAACACGCCGATCGAGATCACCGAGACCGAGACGCCGGTCCGGTTCGAGCGCTATGGGCTCCTGCAGGACTCGGGTGGCGCCGGGCGCTGGCGCGGCGGGCTGGCCACGGTGATGGAGTTCCGCGTCTTCACCCCCGGCACGCGGATCACCGCAAGGAACCGCGACCGCTCGGTCTTCCGGCCCTGGGGCATCCTGGGCGGCCGCGCGGCGGGGCCGTCGGACATGAATATCAATCCCGGCAAGGCGAACGAGCAGCCGCTGGGCAATACCGACATCGCGGTGCTGCAGCCGGGCGACGTGCTGCATATCCATTCCGCGGGCGGCGGCGGGCGCGGCTCGCCCCTGGAGCGGGAGCCGTGGCGGGTGCTGCTGGACGTGGAGCGCGGCTATGTCTCCGAGGCAGCGGCCTGCGCCGATTACGGCGTGGTGCTGCGGGACGGCGCGGTGGACGAAGAGGCGACGGCGGAGCGGAGGCGGGCGATGGCGCCGCGCATGGGGCAGGGGCATTTCCGCTTCGGTCCCGAGCGCGAGGCCTTCGAGGCGGTCTGGACGCCTGCCGCCTATGACCAGCTGACCGCGATCCTCGACGCACTGCCGCTGCATTGGCGCTTCTTCGCCAAGACCGAGATCTTCCACCGGATGGAGGGCGACGTGATGGACGCGCTCGACGCGGTGCGCGCGGACTTCCCTGACTTCCCCGCGATCCGGCTGGCCGAGGCCGCGGAATGACGAAGGGCGCCCCGGCGAAACCGGGGCGCCCTTTCCATGCGAAGGCGGATCAGCGGATGTAGCTGCCGCCGTTCAGGTCGATGGTCGCGCCGTTCACGGCAATGTTGCCGGGGATCAGGCAGAAGCCGACCGTCGCCGCCAGCTCCTCCGCCGAGACCAGCTTGCCGGTCGGAATGTCCGAGGCGGTCGCGGCATAGCCATGCTCGGCGATATAGGCCTCCGCCATGCCTGCATGGACGAAGCCGGGCGAGACGGTCACGGCGATCACGCCGTCTTGCGACCAGTTGCGCGCCACGGATTTGGTCAGGTTGATCAGCGCGGCCTTCGACGCGCCGTAGGGCAGGTAGTCCTCCATGTAGCCGCGCTGCGCCGCGCGGCTGGCGATGGACACGATCCGCCCGCCGCCATTGGCGCGGAAATGCGGCATCGCCGCGCGCAGCATGTCGGCCGGGGCCAGCAGGTTGACGGCCATCTCCAGCTCCCAGGCATCGCGCCAAGGCCCGTGATCGCCGCCGATCAGCGCCTCTGTCCGCAGCCCGGCATTCATCACCATCCCGTCGATCCGCCCGGCGGCCGCCAACGCGTCCTCCCAGAGCTGCGTCGGCCCCTCGCGGGTCGAGAGGTCGCCCTGCACGATCCAGCCCGCACCGCCGATCTCCGAAAGCAGGCCCTCGGCCCGCTCCCGGTTCGACGCGTAGTGGATCACCACCTTGGCGCCCGCCGCGGCGAGGCAGGCGGTGATCGCCTGCCCGATCCCGCCGGTGGCGCCGGTGACCAGATAGGTGCGCCCGGCAAGGCTGTCAGGCGCAAGGATCACAGCGCGACCTCGGGCAGTTCCGGGAAGCGCGCGCGCAGCTTGGCATAGGCCTCCGTCACCGCGGCGATGTCACCGGGCGCGGCGGGCTGCGCCTCGCCGACCTCGGCGAAGATCGCGTGCTTAGCGAAATAGCGCCAGTTGACCGGGATCCCTGCGAGGATTGTGGTCAGTGCGGCATAGCGCGGACGCGTCCAGACCGCCTCATAGGCCTCGCGGGCAGGGCCATAGCCGGTTTCCGGCGGGCGCGACGCGGCGATCTCGGCGCGCAGAGTGGCGGTGGAGGCCAGGTCGGCTTCGCCCTCGGGGCTGACGATCACGCCGTATTGGGTGCGGGCCTTCTCCACAGAAACGAAGCCCTTGGCGACATCCGCCGCGACCTCCTCGATCGGCCTTGCTAGCGGATCGCCGTAGCCACCGGCGCCCGGCCCCTGCAGCCGGATGATGTCGCCCGGCTCGCAATGGACGATATCGACCGACCCGAGTTCCTCGGGGCTCTCGCCGTCGGGGTTGCGGGTGAAGCGCGAGGCGCGTCCCGCCTGTCCGCCCGCCAGCCCCCAGGCGGTGAAGCGCGAGCGGTCCCGGTTCCGCGCCGTGACCATGGATTGCGGCGCGGCCAGCGAGAATTCCATCTCCAGCGCCGAGCCGCCGCGGTAGCGGCCCGGGCCGCCGGAATCCGGCACCAGCCCGTAGCGCAGGATTTCTATCGGGACCTCGGCCTCGTTGATCTCCACCGGGGTGTTCTTCAGGAAGGACATGTTGGCGCCGCAGCCCTCTGCGCCGTCGGCGAAGGGACCGCCGCCCGCGCCGCCGCCGACCGGACCGATCGAGGCCATGACCGTGCGGCCCTCCTTGGTCGAGGTGCGCACGTTCAGGATGGACACGCCGTTGCCGGGCGAGGCAGGGAGTTTGTCCGGCACGATCTGGGCGAAGGCCCCCAGCACGGCGGTCTGCGCCACGTTCGAAAGCAGCGAGCGCATGCCGACGGCGGCGGGCTTCACCGGGTTCACCACAGAACCCTCGGGCAGGATCGCGGTCACGGGGCGCACGAGGCCGTAATTCAGCATCATGGTGGGATCGAGCGCGTAGAGCGCATACATCACGCCGACCATGGCCAGCGAATGGCGCGGATTGCCACCCGTCGGCATGTTCAGCGACGAGACAAGCTGCGGGTCGGAGCCGGTATAGTCGACCTCAAGCTCGTCGCCCTTCACCCGCAGGGTGACGCAGATCCGGACCGGATAGCCGCCGGTCTGGTCCTCGTCGGCATAGTCCGCGAAGAAATACTCGCCGTCGGGCAGCTCGGAGATCACCGCGCGGCTCTGGCGCTCGGCGTAGTCCATCAGCTCGGCGAGACCCGACTTGAAGCCGGCGGGGCCGAAGCGCTTGACGATGTCCTGCATCTTGCGGACGCCGACCTCGGTGCAGGCGATCTGGGCCTGCAGGTCGCCGTGGTTCTGCTCGGGCAGGCGGACATTGGTCTCGATCAGCGCCAGCAGGTCCTCGTTCAGCTTGCCGTCGCGCAGGAGCCGCATCGGCGGGATGCGCAGGCCTTCCTGATGCACCTCGGTCAGCGTGCGGCTGAGCGAGGCCGGGACCGCGCCGCCGACATCCGTGTTGTGGATGTGGTTGCCGACGAAGCAGACCAGCTCGCCCTCGTGGAAGACAGGCCGCCACATGTGCAGGTCGGGCGCATGGGTGGCGACGAAACCGCTATAGGGATCGGAAACGACGCAAATGTCTCCCTCCTGGTAGTCGAAGCGGTCGATCACGCCGGAATAGTCGAGGCCGGTGTACCAGGTGGCGCCCATCGTGGTCGGCGAAGCGACGGTCAGGCCCTCGGGAGAGAGGATCTGGCAGGAGAAATCCTCGGTCTCCTTGACGAAGGTCGAATGCGCGGTGCGCATGAGCGTGTAGCCCATGCTCTCGGCGGCGGCGGCGCAGAAATTGGCGAGGACCTGGATATTGGCCGCGCGGGGCTGGGTGTCGCGGGGCATGGCTCAGGCCTCCTCGGAGATGCGCAGGTTGGAGAAGCGGTCGGTATCCAGCCGGAAGCCCGGCGGGATCACCGTGGTGGTGTCGTCCTGCAGGACGATGGCCGGGCCCTTCAGCCAATGGCCGGGCTTCAGCTCGGTGCGGCGGTAGAGGCTGACCTCGCGGGCGGCGCCGTCGACGCGGATCGTCGTCTGGCCGATCGGCGCGGCCTCGGCCTCGACCGGCTCGGCGGTCTGCAGCACCGGCTTCGCCGTGGTCCCGGCGATGACGAGGCGCAGCGCGATGATCTGGATCGCGGCCTCGGGGTCGGCATGGCCGTAGAGGCGGCGGTGCTCCTCATGGAAGGCCCCGGTCAGTGCCGCGCCGTCGCCGGCCAGCATCTCGGGGGTCAGCGGCGTCTCGATCTCGAAGCTCTGTCCGCGGTAGCGCATCTCGGCCGAATGCAGGATCGTGTAGTTCCCGGTGTGGCCCTGGTCTTCGACCAGCCACTGCTTCGCGGCCGCCTCCATGTCGCCGAAGGCTTCCGACAGGGAGGGCAGGACCGCAGGCGTCAGGTCGGCATAGACGGTGCGCAGGAAGTCGTTCTTCACGTCGGCGATCAGCCCGCCGAGCGCCGAGAGCACGCCCGGCGTGGTCGGAACGACGACCTCGCGCATCCCCAGCTCGCGGGCGAGGAAGCAGGCCAGCATCGGACCCGCCCCGCCGAAGGCCAGCATGGAGAAGTCGCGCGGGTCGATGCCGAAGCGAGAGACGAGGCCGGAGACGCCCGCGAACATGGACGAGACCGCGATCTCGATGATAGCCTCGGCGGTGTCCTCGACGCTCTGCCCGGTGGCTTCGGCCAGCGGCTCGATGGCCGCGACCGACAGGGCGCGGTCGACGGTGACGGTGTCGTAGCCGAGGCCCGAATGCCCGACCATGCCGAGCGCCACGAAGGCGTCGGTGATCGTCGCCCGAGTGCCGCCCTTGCCGTAGCAGGCCGGGCCGGGGGTGGACCCGGCGCTTTCCGGGCCGACGCGCAGCACGTTCTGGCGGTCGACCCAGGCGATGGAGCCGCCGCCCTCGCCGATCGAGCTGACCGAGACCGAGGGGATGTAGATGCGGAAATCGCCGATCTGCTCGCCGGTGCCGAAGGCGGGCTTGCCGTCCTCGATCACCGCCACGTCGGCCGAGGTGCCGCCGATATCGAGGCTCATGCAATTGCCGATCCCGGCGATCCCGGCAACGTAGGAGGCGCCGATCACGCCAGAGGCAGTGCCCGACAGGATCATGTCGACGCACTGGCTCTTGCCTTCCTCCGCGGTCATCAGCCCGCCGTTGGACTTGGTCAGCCGCGGCTCCGGCGTGACGCCCGCGCCCTTCAGCGCGGCCTGCAGCTGGGTCAGGTAATGCGCGACGCGGGGCTGGACATAGCCGCCGATCACGGCAGTGATCGTGCGTTCGTATTCGCGGATGATCGGCCAGGTCTTCGAGCTGAGGAAGACCGGCAGGCCGGTGGATTCCTCGACGATGGCCGCGACCTGCTCTTCATGGGCCGGGTTGCGGTAGGCATGGATCAGCGCAATGACCACGCCCTCCGCGCCCGCCGCCTTTGCCGAAAGCGCGGCGGTGCGAACGGCCTCGGCATCGACCGGGGTCTTCTCGGCGCCGGTCGCGTCGAGGCGGCCGGGAATGCCCCAGACCATGTCGCGGGTGATCAGGGGCTCGGGACGCTTCGACAGGATGTTGTACATGTCGGGGATCTTCAGCCGCTCGAGCTCCAGCACGTCGACGAAGCCTTGCGTCGCGAAGAGCGCGAGCTTCAGCCCCTTGCGCTGGATCACGGTGTTGATGCCGACCGTGGTGCCGTGGGTGAAATAGCTGATGTCGCCCGGCGCGATGCCGTAGAGCTCGCCCGCGCGGGCGATGCCGCGGGTGACTTCGGCGCCGGGCTCGTCCGGGCGGGAAAAGACCTTCAGCGATTTCAGGTCGCCGGTCTGGTCGTTGAAGAACGCGAAATCGGTGAACGAGCCGCCGATATCGACTCCGACACGATAGGACATGGGTACTCCATAGGGAAAGCGGCCGCGCCTCGGCGGGCCGGAAGGGGATGCCGCGGGGAAGCGCGGCGGAAAGGGGGACGGGGATCAGGCCACTTGTCTTGCCGCGGCCTCCCTGAGTTCCTGTTGCGCGTAATGGCAGGCGGCCCGGCGGCCCGGCGCGACCTCGGCCAGCGCGGGCGCGGAGGCGCTGCATTCGGGCGTGGCGCGCGGGCAGCGCGGGGCGAAATGGCAGCCGGGCGGCGGGTTCAGCGGCGAGGGGATCTCGCCCTCGATCGGCTTGAACTCGACCAGCGCCTCGCCCTCGGCGGCGATCCGCGGCACGGAATCGAGAAGCGCCGCCGTATAGGGATGCGCCGGGCGGTCGAAGACGGATTGCGTCTCGCCCAGCTCGACGATGCGGCCGAGATACATGACGGCCACCCGGTCGGACACATGGCGCACGACGCTGAGGTCATGGGAGATGAAGACGCAGGTCAGCTCCAGCTCGCGGCGCAGTTCGAGGAAGAGGTTGATCACCTGCGCCTGGATCGACACGTCGAGCGAGGCGACGGGTTCGTCGCAGATCAGGAGCTTCGGCTGCATGGCGAGCGCGCGGGCGATGGCGATGCGCTGGCGCTGCCCGCCGGAGAACTGGTGCGGGTAGCGGTGCGACAGCGACGGGTCGAGGCCCACGCGCTGGAACCAGCGCTCCACGTATTTCTGAGCCATGGCCGGCATGACCAGCCCGTGCAGGATCGGCCCTTCGGCCACGGCGTCGCCGACCTTCATGCGCGGGTCGAGCGAGGCGAAGGGGTCCTGGAAGACGGTCTGCACGGCGGTGGTGGTCTTCTTCCCTTGCTCCATCACCGGCAGCCCGTCGATCCGGACGCTGCCTTCGCTGGGCGAATGGATGCCGGCCATGATGCGGCCGAGCGTGGATTTCCCGCAGCCAGATTCGCCGACAAGGCCCAGCGTCTGGCCCTTGGCAAGGTCCAGCGTGACGCCGGAAACGGCCTTCAGACCCGGCGGCGGGCCCTTGCGCGCAAGGCCGCGCGCAATGCGGTCGCCGAGGGTCTGGCGCGAGGTGAAGGTCTTCGAGACGTCCTCGACCTTCAGGTACTGGTCGCGGGGCTTCATGAGGCGGCGCGCTCCTTGTGTTCCGTTCCCAGCGGGTGGACGCAGCGCCAGCCCCGGCGGCCGGCCTGCACCATGTCCGGCTTCGCGCCGCAGGCATCGCTGGCGTAGCTGCAGCGGGGGGCGAAGGCGCATCCCGGCGGCAGCGCGCCCAGCGACGGCATGGAGCCCGGGATCTGGGTCAGCATCTGGCCGGGGACGGTGGCCGAAGGCAGGCTGTCGATCAGCCCGCGGGTGTAGGGATGGCGCGGATCGCGCAGCACCTGGGCCGAGGGGCCCTGTTCGACCAGCCGGCCGGCATACATGACGAGGATCCGCGAGGCGAGCGCCGAGACCACGGCGAGATCGTGGCTGATCCAGATCATCGCCACGCCGTAGTCGCGGGCGAGCGCCTTCATCTCGTGGATGATCTGCGCCTGGATCGAGACGTCGAGCGCGGTCGTGGGCTCGTCGGCCACCACGACCGCCGGGCGGTGCAGCAGCGCGATGGCGATGGCCGCGCGCTGGCGCATGCCGCCCGAAAACTCGTGCGGATAGGATTTCAGCCGCTCCCGCGCGGAGGGGATGCCGACGCGGGCCAGCGCCTCGGCGCTTTTCTCCGCCGCGGCCCTGCGCGACAGCGTCTCATGCGCGGCGAGCGCCATCTCCATCTGCTGGCCGATGGTCAGGAGCGGATTGAGCGTGGCGATCGGGTCCTGGAAGATCATCGCGATCTCCTTGCCCCGGCGCTTGCGCAGCTCCTGCGGGGACATGCCCACCAGCTCGGTGCCGTTCAGCTTCACCGATCCGCCTGCGATCCGGCCCGGCGCGTCGATCAGCCCGAGCAGCGAAAATCCGGTGACCGACTTGCCCGAGCCGCTTTCGCCGACGAGGCCGATGATCTCGCCCGGGCTGAGCGAGAAGGACACGCCGTCCACGGCGCGCAGCGCGCCCTTGGCGGTGGCGAATTCGGTCTGCAGGTTCTCGACTTCGAGAACCGGCTTGCCTGTTTCAGGGGTCATCGGCGCAGCCTCGGGTTCAGCTGGTCGCGGATCTGGTCGCCCACGATGTTGATGGCCATGATGAGGATGATCAGCATCACGCCGGGATAGACCGAGATCCAGTAGCGGCCGCTCATCATGTAGGGGAAGCCGTTGGAGATCAGCATGCCCAGGGAGGGCTCGGTGACCGGCAGGCCGAGGCCGAGGAAGCTGAGCGTGGCCTCCAGCGAGATCGAGGAGGCGATCTGCACGGTGGCCACGACGATCAGCGGCGGCGCGCAGTTGGGCAGCAGGTGGCGGAAGACGACGCGGCGGGCATGCAGAGGCGTGGCCAGTGCTGCCTCGATATAGTCCTTGCGCCGCTCGGAGGTGGCGGCGCCATAGGCGGTGCGGGCGAAATAGGCGTATTGCGCGGCAACGAGCGCGGTCACCAGCTGTGCCTTGCCCTGTCCCAGCAACGCGGAAAGCACGAGCGCCAGCAGGATCGCCGGAAAGCTCAGCTGAAGGTCGACGATGCGCATGATCAGGCTTTCGACCCAGCCGCCGACATAGGCCGCGACCACGCCCAGCGTGGCGCCGATGGCCAGCGCGATGGCGCCGGCCATGATCCCGATCTCGATGGAGATGCGCAGGCCGTAGAGGATGGCCGAAAGCAGGTCGCGCCCCTGCGGATCGGTGCCGAGGATGTGCGTGTAGCCGCCGGAGCCGACGAAGCCCGGCGGGCGGCGGGCATCCATAAGCGAGAGCGAGCCGAGGTCATAGGGGTCCTGCGGCGCGATCAGCGGCGCGAAGACCGCGACGAGGATCAGCAGGACGGTCAGACCAAGTGCAACGGTCGCGGGCTTGTTGCGGCGGAATTCGCGCCAGAAGACCAGCGCCGGCGGGGTCGCCTTCTGCGGGGCGGAAATGTCGGTCATGCGCTCTGCCTTCCCGAACGGATGCGCGGGTCGATCAGCGCGAAGACCAGATCGACGGTGAAGTTGATCATGACGAAGAGGAAGGCGATCAGCACTAGGTAGGCGACCATGACGGGACGGTCGAGCACGCCGATCGAGTCGATGATCAGCTTGCCGACGCCGGGCCAGGAGAAGATCGTCTCGGTCACCACGGCGAAAGCCAGCGTCGAGCCCAGCTCCAGCCCGAAGACGGTGATCAGCGGGATCGAGATCAGCTTCAGCACGTGGCGGCGCAGGATCACGCCCTCGGGAATGCCGGCGGCGCGGGCGAATTTCACGGTGTCCGACAGCATCACTTCGCGGGTGCCCGCGCGCGCCAGCCGGATCATCATGGCGAGCTTGAAGAGCGCCAGGTTGATCGCCGGGAGCACGATGTGGCTGAGCCCGTCAAGCGTGAGAAAGCTCCACTCGATGCCCCAGACGGTCACCGTCTCGCCGCGCCCGCCCGCGGGCAGCCAGCCCAGCGATACGGCGAAAGTCAGGATCAGGATCAGCCCGACCCAGAAGGAGGGAACGGAAAAGCCGAGGATCGACAGGCCCATGATCGCCTTCGACACCCAGCTGTCGGGCTTCACCCCGGCATAGACGCCCAAGCTGACGCCCGCGACGGCGGCGAACAGGATGGAGATCAGCACCAGCTCCAGCGTGGCGGGCAGGCGGCCGCCGATCAGCTCCAGCACGGGGACGTTGTAGACGAAGGAGCGGCCGAAATCGCCGTGCAGCAGGTTCCAGGCGAAGATGCCGTACTGTTCCCAAAGCGGCAAGTCGAGCCCGAGCCGCCGGATCGCCTCGTCGCGCATCGCCTGGGTGGCGTCGGGCGGGATGACGATGTCGACCGGGTTGCCGATCGCATAGACGCCGACGAAGACGATGACCGACATGACGGCCATGACGGCGACGGCCTGGATGGCGCGCTGGATGATGAAACCGAGCATTCGGGCTCCGCAGTCTCAGGGAAGGGCGGCGGCCGGAGGGGAACCCGGCCGCCGCGGGGGGCCAGTCCGGTCAGTCGGCCGGCTGGATGAAATCGGCGAGGGTCTCGCCGTCGACGCGGGGGGTGTAGTCGAGCAGGCCCGCCTTGGCGCCCCAGACCGACTGCAGCTGCACGATCGGGATCAGCACGCGGCTGGCCACGGTGTCGGCCATTGCCTCCTGGAACATGTCGCGGCGCTTGTCCTCGTCCATCTCGGACATGGCGGCCTCGATCTTGGCGTCGAGATCGGGGTTGGAATAGCCGGTGCGGTTATAGGCGCCGAGCCCCTTCTCCTTGTCCGAGCTGTGCACGAGCGAGCCCAGCGTGTAGCCGGCCTCGCCGGTCAGCGTGCCCCAGCCGTTCATCATGACGGAATACTCGCCGCGTGCCTGGGCCGGGAAGTAGACGGTTTTCGACAGCGCATTCACGTTGGTGTCGATGCCGATGGCCGAGAACATCTGGCCCAGCCCCTGGCAGATCGCCGCGTCGCCCGGCAGGCGATCGCCGGTGCAGTAGAGGTCCATCTGGAACCCGTCGGGGAAGCCGGCCTCGGCCAGCAGCGCCTTGGCGCCCTTGGGGTCGTATTCCGGCCACGGGATGTCCGGGTTCGAGCCGAAGAAGCCCTCGGGCATCAGCTGGTTGGCCGGCTTGCCGAGGCCTTCCAGCACGATCTCCACCATGGTGTCGCGGTCGATCGCCTTGCCGAGCGCCTCGCGCACCAGCGGATCGGTCAGCGGGTTCTCCGGCAGGTCCGAGCCGTCCTTGGCACGCAGGCCGGGATATTCGTCGGTGCGCTGGTTCAGCTGCAGGTTCATGATGTAGATGCTGTCGCCGACCACGGTGTCGACGCTGCTGTCCTGCTGCAGGGCGAGATAGTCGATGGACGAGATGTCGGTCGCCAAGTCGACCTGGCCGGATTTCAGCGCGGCGAGGCGCGAGGAGTCGTTCGGCATCTCCTTGCGGGTGACATGCTCCCACGGCGCCGGGCCGCGCCAGTAGTCGTCGTTGCGCTCCAGCACCAGGTCGCCCTTGGGCTCCCAGCTGACGAACTTGTAGGGGCCGGTGCCGACGGTCGCCTTGCCGCTGTTGAAGCCCTCGGCCGAGGTCTCCGGCGTCGAGTAGTCTGCCGCGGCGGTGTGCGAGACGATGAAGAGCCGGACGAAATCGTTCGGCAGGGTCGGCGCCGGGCCTTCGGTATGGATGCGCACGGTCAGCGGGTCGACGATCTCGACGTCGGCGACGCGGCGGACATAGACGGCGGTCGAGGTCGGGCCGGTCACCACCGGGATGCGCTCGATGGAGAACTTGACGTCCTCGGCGGTGAAATCCGAGCCGTCATGGAATTTCACGCCCTCGCGAAGCTTGAATTCCCAGGTCGTGTCATCGATCGGCTCCCAGGAGGTGGCGAGGCCGGGTTCGATCTGCAGGTCCTTATTGGCCCAGACCAATGTATCAAACATGTGCTTGGCGGCTTCGGCATGGCTGCCCAGGGCGGAATAATCGGGGTCGAGTGACTCCGGCCCGCCCCGCACTGCAACCGTCAGATCCTGTGCCCAGACGCTGGACGCGACCAGGAGGGCGAGCGTCGAGAGCCCGCCGAGCTTCATGTAGGCCATTGTGTTTCCCTGTTGTTTTCCGCCGGGGCAGGCACCCCGGACCAGTTCGGCGTCTGGCGCCGGTTGATGTTCGGAAGTCTTCGGCCAAGCCCCGCACAGGTCAAGGAAACTGCGATAGAATTTTCTTGGCGGCGATTAAGCAAAACTTATGGGGCATAGGATTCTTTGGGTCCTTTTCCCGGTGTTCTGCGCTAACACTTTGATTTTGTTTTGATGACTCAAGGATACCGATTTTCGTATCATGGATCGCCGTTTCCTTTCCTGTCGAGGCGGGCGCAAAAAAAATGGGCTGACGGCCAAGAGATTGGGCCTTGGCCGGGGCAATTCCCGCTTCGCTCTGGCCGGAGCGAAATTTCTGTTCTAGCCGTTGGGGGCAAATTACCTTCCGGAGGACGGCATGACGGACGGAACCGCGTCCCATGGCGAGATCGCGGCGCTGCTGGCGGGGCTCGATCGCGGGCTGGACGCGCCGCCCGCGGTGCAGCTGCGCGGCATTCTCGAATACGGCATCCTGATCGGCACGCTGGCCCCCGGCGACCGGCTGCCGACGGTGCGCGAGCTTTCGGCGCTGGCCGGGCTGGCGCCGATGACCGTGGTCAGCACCTACGGCAAGATGAAGCAGGACGGGCTGATCGAGACCCGCGGCAAGGCCGGCACCTTCATCGCCGCCGGGCGTGGCGCGCTGTCCGCCGATAGCCTGCGCAGCTTCACCGACGAGGTCGACCGCCTTCTGGCCCGCGCGCAGGAGCTGGGCATCGGCCCGTCGCGCCTGGCCGAGGTGATCGGATTGCGCGCCCGGCTGCAGCTGGCGCGCCCGCGGCTGGAGATCCTGCTCGTGGGCATGTTCGACACGGCCGTCGGCGACTACCTGCGCCAGATACGGCCGCTGCTCGATCCCGGCGACGGCTTCGCAGGGATGGTGCTGGCGGATCTGCGCGAGCGTCCGCCGCCCGTGAGGCCTGATTTCGCGCTGAGCCCGATGACCCGCCGCGCCGAGGTGCAGGCGCTTCTGGGCGAGGGAGTGGAGGTTGCCGCGATGAGCTTCATCCCCGCCACCGAAACCCGCGTCCGGCTTGCGGCGCTGGAGCCCGGCGCGCGGGTGGTGATGGTCTCGACCAAGCCGCAGCTGGTGCTGCAGATGCGCGCCGAGGCTCTGCGCTTCCTGCCGCATGTCGAGATCCTGCAATGCCTGACGCTGGACGATCCGCAGCTGGAGGCCGCGCTGTCCGAGGCGCAGGTGATCATCCATGCCAGCCGGGCCGACCGGGTGCGCGACGGGCTCCGGCCCGACCAGACCGCCATCGAATACCGCTACACGCCCGATCTGGGCGTGCTGCGGAAGGATATCCTGCCGCGGATCGAGGCGCTGCGCGCCCGGCGGACGGGCAGCCGATCTGAAGGAGACGAGTGATGCTGATTTCGCAGATGAACTGGATGCAGGCAGAGGCCCATCTTGCCCGCGACGACCGTGCCGTGCTGCCCCTGGGCAGCACCGAGCAGCATGCCTATCTGAGCCTCGCGGTCGATGCGATCCTGGCCGCGAAGATGGCCGAAGACGCGGCGGAGCCCTCGGGCGCAGCAGTCTGGCCGGTCCTGCCCTTCGGCATCACCCCCTATTTCGCCGCCTATCCGGGCACGGTGACGCTGCGCCTGGAGACCTATGCGCGGCTCATCGAAGATGCGCTGGAAAGCCTCTACCGGTCCGGCGCGAGGCGGATCGTGCTGGTCAACGGCCATGGCGGCAACAATCCGGGCCAGACGGCTGCGATGGAATGGCTTGCGGGACGTCCGGATGCACAGGTGCGCTGGCACAACTGGTGGGCCGCGCCCGAAACCATGGCGACGGTGAAGGCGATAGATCCGGTCGCCTCGCATGCCTCCTGGATGGAAAACTTCCCCTGGACGCGGCTCCCCGGCGTGGAGATGCCCGCCGAGCAGAAGCCGATGGTCGATATCGACGCGCTGAAATCGCGCGATCCGGTCTCGGCGCGGCTTCTCCTGGGCGACGGCAATTACGGCGGCTTCTACCAGCGCAGCGATGACGACATGGCGCGCGTCTGGGCGGCGGGCGTCGCCGAGACCCGCAAGGCGATCGAGGACTGGACATGAGCGCGCCGGTCCTGATCTGGGGCGCGGGCGCGATCGGCGGCATCCTGGGCGCCTATCTCGCACGGGCAGGCCATGACGTGCTGCTGGTCGATGCCGATGCGGAGCATGTGGCGGCGATGAACCGGGACGGGCTGGCGGTCGAGGGGCCGGTCGATGCCTTCGCCGTGCCGGTCCGGGCTGCCTTGCCGGACGAGGTGGAGGGGCACTTCGACCTGGCCTTTCTCTGCGTGAAGGGGCCGCAGACCGAGGCTGCGGCGGGCCAGCTTGCCCGCGTTCTGTCAACGGACGGCGCGGTGGTCTCGGCGCAGAACGGGCTGTTCGAGCCCTGGCTGGAACGGATCTTCGGGCAGGGCCGGGTGATCGGCTGCTTCGTCAACTATTCCGGCGACTACATCGCGCCTGGCCGCCTGCTCTTCGGGAACCGCGGCAAGATCGCGGTGGGCGAGCTCGACGGCAAGATGACGGCGCGGCTGGCGCGGGTGCGGGACCTGTTCGCGGTGCTCGATCCCGAGTCCGAAGCCAGCCCGCGCGTGATGGACTATCTCTGGGGCAAGATGGGCTATGGCGCGATGCTGTTTGCCACCGCGCTGACCCCGGCCTCCATGTCCGACAATTTCGCGCATCCCGACTTCCGCGGGGTCTTTGCAGGGGTCGCGCGCGAGGTGATGCAGGTGGCGGTGGCCGCGGGAGCCGATCCGCTGGGCTTCAACGGCTATGACCCTGCGGCCTACATGCCCGGCGCCGCGCCGGAAGCGGCGGAGGCCTCGCTCGACGCGCTGGTCGCTTTCAATCGCGCCACCGCCAAGACCCATTCAGGCATCTGGCGCGACATCGCCGTGCGCAAGCGCCGGACCGAGGTCGACTTCCAGGTCGGCGCCGTTGTGGCAGAGGCCGAGCGGCTGGGCGTGGACGTTCCGCTCTGCCGCGCGCTCGCCGCGCTGATCCGCGAGCTGGAGGCCGGGCGGCCGCAGGGCTGGGACGTGCTGGAGGAACTGGCAGGCTATCTGCCCGCTCCATCACGTTCTGCCATGATGTAACATAATTTCCGGCAGCCCATAACCTTCTCCTATGGGCCTGCCGGAAATCCGTATGATACAGCTGCGGCCTTTGCCGCTAGGCTCACCGTTGCAGGGCATACCTTGCCGTCTTGCGCAGCCACGCCGAGGCTTTGATCCGCCCGGCCAGAACAAACTGACCCGCAGCCGTCCAGAGCCTGCCCCGGAGGGGGCGGGGCAGGAGACATCATGCCGCCCGGAGCCGCACCCCCATGCTGAGCTATGTCGCAGGCCGTCTTGCCGCCATCGTGGCGCTTGCCTTCGGGATCAGCGGGCTGGTCTTCCTGATGCTGCGGCTGATCCCGGGCGACCCGGTCATGGCACTGCTCGGCACGCAGGCGGCGAACCCGGAGGTGGTCGAGCGCCTGCGCCGCCAGCTCGGGCTCGACGAGTCGATGGCCTCGCAATACGTCACCTGGCTCGGCAATCTCTTCCGCGGCGATTTCGGCTATTCCTACGGCCAGCAGCGCCCGGTCTCCGAACTGATCGCCGCGAACTTCCCCGCCACGCTGCAGCTTACGGTCTGCGCCCTGTTCCTCTCGGTGCTGCTCGGCCTTGCCATCGGCATCGTCGCCGCGCTGAAGCGCAACCGCGCCGCCGACACGCTGGGCATGGGGCTGGCGCTGGCCCTGATGTCGATCCCGAGCTTCTGGCTCGGCCTCCTGCTGATCCTTCTCTTCGCCGTGACCTGGCCGATCTTCGACGTGGTCGGCGGCACCGGCTTCAAGGGCGTGGTGCTGCCTGCGGTCACGCTGGCGCTCGGCACGGTCGGATTCAACGCCCGCTTCATCCGCTCCTCCGTGCTCTCGGCGCAGACGCAGAAGCACGTCATCACCGCCCGCGCGAAGGGGCTGAGCCGCGCCACCGTCTTCCTGCGCCACGTGCTGCGCAATTCGCTGCTGCCGATCCTGACGGTCGTGGGCATCCAGGTCGGCAACCTGCTGTCGGGCACGGTGGTGGTCGAGACCGTCTTCTCCCGCCCGGGGCTCGGCCGGCTGCTGGTCGATGCGATCCTGTCGAAGGACTACCTGACCGTCCAGGCGGTCGTGCTGATCATTGCCGTCATCTATGCCGGCGCCAATTTCGTGGTCGATCTGTGCTATCCGCTGCTCGACCCCAGGATCGCGAGGCGCTGATCCATGGCAATTGCCGAAACCCTTCCCGCCGACGACAGCGGCCTCGCCGCCAAGACCCCGCTCACGGTCTCCGTCCTGCGCGCCTTCCGCCACCGGTCGCTGGCTGCCGGAACGCTGATCTGCGTGGTGCTGGCGGCTCTGGTGATCTGCGCGCCGCTGCTGACCGGTTTCGATCCGGCGAAGCAGAGCGCGATGGAGACCTTCCAGGCGCCGTCGCTGGCGCACCCGATGGGCACAGACGCCTTCGGCCGGGACATGATGGCCCGCGTCCTCTATGGCGGCCGCGTCACCATGCTGGCCAGCCTCGCCGTCGTCGTCATGGGGGCCATCGCGGGCACCATCCTGGGCCTCGTCGCGGGCTATGCCGGCGGGGCGGCGGGCTTCGCGATCATGCGGCTCGTCGATCTGCTGCTGGCCTTCCCCGGCATCCTGCTGGCGCTGGCGATCACCGCGATCCTCGGGCCGGGGCTCGTGAACGGCATCATCGCCATCTCGATCATCCTCGTCCCGGTCTATGCCCGCCTCGTGGAAGGCGCCACGCGCGAGATCCGCAGCCTGCCTTTCGTCGATGCCGCCATCGTGCTGGGCGCGGGGCCCATCCGGGTGATGGCCACGCATATCCTGCCCAATGTCATGAGCTCGGTCATCGTGATGACCACGACCTGGCTGGGCGTCGCGGCGCTCTGGATCACCGCTCTCGGCTTCATCGGACTGGGCGTGCAGCCGCCGCAGCCGGAATGGGGCGCGATCCTGAATGACGGCCAGATGTTCCTGACGCTGGCCTGGTGGATGACCGTCTTTCCGGGCGTGTTCCTGTCGCTCTTCATCATCGGGGTGAACCTGATGGGCGACGGGCTGCGCGATGTGCTGGACCCGACCATCGCAGACTGAATTTCGAGGGGCGCGAAGACCCCCCAACCCCAACAGTGGAGTAGATCAATGACATCACGAAAGCTTCCCGCCCTGCTGGCCGCCGCCGGCCTCTGCCTGTCCGGGACCGCCCATGCCAACGAGCTGGTGGTCGGCTGGGCCGAGACCAATGACACGCTTAACCCTGTCACCACCGGCAAGCGCAACGTGGGCCCGATCCTGTCGAACATCTTCGACACGCTGGTCTGGATCTCGCCAGACTTCGAGGTCGAGCCGCTGCTCGCCGAAAGCTGGACCGTCTCCGATGACGGGCTGACCTATGTGTTCAAGCTGCGCGAGGACGTGACCTTCCATGACGGCACGCCCTTCAATGCCGCCGCCGTCGTGTCGAATGTCGAGTACATCACCGGCGAGAACACCCAGTCGAAGATCTCGCTCGGGCTGCTGGGTCCCTGCGCCCATGCCGAAGCCACCGGCGAATACGAGGTGACCTTCACCTGCGACGAGATCTACGCGCCGCTGCTGGCGCAGATGGGCGAGCCCTATCTCGGCATGCAGTCGCCCGCCGCCATCGAGGAATACGGCGCCGAACTGGGCCAGCACCCTGTCGGCACCGGCCCCTTCAAGTTCGTTTCCTGGACCCCGAGCCAGAGCATCGTGCTGGAGAAGAATCCCGACTACAACTGGATGGCCGCCTCGCTCGGCCACGACGGCCCGGCGGCAATCGACAAGATCACCTTCCAGATCGTGCCGAACCCGCAGAGCCGCGTGCAGCAGTTCCAGTCCGGCCAGAGCCAGGTCATGCAGCAGACCCCCGGCCTCTACTGGAAGACGCTGACTGCCTCCGGCAAGTACACGGAACTGCCTGTCGAGATCAGCGGCCTGGGCATCTTCGCCCCGATCAACGCCTCGCTCTTCCCGACCGACGACATCCTGGTGCGCAAGGCGATCATGTACGCCGTCGACCAGAAGGCGCTGATCCAGCTGGCCGAGGCCGGGGTCTATCCGCCGAGCTACACGCCGCTCTCGGTCGGCATGCTGGGCCATGACGAGGATGCCGAAGGCAAGTACCCCTACGATCCCGAGAAGGCGAAGAGCCTGCTGACCGAGGCGGGGTGGGAATTCGACGGCACGACCTGGACCAAGGACGGCAAGACGCTGTCGGTGAAGATCACCGCGATCTCCGGCAAGGCGCATTACATGGCGCAGGCGCAGGCGATCCAGGGCTTCCTGTCGGAAATCGGCTTCGATGCGCAGTTCGAGGCGCTGAACGCGCCGGCCTGGCTCGACCTGAACATCGACGGCGGCTCCACGCTGACGCCGTCCCAGTATATCGGCGTCGACCCCGATGCGCTGCATTTCTGGTTCCTGCCCGACCAGTACTTCAACTGGAGCCACTGGACCAATGACGAGCTGACCGACCTGATCTACCAGGGCCGGTCCGAGCTGGACCACGGCAAGCGCGCGGCGATCTACCAGAAGATCCAGGACATCCTTCTGGACAACGCAGTGATCCTGCCGATCCGCCAGAACCTCGACCTGACGCTGGCCGACAAGTCGGTCACCGGCATCACCTGGTCGGGCGGCGGCTTCCAGTATTTCGGCGCTGCATCCATCGCCGAGTGACCTGATCCCGGCCGGTCCCCTTGCGGGGCCGGCCCACCAAGACGACCCGAGGCAGGAGTTTCCCCATGTCCCATTTCCTGAAGGCCGCGCAGCTGATCGACGGCACGGGCAGCGCGCCGCTTCCCGATCCGCTGGTCCAGATCGGAGGCGGCCGGATCCTGTCGGTCGGGCAGGGGCCTGCACCATCGGGCGCAAAGGTGCAGGAGTTTCCCGGCGGCACCATCCTGCCCGGGCTGATCGAGACCCATTCCCACCTGAACCTGCCCGGCAACGGCCTGACGCTGGAAGAGGCGATGCGCGAGGGCGTGGAGGTCATGCTCGCCACTACCATGGGCAACGCCGCCACGGCGCTGCGCGCGGGCATCACCACGATCCGCGATCTCGGCGCCTTCGGCACCACGTCGATCTCGGCGCGCCGCGCCATCGAGCTGGGCTATGCCGAGGGCGCGCGCATCATGGCCTGCGGCCAGCCGATCACCATCACCGGCGGCCATACCTGGTACATGGGCGGCGAGGCGGATGGCGAGGACGGGCTGCGCCTGAAGGTCCGCCAAATGATCAAGGACGGGGCCGATTTCATCAAGGTGATGGGCTCGGGCGGCGGCACTCTGGGCACCATGGCCTGGCGCCCGGCCTACAGCCTGCCCGAGATGCAGGCCATCGTCGGCGAAAGCCACCGCAACGGCCGCATGGTCACGGTCCACTGCCTCTGCGCCGAGGCCATCGACATCGCCATCACCGCGGGCGTCGACCAGATCGAGCATGCGGGCTTCCTCACCGGGCCGGGCACGCAGAGCTATGATCCCGCCGTTGCCGACCGGCTGGCGGCTTCCGGCATCCCCGTCACCTCGACGCTTGCGGTCTGCGGCACGATCCTCAACGCCTTGCGCGCGCTGGAAAGCCCGCGGCCCGACCAGGTGGCCTTCCTCGACCGCTGGGTGAAGACGCTGGCGATGAACATGGATCACGGCCGCAAGCTGCGCGAGGCCGGCGTGCGCTTCGTTGCCGGGACCGATGCTGGCTGGCGCTACACCTCCTTCGACAGCCTCGTGCAGGAGATGGAGCTGCTGGAGCAGATCGGGATGAGCCGCGGCGAGGCGATCCATGCCGCCACCGGCTTTGCCGCAGAGGCGATCCACCTGCACGGCCGCGGCACCATCGCCGAGGGCATGGCCGCCGACGTCATCGTCACGCCGGGCGATCCGCTCGCAGATCTCGACGCGCTGCGCGACCTCGACCTGATCCTGAAGGACGGCCGTTCCATCGCCCCGGCGGGCCGGGCCGCAATGAACCCGGTCGCGGCGAGCTGCCCGGCATGACGGCAGCCCCGGTCCTCTCGGTGCGGGACCTCCGCACCCATTTCGACACGCCGAAGGGCACGGTCCGCGCGGTCGACGGCGTCAGCTTCGACGTGCCCGAGGGCCGCACCGTCGGCATCGTCGGCGAGAGCGGCTCGGGAAAGTCCGTCACCTCGCTCTCGGTCATGGGGCTGATCGACCCGCCGGGGCGCATCGCGGGCGGCGAGATCCTGTTCCGCGGCCGCGACCTGGCGCAGCTGTCCGAGCGAGAGCGGCAGGCCCTGCGCGGCCAGGCGCTCTGCCTCGTCTTCCAGGACCCGATGGCGGCGCTGAACCCGGTCTACCGCATCGGGCGGCAAGTGGAGGAGACCATCCTCGCCCATCATGCCATCCCCCGCCGCGAGGCCGCCGCCCGCGCGGTGGAGCTGCTGCGCATGGTCGGCATCCCCGACCCCGAGGCGCGGGCGAAGGAATTCCCGCACAACCTTTCAGGCGGCATGCGCCAGCGCGTGACCATCGCCATGGCGATGGCGAACAAGCCGGACCTGCTGATCCTCGACGAGCCGACAACCGCGCTCGACGTCACCATCCAGGCGCAGATCCTCGACCTCGTGCGCGGCCTGACCGGCACCACCGTCATGCTGATCACCCACGACATCGGCGTCGTGCGCGAGATGTGCGACGAGGTGGTCGTCATGTATGGCGGGCGGATCATGGAGCATGGGCCGGTCGCCGAGATCACCCGCCGCCCGCGCCATCCCTACACCGCCGGGCTCCTGGCCTCGCTGCCGTCTGGGCGTCTGCGCGGCCAGCGGCTGCAGCCCATCGCCGGATCGGTGCCGAGCCCGCATGCCATGCCGCCGGGCTGTCCCTTCGCGCCGCGCTGCCCGAAGGCGATGGCGCGCTGTGCCGAGGTCCCCGCGATGGCGGAACCCGCGCCGGGCCACCGCGTCGCCTGCTGGCTGGAGGAGACCGTCCATGGGTAAGCATGTCTCCGAAGACGCTCTGGTCTCGATCCGCGACCTGAAGGTGCATTACGGCGGCAAGGGCGTTCTGGCCTCGCAGCGCGCCGACGTGGTGCGCGCGGTCGACGGCGTGACGCTCGACATCCGCCGCGGCGAGACGCTGGGGCTGGTCGGCGAATCCGGCTGCGGCAAGTCCACCTTGGGCCGGGCACTGATGCGGCTGGAGGACCCGCGCGAAGGCTCGATCCTGTTCGAGGGCGAGGACCTTGCCAAGGCGCGGGGCCAGAAACTCCGGGATCTGCGCAAGGACATGCAGGTCATTTTCCAGGACCCGATGAGCAGCCTCGACCCGCGCATGAAGATCCGCCGGATCATCGCCGAAGGGCTGGTGATCGGCGGCGTGCCGAAGGCGGAACGCGACGCCCGCGTCGAAGAGCTGATCGAGATCGTCGGCCTGCGCCGCGAGCATCTCGACCGCTATCCGCACGAATTCTCCGGCGGCCAGCGGCAGCGGATCGGCATCGCAAGGGCGCTGGCCATGCGGCCGAAATTCGTGGTCGCGGACGAACCCGTCTCGGCGCTCGACGTGTCGATCCAGAGCCAGGTGCTGAACCTCTTGTCGGACCTGCAGGACAGCTTCGGCCTGACCTACCTGTTCATCGCGCATGACCTGTCGGTGGTGGAATACATCTCCGACCGGGTCGGCGTGATGTATCTCGGTCGGCTGGTGGAACTGGCCGACACGGCGGATCTCTATGCCAATCCGCTGATGCCCTATACCCAGGCGCTGCTGTCGGCGATCCCCGACCGCGAGGCCGAGACCGGGGAGGCGCGCATCATCCTGCAGGGCGACGTGCCGAGCCCCCGCAACCCGCCATCCGGCTGCCCGTTCCGCACCCGCTGCTGGCGGGCGGAGGCGGCCTGTGCCGAAACAAGGCCGGAATTGCGCGAGATCCGCCCGCGCCACTGGGCCGCCTGCCATTTCGCGGAGTAAGAGAAGACATGGACATTCGTTTCGACGGTCTCAAGGTGGCCGTCACCGGCGCGGGCCACGGCATCGGCCGCCGCATCGCGCAGGATTTCGCCCGCGACGGCGCCGAGGTGCTGGCGCTCGACATCAACGAAGCCGGGCTGGCCGAAACCGCCGGGCCGGGCATCGCCACGGCGGTTCTCGACGTCACCGACCCGGATGCCGTCGCCGCGATCTTCGCGGAGTTCCCGGCCGACGTGCTGGTGCATTCCGCCGGCGGCGTGAAGGGCCAGGCGGGCCGCCCGGTGGAGGAAATCAGCCTTGCCGACTGGCAGGCCATCCTCGACGTGAACCTCACGGGCGCCTTCCTATGTGCGCAGGCGGCGATCCCGGCGATGAAGGCCAGGGGCAAGGGCCGGATCGTGACGATTACCTCGGGCGCGGGGCTGGGGCCCAGCCTGACCGGCATCCAGGCCTATGCCAGCGCGAAACACGGCGAGGTCGGCCTGACCCGCCAGCTGGCGCATGAGCTGGGGCCGCACGGCATCACCGTGAATTCGGTCGCGCCGGGTTTCGTCCGGTCGAACCCCACGACCGAGAAGCAGTGGGAGGCCTACGGGCCGGAGGGGCAGGACCGGCTGGTCCAGGGCATCGCACGGCGCCGGACCGGCACGCCGGAGGACATCTCCGCCATGGTGCTGTTCCTTGCCAGCGGGCAGGCCGACTGGATCACCGGGCAGATCATCCGCGTGGACGGGGGCAAGTGATGGCAACCCTGATTGAGACCACCGAGGCGGCGGCGCTGGCGCGCAAGGCCGAGGTGCAGGACCGCATCGCCCGCTTCGCCGCCATTCCCAGCGTGTCGACCGACCCGGTCTATGCGCCCTTCATGCGCCAGGCCGTGGAGTTCCTGACCGGCTACCTGCGCGACATCGGCTTCGGCGCCGTGACCGTCAACGAGACCCCGGGCCATCCGATCGTCACCGCCGAGTGGATGGGCGCGCCGGGCGCGCCGACCATCCTGGTCTACGGCCATTACGACGTGCAGCCGCCCGACCCTCTGGAGGCCTGGCTGACCCCGCCTTTCGAGCCCGCGGTGCGCGACGGCCGCCTCTACGGCCGCGGCGTGTCGGACGACAAGGGTCCCCTGCTGGTCGCGCTCGGCGCGATGGAGGCCTGGCTGGCCGCGGGCGGGCTGCCGGTGAACGTCAAGCTGATGGTCGAGGGCGCAGAGGAGATGGGCAGCGCCCATCTGGAGGAATTCGTCGGGGCCAATGCAGACCGGCTGGCCGCGGATTTCCTGCTTTCCGCCGACGGCGCGATGTGGCGGGCCGACCTGCCCAGCGTCACCGTGGCGAGCCGCGGCATGTGCGCGCTGAACGTCCATCTCAAGGGCGCGGCCAAGGATCTGCATTCCGGGCGCTACGGCGGCGGCGTTCCGAATGCCGCGCAGGTGCTGATGCAGCTCTGCGCGACGCTGCATGACGATCAGGGCCGCGTTGCCGTGTCCGGCTTTTACGACGGCGTGACCCCGCCGGATGCGGCGCAGCGCGCGGCGCTTGCCGCGCTGCCCTTCGACGAGGCGGCCTTCCTGGCCGGGCTGGGCGTCAAGGCGCCCGCGGGCGAGGCGGGCTACGGCTTTCTCGAGCGCAACTGGCTCAGGCCCACCCTGGAGGTGAACGGGCTGAAGGCGGGCTATACCGGCACCGGCTTCAAGACGGTGATCGGGGCGGAGGCGGAGGCCAAGCTGTCCTGCCGCCTCGTGCCCGGGCAGAGGCCGGAGCGCATCCTCGGGCTGCTGAAGGACCACCTGCGCCGCCATTGTCCGGACACCGTCGCGCTGCGCTTCGAGGAAAAGCCCGGCGGCGCGCATCCCTCGATCATCGCCGAGGACCATCCCGGCGTGCGGCTGGCGCTGGACATCCTGTCGGAAACCTCCGGCCAGACGGCGCGCTGCGTCCGCATGGGCGCGACCATCCCGATCGCCGAGATGGCGCAGCGGGTGCTGGGCATGGGGACGGTGTTCTTCTCCTTCTCCACCGCCGACGAGGATTACCATGCGCCGAACGAGTTCTTCCGGCTGGCGCGGATGGAGGAAGGGCTGACCGCCTGGACGCGCTATCTGGGGCGGCTGGCGGAGATCGATTTCGGCAAGGCGAAGGAGGCGGCGGAATGAACGCGCAGGAACCCTGGCAATGGGACGAGAGCATCTGGCGGGGCAAGGTGGAGCGGGTGCGCGCAGGACGCCCGCTGAAGCCCGCCGCCTGGCCGGACGGCAAGCGCTGCGCCGTGGCGCTGAGCTTCGATGTGGACCATGACACGAACGAGCTGCGCGACGGCGGCGAGAGCATCGGCGCGATGAGCCGCGGCCAGTACGGCAACCGCCAGGGGATCCCGCGGATCATGGACCTGATCCGCCGCCACGACCTCCGCGCGACCTTCTACGTGCCTGCCGTCGTGGCGCTGCTTTACCCGGGCGAGACGCGGATGTTCGCCGCCGAGGGCCACGAGGTCGGCATCCATGGCTGGATCCACGAGCGCAACTCGATCCTGCCCGAGCCCGCCGAACGCGACCTGCAGATGCGCTCCGCCGACACGCTGGAGAAGGTCGCGGGCATCCGCCCGGTCGGCATCCGCACGCCGAGCTGGGATTTCTCGCACCACACGCTGGAGATCACCCGCGACATGGGGCTGCTCTATGACAGCTCGCTGATGGCCGATGTCGACTGCCACGAGCTGCTGCTTGACGGCGAGGATTGCGGCGTGGTCGAGCTGCCGGTCGAATGGATCCGCGACGACGCGGTCTATTTCAACATGAACCGCTTCTCGGCGCTGCGCCCCTACACCCCGCCCGAGGGCGTCTTCGACATCTTCCGCCGCGAATTCGAGGCGGCCCATGCCGAGGGCGGCATCTTCCAGCTGACCATGCATCCCCATGTCATCGGCTACCGCTCGCGCATCTGGATCCTCGAGGAGCTGGTGCGGCTGATCAGGACCAAGGGCGATTGCTGGATCGCCACCCATGCCGAGATCGCCGCCTGGGCGAAAGACCATGCCGCCTGAGCGCAAGGTCGCCATCGTCACCGGCGGCGGCCGCGGCATCGGCCGGGGCTGCGCGCTGGACCTGGCCGCGAAGGGCGCGGATGTGGTGCTGGTCGACCTGATCTCCGGAGATCTCGCGCGCACCGCCGCCGAAATCGAAGCGCTCGGCGCGCGGGTGCTGACCTATGAGGCGGATGTCGCGGACCACGCCGCCGCCGCCCGCATCGCGGGCGAGGTGCACGGGCGCTGGGGGCGGCTGGACATCCTGGTCAACAACGCCGACAAGTCGCAGCCCAAGGGCATCGGCGAAATCACCGAAGAGGAATTCGACCGCACCATCACGGTGAACCTCAAGGGCGCGTTCAACTGGACGCAGGCGGTCCTGCCCGTGATGGCAACGGGCCGGATCGTGATGATGTCGAGCTACAATGCCTACACGGGCGGGGTCACCAGCGCGGTCAGCCGCTTCGCCTACACGGCGGCCAAGGCCGGGCTGCTCGGCATGACCCGGGCGCTGGCAAAGGAGCTGTCGCCGCATGTCCTCGTCAACGCGGTCTGCCCCGGCGTGATCCGCACCGAGCTGACCGGCGCGATGATCGGCGGCCGGGAGGCGGAACTGACGGCCGGGATCAGCCTGGGACGCATGGGCACGCCTGCCGACGTGGCACAGGTCGTGAGCTTCCTGGCGCTCTCCGAGCCCTGCTTCGTCACCGGCCAGGACATTTCTGTCGAGGGCGGCCAGTGGGTGACCTGACCGCCCGGCGCATCACTCCGGGACGACGCGCCCCGGATTGAGGATCCCCTTCGGGTCGAGCGCGGCCTTCACCGTCCGCATCAGCCCCAGCTCCACAGGCGCCTTGTAGCGGCGCATCTCGTCCAGATGGATCGAGCCCACGCCATGCTCCGCGCTGAAGGTCCCGCCGAGGCCGTGCGCGATGTCATAGGCGCGGCGGTCCAGATCGGCCTGCGTGGCTTCCGGATCCGGTTTCGCCGCCCAGTCCGCATGGGAGAACATCGCGATCCAGTGCAGGTTGCCGTCGCCGACATGGCTGACCACCACCTGCTCGGCCTCCGGCCAATACTCGGCCAGCATCGCCTCGGCCTCTGCCAGGAATTCGCCGATCCGCGCCACCGGCACCGCGATGTCATGGGTCAGCCCCATGCCCTCGCGGACATTCGCCTCGGTCACGGTGTGGCGCTGCGCCCAGATCGCCTCGCGCTGGCGCTCGTTCTGGCCGATCACGGCGTCGACCAGCGTGCCGTTTTCCAGCATCGGCTCCAGCGCGGCGGTGAGGCTGTCCAGCATCTCCTCCTCGCTGCGCCCGCCCACGACCTCGACCAGAAGCGACCACGCCGCGCCGTCGGGCAGGGGCAGGGAGAGCTGCGGGAAATGCCGCTGCACGATGCGGATCTGGCTGGCGGAGAGCAGCTCCAGCGCGTCGACTTCGCCGGGAAAGGCGGCGCGCATCGCCTGCGCGGTCGCCAGGACCTCTGCGGTGCCGGTGAAGTAAAGCTGCGCCGTCACCCGCGAGCGCGGCCGGGCGAACAGCTTCAGCGTCGCGCCGGTGACGATGCCCAGCGTGCCTTCGGTGCCGATCATCAGCTGCTTGAGGTCGAGCCCGGTATTGTTCTTGCGCAGGGACCGCAGCCCGTTCCAGACCGTGCCGTCGGCCAGGACCGCTTCGACCCCCAGCACCAGATCCCGCATCGGCCCGTAGCGCACCACCGCCGTGCCGCCGGCATTGGTGGCGATGTTGCCGCCGATCTGGCAGGTGCCTTCTGCGCCCAGCGAAAGAGGAAACAGCCGGTCCGCGGCTTCCGCCGCCTCCTGCACCGCTTGCAGCGTGACGCCCGCATCGACGGTGATGCTGTCATCCTCCGGACTGACCTTGCGGATGCGGTTGAGGCGTCCGAGGCCCAGAACGATGCCCGCGCCGGAGGGCCCCGGCACGGACCCGCCGCAGATGCCGGTATTGCCGCCCTGCGGCCAGACCGGGGTGCCGGTCCCGTGGCAGAGGCGCAGCACGGCAGAAACCGCCTCCACCGTGCCGGGCAGCACCACCGCCCGGGCGCGGCCGGAATAGCGGCGGCGCCAGTCGGTGAAATGCGGCTCCATCTCGGCCCCGCCGGTCAGGACCACGGTATCGGGTATCGCGGCAAGCCGCGCGTCGAAGCTGGTCA
The DNA here is from genome assembly GCF_013184745.1 of Mangrovicoccus sp. HB161399. Lineage (GTDB taxonomy): Bacteria > Pseudomonadota > Alphaproteobacteria > Rhodobacterales > Rhodobacteraceae > Mangrovicoccus. Next base: position 44,652 of record NZ_JAATVU010000026.1, read on the forward strand.
TGCCGCTTCTCCGGTTGCCAGAGCGGCGCTGCATTCGGCCTCGATCTGCAGTGCGGCGGGCAGAACGTCGCGCAGCCGGGCGACGGTGTCCGGACCCGCGCTGCGCAGCGGCGGCAGCGGCGCGCCCTGCGGCTGGCCGAGGATCTCCAGCGCGGCGCGCAACGGTCCGGGATTGTGCTCGGCATAGAGCGCCGCGACCGCGGGCATCAGCCGCCGGTGCAGAACGGTCGCTTCCGCCATCCGGCCCGACGCCGCCAGCCGGTGCAGCAGCGCCCAGGCCCGCGGGAAGAGGCAGGAGGTCGCCAGCACGCCGCCCTTTGCCCCCATCGCGACATGGACGGGATAGACGTTTTCCTCGCCGGTCAGGATGTCGATCTGCGCCCCGGCCAGTTCCACCACCTTCATCTGCTGCGGCAGGCTGGGCGAGCAGGCCTTCATCGCCGTCACCCGCGTCTCCGCCGCCAGCGCGGCCACGGTTTCGGGCGCCAGGTCGATGCCGGTGCGGTAAGGGATCTCGTAGAGCATCTGCGGAAGCGAGGACGCGTCCGAGACAGCCTTGTAATAGTCGACGATGCCTGCCTGGGTGGGGCGCGCGTAATAGGGCGTCACCACCATCAGCATGTCGGCCCCGGCCGCTTCGTAGGCGCGGGCGGCCTCCAGCGTGTCGCCGATGCCGGGCGAGAGGATGCCCGCAATCACCGGCACGCGGCCCGCCGCGGCGTCCAGCGTCGCTTCCAGCATCTCCTGCCGCTGCGCCACGCTCAGCGCCGTTGCCTCGCCCGTGCCGCCGATCGGGGCCAGTCCCGCGGTGCCCGCCGCGATCATCGACTCCGCCAGCGCGGCGACGGCCTTGCGGTCGATGCGGCCGGTCTCGAGAAGCGGGGTCGGGGTGGCGGTGACGATGCCCGAGAGTCGCAGCATTGGGGGCGGTCCTTCCTGTTGTCCTGCTCCCGTTCTGCGCCGCCGTTGCCGGTCAGGAAAGCGGAAACCGTTTCCTATAGGATAAAATGTGTCGCAAAACGAACGACGCCGGTAAAATGCCCGGATTTCAGGCGACGCGGCGGGCAGCGGGCGCGGCCATTCCGGGCAGATCCGCCTGGTGGAGCCCCGACAGGATCATCGCCTCTTCCAGTTCCTGCAGCAGGCAGCCGAGCGCGGTTTGCGCGCCGTCCTCGCCGGCTGCCGCCAGCCCCCAGAGCGGCAGCCGCCCGGACATCACCCCCGCGGCGCCGGCATGGAGGTACTTGAGAACGTCCAGCCCGTGGCGCACGCCGCTGTCGGCCATCACCGCGATCCGGCCGCCGACGGCCCCGCAAATGTCCGGCAGCAGGTCCAGAACCGCCGGGCAGGCATCGAAATTGCGGCCGCCATGCGAGGAGACGACGATGCCATCGGCGCCGATTTCCGCCGCTTTCACCGCGTCTTCCGGCGCGCAGATGCCCTTCAGCAGCAGCTTGCCGGTCCAGCGGTCGCGGATCCGGGTCACGGCATCCCAGTCGCGCGGCGGAGCGAAGCCGACGCGCGGGTCGCCGGAGGCGCGGGTCAGGGTGGGGCGGCTGCCTTCGGGATAATGGCCATAGGCCGGCATGCCGCCGCGCAGCAGCTCCGGCAGAATCACCCGGGCCGCCCAGGGGGCGTGCAGCGCCACGTCCAGCATGGTGCGGGCGGTCCAGCGGAAGGGCATGCCGAAGCCGCGCCGGTCGTTCCAGTCCTTCCGGATCGGGACCGGCGTGTCGAGCGTCGGCACCAGCACCTCGGCGCCCTGGCCGGCGGCGTGGCGCATGAGGCCGAAGGTCAGCTCCTCGTCGGCCCAGGAATAGAGCTGCATCCAGATCGCCGCCTCGGGAACTTCGGCGCGGATCGCCTCGATCGGCGTCACCGACTGGGTGGAGAGGCAGACCGGCAGGCCCAGCCGCGCGGCGGCACGGGCCATGCGGATCTCGCCCGCGCGCTCCACCAGCCCGGCCAGCGCGGTAGGGGCGATGACGATCGGTGCGGCCATCGCCGTGCCGAGGATTTCCGTTGCCATGACAGGCGGTTCCGCGCCGCGCAGCACCTTAGGGACGATGGTCGCCGCATCCAGGCGCTCCCGGTCGCGGGCCAGCGACAGTTCCGAGGCGACGCCGCGGTCGATATAGTCGAAGACGCCCCGCGGCAGGCGGCGGCGGGCAATGGCGCGCCATTCGGCGAAGCTGCGCGGGGGCAGGGGCGTCATGCGGTCATGACCCAGACGACTTCCGCATCCTCGGGGCCGACCGAGGTCCAGGCATGGCCCGCGGAGGCGTCGTAATAGACCGAGTCCCCGGGACCCATCTCCAGCGGCTGGTAGGCCGAGGTGTGCAGCAGCATCCGTCCCTTCAGCACCATCAGGAAGACCTCGTCATCAGAGCGCGGCAGGGCGGGATAGTCGGCTTCCAGATCCCGCGCGGTCACCTTGGTCAGGACCGGCACCATCTTCTTGTTCTTCATCTCGGCGCAGAGCAGCACGTTGTTGCAGCTCTTCGAGGTATGCGGCGTGCCCTGGCCCGCCCGCGTCACCACGCGGCGGCCCTGCACGGCCTCGCTGCGCTCCGTCTCGGCGAAGAGCTGGGACATCTCGATGCCGAGCCCGGCGACGATCTTCTGCAGGGTCGCCACCGTCGGCGAAAGCTCGCTGCGCTCGATCTTGGACAAGGTGGAGGCGGCGACGCCCGAGGCCCGGGCCAGCGATTGCAGCGACATGGCGCGTTCGCGCCGCAGCGTCTCGATCTGCCGCGACAGCCCGTCTTCGGCTTGGCCGGGGCGCCTGCGCAGGGCGGCCGAAGCCGGCTCGGCCGTTCCCATGAGGTCGTTCCCCTCGCTGTCCATCCGCAGACCCTTTCCTTGCCCTTGCTGTCCAGACGATAGCGAGGATGGAGGCGGCATTTCCACTATCCGAAACAGCAGGCCCGACAGATTCTGCCTGAGATCGCCATTGCAGCCCTCGAAATGGGCGTTCCGGCAGCATTTATGCCTAATTAGCAGGCTAAAAATGCGCCACTATCCTGTAATATCGTAGCCTTTGCGAAAAATTGTTGACGAAAATGCCGGTCCGGCCAGCATCGGTGAGACCAAGACAACGAGACAGGCCCGGCCCGGCGGCCGAGGCCGATCCGGCAACAGGAAGGACCGACCCATGCTGCTCAATTCCCTCAAGGCAGGCACAATCGCTGCGACCTTCGCGTTGGCAGGCGCGCTGGCCCCGGTGCAGGCCGACACGATCCGCATCGGCACCGTCGACGGCGAAGGCAACCTGCTGGACAATGTCTACTGGGCCTATACGGAGGTCTTCGACTCCATCCTGAAGGCGCAGACCGGCGGCGAATACGAGCTGCAGGTCTTCCCGAACGGCCAGCTCGGCGATCTGGAGTCGATGCTGGAGCAGGTCGCGCGCGGCTCGCTGCAGATCGTGGCAGGCATCAGCGCAGGCCACCTGCAGGCCTATACCGACATCGCCGCCGTGCTGGAAATGCCCTACGTCTTCCCCTCGACCGCCGTCGCGCGCGAGGTCATGGACGGCAAGTTCGGCAAGGACCTGTCCGACCGCATCGCCGAGGAGACCGGCGTGCGCATCATTTCCTACCTGCCGTCCGCCTTCCGCAACTTCTCCAGCTCGACCAAGCTGATCAAGTCGCCCGAGGACATGGCGGGCATGAAGATGCGCACCCAGCAGATCCCGATCCACGTGGCGATGGTCGAGGCGCTCGGCGCCAACCCGACCCCGATCGCCTGGTCCGAGCTCTATTCCGCGCTGCAGACCGGCGTGGTCGACGGCCAGGAGAACGCGCCCTACACCATGCTGATGGCGAACCTTCAGGAAGTGCAGAAGTTCTACACGCTCGACCATCACCTGCTGAACATGCCGATCGTGGCGATGAACGAGGACTACTACCAGTCGCTGCCCGACGGCGTGAAGGCGACCATCGACGAGGCGGCAGGCGAGGCGGCCTTCGCGCTTCTCGGCATCGTCAAGGCCAAGGAATCCCAGGACCTTGCCGTGATCGAGGATGCCGGCGTCGAGATCTACCAGCCCTCTCCGGAGGAATTCCAGATGTTCGTCGACAAGGTGCAGGCGCCGGTCGAGACCATCCTCGCCGACATCGTCGGACAGGACCTGATCGACGAGCTGAAGGCGGCCGTGGCCGACGCCCAGGCCGAGTGAGGCCGCCTTGCCCCGCGCCCCGGCTTTCCCCTCTCTCTCCGGCCCGGCGCGGGGCCACTGACGACGCGGGCCGCAAAGGCCTCAAGCGGAGCAATCCATGCTGAACACCCTCGAAAGACTGGCCGATGCGCTCGGCGCCGTGACCTCGGCGCTGGCGCGGCTGACCCTGGTCGGCGTCGCGGCCTGCCTGATCCTGCAGGTCGTGCTGCGCTATGTCTTCAACGCGTCGCTGCCCTGGCCCGAAGAGGCCGCGCGCTACCTGATGATCTGGACCGTCATGCTGGCCGGCAGCCTGCTGGTGAAGGACGAGCAGCTGGTGCGCGTCGATTTCTTCGACCATTTCTGGCCGCACCGCGCGCTGTCGATCCGCAACGCCGTCTTCCGCCTGCTTCTGGCAGGCCTTCTCTTCGTGCTGGTCTGGAAGGGCTGGGACAATGCCGTCTTCGGACAGCGCCGCACCGCCGTGACGATCGGCATCTCCTTCTTCTGGATCTATCTCGCCGTGCCCGTGGGCGGCGCGCTGATGATGTTCCACATGATCGTCCTGGCAATCCGCGACCTGGTGCGCGGCACGCCGCAGACCGGTCCCTCCATCCTTAATGCCGAGGTCTGAGCCATGGAGCATCCCCTCCTGATCACGCTGGGCCTGATGCTGGGCCTGATGGTGCTGGGCAGCCCGGTGATCTTCGCCATCGGCTTTGCCGGTCTCGCCTATTTCTTCGTGAAGCCGGGCATGACCGCCATGCTCGACATCTATGCCCACAAGTTCTTCACCGGCATGGACGTGTTCATCTGGCTGTCGATCCCGCTCTTCATCATCGCGGGCGAGATCATGACCGCGATCGGCATGACCGACAGGCTGGTGAACCTGTCGCGCCTGATGGTCGGCCGCCTGCGCGGCGGGCTGGCCTATGTCAACGTCGTCGGCTCGATGATGTTCTCGGGCGTCTCCGGATCGGCGCTGGCGGACATTTCCGCGCTCGGCCCGGTCGAGATGAAGATGATGGAGAAGGACGGCTACGAGAAGGACTTCGCCGCCGCCGTCACCGTGTCTTCCGCGATCCAGGGACCGATCATCCCGCCCTCGATTCCGCTGATCATGTTCTCGGCTCTGACCAACACGTCGGTCGCCGCGCTGTTCCTGGCCGGCGCCGTGCCGGGGATGCTGCTGGGGCTGTTCCAGATGGCGGTGATCTTCGTCATCGCGCGCCGCCGCGGCTTTCCGACCAACCCGATTGCCGGGCTGAACCTGCAGGTCGCCTTCGGCATCATCCTGCATGCCTTCTGGGCGATCTTCATGCCGCTGATCATCATCGGGGGCATCGTCGGCGGCATCTTCACCGCCACCGAAGCCGCCGCCATCGCCGTGGCCTACGGGCTGGTGATCGGCGGGCTGGCCTACCGCAACCTGTCTCTGAAGGAGCTCTGGGCGATCCTCGACCGCTCGGCGCGCACCTCGGCCTCGGTCTACCTGATCGTCGGCTTCGCCACCGTCATCTCCTGGGTTCTGGCCAACGAGCGCGTGCCGGCCGAGCTGCAATCCATGGTCGAGGCCGCGAACCTGCAGCCCTGGATGCTGCTGCTGATCCTCAACATCTTCTTCCTGGTCAACGGGCTCTGGGTGTCGGACTCGGTGCAGCTGCTCCTGTTCGCGCCGCTCTTCACGCCGCTGCTGGCGGCGATGGGCGTCGACCCGGTGCATTTCGGCGTCATCATGGTGGTGAATGTCATGATCGGCCTGATCACGCCGCCCTACGGGCTGGCGCTGTATCTCGGCTCGTCGATTTCCGGGGTGCCGCTGGGCAAGATCGTCAAGGCGGCCTGGCCCTTCCTCGTCTCCAATCTCGTGGTGCTGGTGCTGGTCACCTACGTGCCCGCCATTCCTCTCACCCTCCCGCGGCTTCTCGGCTTCCTGTGATGCCGCATCCGAACCTCCAAGGACCTCTCCCATGCTGACCAAGGACGACCTGCACGGTCTCTTCACCGCCATCGTCACCCCCTTCACCGCCGAGGGCGCGGTGGATTACGACGCGCTGAAGGCCCTCGTCCGCCTGCAGATCGAGGCCGGCGCCTCGGGCGTCGTGCCGATCGGCGGCACCGGCGAATATCCGGCCCTGTCGCGCGCCGAGCGCGCGGGCATCGTCTCGGCCTGCGTCGAAACCGCCGAGGGCCGCCCGGTCATGCCCGGCGTGCTCTCGACCGGCTTCCATGACGCCGTGGAAACCGGCACCGATTTCGCCAAGGTCGGCGCCGCCGGCGTCATGCTGGTGACGCCCTACTATGCGCCGGGTCCGCAGGAAGGCATGATCGACTACTACCGCGCCTATCGCGACGCGGTCGACCTGCCGGTCATGGCCTACGAGATCCCGCGCCGCACCGGCGTCGCCTTCAAGGCCGAGACCCTGGCCGCGCTGGCCGAGGACGGCACGCTGATCGGCATGAAATACTCCTCCTACGACCTGCCGGAATTCATCCGCGCCGTCTCGCTGGCGGGGGACAAGATGTCGATCCTCTCCGGCGAGGAGCCGCTTTTCGCCACCCATGTCGCGCTCGGCGCCAAGGGCGGCGTGCTGGCCACGGCGAACATGTATCCCGGCCACTGGCTGAAGGTCTTCGAGACCGCGGCAAACGGCGACCTGAAGGCCGCCGTGGCGCTCTCCAACGCGCTCGGTCCGGTGATCGACGCGGTCTTCCGCGAGACCAATCCGGGTCCGCTCAAGGTCTACATGGAGATGTGCGGCGTCAAGGCCGGCCCGGTGCGCCGCCCGCTGATCCAGCCCTCCGACGAGACCCTCGAAGCGCTGAAGGCGGCCTTCGCGGGCTTCGGCGCGGCGGATCTCGCCGCGGCATGACCCAGGTGCTCGAGCAGGGCCTTGCGGATGACCTCCTCGGCCTTCTCGGGCCGAAAGGGGTCCGGACGGGGGCCGAGATGGCCCCCTGGCTGACCGATTTCCGCCACCGCATGACCGGCACGGCCGCGGCGGTGGCGCTGCCGGCCTCCACCGCGGAGGCGGCGGCCGCGGTGCGCGCCGCCACATCGCGCGGGCTGCCGGTCTTCCCGCAGGGCGGCAATACCGGGCTCTGCTACGGCGCCGTGCCGAAGGACGGGCTGGTGGTCGCTCTGCCGCGGATGCGCGGCATCCGGCATTTCGACCGCGCCTCCGGCCTGCTGACCGTCGAGGCCGGCATGACCCTGACAGAGGTGCACGACTTTGCCGCCGCCGAGGGCCTGCAGTTCCCGCTGCATCTGGGCAGCGAGGGCACGGCACAGATCGGCGGGCTGATCTCCACCAATGCCGGCGGCACGGGCGTTCTGCGCTATGGCGCGATGCGCGATCTGGTGGCGGGAGTGGAGCTGGTGCTGGCCGACGGGCGCGTGCTCGACGATCTTGCCGCCCTGCCTAAGGACAACCGCGGCTATCCGCTGCGCCATATGGTGGCCGGAGCCGAGGGCACGCTGGGGCTGGTGACCGCGGCGACGCTGCGGCTCACGCCGGCGATGCAGGACCGCGCCCATGCCTGGCTGGCGGTGGACACCGCGGAACAGGCGCTGGAACTGGCCGCGCGGCTGCGCGCCGCGGCAGGGGACGTGCTGGAAGCGCTGGAGCTTCTCGACCGCGCCCAGGTCAGCTACGTCCAGCGCCACATTCCGGGCACGCGGATGCCCTTTGCCGCAACGCCCGCCTGGTCGCTGCTGGTGGAGCTGGCCTCCGCCCGCGCCGATGCGGGCATGCAGGGGCTGCTGGAATCCGCGCTGGAATCCGCCTTCGAGGACGGGCTGATCGCCGATGCGGTGATCGCGCAGAGCGAGGGGCAGGGCGCCGAGATCTGGCATTTCCGCCATTCGGTGACCGAGGCCAATGCCCGCGAGGGCGTTGGCGTCGTCATGGACACCTCCGTCCGTCCGGGGAAGATCGCGCAGTTCATCGCCGAGGCCGATGCCGTCGCCGCCGCGCGCTTCCCGGAGGCGGAACGCGCCATCACCGCCCATATCGGCGACGGCAATGTCCATTACATCGTGATGTTCCCGCACGCCCTCTGGGCACGCCACAAGGATCCGATCGCGAAGGAGATGGAGGTCGAGACCGCCATCCATGACGTGGTCGCCCGGCATGGTGGCAGCTTCTCGGCCGAGCACGGCATCGGGCGGAAGCTGGCTTCCGAGATGGCGCGCCTCGGCGATCCGGTGCGGCTGGAGATCCTGCGCGGCATCAAGGCAGCCTTCGACCCGCAGGGCCTGATGAATCCCGGCGTGCTTCTTCCCGGCGCGTGACACCCGCCCCCGCACGGGACCGCCCGTGGCCTGGCGGAGCCCGACCCGGCTGCCCTGGGGACAAGGGACCATGGGGCAGCCGGGTCGGGCCTTGCTGCCCCTCCGGCCGCCGCGCCCCTGAGGTCAGCGGGCGAGCGGACGGAACTGCACCTGGGTCAGCAGCCAGCTGCGCAGATCGGCGCCCGCCTCGGGGCGTCCTTCCGGCTGGGCGATGTAATACGCCATCTCGGTCGCCATCGGCATGTCGAGCACGACTTTCAGCGCCCCCGCGGCGATCTCCTCCTCGATCAGGTAGCGCGGCAGCAGCGCATGGCCCAGCCCGGCACGGGCTGCCTCGATCGCCGGGGCGAACTGGTCGAACCAGTGGCCCTCGCGCGGGCGCGGCGGCTCGACATCCGCCCGGGCGAACCAGTCCGGCCAGAGATCGGGCCGCTCGCCGACATGCAGCCGCGGCGCTTCGGCCAGATCCGCCGGGCCGCGCAGCACCGCCTCGGCCAGCGTTCCGCCCGCAACAGGCACCACGATCTCGCTGCACAGATAGGTGCAGCGCGCGCCCGGCCAGACCGGATGGCCGAAATGGATCGCCAGGTCGCAGCCCGCGCCGTCCAGCTCGAACACCTCGCCGCGGGTCGTCAGGTCGACCTGCAGTCCCGGCCGCTCGGCCAGGTACCCCGCCAGCCGCGGCATCAGCCAGCGCGTGGCGAAGGTCGCGGGCGCGTTCAGCCGCACCATCCGCCCGGCGCCCGGTTCGGCCCCGGCATGGCGCATCGTGGATTCCGCCATCTGCAGCAGCCGCGCCGCCTGCGCCCGCAGCACCTCGCCCGCCGGGGTCGGCAGCACGCGGCCGCGCACCCGCTCGAACAGCGGCTTGCCGAGCTGCGCCTCCAGCTCGCGGATCTGGCGGCTGACCGCGCTCTGGGTGAGGGCCAGCTCTTCGCCCGCGCGGGTAAAATTGCGGTGCCGCGCCGCGCATTCGAAGGTCTGCAGCAGCTTCAGGTCGGGCAGGTTGCGGCGTTCGAGCATCAGACGGCTCCGGCTAGAGGCGATGCCGCCATTTGCCATGGGCATGCCATTCGGCACAAGCCATTCCCATTGGGAATGAAGGCATGTGCAACTGTCGTTGGCGGGCAGCGCCCCGGACACGCTAGGGTGCGGGCAAGCGGCAGAGGACTGCAGGACACGCCATGACCCTTTCCCATATTTCCCCCGACGAAATCCGCGCGCGGTTCGCCCGCGCCATGTCCGGGATGTACCGCGCCGAGGTGCCCGCCTATGGCACGCTGGTCAGCCTGGTCGCGGCGGTGAATGCCGGGACTCTCGCCACCGATCCGGCCGAGAAGGCGCGCCTGGATGCCCTCGGCGAATTCGACCGCATCAGCGAGGAGCGCCACGGCGCCATCCGGCTGGGCACGGCGGAGGAGCTGGCGACCATGCGCCGGCTGTTCGCGGTGATGGGCATGGTGCCGGTGGGCTATTACGACCTCTCGGTCGCGGGCGTCCCGGTGCATTCCACCGCCTTCCGCCCGATCGATCCGGCATCGCTGGCGAAGAACCCGTTCCGGGTCTTCACGTCGCTCCTGCGGCTCGACCTGATCGCGGACGAAGCCCTGCGCGCCGAGGCGGCGGAGGTGCTGGAGGCGCGCCGGATCTACACCCCCCGCTGCCTCGATCTGATCGCGAAGGCGGAGGCCGAGGGCGGCCTGTCCGAGGCGGATGCGCAGGCCTTCGTGGCCGAAGCGCTGGAAACCTTCCGCTGGCACGCCGAGGCCAATGTCACCCAGGCCCTCTACCGCCGCCTGCATGACGCGCACCGGCTGGTGGCGGACGTGGTCAGCTTCAAGGGACCTCACATCAACCACCTGACGCCGCGCACGCTGGATATCGATGCGGTGCAGGCGCGGATGCCGGGCGAGGGGATCGCGCCCAAGGCGGTGATCGAGGGCCCGCCGTCGCGCAAGGTGCCGATCCTCCTGCGCCAGACCTCGTTCAAGGCGCTGGAAGAGGCGGTCGATTTCCTCTCCGACGGCACCAACGCGCCGGGCAGCCACACCGCCCGCTTCGGCGAGATCGAGCAGCGCGGGCTGGCCCTGACGCCGAAGGGGCAGGCGCTCTACGACCGGCTGCTGGCCGAGACCCGCGCCAAGGCGACGCCGAAGGCCGACGGCTCGAATGCCGCCGAGTATGTCGCCGCGCTCGAAGACACTTTTGCCGCCTTCCCCGACGACCTGGAGACGCTGCGGCTCGAAGGCTACGGCTATTTCCGCTACTCGCCCGTGGGCGACGCCACCGAGGCCGACCTGTCGCGCAGCGCGGCGGAGCTGGTCGCGGCCGGCATGCTGCGCGCCGATCCGATTACCTACGAGGATTTCCTGCCGGTCTCCGCAGCGGGCATCTTCCAGTCGAACCTGGGCGACGGCGCGGCGCAGGCCTTCGCTGCCAATCCCAACCGCGCGCGCTTCGAGGAAGACCTCGGCGCGCCGGTCACCGATCTCCACCAGCTCTATGCCGAGGCCGAAGCCGCCTCGCTGGCCCGCGCGCGCGCCGATCTGGCCCGCGCCGTGGCGTGACCCCATCAAGGACAAGGACCTGACCATGCTGACGAAACCCCTTTCGACCGTCACCCGCGAGACCATGGAGGCCTGCGGAGTCGCTGCGGCGCTGGATGCTGCCGGCGGCATGGCCGTGATCTCGCCGGTCACCGGCGAGCCGGTCGCGACGCTTGCCACGCATTCCGCCGGCGAGGCCACCGCGATGGTCGCCAAGGCCTCGGACGCCTTCCGCAAGTGGCGCATGGTGCCCGCGCCGCGCCGGGGCGAGCTGGTCCGGCTCTATGCCGAGGAGCTGCGCAAGGCCAAGGAAGACCTCGGCCGCATGGTGTCGATCGAAGCCGGCAAGTCGCCGTCGGAAGGCCTCGGCGAAGTGCAGGAGATGATCGACATCTGCGATTTCGCGGTCGGCCTGTCGCGCCAGCTCTACGGCCTGACCATCGCCACCGAGCGCCCCGGCCACCGCATGATGGAAACCTGGCATCCGCTGGGCGTCGTCGGCATCATCACCGCCTTCAACTTCCCCTGCGCGCCCTGGTGCTGGAACTCGGCGCTGGCGCTGGTCTGCGGCGACCCGGTGATCTGGAAGCCTTCGGAGAAGACCCCGCTGACCGCCCTGGCCTGCCAGGCGGTGCTGGACCGCGCCATCGCGCGCTTCGGTTCGGACGCGCCCGAAGGGCTGAGCCAGGTGCTGGTCGGCGGGCCGGAGCTGGGCGAAGTGCTGGTCGAGAGCGACAAGGTCTCGCTGATCTCCGCCACCGGGTCGACCCGCATGGGCCGGATCGTCGGTCCGAAGGTCGCGGCGCGCTTCGGCCGCTGCATCCTGGAACTCGGCGGCAACAATGCGGGCATCGTCTGCCCCTCGGCCGACATGGACATGGCGCTGCGCGCCATCGCCTTCGGCGCGATGGGCACCGCGGGCCAGCGCTGCACCACCATGCGCCGCCTCTTCGTACATGAAAGCGTCTACGACCAGATCGTGCCCGCGCTGAAGAAGGCCTATTCCTCCGTCACCGTCGGCAACCCGCTGGAGACCTCCGCGCTGGTCGGCCCGCTGATCGACAAGGCGGCCTTCGACGGAATGGCCAAGGCTCTGGAGGAAGCGGCAGCCATGGGCGGGATCGTCCATGAGGGTGGCCGCGAGGCCGTCGGTCCGGACACGTCCTACTACGTGAAGCCCGCAATCGTCGAGATGCCGGTCCATGACGGCCCGGTGCTGCGCGAAACCTTCGCGCCGATCCTCTACGTGATGAAATACGCCGATCTGGACGACGCCATCGAGATGCACAACGCGGTGGGCGGCGGCCTCAGCTCGTCGATCTTCACCACCGACCTGCGCGAGATGGAGACCTTCCTGTCGGCCCGCGGCTCGGATTGCGGCATCGCCAACGTCAATATCGGCACCTCGGGCGCCGAGATCGGCGGCGCCTTCGGCGGCGAGAAGGAAACCGGCGGCGGGCGCGAGTCCGGCTCGGACGCCTGGCGCGCCTACATGCGCCGCGCGACCAACACGATCAACTACTCGAAGGAACTTCCGCTCGCCCAGGGCGTGGTCTTCGACATCGACTGAGGCTCAGGAGGCGCGGGACATGTCCCGCGCCTTTTCCGTCGCTGCGTCGAGCGCCTCCCGGACGGCGCCGTCGAACCCGGCATCGCGCGCGGCCTCCATGGCCGCCGCCGTCGTTCCGGCGTAGTCGATGAAGTCCTGCACCAGATCCCCGGCCTTGCCGATATTGCCGGCAAGCATCTGCGAGGCGTCGCAGACCACCGCCTCGGCCGCGCGGTGAGCGATCCGCTCGGGCAGCCCGGCCCGCAGCGCCGCCGTGCTCAGCGCATTCGCAAGGAGCGCGCTCCAGGCCGGGCCCGATCCCGCCAGCGCCGTCAGCACGTCGAGCTGGTCTTCGCTGTCGATCTTGTCCTCGCGCCCCGTCGCGCCGAGGATGCGCGCCGCCAGCGCCTTGTCCCCTTCCGTCACCGCATCGCTTGCGACCCAGGGCGCGTAGCTGCGGCCGATTTCGACGGCAGCATTCGGCATGGCGCGCACGATCCGCTCCGACCCGGTGCGGGCGGCGATCTCGCCGGCCGGGACCCCGGCCATCAGCGAAATCACCAGCGCACCGGGACAGGACCAGGCGCCGCCGCGGAAATCCTGCGGCCGCACCGAGAGGATCACCACCTCGGCAGCTTCGGGCAGCTCCGTCTCCCAGCGCAGTTCCGGCCAGCCGGCATAGGCCGGTGACGGCCCCGAGCGGTTGAGGCCGACCAGTCGGCCGGGCGGGACGATGCCCTGGCGCAGCAGCGCCGGTCCGATGGCGCGGCCGAGCCAGCCGGTTGCACCGGCCAGGACGATGAGGGGGTCTTGCATCCGGAGGGTCCTTCCATGTGCGGGTTCGGGAGCCACGGGACAGGACCCTAGGCGCGTGTGTCGGCACCCGCAAGGAAAATGGACAGCAATGTACATTTTGGCGGGTGTCTTGGCTGCCCAGGGAAGCCGCTAGGAAATGCCGGGAATGGCAGCCGGAAAGGGCGGCGGAACGTGCCGGGCATCCCGTTCCGCTGTCCGCGATGCACCGGCAATCCCGGCCGGCGCGGGGCAGTCCGGCCGCTGCGCGGCGGCCTGCCGGATGGCGTGCGGCAGGCAGGATGTCCGGCTGCGCGCGGCTCTTCCGGATGGCATGGCAGGCTGGACCGGAGAGCGGGCCTTGCCCGTCGGCCACGAAGCCTGGCCGGCCGCCGGGTCTCGTCAGGGATTGGCCAGGAGCGCGCAAGGACCGCGTTTGCGGCCAGTGCCCGGGCGAGCTCGGCTGTCCGGATCAGCGCCCGGAGATCGGACATGCCGGACGCGGCAGCACGCCAAGCCTTCCGGTCCGTGCCGCACGGTGCCGCCACTTGCACCGACACGCCCCGGCGCTGAAGGCAACCGGACGTCACCGGCCACCGCCGATGCGCGGGAGGACGTGGCGGTCATCGCCGGGAACGGACGGTCCGGCCGGAATGGTGCAGCAGGGGCGGCAGTCGGGCAGGGCGTGCCTGCCCGGCGCTCAGAGCCGGGAGCGGCGCAGGGCGGAGATCACCGTCCGCAGCGGCTGGGTCGCGCGCCACGAGGTGCTGTTTTCCATGTCGCGGATCCATTTCTCCAGCATCAGCCGCTGATGTTCGGTCTGCTCGCGCATGTCGGTCGTCAGCTTCTCGTGCTGGGTCCGCAGATCGGCCGTCAGCTTCTCGTGCTGCTCCCTCTCCTGCTCCAGCTCGGACTGGATCCGGTCGGCCTCCTGGCGCAGCGAAGCCAGCTCCATCTGCAGGGCGCGGCGCTGGCCGATCTGGTCGACCAGCTCGGTCTCGCGCTGCCGTAGCGTCACGCGCAGCTTGTCGCGCTCGGTCTCGGCCATCTCGGAATCTTCCTGCAGGCGCAGGAGCTCCTTGCGGGTGCGTCCCAGCTCGCCTTCGGTCTCTTCCATCCGGCGGTCGCGCTCGGCAAGGGCCTCCTCCATCGTGGGGGCGCCGACGCCGGCGATCCGGTCCTGCGCCTCGTCGAGGGCGCGCTTCATCCGCTCGGCCTCGCGCCGGGACAGGGCGGTCAGCTGGCGCTGGGTCCGGGCGTAGCGTTCCTCGAGCTTCGCCGCGCGGCCCGCGGTTTCGGCCTCCCGCGCCGCAAGCGCGTCGCGCGCCGACTTCAGCGCATCGAGCTCGCGGTAGAGCTCGTCGCGCTCGTGCTCGCGCTGGCGCAGCGCGCTGCGCAGGTGATCGGCCTCGCCGCCGAGTTCGTCGCGGGCGGCCTCGGCCGTCTCCAGCCTGGCCTCGAGCGTCCGCAGATCCTCTTCGAGCCCGCCGACGCCTGAATAGCGGGCGGTTTCGAGCTCGGCATTGCGCGCCTGCAGGGCGGTGACTTCGGCCGAAAGGTCCGCGGCTTCGGTCCGGGCTTCGGCCTCGGCGGCACGGCTCTGCTCCAGCGCCGCCTCGAGCTCGCGGATGCGGGCCTCCAGCGCGGGATCGGGACCGGGCAGGGAGGCTCCGAGGTCCATGGCCTCTGCCTCCAGCACCTCGTCGGGCGCACACTCCGGCAGGCTGTCCCGGATCCGGTCCAGCGCGTCCAGGCCGTCCCGGGTTTCGCCGCCATCCGTCCAGCCCGCGAAGATGTCGAGGCATTGCCCGAGCGGTGCGGATGCGTCCGGCAGCGGTTCCGCCGGTGCGGCATGTGCGGGACTCATGGCGACGATCTCCTCGACTTTCGGTGCGGCACTCTTCAGCGAGCGGGGCCAGCGGAGTCCGAGCGCGCGGCCAATCCGGCTGAACGCGGCGTTCCAGTCGGCCAGCAACTCGGCTTCGCCGACAAAGGCACGGGGCAGGCCGCGCGTCAGCAATTCGTTTTCCAGCAGGGTCGGCAGGGCATCCCCGGCAGAGGGCAGCAGGACGAGGACCAGAGGCTCGCGTCCGGCCTTGCCCAGAGCGGCCAGCCAAAAGGCCGGATCGCTGCCCGCGGGCACGGCGAAAAGCGCGACCCGGCCCTTGCCATAGGCCTCTTCGAGCGCGGCGGCGGCTTCACCGAGGAGCGCTTCGGACGCCCCGGCATCCGCCGCGATCGCGTCGGCCACGGGCTGCAGCGTCCCGGGCAGGCCGCCGTCGGCCGGGGCCAGCGGAACCAGCCCCAGCTCGCCCAGGATGGGCAGCACGGCCGCGCCCGGCCCGGATCCGGCGCCAAGCACGACGACCGCCTTGCGCCCGCGCGGCTGCGGCCGGGGCTTGGCGGAGCGCTTCTTTGCCGATGCAGTCGCCATTGCGCGTCCCCTCAGGCCGATTTGGCCGGAAACTGGCGGAGCTTGGCGAGATCGCTGCGCATGCCCGCGACCGACTGCTCGAGCTCCGAGATGCGCTGCGCCTGGGTCAGCGACAGCAGCATCAGGTGTTCCAGCATGCGGTTGCGCAGCTCGCCGACATCCGGGGCGCGGTGTGCCTTGCGGGAGTCCTGGCGGATGTCGACGCCGTAGATCTCGGCGATCTGGTCGAACAGCACGGACTGGGAGTCGATGATCTCCTCGGTGTTGCTGTAGTCGAAGAGATCGTCGGACAGCGTCTGCAGGTCCGGAGAGCCGGACAGTTCCAGCTCGGCCATGACCCGGTCGAATTCCACCGGCAGGACCGGCCCGTCATGCAGCCCGTTGAACACCGCGCGCAGCACGTTCTCCGCCGGGTCCTTGCGTTCCAGCGTGTTCTTCTCGGGCGGCGGCAGATAGAGGCTGAGCATGTCGGAGAAATCGGAGACGACTTCCATGCCGCGCTTGAAATGGCGCAGCTCGATCAGGTCGCGGTGCTCGCGCGCCCAGGCGCGCAGGCCGGAATAGGTCGCAACCATCGCCTTGGTGGCCTCCCGGTAGGTCGGGATCTGGCCGGGCATCGTCTTGTGGTAGAGCGCCCACTGGTTGTAGGCCGAGGGCAGCCAGCTGTAGGGGTCGCGCGCGTAGATGATCACCTTGACGTCGCAGAGGGTCTTCAGCTGCGCGAGGAAGGGCGAGAACTGGATCGGATAGCCGTAGATCGACTCGTTGGAGATGATGAAGCGGTCGTTGCCGGTATTGTCCGCCAGCGCGCAGAGCGCGGCGTGGTAGTCGTCGGCATGCTGGCGCATCTCGTCGGGCGAGGAGGCGAAGAAGCGGTTCTGCCCGTCATAGCCCTGATAGTCCGGCGAGAGGATCTTGAACCACAGGCCGAGATACTGGACCCCGAGCTTGGCCAAGTGTTCTTCGTTGGCGCCGAGAACCTGCTGGATCGAGGAGGTTCCGGTCTTGCCCATGCCGACGTGAAAAATCGCTTCCATGCTTTCAGACCCTCTGCTCGTCAGGCTTGCTGACGAAAATGGCGTCCAGCCCCTCCTTGACCGCCATGGCGGGCCAGAGGCGCTCGATCAAGTGGAACTCGGTGCCGTCATTGGCGATCGGTTCGTTCGGCCAGGGATAGTCCGCGCCGAAGAGGTCGTTCATCGCGTCGATCACCGGACGGCGCACCCAGAACATGTTGCCGACCGGGAAAACCAGCGGGTTGACCGGCAGCGGGCCGGGCAGGCGCGGCTCGAATTTCCCCGCCAGCCGGCGCGTGGCGTTCCAGGCCACGAAATGCGGCTCCAACGGGGCGACGAGTCCCGCGCCGTCCTGGCGGATCTCGGACAGGGCGGAGGACAGCCCGGAGGAGTCGCCCAGCAGGATTCGCATCAGGAAGCGCCGCCAGATGTCGCCGCCTGAAGTGGAGGTCAGCGACTTCTTCTGGTGGATGTGGCACCAGATCTCGTCCTCGGGGTAGCTTTCGCGCGGCAGGAACATCTGCATGAATGGCAGGATGTCCCGTCCGCGGTTCGCCACCAGACGGATTTCCGGATCGAGCCCCTCGGCACGCATGATCGCGGTGATCTCGTCGCCCTTCTGCTCGGTATCGGTGGTCACGACGATGCGCCTGGCCTGGCGGTAGGCCATGTGGCGCCTGAGATCCTCGGCGATCTCGTCGGTGTAGTACGCATGGATGTGCATCGAGAAATCCGGCACATCGGCAGGCTCGGCCGGCGCATAGGGCACGATCCGGCAGCCCTTGTGGATCCAGTTGTCCGAGCGCGCCAGGGTCTGCGCGGCTTCGCCCGGATCGCGCCACAGCATCCGGCGGCCGTAGCGCAGGATCTTCTCCCGCTCCATCACCCGCAGCCCACGGTCGTCCTCTTCCTTGGAGAACAGGATCGGCAGGTCGATCTCGGTCTCGCCGACGACGAAATAGGCCTGCGTTGCCAGCCGGTCCTCGAGTGCGTCGCGGATCGCCTCGAACAGCTTCGGCATCGCCACGGGCGCCACGGGCTCGGGCGATGGCTCCTTGCGCGGCATCGATAGCAGCTTCTCCACCGCCGCGGCCGGGTTGCCGTATTCGACTTCCTCGAAATGTTCCGCATCGTGGTAGGTGCGGTCCGAGAAGCCGGTCGCATTGGCGAAGCTCACCACCCGGCAGCCGCGTTCGGTCGCGTCGAAGACCACGTTCGGCAGAGGGTCGAGCCGCGAGGACAGGAACATCGCGTCCGACGCCTTGAGCACGTCGAAATAGTGCGGCCCGGCCGGCAGGAAGAACAGGTTGCCCTTAGGATCGTCCGCCTTGGCCTGGCGCAGGTGGTAGTCGAACCAGACGCCGAAGCCGATATCCTCGATGTTCTGGCCGTCACCGATCCACAGGAACACCGTGTCGGGGTCGCGCTGCGCGGCAATCTGCGAGGCCATGACGAAGATGTCGGTGCCCTTGCGCCACTGGATGTGGCCCGCGCCGCAGACCAGGCGGACCTTGCTGAGGTCGCGGCCGGTCAGCTCCGACAGGCTGCGCCGCGCGCGGATGAAGTCGGACTGGTCGACGCGCCCGAAGACATCGGGGCGCTGCGGGACGATGGCGGTGTCGCGCGCCATGTCGAACTCGATGTCCGCCAGCCGCCCGGACCAGGAATCGCGGACATGCTCGGAGGAATAGATCACCAGGTCGGAGAACAGCCCGATCAGCGTCGAGGTCCAGACCGGGAAGGAGTAGTCCGCGAATTCGTGCAGGTAGGAGCAGAACGGGATGTCCCGCGCCACCAGCGGCGCCACGAAGAGCGCGCATTCGACCGAGTTCAGGATCGCGAATTCGATGCCGTCGAAGGCAGGGCCGGAGAAATACGGGAAGTCGATCTGCGGGTTGGAGGTGATCACCACCTCGCAGGCATGTTCGAGGAACTGGTCGAGCAGCTCGCCGCCGCGCAGCGCCGCGATGATGACGTTGTAGTCCCTGGCGGCCTCGCGCAGCAGGTCGCGTCCGACGATCGGCGCGCCGGTGCGCGACATCTCGTGGACGGCGATCATGCAGGTGGGCCGGTCGGGCCGGAACGGCATCTTGCCCGGCTTCTGGTTGCGGCGAACGTCGGCCAGCGTCCGGCGGCCGTTCTCCTGGAAGCCGTAGCGCAGGAAGTGATGCAGCGGATCCATGCCCGCCGCCACGATGTCGGGATGCCACTTCAGGTAGCCGCGCATCGAGAAGTTGGAGACCAGCGCATCGACCGGTGCGCCGAGCTGGATCAGTTCGCAGGCGAGCTTGAACGCTTCCGGGTCGCCCTGCTGGGCGGCGGCAGCGAGATCGGGCTCGACCAGCAGGAAATCGAGCGCGGCGTCGATGCCGGGCGCCTGGCTGTGATGGATGTCATAGAAGGTCGCGACGCAGTCTTCCTCGTCCTGGCGGGACCGGAAATGCTCTTCCAGCGCCGCCGGATCGCCGGCCAGGTCGGGATGCAGCGCGGCGTAGATCTCGGGATCGAAGCGGAAGTCCGGGCGCTTGTCCAGAACCTTGGCCATGGCGGCGTACTTGCGCCAGATGTCGTCCAGCATGGGCCTACCCGTCAAATCCGGCTGAGAGAAGATCGGCGAACTGGCGGTCGGTCAGGCCGTCCGTCCGGATCGCCGACGCGAAGGCGGGCAGAAGCGGGCCCGAGGCGGTGATTTCGTCGATCCTGAGCCAGGCCAGACGGTCATCCCCGGTGAAGCCGACGCGGACCGGCGCATTCGCCGTCTCGCTTCCGGTGTCGCCGCCGGTCTCCAGGATGCTGTCGTCGAAGGCCATCACCAAGGGCTCGATATTCCGCGCGAGGCGGTAGCGCAGGAAGCGCACGGCCGAACAGAAGAGTTCTGCCGCATTATCGGGCACTTGGAGATAGTCGATCACCGCAGTCTCGTCGCCGCCGGCCGGGCCGTGCGGCTCGCCGGATGCGTCCCAGAGCAGGCAGGGCGCAAGATCGGGCCAAAGTTTCCTAACTTCGTCAGCGACTTGGGCTGAACCGGCTATCGTTGGAGACAGGATCAACATATCTACGGAGCACTACCTGGTGAGGGGTCTTCGGGGCGATCGATGGCAATTGCTGAAATGGATTATTAAACAGGCACCCGGAGGCGGTCCATCGATTTTAGTGGATGAATCAGCGCACCCCGGAAGCGACCCGCAACTTGCGCCAGATGTGCCGAAACTCTGTTCGCCATGCATGCCGCGGCGGCGGGGATGCGCTGCTACGGCGCCGGAAGGGCGATGATCCGGGCGGCGGCAATCTTGGCGGCCCAGACCTCGTCCATGGCGCCGCGCAGAGGCTGTCCGTCGCGGCCGAGCCAGAGCTCGATCGCCGTGCCGATCCCCTGCAGTGCCCAGTCCGCCAGCTCCAGACGCAGCGCGGGGGGGGCGTCGGGCAGCCGCGCGGCCAGGCAGTCGGCCAGGTCCTCGCGCAGGCTGCGCAGGTGCTGGTCCAGCAGCCAGCGGACCTTGCCGCTCTGGTGCACGATCTCGCCGAGACCGCGGATGATGTCCTCGTCATCGGACAGATCTTCGAGATGCCGGTCGAGGAAGCGCTTCAAGTCCTTGGTCAGCGGGCCGGAACCGGCGCGCAGCTCTTCGCGCGAAATTTCGGAAAAAGGCGGCGGCTGGCCGACGGACGCGGCCTCCTTGTTCGTGTAGTAGTTGAAGAAGGTTCGCGGACTGATTCCGGCCGCTTCGGCGATGGCCTCGGTGGTGACGTGCTCCAGCCCTCGCTGCGCGGCCAGGCGCAGCGTCGCGCGCTGGATCTCGCGGGCGGTCTCGACCCGGCGCCGCTCTCTTAACGGAAGTGTCATCGCGCAATCCTTGCAGTCTCCGCAATGGTTGCACTATATGCAAAAATGAGCAGGTCCAGTCAAGGGTTCCAGGTATGTTTGCAAGTAGGCTGGCGGCCGCGGCTGCCATCGGGATTTCGGCCTTCGCCTCTGCTGCAATTGCGCAGCAGCAGGGCGGAGCGCCGCCGATGCAGGTCGGCGTGATCGAAATGGCGAAGCAGGACGTGCCGCGCGTCGTGACGCTGCCCGGCCGCGCGGTAGCCTACCAGTCGGTCGATGTGCGGCCGCGGGTGGACGGGGTGATCGAGGAAATCCTCTACACGCCGGGCCAGCCGCTGAAGGTGGGCGATCCGCTGTTCCGCATCGACGACGCGTCCTACCGCGCGCAGGTGGCCTCCGACGAGGCCGACCTGGCGAAGGCCGAGGCCAACCTGCCGGTGGCGGAGTCCGACTACAGCCGGGCCCAGCAGCTTGCCGGGCGGGGCTATACCGAGGCCGAGGTGGAGAGCGCGCGCGCGACCCTGGCCGAGGCGAAGGCGACGCTCGATGCCGCGCAGGCGGCGCTGGACTATTCGAGGACCCAGCTCGGCTGGACCACGGTGACGAGCCCGATCGCAGGCCGCCCGGACGTGGCCGAAGTCTCGGTCGGCGACCTGGTGACGGCGGCGCAATCCGACGCACTGACCACCATAGTCCGGTCCGACCCGATCTATGTCGACATGGTCGAGGCCTCGGCGCGGATGATCTCGGTGCGCCAGCAGATCGACGCGGGCAGCTTGACGCTCAATGACGATCTGGCCGCGACGCTGACCCTGGAAAACGGCACCGTCTACCACGGCGAGGGCACGCTGGTGACGCCAGGCAACACGGTATCGACGACGACCGGAACGTTCACCCTGCGGTTTTCCTTCGAGAATCCCGACAATGTCATCCTGCCCGGCATGTTCCTGCGCGGCGACATCACCATCGGCAAGGCCCGCGCCTATCTGGTGCCCCAGCGCGCGGCGACCCGCAACAATTCCGGCCAGCTGACCGCCTATCTGGTCGGCGAGGACGGCAAGTCGAAGCAGGTCACGCTCCAGGACGAGGGCAGCTACGACAATGCCTGGGTCGTCACCGAGGGGATCGAGGACGGCGACCGGCTGATCGTCGACGGGCTGAAATCGATGAAGAACGGCCAGGACGTGACGCCGGTGGCGGTGACCATCGACGCGGACGGCGTCACGCAGGACGCGGACAAGACGGCGGACAACTGACATGGCCAGCTTCTTCATCCACCGCCCGGTCTTCGCCTGGGTGCTGGCCATCGTCGTGATGCTGGCCGGAACCTTCGGGCTGATGACCCTGCCGATCTCGCAATATCCCGAGATCGCGCCGACCACCGTGCGGATCAGCGCCAGCTATACCGGCGCCTCCGCCGAGACGGTCGAGAACTCCGTGACCACCGTGATCGAGGACGGCATGACCGGGCTCGACGGGCTGATCTACATGACCTCGAATTCGTCGCAGGGCTCGGCCAGCGTGTCGCTGACCTTCGACGACACGGTCGATCCCGACATGGCGCAGGTCCAGGTGCAGAACAAGCTGCAGCTGGTCCAGTCGCAGCTGCCGACCTCGGTCACGCAGCAGGGGGTGAACGTCAACCGCTCGACCTCCTCGATCCTGCTGGTCGGCGCGCTGGTTTCCGAGGACGGCAGCTATTCCTCGCTGGAGCTCGGCGACCTTCTCGGCTCCACCATCGAGGATCCGGTGCAGCGCACCGAGGGCGTCGGATCGATCAACTCCTTCGGCTCGCCCTATGCGATGCGGATCTGGCTGAATCCCGAGCGGCTCTACCAGTACCAGCTGACCCCCGCCGACGTCACCAGCGCGGTCAGCGAGCAGAACACCAACGTCACCGTCGGCTCGCTCGGCGACCAGCCGGTGACCAAGGGGCAGCAATTCACCGTCTCGCTCTCGGCGCAGTCGCAGCTGAGTTCGATCGAGGATTTCCAGCGCATCCTGCTTAAGACCAACGAGGACGGCTCGGCGGTCTACCTGGCCGATGTCGCCACCATCGAGCTCGGCGCCGAGGATTACGGCAGCTCCAGCCGCTACGACGGCAAGCCGGCCGCGGGTTTCGGCGTCAACCTGGCGACAGGCGCCAATGCGGTGGAGACCGCGGCGCGGGTGCGCGCGGTGCTCGGCAATCTCGCGGACTCGCTGCCCGACGGGGTGACGATCGAATATCCCTACGACACCTCGCCCTTCGTCGAGCAGTCGATCGAGCAGGTCTACCACACGCTCTTCGAGGCCATCGTGCTGGTCTTCCTCGTGATCCTGCTGTTCCTGCAGAGCTGGCGGGCGACGATCATCCCGACCATCGCCGTGCCGGTCGTGCTTCTGGGCACGTTCGGGGTCCTGTCGCTGTTCGGCATGTCGATCAACACGCTCAGCATGTTCGCGCTCGTGCTCGCCATCGGCCTGCTGGTCGACGATGCCATCGTGGTCGTGGAAAACGTCGAGCGGGTGATGGAGGAGGAGGGCCTCGGCCCGGTCGAGGCCACCGAGAAGTCGATGAGCGAGATCTCCTCTGCGCTCGTGGGCATCGTTCTGGTGCTGTCCGCGGTGTTCCTGCCGATGGCCTTCATGTCGGGCTCCACCGGCATCATCTACCGGCAGTTTTCCGTCACGATCATCTCGGCCATGGTGCTGTCGCTGTTCGTGGCGCTCATCCTGACCCCGGCCATGTGCGCCTCGCTGCTGAAACCCTCGCACGGCGGGCCGAAATTCGCCCCGCTGCGCTGGTTCAACGGCGGTCTCGACCGGCTGACCGGTGGCTATGGCTCCGTTGTCGGGCGCTTCGCGAAGCGGCCCTTCCGGATGCTCATCGTGCTGGCGGCAGTCGGCTACGGCGCCTGGTGGGTCTATGACCGCGTGCCGTCCTCCTTCCTGCCGACCGAGGACCAGGGCGTGCTGATGGCGATGATCACGCTGCCCGACGGCGCGACCAGCCAGCAGACCGAGGATGCCGTCGCGCAGCTCGAGGACTACATGCTGAACGAGCATTCCGACGCGGTGGACTCGGTCTTCGCCGCGGTGGGCTTCTCCTTCGGCGGCTCGGGACAGAATGCGGCGATGATGTTCGTCAAGCTCAAGCCCTACGAGGAGCGACCCGGAATCGATGCCGCCGACGTGATGAACGCCGCCAACGGCCGGTTCTTCAACGGCCGGATCGGCCAGGTCTTCTTCCTGCAGCCGCCCGCCATCCCAGGCATGGGCAACACCTCGGGCTTCTCGATGTATCTCGTCGACCAGCGCGGCAACGGCCAGGACGCGCTGAAGGAAGCCGCCGACCAGCTGGTCGCGAATGCCACCGAGGACGGGCGGGTCACCTCGCTCAGGGGCAATGACGACAATGCCACACCGACGCTGAAGCTGACCATCGACCAGCAGAAGGCCGAGGCCTTCGGGGTTTCGCTGTCGGACATCAACACGATGCTGGCCACGGTCTTCGCCGGCAGCTACGTCAACGACTTTCCGCTGGGCAACGACCTGCGCGAAGTGATCGTCCAGGGCGGCGCCTCCTGGCGGATGCAGCCCGAGGACATCGACAGCTGGTACATCCGCAATACCGACGGCGAAATGGTGCCGCTGGCCGCGGTCATGTCGCGCAGCTGGGAGACCGAGATGCCGAAGCTCGCGCGCTACGGCGGCACGCGGGCGCTGGAAATCTCAGGCTCGGCGGCGGCCGGCGTCAGCTCGGGCGACGCGATGAACGCGATGGAAGAGCTGACCTCCCAGCTCGACGGCGGCTACGGCTCGGCCTGGACCGGCCTCAGCTACCAGGAGCGGCTCTCGGGCAACCAGGAACCGCTGCTCTACTCGCTCTCGGCGCTGGTCGTCTTCCTCTGCCTCGCCGCGCTCTACGAAAGCTGGTCGGTGCCCCTGGCGGTCATGCTGTCGGTGCCGGTCGGCATCCTCGGCGCGCTGGTCACCACCTGGTATTTCGACCAGTCGAACGACGTCTATTTCAAGGTGGGCCTGCTGACGACCATCGGCCTCGCGGCCAGGAACGCCATCCTGATCGTCGAATTCGCCGAGACGCTGCGCAAGCAGGGGATAGCGCTGCTCGAAGCCACCGTGACGGCGGCGCGGCAGCGGCTCCGGCCGATCCTGATGACCTCGCTCGCCTTCGGCTTCGGCATCCTGCCCCTCGTGCTCGCCTCCGGGGCAGGGGCAAACGCGCAGAAATCTATCGGGACGGGGATGCTCGGCGGCATCATCTTCTCCGCTGTCATCGGAATCGTCATGGTTCCCGTCTTCTATGTCGCCGTGTTGAAGGCCGTGGGCATGGTGCGCCGCCGGCCGCAGGAGGTTCCCTCGTGAGAGTTGCATCCGTTCTAGTGCTCCTGGCGGTCGCGGGCTGCGCCGTCGGCCCCGATTACCAGCGCCCCGAAGCCCCGCTGACCGCGCGCTTCGCCGATGGCGACGCGCAGTCGATCGGCCAGGTCGCGCAGGAGGCCTGGTGGCAGGACTACCGAGACCCGGTGCTGAGCGGCCTGGTGGCGCGCGGTCTGAAGCAGAACCTCGACGTGATGGCCGCGAGCGAGGCGATCCGCGAGGCCGAGGCCAACCTGCGCGCGACCGGGATCAACGCGGCCGCCTCGGGTTCGCTCGACGGCTCGCGCACGCGCCAGGGCGGCGAGGCGATCGACGGCATCCAGACCATTGACAACGCGGAACTGGGCGCCAGCTTCGTGATCGACCTCTTCGGCGGCATAAGACGCGAGCGCGAGGGCGCCATCGCCTCGCTCGCCTCCGCCAGGGCCACGGTGGAGACCACGCGGCTGGCCTGGCTGGCCGAGCTGATCGCCGCCTATTCCAATGCCCGCTACTACCAGGAGGCGCTGGCGCTGGCGCGCGACACGATCCGCGCGCGGGAGGAAACCGTCGACATCACCCGCACCCAGTACGATGCCGGGGCGGCGACCGAATACGAGGTGGCCGAGGCGGAGGCGCTGCTGTCGAATGCCCGCGCGGCGGTGCCGCAATACGCGGCGCTCTTCGAGTCGAACGTCTATGCCATCGCCAGCCTGCTGAACGAGCCGACCGGGCCGATCATGCAGCGCATGGAGCGCGGCGCGCCGCAGCTGCGGACGCCCGTCGGCGGCCGCACCGGGGTGCCGGCCGACCTCTTGAGGAACCGGCCGGACGTGCGCAGCGCCGAGGCCGACCTGGCCGCCGCGGTGGCAGATGTCGGCGTGGCCGAGGCCGATCTCTATCCTTCGCTGTCTCTGACCGGCTCGGTGGGCCGCGCCGACGGCGTCGACAGCTGGTCCTTCGGCCCGTACCTGTCGCTGCCGGTCTTCAACCAGGGCGCGCTGCGCGCCACCCGCGACGCCCGGATCTCGGCGGCCAAGCAGGCCGAGATCGCCTGGCGCTCGTCGGTCACCGGCGCGGTCAAGGACGTGCAGGTGGCGGAATCGAACCTGCGCCGCTACCGCCAGCGCGTGTCGGCGCTGCGCCAGGCGGCGGATGACTACGGCCGCGCGCTGAGCCTCGCGCAGGAGAACTACCGCAACGGCGCGATCACGCTGCTCGACCTGCTCGACACCGACCGCAACACCGCCTCGGCGCGCATCTCGGCGGCCTCCGCCGTCAACGACGCGGCGCAGGCCTGGGCGACGCTGAAGATCGCCACCGGCTCGGGCGCGGCCGTGGCGGCCATGGGCACGCCGGCGGCCACCGGCGGCTGATCGGCCGCCATCGTCCGGAAAAGCGGCAGCCGGGCTTGCCGCGCGCGCCGGCGGGCTATCCTTTCCCGGGGCAGGGGCCGTCGCCCTTGCTCCGGCCGCCGCGGCGCAATAACCCTTGCGGCAGGACAGGAAGGAAGGCGGACATGGCGCTTCTCAAGCCGTCGGGCACGCGCAAGAGCGGCAATTTCGCCGTGCTGGGACTGGGACTCTTCGGGGCCACGGTCGCGCGCGAGCTGATGCGCTTCGGCAACTACGTCGTCGGCGTCGACCATGATGAGACCCGCGTCACCGCGATGGCGGACGAGCTGAGCCGCGCGGTGATCATCGACGTGCGCGACGACGACGCGCTGCGCGAGGCCGGGATCGGCGATTGCGGCACGGCCCTCGTGGCGATGGGCGAGGACCTGGAATCCAGCATCATCGCCGCGATCAACCTCAAGACCATGGGCGTGCCGACGGTCTGGGCCAAGGCCTCGTCGAAGACCCATCACCGCATCCTGTCGAAGCTGAAGGTGGACCGCATCATCCATCCCGAGGTCGAGGTCGGCCAGCACATCGCCCAGGTGCTGCACAACCCGATCGTGCGGGACTATGTCAGCCTCGGCAACGGCTTCCACGTGGTGAACTTCAAGGTGCCGGAAAAGCTGGACGGGGTTTCGCTGGGCGACCTGAAGCATCCCGACTACGACCTGCGCTGCGTCGGCGCGATGCGCGGCACCGAGTATCTCGGGTTCGACGGCCAGAACTGCACGCTGAAGAAGGACGACCTGCTGATCCTGCTGGGACGCCGGGCCGACCTGCGCGAATTCGCGGCGAGCCTGCCATGGCCCTGACGCGCCGCAGCGTTCCGGCGCTGTCGCGGGGGCTGATCCATTCCCCGCCCGCCACGCTGGCGCTGCTCTATCTCAACTGCATCCTGCTCGGCGCGCTGCTGCTGAAGCTGCCCGTCTGCCATGACGGCTCGGTCTCCTGGGCAGACGCGATCTTCACCTCGGTCTCCGCCGTGACGGTGACCGGGCTTTCGGTCGTCGATACCGGCTCGGCCTTCACCTTTGCCGGGCAGGCGGTGATCCTGGTGCTGATCCAGCTCGGCGGGCTCGGCCTGATGGCCTTTGCGGTGCTGCTGCTGTTCCTGCTGGGCGTGCCCGTGGGCATCCCGCACAAGCTCCTGCTGCGCGAGGAACTGAACCAGTCCGGCTACGGCGAGCTGAAGACCATCGTCTGGCTGGTCTTCTGGGTCGCGGCGATCTCGGAACTGCTGGGGACGATGTTCCTCAGCGTGGTCTTCGTGCCGGAATTCGGCCTCGGCGAAGGGCTGTGGATGGCGCTCTTCCACAGCGTTTCGGCCTTCAACAACGCGGGCTTCGCGCTCTTCCCGGACAGCCTGTCGCGCTATGTCGCCGATCCGGTGGTCAATCTCGTGATCCCCGCGCTGATCCTCACCGGCGGGCTCGGCTTCATCGTGCTCGGCGACATCGCCGAAGAGCGCAGCTGGCAGCGGCTGACGCTGCATTCCAAGCTGATGCTGACCGGCTCGGCGGTGCTGATCCTGCTGGGCTGGGTCCTCTTCGCCGCGCTGGAATGGCGCAACCCCGGCACGCTGGGGGCGCTGCACTCCACCGCCGCCAAGCTCGGCGCCGCCTGGTTCCAGGCGATCAGCCCGCGCACTGCCGGGTTCAACACCGTCGACACCGCGGAGCTGCATGACAGCACGGTGCTGCTGACCATGGCGCTGATGGTGATCGGCGGCGGCTCCACCTCGACCGCGGGCGGCATCAAGGTAACGACGGTCTGCGTGCTGATCATCGCCACCGTCGCCTTCTTCCGGCGCGAGACGGTGATGCGCGCCTTCGGCCGCAGCTTCGGCCCCGAAGACGTGTTCAAGGTGATGGCGCTGGCCACCGTCTCGACGATGGCAATCATGGCCGCGATGTTCGCGATCTCGATCTCGCATGACGGCGAGTTCACCGACCTGGCCTTCGAGGTGGTCTCGGCCTTCGGCACGGTGGGCCTGTCGCGCGGCGCCACCGGAGAGTTGGACGGGTTCGGCCGCACGGTGGTGATGCTGCTGATGTTCCTCGGCCGGGTCGGGCCGCTGACGCTGGGCTTCTTCCTCGCGACCCGCAGCCAGCCGCGCGTGCGCTATCCGCGCGGCCGGGTCTACCTGGGCTGAGACCGGCGCGATTTCCTCTGGCCAGAGCGGCGGCCCGGGCTTAAGGCGGTGCCATGACCGATCAGCTGCCGCAATGCCCCGAATGTTCCTCCGCCTATGTCTACGAGGCGGATGCCCTGCTTGTCTGTCCCGAATGCGGGCATGAATGGTCGCCGGACGCGGCCGGAGGGGATGGCGACGTGATCCGCGACAGCGTCGGCAACATCCTCGCCGACGGGGACACCGTGACGGTGATCAAGGATCTCAAGGTCAAGGGATCGTCCTCGGTCGTCAAGGTCGGCACCAAGGTGCGCGGCATCCGGCTGGTCGATGGAGACCACGACATCGACTGCAAGATCCCGGGCATCGGCCAGATGGGGCTGAAGTCGCAATTCGTGAAGAAGGTCGCCGACTAGGTCACCTGACAATCCCGTTTTCCGGAACCGCGCGCAGGACTGCAGCGCGGTTTTTTTGAACCCATTCCCCCGCCGTGCCGACCGACAGGACAGAAGCGGCGCATCGGGCTGCCGCGCTCACGGCAAGGGTTCGGAAAATGGCACATGGCACCCCTCTCTCCGGCATCGACCTGAACGCGGTTTCGGGCGGTCTGGCGCTTTTCATCGACGGCAACGGCAGCAGCGTGAAGGGCCTGCGCGGCTACCTGGATGACGTGGCCGATACCAAGGCGCTGCTGCAGGGCGCGAGCGACCTGCTCGGCCAGGTATCGGAAATGAAGGAAAACGCCGAGGACCTGCAGAAGATCGCGGACGGGGTCGGCGACGCGCTCCAGGTGGTCGGCAAGCTCGGCGGCATCCTGGGCAGCGTCTTCAAGGTCGCGACGCGGGTGATCGGCGAGGCGCTGGAGGAGATCGAGGATGCCGCCAAGCGCTTCGAGAAGCAGCTCGACCGCTTCGACGAGACCGCGGACAAGATCCAGGCGGCCATCGACAAGGCGATCGCGCTGATCGAGGAAGTGGTGGAGCCGGTGGGCGAGGGCTATCTGGAGCAGAGCCTGAACCTGAAGGACACCGTCGACCGGCTGAATGACGGGCTCGACACGCTGCGCACCGACCGGTTCGAGATCACCGCCTCCGACGAGGACGCCATCGGCGTCCCCTTCCTGCCCGCGCGGCTCGAAGGCGCGCTGCGGCAGCTGGAGACCTTCGCCGGGGCCTTCGAGCAGGGCGGCGACAGCCTCGACGCGCTGATCGAGGACGCCAACGCCATTCCCGGCGCGGATCTGTTCGTTCCGGGCGGCACGGCCGTCGGCGCCTTCGAACAGACCGTGGAGGTGATCGGCAATGCCGCCGACACCGTTGAGGCCGTGACCTCCAAGCTCGGCTTCCTCGCCGTGCCGATGGAGATCGTGTCCTTCGCCGTGAAGCCCATCGAGCCGCTGCTGAACGCTTCGGGCTTCGTCTTCCGCATGGTGGTCAAGCCGGTGCTCGACCCGATCATGAAGGCGACGGGCATCAACAAGATCTTCGATCCGGTCTCCAAGGAACTGGCCAAGCTGGTGCCGCAGATCGACGGGGCGGAGAATTTCCTCGAGGACGCGCAGAACGTCGCCGACACGCTGGAGGCGATGAAGGAGGAACTGAAGCAGGAGGCGCGCGAGGGCGTGACCAATTCGGCCGCCTTCATCGAGGATGCGCTCTCGCCGGTGCAGCGCGCCTCGGACATCACCGGGCTGGTCGATGCCGACAACCCGGCAAGCGGCTTCGCCGGCGACATCATCATCGCGGATTCCCGGCCAAGCGCGATCGCGGACACCGTCGAGGCACTGGGACTCGACACCGGGCTGATCGGCAGCCTTCTGGGGCGCAACGACAATGTCTTCGACGGCAGCGCAGGCGACGATGTCTTCGTCGACAACCTGATCGGCAACGAGATGAACGGGAAGGGCGGCAGCGACGTCTTCATGATGGCAGGCGGCGACAACACCGTGACCGGCGGCGAGGGCGAGGACTATGCCGTCTATGCCAGCCGCATCACCCAGTTCCGGCTGTCGGCCGAGATGTCCGGCGGCGTGCCGAAGATCACCGTGATCCACCTGAACCCGGACTCGGGGCAAGAGTACGAAGGCATCAGCAGCTTCCGCGGAGTCGAGCATTTCTTCTTCGAGGACATCGGCATCACCGAGGGGGCGGCCTTCGAGATCGAGCCGCTGGAAGGCGACGAAGATTTCACTGCGGCGGACGTGAGCGATGCGGCGCCGCAGGGCGTGGCGGCGGCGGAGGGCCTGGCCGGGGCGGACTACGACCGGGAGATGACCGCCAAGGCGGACATCGTCTTCGGCAGCGGCGGCGACAACCATATCCGCACCGGCGGCGGCAACGATTTCGTCGTGACCGGCGGCGGCGCGGACACGGTCGAGGCGGGCCATGGCGACGACGTGGTGGCGATCTCGGGCACAGAGGTGCTGGTCGATGGCGGCGAGGGGCGCGACGCGCTCTCGGCGGTCGGCGTGAAGGTCGACCTGGAGATTGCCCTCGACGAGCCGTCCGGCGGGGAGATCCCGGAGGGACAGTCGGGACTGGTTGCCGCGGCGGGCGCCTATGTCAACATCCAGCCGATGAGCCCCGGCAGCGCGGAGGGCGAAAGCCTGGTGGTCGCGGCGCCGGAGGGGATCGCCTACGGCGTCGCGACCGGCCAGTACCTGAATTTCGAGGACGCGATCGGCGGCGGCGGCAATGACACGCTGACCGGCAACAGCCAGGCGAATGCGCTGGCGGGCAGCACCGGCAACGACCAGATCGCGGGCGGCGCGGGCGACGACACGCTCAACGGCGGCGCAGGCACCGACGAGCTGACGGGCGGCGAGGGGGACGACCTGATCCTCGGAGGCGACGGCGACGATACGGTCTTCGGACTGGACGCGGGCGACGAGATCGACGGCGGCTTCGGGTCCGACCTGCTGGACCTGACGGGCGAGGCACGCGACATCCTGATCGACATGACCGGCGGGACGCCCGGCGCGAATGTCATCGTCAACGTGGAGGAAGTGGAGTTCGGCGGCTCCGGGAACGACACGGTGATCGCCGGAGACGAGCTCGACCGCGTCGAGATGGCCGGGGGCCGGGACCTCGCGCTCTTTCAGGGCGGCGACGATGACGGGCTGGCGCTCGGCATGGGCAGCGGCAACGACACGGTGCGCGCGGCGATGGACATGAAGGCCGACATCGAGCTTGGCGACGGCGAGGACCGCTTTTTCCTCGATGCGCCCGGCGGGGCTATGGAAGATGCGGCGGTCGCGGTCTCCGGCGGCGGCGGCAAGGACATGTTCCGCACCGACGGCACCGCGATCTCGCTCGACCTGAAGGGCAGCGGGGACGTCCTGTCGGGCAGGGCCCGGGCCATCGCGGCGGCAGAGGCGGAGGAGACGCAGGCGCTGCCGGCCACGGCCGTCGCGGCGGACGGGTTCGAGGTCTTCCTGCTCTCGGACGAAGCCGACCGCCTGCGCGGGGAAACCGACATCCGCGAGGTCTTTGCAAATGGCGGCGACGACGTGATCGACCTGTCGCTGAACCGCGTGCTGGACAAGGCCTTCACCGTCGGGCGCATTCCCTTCTCGGCCTTCGCGCTCGGCGGCGCGGGCAACGACATCCTGACGCTCTCCACCCTCGGAACGACCCTCCTCGTCGGCGGCGAGGGCGACGACATCCTCGATGCCAACGGCCGCTCGGACCGCGCGGTCGAGGGCGAGGACGCGACCGGGCGCGACGGGCTGGACGGCGGCACGGGCGACGACGTCTTCCGGATCGGCGCCTCCAGCGGCCAGATCCTGGTCGCAGGCGGCGATGGCACCGACATGATCGACTTCTCCGCCGCCTCCAGCGGCATCACCGCCGATCTCGCGGCGGGTTCCGCCTCGGACGCGGCCGGGGCCTTCTCGGTCGGCGTGCTGAAAGAGCGGGGCGACCTCAGCCACCTGATCGCCGAGGCAACGCTCGGCAAGCGGCTCGGCAGCGTTTCCGGCGCATGGTCGGGCGAATTCGGCATCGAGAACCTGCTCGGCTCCGCGCAGGGCGACACGCTGTCGGGCGATGACGGCGCCAACCTGATCGCAGGGGCGGGCGGCGATGACAGCCTGTCGGGCGGGCGCGGCTCGGACACGCTGGCAGGCGGGTCCGGCGACGACACGCTCGGCGGCGGCCGCGGCAACGACCTGCTTTCGGGCGGCGAGGGAAACGACCTGGTGCTGGGCGGCGGCGGCAATGACGTGCTGGAGCTGGGCGTCACGCTCGGCACGCTGCAGGGCGACCGCGACACGCTGGACGGCGGCGCGGACAACCCGGCCGAGGGCAATGCCGGCGACATGGTCTCCTTCAACGCGGCCGAGCCCTATCTGGGCGCCACGGTGAACCTTGCGGCGGGCCGCGCGGTGCTGCGCCATGCCGGGCAGCAGGTTGCGGATATCGCGGATATCGAGAGCGCGGCCGGCACGGTGCTGGATGACCAACTGGCCGGGGACGGGCGGGCCAACCTGCTCTATGGCGTCGACGGAGACGACCTGGTGCTGGGCTTCGCCGGGAACGACACGCTGCTGGGCGGCGCGAACGACGACAGCCTCTTCGGCGGCGCAGGCGATGACAGCCTCGAGGGCGGCGACGGGCTGAACCTGCTTTCGGGCGGGGTCGGCGATGACACATTCGTGCTGAACGGCGGCTACCAGATCGTCTCGGGCGGCGCCGGCACCGACGTGCTGGAACTGCAGAAATCCGTGGTCACTCTCGGCGGGGAAAGCGCAGTCAGCCAGTTCGCCTTCGTCGAAGCGGATGGCCTGCGCATGGCCGTCCACTATGCCGAAGCCGGCGGAGAGATGACGGTGCTTGGCGCGGCCGAGATCGGCGCCGACATCGAGCAGATCCGCATCTACGAGCCCTTCGCCGACGCCGGGGACGGCACCGTCCTGCGCCCGCTCTCCGACGGCGGCGCCTTCGCGGCGGGCGCAGTTCCGGCGAAACTGGCGATGGCGGCACATGCCCTCGACGCCCGGCAGATCGGGGCGCTGAAGGGGGCCCTCGCGGAGGAGGACGCACGCGCGATCGCCGACTTCCTTCCGGAATTCCTTGAAAAGCAGGAAGTTCCCGGCACGGAGACCGGCGACAGGCTGGTCCATGGCAGCTTCGCGCTGCCCGGCGGCGGCCATGTTCTGGTGATGACCCGCCCGGATGGCGGCGCCCGCGCGGTGATCGAGATCCACGCCTTCGACGCGGATGGCATCCCGCTCGGCGAGCCGGCCGACCTGCCGAACACCTTCGTCTTCTTCCCGATTCTCGACGCGGTGATGCTGGAGGACGGGCGGCTGGCGGTTGCCTCGGGCTCGTGGAATTCCTCGGACAAGCATGCGGAGCTTTCCGTCATCGACTTCGGCGCCGAGGGGCCGGAGGTCACAGATTACCTGCCCATGGCCTTCGAGCCGACCGGCGACATCCAGGACATCGCCATCCAGGGGACCTCGCTGCAGGATCTGTCGATGCAGGTGATCTACCGCCAGAAGGACGAGACCGGACGGATCACCGGCAAGACGCTGGCTGAATACTCGCAGCTCACCCGCAGCGGCTTTGCCGCCGAGGAGCTGCTGCGCGACAGCGGCATCGACACCAACGAGGACGTCAAGGCCGCGACGCTGGCAGATGGCAGCACGGTCACCGCGCTGGTCGGAATTTCGGGCGCGTCAGGGCCGCAGCGCATCCATTTCCGCATCGAGGATGCATCGGGGACGCTCGTCCGCGAAACCAGCTACGGCGCGAACGACAACCGTATCGCCGGAGGTGATGTCACTGCCCTGGCCAACGGCAATTTCGTCGTCGCGGCCTTCGGCAACAACGGAGATTTCGACACGTTCTTCACCATCTTCGATGCCGCCGGGCAGGTCGTGAAAGGCACCACGAGCGTGGGCGACACGGGCAGTCCCGACGAGAATGTCGATCCCAAGGCCGTCGCCCTCGCCGATGGCGGCTTCCTGTTCCTGTGGTCCGACCTCAAGCAGGGCCGGATCGAGGGCGAGCGCTTCGACGCCGCCGGAGCCAAGGTCGGCGGGCAGTTCGTGCTGGACGGCGGTTTCACGGACGAATTCGGCAGCTTCGCGGGGCTGCTGGATGCGGTCCTGCTGGAGGACGGGCGGATCGCGATGACCATCCGCGAGGAGGACGGGATCAAGACGGCGCTGCTGTCGGAAATCCGCAACGTCTTCCGCGGCGACGGCGCGGAGAACGTCATCGGCGGCACCGGCGGCGCGGACTACATCGAAGGCTTCGGCGGCGATGACACGCTCGACGGCGCGGACGGCGCGGACAAGCTCTTCGGCGCCGAGGCGGATGACATGCTCTTCGGAGGCACCGGCAACGACACGCTGGACGGCGGCAGCGGGGACGACTTCCTGGCCGGCGGCACAGGGAAGGACGACCTTTCCGGCGGGGACGGGCGCGACAGCCTCTTCGGCGACAGCGGCGATGACCGGCTCGACGGCGGCGACGGCCACGACCGGCTGGAAGGCGGGGCGGGAGACGACCAGCTGTCCGGCGGGGCTGGCCTCGACCGGCTGGAGGGCGGCGCGGGCAACGACACGCTGGCGGGCGGCGAGGGCGCGGATATCTTCGTCTTCGCCTCGGACGTGGCAGTGCTGGACGACGGCACGCGGGCCGCGCTCGATGTTCCGCTGTCCTCCGGGGAGGATGTCATCGCGAATTTCGAGCTGGGCCGCGACCGCATCGACCTGACCGGGATTTCCGGCGTGACGGGGATCGGCGACCTGGCCATCTCCGTCGACGCGGCGAGCGGCAGCACGGTCATCGATGCCGGGGCTGGCACGATCACGCTGGCGGGCATCGGCGGCGGGCTGCGCGCCGAGTATTTCGCGGCGCCGGGCGGAATTTCCTCGGTCTCGCAAGTTGATTTCGATGCCGATCCGATCTTCGCCGAAAGCCTTTCGGAGGTCTTCAAGGATCCGGGCAACGGCGCGCTCTACGAGGGCGGGCGCAGCGACTATGTCGGCGCGCGGATCGCCGGGGCGTTCGAAGTGGATGCCGATGGCAGCTACACCTTCTACCTGACCAGCGACGACGGCTCGGCGCTGTTCATCGACGGACAGCAGGTGATCGGCAATGACGGGCCGCACCGCAAGATCGAGCAATCCGCCGCGGTCGAACTTGCGGCCGGTCAGCATGACATCGAGATCCGCTATTTCGAGCGCGAGAAGGGCGCCTATCTGGACCTCGACTGGGAAGGCGCGGAATTCGGCCGCGAACAGATGGAATTCGGCGGTGCGGCGCTGTCGCAGGACGACTTCGTCTTCGCCTCCGGGCTGAAGGCGGAGTATTTCGAGGCGCCGTCGAATGCCGGGTCGCTGGCCGCGGTGGATTTCGGGGCCGATCCGATCTTCGCCGAGACCGTCTCGGCGATCGACAAGGCGGGCAGCGGCGCGTTCTTCGCGGGCGGACCGGCAGACAGCTTCGGCGCGCGCTACAGCGGTGCGTTCGAGGTGGAGGCCGCGGGCAGCTACACCTTCTTCCTGACCAGCGATGACGGTTCCGCACTCTACATCGACGGCGAGCAGGCGATCCTCAATGACGGGGTGCATTCGGCGCGGACCAACACCGCGGAGCTGGCGCTGGAGGAGGGCGTGCACGAGATCGAGCTGCGCTATTTCGAGCGCAGCGGCGCCGCGGTGCTCGATCTCGACTGGCAGAGCGCGGATTTCGCCCGCGAACAGATGGTCTTCGGCCAGCCGCTGCCGGTGGCCGGCGAGGATGGCCTGACGTTCTGACCCGCATCCGCCGGCGCCTGCCTCGGTGCGGGCAGGGGCCGCGCCGCTTCGGCGGCGCGGCCCGTCGCGTGGTCAGGCCCACGCGGCAGGGTCCGCGCGCTGCCCCTGCCGCGTGGCGGTGGGCGGCTCGCCGAATTGCCGCCGGTAGGCCCCGGACAGCGCCGACTGGCTGGAAAACCCGGTGATTTCCGCGATCTCGGCCATCTGCAGCCGCGTGCCCCGTGCCAGGTCACGCGCAGTCTCCAGCCGGATCCGCCGGTAGCAATCCATCGCGGCCACCCCCAGCGCATCCCGGAACTTGCGCTGCAGCTGGCGCGGCGAAAGTCCGGTCAGCGCCGCCAGCTGCGCCAGATCCAGCGGATCGGCGACATGGCTTTCCATCAGCGCCAGCGCGGTTTCCACCACCGGCGAGCGGACGCCGTAGCGCGCGGCGATGCTGGCCTGCTGCGGCGCCTCGGCGCTGCGGATCTCGGTCTGGATGAACCAGTCGGCGATCCGCTGGGCGAAGGCCGTGCCGTGCCGCCCGGCCATCAGCGCATGCATCATGTCGAGCGGCGCGGTGCCGCCGGCGCAGGTGAAGCGGTCCCGGTCGATCACGTAGAGCCGCCGCTCGGCCAGCAGGTCCGGGAAGCGCGCGCGCATCTCCTCCAGATGGTGCCAGTGCAGGGTGAAGCGGTGCCGGTCCAGAAGCCCCGCCTGCGCCAGCACGGCCGCGCCGCCCGAGATGCCGCCCAGCGGCACGCCTGCCCGGTCGAGCGCCCGGAGCCAGGCAAAGAGCGCCGGGTCGCGCAGCCGGAAGGGATCGCCGCCGGCAACCACGAAGACCATGGCGAAATCCGTGCCCGCCGCGGCAAAGGGCTCCGACGGGAAGGCGGCGCCGAGGGACGACACCGCCTGGCTGCCCTGCAGCGACAGCGCGCGGATGTCGTAGAGCGGTTCGGGCGCGAAGAGATTGGCGGCGCGCAGCGGCTCCATCGCCGCCGAGGTCGACATCAGGGCGAAGCCGTCCGCCAGCAGGAAGCCCATCCGCTCTGCCCGCATGCCATGTCCCTTCCCGAGAAACTTATGTCCCGAATCCGGAAGAAGCCCGGATCCCGCGCGGGCTATACCAGCAGCAGGACAACGGA
Source organism: Mangrovicoccus sp. HB161399 (assembly GCF_013184745.1). Taxonomy (GTDB): domain Bacteria; phylum Pseudomonadota; class Alphaproteobacteria; order Rhodobacterales; family Rhodobacteraceae; genus Mangrovicoccus. Next base: position 82,053 of record NZ_JAATVU010000026.1, read on the forward strand.
GCGAGCCATGCGTTTTTCGGGTATGCGGGTGATCAGGGAGGCCCTGACCGGCCATCGCGGCTGGGGACCGCTCTGGCGCGATCCGGATCCGCAGCCGGACTACGACTTCATCGTGGTCGGCGGCGGCGGGCACGGGCTGGCCACGGCCTACTACCTGGCCAATGCCTTCGGCGAGACCCGCGTCGCGGTGCTGGAAAAGGGCTGGCTCGGCTCGGGCAATATCGGCCGCAACACCACGATCATCCGCTCGAACTACCTGCTGCCGGGCAACCAGCCCTTCTACGAATTCTCGATGAAGCTCTGGGAGGGGCTGGAGCAGGAATTCAATTTCAACGCGATGGTTTCTCAGCGGACGATCATCAACCTCTACCATTCCGACGGCCAGCGCGACGCCTACCGGCGCCGGGGCAATGCCATGCACCTGTCCGGGGCGGGCGGGCGGCTGCTGTCGCAGGACGAGCTGCGCGGGATGGCGCCCTATCTCAACTTCGACAATGCCCGCTTCCCGATCAAGGGCGGGCTGATGCAGGAACGCGCGGGCACGGCGCGCCATGACGGGGTGGCCTGGGGCTATGCCCGCGGCGCCGACCGGCGCGGCGTCGACCTGATCCAGAACTGCGAGGTCACCGGCTTCCGCATCCGGAACGGCCGCGTGCTGGGCGTCGAAACCTCGCGCGGCTATATCGGCGCGCGCCGGAAGGTCGGCGTCGCGGTGGCGGGCTCCTCCTCGCGCGTCATGGCGCTGGCCGGCATGCGCCTGCCGATCGAGAGCCACGTGCTGCAGGCCTTCGTCTCCGAGGGGCTGAAGCCGGTGCTGCCCGGCGTGATCACCTTCGGCGCGGGGCATTTCTACGTCAGCCAGTCGGACAAGGGCGGGCTGGTCTTCGGCGGCGACATCGACGGCTACAACTCCTATGCGCAGCGCGGCAACCTGCCGGTGGTCGAGGACGTCGCCGAGGGCGGCATGGCGCTGATGCCGATGATCGGCCGGGCCAAGCTGCTGCGGATGTGGGGCGGGATCATGGACATGTCGATGGACGGCTCGCCGATCATCGACGACACGCCGGTCGAGGGCCTCTGCCTGAATGCCGGCTGGTGCTACGGCGGGTTCAAGGCGACCCCGGCCTCGGGCTACGCGTTTGCCCATCTGCTGGCCACCGGAAAGCCGCACGGGACCGCCGCCGCCTTCCGGCTCGACCGCTTCGCCCGCGGCCATGTCATCGACGAAAAGGGCGCCGGCGCCCAGCCCAACCTGCATTGAGATCCCAGCCATGCTGATCCCCCATCCGCTTCTCGGCCCGCGCGACGCGCAGGAATTCACCTATCTGGGCGATGCCGCGCTGCTGGACCGGCCCGATCCCGCGGCCGGCGAAGCGGCCTTCTGCGACTATGTCTTCCTGCGCGGCAACCCGGCAGGCGTGCATCGCGAGCTGTGGTTCCACGAACAGGGCGACCGGTCCTTCCTCGTCGTCACCCGCAACACCGTCACCCATGAGATCCTGGGCGCGGAACTGGCCACGGACGTGGCGCGGAGGGGCGCATGACCCGCATCGACGGCGCTCTGGCGGACCGCAGCCGCCCGCTGGGCTTCTCCTTCAACGGCCGCCGCCTGCAGGGCTTCGCGGGCGACACGCTGGCCTCTGCGCTGCTGGCGAACGGCGTGCAGCTGGTCGGGCGCAGCTTCAAGTACCACCGCCCGCGCGGCATCTACTCGGCGGGCAGCGAGGAGCCGAACGCGCTGGTCACGCTGCATTCCGGCGCGCGGTCAGAGCCGAATGCCCGCGCCACCGTGACCGAGCTGTTCGACGGTCTGGAGGCCCGCAGCCAGAACCATGCCGGGTCTCTGGAGCGCGACTGGCTGGCGGTCAACGACCTCTTGGCACCGTTCTTCGCCGCGGGCTTCTACTACAAGACCTTCATGTGGCCCGCCGCCTTCTGGGAAAAGCTTTACGAGCCGATGATCCGCCGCGCGGCCGGCCTGGGCAGCCTGTCGGGCCTGCCCGATCCGGATGCCTATGACCGCGGCTACCTGCATCCCGACCTGCTGGTGATCGGCAGCGGCGCGGCGGGGCTGGCGGCGGCTCTGGCGGCCGGCCGGGCCGGGGCCTCGGTCGTGCTGGCCGAAGAGGATTTCGTCCTCGGCGGACGGCTGCTGGCCGAGGGCGGGCTGCTCGACGGCGCGCCCGCCGCGGACTGGGCGGCCTCCGCCGCCGCGGAGCTGGCATCGCTCCCGAATGTCCGGATCATGTCCCGAACGACCGTCTACGGCGCCTTCGATCACGGCATCTTCGGCGCGGTGGAGCGGGTCTCGGACCACCTTGCAAATCCGGGCGGCAAGGTGCGCCAGACGCTGTGGCGGATCACCGCGAAGCGCGCGATCCTCGCGGCAGGCGCCACCGAACGGCACATTCCCTTCCGCGGCAACGACCGGCCCGGCATCATGCTGGCCGGCGCGGTCCGCGCCTATGCCAACCGCTGGGGCGTGACCGGGCAGCGGCAGGCCGGGGACCCGGTGGCGATTTTCGCGGCAAATGACGACGGCCACCGCACGGCGCAGCAGCTCGCCGCGAAAGGCGTGCCGGTGCTCGGCGTGATCGACCCGCGCGCGGATGCGCCGAATTTCGGCGGCTACGACACGTTTTCCGGCGGGATGGTCACAGCCACAAGGGGACGCCGCGGGCTGACCGCCATCGAAGTGACGCGCAACGGCCGGGCGGAGTGGATGACCTGCGGGCTGCTCGGGGTCTCCGGCGGGTGGAACCCGAACGTCCATCTCGCCTCGCATCACCGCGGGCGGCCCGTCTGGGACGAAACCCGCCTGGCCTTCCTGCCGGGCGCGGGCGGTCCTGCGGGGCTGATCCCGGCAGGCGCCGCGGCCGGGCAGGGCAGCACGGCCGAGGCGCTGGCCGGCGGCCTGTGCGCGGCCGCGCGGGCGCTCGGCGATCTCGGCCTCGCCGCGGCGCCGGTCGATCTGCCTGCGGCTGCGGACGAACCGGCGGGGCAGGCCGCCTGCTGGCACGTGCCGGGCAAGGGCCGCGCCTGGGTCGATTTCCAGAACGACGTGACGGTGAAGGACATCCGCCTGGCACATCAGGAAAACATGCGCCCGGTTGAGCACCTGAAGCGCTGGACCACGCTCGGCATGGCCACCGACCAGGGCAAGACCGCCAATGTCACCGCGCTCGCCGTCATGGCCGAACTGACCGGCAAGGCGATTCCCGAGACCGGCACGACGATCTTCCGCCCGCCCTACACGCCGGTCAGCCTCGGCGTGCTCGGCGGCGGCGATTCCGGGCGCGATTTCCGCCCTGTCCGGCTGGCGCCGACGCACCATTGGGCCGAGGCGCAGGGCGCGGTCTTCGTCGAGGCCGGGCAGTGGATGCGGGCGCAGTATTTCCCGCGCCCCGGCGAAACCCACTGGCGCGAGAGCGTCGACCGCGAGGCCAGGGCCGTGCGCTCGGCCGTCGGTCTCTGCGACGTGACCACGCTGGGCAAGATCGACGTGCAGGGCGCCGATGCGGGCGAGTTCCTGAACCGCATCTACTGCAACATGATGGCGACGCTGCCGGTCGGGAAGGTCCGCTACGGGCTGATGCTGCGCGAGGACGGCCATGCCTATGACGACGGCACCTGCGCGCGGCTGGGCGAGGCGCATTACCTCGTCACCACGACGACGGCGAATGCCGGGACGGTCTACCAGCGGATGGAATTCGCGCGCCAGTGCCTCTGGCCCGAACTCGATGTCTCGCTGATCTCCGCCACCGATGCCTGGGCGCAGATCGCCGTCGCCGGGCCCCGCTCGCGCGAGCTGCTGTCGCGGATCGCGGACAAGGCCGACCTGTCGGATGCGGCCTTCCCCTTCATGGCCTGCGGCGGGATCACCGTCTGCGGCGGGCTCGGCGCGCGGCTCTTCCGCATCTCGTTCTCGGGCGAGCTGGCCTACGAGATCGCCGTCCCCGCCCGCTATGGCCATGCGCTGATGGCGCGGCTGATGGAGGCGGGCGCCGATCTGGGCGTGACGCCCTACGGCACCGAAGCGCTCGGCGTGCTCAGGATCGAGAAGGGCCATGCCGCGGGCAACGAACTGAACGGCCAGACCACGGCGGCCATGCTGGGGCTGGGCCGGATGGTCAGCACGAAGAAGGACTCGATCGGCGCGGTGATGTCGCGCCGCGGCGGGCTGGCGGAGGACAGCCGCCGCCTCGTCGGATTGGTGCCCGTGGATGCGGCCGATCCGGTGGTCTCCGGCAGCCATCTCTTGGCCCCCGGCGCACCGCTGGACATGGCGCATGACCAGGGCTGGGTCACTTCGGCCTGCTTCTCGCCCCATCTCGGCCACATGATCGGGCTGGGCTTTCTCGAGGACGGCGACAGCCGCCTCGGGCAGGAGGTCGTCGCCGCCAACCCGCTGGAGGGCCAGAGCATCCGCCTGCGCGTGGTCTCGCCGCATTTCATCGACCCCGAAGGAGCACGCCTGCGTGACTGACCTGATCCCCATGACGGCGCTCGGCGCCGCGGAGCCGCGGGAGCTGCGCATCGGCGGGCTGTCGCTGCGCGAAGATGACGGGCTGGCGCTTGCCTCCCTGGCACTGCCGCAGGGGGCGCCCCCGGTTGCGCCTTTCGGTTTGGCCCTGCCGGGCCCCGGCGGACTGGTCCGCGGCCCGGAAGGTCTCGGCGCGTTCTGGACCGGGCCGGGCCAATGGATGCTGGAAGGCACGGACCGGGCCGGGACCGGTTTCGCCGCGCAGCTGGCCGCGGAGGCGCCGGGCGCGCGGATCACGGACCAGACCGACAGCTGGGCCGTCATCGAGATCGCGGGGCCGGGGCTCGGCGCGCTGCTGGAGCGGCTGGCCAACCTGCCGCCCGCCTCGGTCGCGCCGGGCTGCGCGGCGCGCACCGGGCTGCACCACATGAGCGTCTTCCTGCTGCGTCGATCGGAAACGGAGCTGGCCGTGCTGGGCATGCGCAGCCAGGCGGGATCGCTCTGGCACGTCCTCGAAACTGCGCTGGCGCGGTTGGCCGCCTGAAACGGTCCGCCTTCTGTGCCGGCCCTGACGTCCGCGCGACAGAAGAAGCGTGGCAAAGGCGGGGCTGCGGCGTGCGCGGCTCTCACGCCTTTCCCTGTGCCGCAGTGGCAGGACGAGGTCGATCATGTCCTGTGTGGAGGTGTAGCTCATGGGGGCTCGCGACGGCCGGCCGGCCGAGCTGGTCAACCGCCCTCCGCTGCAGGCCGACTGACGGTGGAATCATCGCGGACCAAGGCGACCGTTTCCTGCGTCATGTACCTGGCGCGCCGAACGGTCCGCTCCCCGGTCTGCGCCATCAAGATCGCGCCGACGAGGCGCCGGATCGAGGCCTCGTCGGGAAGTTGTGAGGATAAGAAATCTTTCCGGAGGAAAGATTTCCCGACCAACGCGGGCAATATCGACGCCCCGCTTGACCTCGCCGTTGAGACGCTCGAACGGGTTCGTGCTGCGCAGCTTGGCCGCGAAGCCGGTCATCCCGCGGACGAGGCCGGTGCCGGCGCTCTTCTCCAGGCGCGCGGAGGTCCATAATGGGGTCGGCCATCCGGGACATCCCCGTGTTCAGGTTGGCTCGGCAACCCGACCCCGCCGGAAAGCCCGCTGGCCCCCGGCCACACGAAGCCCCGGGACGCGATCCGTCGTTGGCATGCTGCTTCGGCAGCGCTGCAACCGATCCGGAAATTGTGTTTGATCTCCCGGAAACCCGTCGATTTATCCCGCGTCGGGACGCGTGCCATCTCCCTGCGCGGATTCTCGCGGGTCACCAGGTTCGGTTTTGCCGCGTTCTTGCAGCGGCAGTTCTCTGCAGACCGTTCCCAAGCCAGCTCTTCCCAATGGAGAACTCATTGGCTTCCAATGGCGGTCGCACTTCAGCGCAGCAACAGCAGATTCGGTCCGTGCAAACGCAAAGCGGAAGTGTCACTGATCGTGCAAAGCGGAAGTGTCACCCTGGCGATGCGGCGAGCAGCCGGGCAGGCCGGAGACCTCCGCCAATCGGAGGGGCGCTGTTGCGCAAATCAGCTGACGACCGCATTTCCCCTTTCCCCGGACACACTTATCCCATGGCTACGGTGACCGGGATGCCGAGGGCCGTGAAGCGGTTCATGACCGCCGCGCGGATCTGGACCTCGGCCACCTGGCGGTCGAAATCCCGGGACATCAGCCGCTGGCCGAGCAGCTTAACGCAGTTCATTTTCGTCTCGACCCTGCTCCGGCGGTGGTACCCGCTCCAGTTCCGCCACAGCGTCCGGCCGAGTTGCTTCGATGCCCGCAGG
>NZ_JAATVU010000260.1 GCF_013184745.1 Mangrovicoccus sp. HB161399
TCCAGCCTTCGACATGCGCGTCAGCCTCGGGCAGCAGCTTGCCCTTCGCCCGCGCCTCCGCGCGCCACTTGGCGAGCGTTGCCCGCGAGATCCCCTCTTCAACCGCCAGCCGGTTCAAGGGGGTGCTGTTCGGCGGCAGCATCTTCGCGAGAACCGCCGCCTTTCGTTCCTGTGAATAGGCCACTCGTCATCCTGTCCCGCCCGCCTCGCTGCATAGTTTCAGATCGAAGGACGGTGACAACAACCCTGCACGAGGGGGCGGACCGGTGGGGCGCAACGGCTCGCCAGCTTCTCCAGTTGGCCGTCTTGCACGCCGTCTTCGGAGGTCTGCTCATGGCCGCCGGCTATCATGCTGGATTCACGAGGTGATTCTCCCCGGATTTGCGCAGCAACGCCGTCGCGAACAGTTGATGGCTGCCCGTTTTGCGGGACCGCGAAGCATAAGGAAGAGAGAGTGACATGATATCCGAGATCACTATCCTTGGAATAGATGTATCGCGCGACTGGCTGGACGGGTTCTGCCTTCCTAGCCCAAAGCGGTTCCGGCGGCCCAACACGCTGGATGGCCATGGTGCGTTGGTCGCGATGATTCAACAGCTATCCGGCCCCGCGAAAGTGGGGCTTGAAGCTACGATTGGCCAAGAATGGGTGCTCTGGACGGAGCTCGTCGATGCAGGAACTATCGCTGTCCAACTGGGCATTGTTGCAGAAGTCGGCTTCAGGACGCGATGCCCCTTTCCCCAGCTGAGGTCAGGCCACGCGTTCGATCTCGGCTTTGCCGAGAGCGTTGAAGCGGTTCATGAATGAGCGGCAAGCGCCATCGGTCCGAGCGCAGCCGCGAATGACGCGGATGTGGATCTCGGCGGTCTGGCGGTCGGGGTCCCTTGAAGCGATGCGCTCGCCGAAGGATTTCAGGT
>NZ_JAATVU010000261.1 GCF_013184745.1 Mangrovicoccus sp. HB161399
TGTTTGATCCCACGGTTTGATGGTGTGATCCTTTCGAAGGAATGGAAGGATGCCCTATGGGACAAGTTCGTCACGGAAGCGCCACGATCCTCTGACCGGAAGGCGAATGTGCGCATTCGCCGAGAGGGGCGCACGCCGTCAGAGCAGCAATACAGCGATCGCAAGCTTCGGCCGCGGCGCTGAGCCGGGAGCTCGGGAGTGAGGAGGGCCAGAAAACGATCCAGTGAATCGTTTTCCCGACGAACCCCAAGACGGTTGCGAAGTGGCGTAAACGGCAGACGGTCGATGATCGTAAGACCGGGCCAACGGAGCCTCGTTCGACGGTCCTCACCGAGGCTGAGGAGGCGGCCATCGTCGCGTTTCGACGCCACACGCTGCTGCCGCTTGATGACTGCCTCTATGCCCTTCAGCCGTCCATCCCGCACCTGACGCGCTCAGCGCTGCACCGGTGTCTACAGCGGCATGGCATCTCGCGCCTGCCTGACGTCGAGGGCGACAAGCCGAAGCGGTCGAAGTTCAAACGCTACCCGATCGGCTTCTTCCACGTCGACATCGCCGAAGTGCAGACTGCCGAAGGAAAGCTCTTCCTGTTCGTTGGCATCGATCGCACGAGCAAGTTTGCCGTGACCCAGCTCGTCGAGAAGGCGGACAGAAGGACGGCCTGGGAGTTCCTGCAACACATGCTCGAAGCCGTGCCATATCAGGTCCACACCGTCCTCACTGACAACGGCATTCAGTTCGCCGAGCAGCCTCGGAACCGGAATGCCGCGTATTCACGGCCGATGCGCTTTGACATGATCTGCGAGGCAAACGGGATCGAGCACCGGCTGACCAAGCCCAACCATCCTTGGACCAACGGACAGGTCGAACGGATGAACCGCACGATCAAGGAGGCGACCGTC
>NZ_JAATVU010000262.1 GCF_013184745.1 Mangrovicoccus sp. HB161399
TTCCGGTGAGTACGCCACTCGTCATCCTGTCCTGCCCGCCTCGCTGCATAGTTTCAGATCGAAGGACGGTGACAACTACCCTGAACGAGGGGGCGGACCGCAGCCGCACGCATATCCGCGAGCTCGAAGAGGTGGGCGAGCGGCTGCCCGGCAAACTGGACGGGCAAGATGCCGGGCAGACCGCACGCGGCCGCCGCGCCTCTGATCGCGGGTCCTACAGCCGCTTTGCGAAGGCCGTGGTCGAGGCCGAGCTGACCCGCTTCATCAAGCCGGATCTGCAGGCGGACCTGTTCAGTTGGAGCCTCGACGAGGCCGCGATCGCCCGCGCCGAGCTCTTCGACGGCAAGTTGGCGCTCCTGACCAACGTTGCCGACCTTGGCCCAGCCGAGGCCGTCGCGCGCTACAAGGCCTTGGCCGATATCGAGCGCGGGTTCAGGGTCCTCAAGAGCGACATCGAGATCGCCCCCGTCCTCCACCGCCTGCCGGACCGGATCCGCGCGCATGCGCTGATCTGCTTCCTCGCCCTGGTTCTCTACCGCGTGATGCGGATGCGGCTGAAGGCGAAGGGCAATTCCGCCAGCCCGCGCATGGCGCTCGACCTTCTCGCGCGCATCCAGAAGCACACCGCCCATATCGGCGAGCGCAGCTTCAACGGAACCAGCAAGACCACCCCGGAGCAACTGGACCTTTTCGATGCATTGAGCCTTCCGAAACCCGCCTGAGCCTCCTTGTAGTCACACAAACGTCATTTCGGCGTAAACAATATCAAACACTTATCGAATTAACTGTCGAACTTGGCAGACTACACGACTCCCTGTCTTGGACGCCTTGGCATGACAAGCTTGCGGAAGCTTGGCGGGGTTTCGGCGTGCGACCGGAGCAATCGCCTCG
>NZ_JAATVU010000263.1 GCF_013184745.1 Mangrovicoccus sp. HB161399
CCCCGAAGGCCTTTGCGTCGATCATGGGGCCCCCATAGCCTTGTTCATTTCGAGAAGTGCCTCGGCGAAGACCGCGCTCTCGCGCATGGCGCGCTGCTCAGGATCGGCCGGGTCGGGCGCCACTGGCGGTTCGGGCGCCGGAAGCGCCGGCGGCGCATTGGCAGCCTCTATCAGCTGCCGGTCGCGCGCCGCGATCGCCTCTATGCTGTGGTCCTGCTCCTGCATGTAGACAGTGCCGCCGCCGGCGATGCCCGCCAGGTTCAGCCGGGCCCGCCGCTCGTCCAGCGTCATGATCGACTTGCCGCGGTCCAGCACGTCCATCTGCGTCGCGCTGTCCATGCGCAGCAGCCCGTCCACGTCGAACTCGGTCCCGATGGTCTCGCCGTCGAGCCCCAGCCCGTCATCCAGGCAGGTCTCGGCATCCTCGATCAGCCCCTGCAGCGCCTGGGCATAATATTCGATGTTCAGCGCCTGCAGGTTGTTCGAGGTCGGCATCGGGCCGAGCCCGACCTTGTAGAGCGGGATCCCGTAGGTCGTGGCCACGGTCTCCGAGGTCCATTTCAGCTGCTCGACCAGCTGCGCATCATTGGCGGCCACGGTCAGCGGGCTGAACGTCAGCCCGTCGCCCACCACCGCGACCTTGCCCGCATTGACGCCCGTATAGCCGCTGTCGAAGGCCGCCTTGAGCCGCTTCGCGGTCTCGTCCGAGATCTTGCCGGGCGCCGACAGGATGCCGCCCGGCCGCGACTGGTTCTCGAAGAACTTGGTGCTGTTCTCGGAGATCTTCTGCGCCTGCGTGGCCGCCAGGCCGTTGGCCCAGATCGGCGACAGGCCCGCCAGCGGATGGAACAGGCAGTTCCAGCGGTCGTGGATGATCTC
>NZ_JAATVU010000264.1 GCF_013184745.1 Mangrovicoccus sp. HB161399
GAAGTCCGGATCTTGCAGATGCATTCGCAGGGGGCGAGGCCGCCGAGCGGCTCGAGGCGACGTGCGACGTTGCAAGCGGCCATGAAGTCGGCGAGGTGGCCACGAAGCTGATCGTGGCTGTCGCAGTGGAAGCGTTTGGCGGTGGCCTCCTTGATCGTGCGGTTCATCCGTCCGGCCTGGCCGCCGGTCCGCGGATGGCCGGGCTTGGCCAGGCGATGCCCGGTCCCGTTGGCCTCGCAGATCATGAAAAAGCGCCTTTGCCGAGAGCAGGCAGTGTTTCGGTTCCCGGGCTGCCCGGCAAACTGGATGCCGTTGTCCGCTGCCCGGCAGGGCATTTCGGCACGAATTGTCCCGAGAGGGGGTCAGGATCGCGTGGATGCGGCAGGGAACAGCCCCGGGCAGATGTTCCGGGACCTCCCAGGCGGCCTTCCTGTCAGCCCTTTCGGCGGGTTGGGTGACCGCGAACCTGCCGGTGCGGCCGATGGACACGAAGAGATGGAGCTTGCCCTCGGCCGTCTGCACGTCGGCGATATCCATGCGGAAGAAGCCGGCAGGATGGCGTTTGGACCGCTGGCGGTCCGGCTTGTCGCCGCCGGCCTCAGGCAGGCGCGACATGCATTCGTCAGCGTGCTTGAACCGATGGCGCACAATGGCTCATCGCTGAAGGCGCCGATGCAGCGCTGGCCGGGTCAGGCGTGGGATCGTCGGCTGCAGGGCATGGAGACAGTCGCCCAGAGGACGCAGTGCGTGCCGGCGGAATGCAACCGCCATCGCCTCCTCGATCTCGCCAGGAACGGCCGAGCGCGGTTCCCTCGGGCCTGTTTTGCGGTCCCCGGCCGTCTCGCGCCTGCGCTGCTTCGCGACCGTCTCCGGG
>NZ_JAATVU010000265.1 GCF_013184745.1 Mangrovicoccus sp. HB161399
TCGGCCCGAAGGTCGGTGCAATCCCGCGCGGCAGGGTCGGGGCCCGGATCCGGGAACTGGCGGCAGGCAACACGATGCTCGAAGCCGCGGCGGAACCCATGCTGCGGGTGCGCGGGGTCCTGCGCCTGGAATTGGCCGGGCTGGAGAAGGGGGTTCGGCATGCGGCGTCCGGCGACCCGGTCTGCCGGCGCCTGATGGCCATGGCGGCGCCGGAGCCGTCGTTGCGCCTGCCCATCGCTCTGCCGTCGACGACCCTGCACGCTTCCGTTCGTCGAAGAATGCCGGCCCCTGGGTCGGACTGGCGCCCTGCCGCAGCCAGCCTGGCGAGCGGGATGTCCCGGGCGGCATCGCCAGGGCCGGGGACGCGAACCTCGGGCGTGCCCTGTGCCAGGCCGCGGCCGCCATGCCGAACCGAGGGCGCGGAAACGCGCTCCGCACGCGGGCATCCCTCGTCGCCAAACGCCGGGGACGCAAGCGCGCAATGGCCGTCGTGACGCACCGGATGTGGATCGATGGAACAGCCTTCGAGACGGAAACAGCGCCCGCGACCTGAACCCGGCCGCTTCACCTGCCCGGTCGCGGGCGCGCGAGGTCCCGGAGGGACGTGGTTCCGGCGATGCCGTTGCCAGGACCGCCGCCAGCCATGCGGAGCACGCCCATGAGATCGACACGCCGGAACTGCACCGGACCGGCATCGTGTCGGCAGCCCTCGCGCTGGCCACGGACCGGAGCATGTTGCCGAAGGAACTCATGACAGAGCTGCAAGACGGCAGCCCGACCGGCTGAGCCAGACCACCCCCGCCAGCGGGATCTCATCGGCTGGCTGAAATCTCCCGACGGATGCAGACCCGCTACCGAAGGCCTGACCC
>NZ_JAATVU010000266.1 GCF_013184745.1 Mangrovicoccus sp. HB161399
GGCATTGTTGCGCAAATCTAGGGGATTCATCTCGTGAATCCAGCATGCTAGCCGGGCAGCATGAGCAGACCTCCGAAGACGACCTACAAGACCACCAACTGGAAGAGCTACAATCAGGCGCTGAGGCGCCGCGGCTCGCTGACGGTCTGGTTCGATCCCTCGATGCAATGGGGCGCGGTGCCGTCCGGGCGGCGCGGCCGCCAGCAGGCGTATAGCGACGCCGCAATCCAGGCCTGCCTGACCCTCAAGATTCTCCTCGGCCTGCCCCTCCGCCAGGCCACCGGCTTCATGGCGAGCCTGCTGGAACTCTCCGGGCTGGACTGGTCGGTGCCGGACTTCAGCACCCTGTCGCGCCGCCAGAAGACGTTGGACGTGACCATTCCCTTTCGCGGTTCGAAAGGCGCCCTGCACCTGCTCATCGACAGCACCGGCATCAAGGTGGAGGGCGAAGGCGAGTGGCACAGGCGCAAGCACGGCGGCTCGAAACGGCGCGTGTGGCGCAAGATCCACCTCGGGATAGACGAGGAAACATTGGAGATCCGGGCGATCGAGGTCACCTCCAGCAATGTCGGCGACGCGCCGATGCTGCCAGAGCTCCTGAAGCAGATCGACCCGGATCAGAACATCGCGACGGTCACTGCCGACGGGGCCTACGACACGCGTGCCTGCCACGACGCCGTCGCCGCCCGTGGCGCGGCGGCGGTCATTCCGCCCCGCCGAAATGCGCGACCATGGAAGCCGGACACGGCCGGAGCCCGGGCGCGCAACGAGATCCTGCGGGCATCGAAGCAACTCGGCCGGACGCTGTGGCGGAACTGGAGCGGGTACCACCGCCGGAGCAGGGTCGAGACGAAAATGAACTGCGT
>NZ_JAATVU010000267.1 GCF_013184745.1 Mangrovicoccus sp. HB161399
GCGCTCATTGAGAAAGTCACTCCCTGCCTATCGCTGGAAATGAGATCTCAGAACCGCCGCCTCACAAACAGGTGGGGCCGGGACATCGCATACGACCAGTTCATGCTTGCGCTGCTCTAGAGCCTTCGCTTTGCCTGCTATGAAGCTAGCTGCCACGCCTTGGATAATGGCCCCGTAGACCTTTTCCATCTCCTTCTCGACCTTCGCTAGCTCCTTCTTGTAGCGGGTAATGCCAGCATTTTGCTCCATCCGCAGGCGGTTCAAGGTCGCAGCGTACTCATCACAGAAGACTTTCGTGAGCTCTGGCTCCATCAGTCGCGCCCGCAGGGCACCAATAACCTTCTCTTCGAGAACATCTTGGCCGATGGTTGTCCGACAGTTGCACGTCCCCTTGTTGCGTGCTGATGAGCAGCCATAGCGGCGCGCCGAGACGATCGACATGCCTCCGCCGCACTCGCCGCACTTTAGAAGGTACGACAGCAGGTTTGGCGGGCGCTGCTTCGTGTTGAAGGTCGTACGCTTGTCGAGATGGCCCTGATACGCTTTGGCCGCGTCCCACAGGTCCTGATCCACGATGCGTAGATGCGGAACCTCGGTGATGACCCAGTCCTTCTCCTCGTTCATGCGCGAGATGCGCTTGCCGGTATTGGGGTCTTTGACGTAGCGCAGCTTGTTCCAGACTTGGCGCCCGACATAGAGCTCGTTGTTGAGGATGCCGGTGCCCCGCTGACGGTTCCCATTGATGGTGCTCGCGCCCCACGCTTTGCCGGTAGTGAGCTTGCCCCCGGATGCCGGACTGGGAGTTAAATTACTTCCAGATAGAGGGACCCCACATGAGCAGACAGCCCCGCCGCCACTTCACTGCC
>NZ_JAATVU010000268.1 GCF_013184745.1 Mangrovicoccus sp. HB161399
CTCCTGAAGATCTTGTGGCATGACGGGGTCGGCATGTCGTTCTACTCCAAGCGGCTGGAGGCCGGGAAGTTCATCTGGCCGGTCAGCGAGGGCGGCACGTCCGTGGCGATATCGGCAGCGCAGCTCGGCTATCTTCTTGAAGGGATCGACTGGCGCAATCCGCGCTGGACGCAGAGGCCGTGGAAGGTGGGGTAACTGTCTGACTTCGGACGATTTTCCTTTGTCCGCACGGTGGTCGTGGTAGGATTCTGCCATGACCGATGCCGCTGCCGAAATCGCCCGCCTGCGTGCCGCCCTCGCGGCCGCGGAGACGCGTGCAGAGATGGCCGAACGGGAACTGGCTGGCGCGCGCGGCCTGGTCTCGGCGGCCGAGGCCGCGATCCAGCACCTCCGGCTTGAGATCGCCAAGCTGCGCCGCGCCCAGTACGGGCACAGCTCCGAGCGCCGCGCCAGGCTGATCGACCAGATGGAGCTGCAGCTCGAGGAGCTCGAGGCCTCTGCCACCGAGGACGCGATCGCCGCCGGGAAGGCGGGGAAAACCAGCACAGTCGCCGCTTTCGAGCGCCGCCGCCCGGCGCGGAAGCCGTTCCCGGAGCACCTGCCGCGCGAGAGGGTGGTGATCGAGGCGCCGGCCGCCTGCGCGTGCTGCGGCTCGGTCCGGATCGCGAAGCTGGGCGAGGACATCACCGAGACGCTGGAGGTCATTCCCCGGCAATGGAAGGTGATCCAGACCGTCCGCGAGAAGTTCACCTGCCGGGATTGCGAGAAGATCAGCCAGGCGCCCGCGCCGTTCCATGCCACGCCGCGGGGCTGGGCCGGTCCGAACTTTCTGGCCACGATCCTGTTCGAGA
>NZ_JAATVU010000269.1 GCF_013184745.1 Mangrovicoccus sp. HB161399
CGCGGGGCGGAGCTGCGGCACCTCACCCAAGCCGCGGTGCGCCTCGGCACGGTAGAGACCGTGGCACATATTACAACTCGATTCCCGAATGCGGTTTGTGGTTTCATCGCAGGGCCCACTCTCATTGGGCGCCCGGCAGCCATCAGGTTTCCAAAATGCCGGGCCGCGCTGCGGTTCAGCCGTGCAGCCGCAGCGCGCGTTCACTGCAGGATAGTGTACAAGCCGCCACCCGAGGCTCGACTTCCGGATGCGAAATGCTGTTGAATGGCGCCGTCTGTCCAACGCTGCGGGGAGCGTGCCATGATCATTCCAGTTGCCGTCGGCATCATTGCAGTCTGCGTCGGCGTCATGCTGATCGAGGACCGCGTGGAGGCCCGCCGCAAGGCCCGCAAGCAGATCGAGAAGACCAGCCACCCCTGAAGACAGGACAGCAAGCGTCGCCGGTTTCGGCCATCCGTGGTCCTGCTGCATCAACCAAGCGGAAAATGCGGAATTCCGGACGTCGGAACTCGACTTCCGAATTTGGGATGTGGTTTTCCCGGGTTGCCCAACCACGCTGGGTGCCCGGCAAGCCTCTTCCCAAGATTTGCGATCCGGGCCGCGCTGCGGTCTCGTCCTGTTACCGCAGCGCACTTCCCAGCTGACTTCGGCTTTCCAGTTTCCGGTGCCGACGGTCCGGCCCACCGGGCCGGGATGGTCTTCGTCATGCGGACGCATGGGCACCTCCCATCGCTGTCGACTCCCCGCCTGGCGATGTGCTCAGATGCGGGAAGGGAAATTCGTCGGGGGAATTTGAGGAATGGATACCGGCCTCGTCATAGCGCTCGGGATCGCAGGCTTTG
>NZ_JAATVU010000027.1 GCF_013184745.1 Mangrovicoccus sp. HB161399
GGCTCACACCATACGAATACATCTGCAAGATATGGACATCAGAGCCAGACAGATTCATCCTCGATCCGATCCACCAGATGCCGGGACTGAACAACTAGGCGCCGCCGCGGCGGGGGCGGCTCAGCACTCGCCGTGCGGAACCATCACGACCGAGCTGTAGACCCCGCCCGACTGTTCCATCCGCGCGCAGGCGGCGGTCATCGAATTGTACCAGTAGGCCACCTGCCCGGAATTGCGGGTGTTGTCGTAGCCCAGCCCGGACAGGGTCGCCGCGGAGCCGTCGACGGAACGACCCTGGAACCCGGTCAGGTCGGTCGAGTCGCCGCCCGAGGCCTGGACGGTCCCGGCCCCGCCCATGGCCGGCGCGCCGCCGCCCGCGGTCATCATCGGCATCTGGTCGCAGGCCGACAGCGCGGCGAGGCCGAGAACGAGGGCGGCGGAGGCTCTGGGGAATGTCATGGCGGGTCCTTTTCTGTGCATGCGGCCCGGAGGCGCGTCGCGACCGACCCTAGCAGCCGCCGCCCGCGCCGTGAACCGCCCTCACCCCGCCGCATCCGCCTGCGCCGCCCAGAGCGCCGCGTAGCGCCCGCCGGCCGCCAGCAGCTCGGCATGGCGGCCCTGCTCCACCACGCGCCCCGCCTCCAGCACCAGGATGCGGTCGGCATCGACCACGGTCGACAGCCGGTGCGCGATGGTCAGCACGGTGCGCCCCTTGCCCATCGCCTTCAGCGCGCCCTGGATGTCGCGCTCGGTCTGCGTGTCGAGCGCGCTGGTCGCCTCGTCGAGCAGCACGATGGGCGGGTTCTTCAGGATGGTCCGGGCAATGCCGACCCGCTGCTTCTCGCCGCCCGAAAGCCGCAGCCCGCGCTCGCCCACCTGGGTCTGGTAGCCCTGCGGCAGCGCCGCGATGAAGCTGCCGAGCTGCGCCGCCTCGGCCGCCGCCTCGATCTCGGCGCGCGTCGCCTCCGGCCGCCCGTAGGCGATGTTGTAGAGCAGCGTGTCGTTGAACAGCACCGTGTCCTGCGGCACCACGCCGATCTGCGCATGCAAGCTGTCCTGGGTGACGTCGCGCACGTCCTGCCCGTCGATCGCCACCCGTCCCCCGGTCACGTCGTAGAATCGGAACAGCAGCCGGCCGATGGTGCTCTTGCCCGCGCCCGACGGCCCGACCAGCGCCACGGTCTCGCCCGGGGCGGCGGCGAAGCTCAGCCCGTGCAGGATCGGCCGCGCCGCCTCGTAGCCGAACTCGACCGCCTCGAAACGGACCTCGCCCCGCGGCACCTTCAGCGCGGGCGCCCCGGGCTTGTCGGCGACCTCGGGCGGCTGGTCGAGCATGTGGAACATCGCGCCCATGTCGACGAAGCTCTGGCGGATGTCGCGGTAGACCGAACCGAGGAAGTTCAGCGGCTGGATCACCTGGATCATGTAGGCATTGACCATGACGAAATCGCCCACGGTCAGCGTCGCCCGCTCCACCCCGACGGCGGCCATGACCATCACCGCGACAAGTCCCGCGGTGATCAGGAAGGACTGGCCGAAATTCAGTGCCGAAAGCGAATAGGAGGATTTGACGGCCGCCGTGATGTAGCCCTCCATCGCCCGGTCGTAGCGCGCGGCCTCGCGCGCCTCGGCCCCGAAATACTTGACCGTCTCGAAATTCAGCAGGCTGTCGATCGCCTTCTGGTTGGCATCCTGGTCCTGGGCGTTCATCTCGCGGCGCAGCCCCAGCCGCCATTGCGTCACGCGGAAGGTGAAGGCCATGTAGGCGGCCAGCGTGACCGCGACGGCGACCAGGTACCAGATGTCGAACAGCGTCACGAGGACGGCGCAGATCAGCACCAGTTCCAGCACCAGCGGCCCGATGGAAAAGAGCATGAAGCGGAGCAGGAACTCGATGCCCTTCACGCCGCGCTCCATCACGCGGCTGAGCCCGCCGGTCTTGCGGGTGATGTGGTAGCGCAGGGACATCCGGTGGATGTGGGTGAAGGTCTCCACCGCCACCTCGCGCAGGGCCTGCTGGCCGACGCGCACGAAGATCACGTCGCGCAGCTGCTGGAACCCCACCGTCATCAGCCGCGCCATGCCGTAGGCGACGGTCAGCCCGACCGCGCCGAGCGCCAGCATCGGGACGCCCTCGCCCGAGAGCCGGTCCACCGCGCCCTTGTAGAACAGCGGCGTCGCCACGCCGACGAGCTTCGCCAGAGCCATCGATAGCACGGCCAGCACGACCCGCAGGCGGAATCCGGGACGGTCCCTCGGCCAGAGATACGGGCCGACCCGGGCGAGGATCTCGCGCGGGCGGGCTTCGGCGGCAGGTTCGGCCGCATCGGCAGGAAGGGCGGCGGCACCGCGGGCGGCGGGAAAGGAGGATGATCGCAAGGCTGGCTCCGGCGGACTGGCCCGGCGACGCTAGACCGCCCCGCGCCGCTTGGCCAGCACCCGCGGGCAGCACCGCGGGCCGGGACGTGCCGCGGCAGCGCTGCGGGGCCAGGGCCATTGCCCAGGCAGCAGCCGCCATCCGAGCGCGTCGGCCTGAAGATCAGAGGCCGAGCCGGACCGGGGGCCGACGGAATGGCCGCCGGGGCGCACCGCCGGAGCCACCCGGCCGCCGCAATTGCTCCGCCCCGGCCATCCGCGCGTCATTCCGCTTCCAACGGGGACCTGGCAAGGCAGCAAAGGCCCCCCCCGGGCCTGCCGCCATCATGCGCCATCCCGACGCGGCCGGGTTCCGCGCAACCGGTGAACACACAGAGCTGGCTCGGGCCCGTTGCGCCATTCGATCCGTCTGCGCCGAGAACAGGGCAACCGGCATGCGGCCCGATTGCGTCCCAGGTCCGCCGATGATGCCGCCGCGACGCGATCCGCGGAGAGACTGCGGCAGCTCAGGCAGATCGGACAGCCGCTGAAACCGCCCGGCCCCGGCGCATCATGCAGGGCTTGCAGCCTTGCGATCGAGCCGGCGCGGCATTGCCTTTCCCATGGCACGCGGGGGCGGGAACGCCCGCCCGCGGAGCGCTGGACGGCCTGCCGCACGGTGCGGTCCGCGCCCGCACCCGAAGCCTCCCCAGGGAACGCTCCCCGGCCGGCACCTGCCCCGGAGCGCGACGCCAATGGATCGATCAGCTGCCGGGCCACCGGAGAGATGGCGGACCCGACGATCCGGCAAGGGCAGCCGACGCCGCATTTGACCGCGCCTGCTCCGCCGCGCATGATGGCAGCGAAACCGTCAGGAACACCCCATGCGCCTGCTTGCTCCGTCCCTGCTCCTCGGACTCTCCCTCATCGCCGCCTGCGGCACCCCGCAGGAGCGCTGCAGCAGCGACATCGCGCGCGAGCAGCGGCGCGTGGAGTCGCTGATCTCGGAGACGCGCACCAACCTGGCGCGCGGCTATACCTACGAGACCGAATACAGGGACGTGAATGTCGGGATGACGCTGTGCAACCGCGGTCCCAGCGTCGGCTGGTGCGTCGACAACCGGACCCGGCCGATCCGCCGCGCCGTCGCGATCGATCCCGAATCCGAGCGGCGCAAGCTCGACGCGCTGCTGAAGAAGCGCGACCAGCTGCGCAGCGCCTCCTGCACGGCCGATGGCCGGCCGGTCAGTGCGCCGGTGCGCTGACCGGGTCGATCAGGGTGCGGCCGCCGTCGATCGTCAGGATCTGGCCGGTCATGAAGGCCGAGCCTTCCGAAGCGAGAAACTGCACCGTCTCGACGATTTCCTTGGGGCCCGCAATGCGCTGCAGCGGCGTGTTGTCGACGATGCTCTGGCGGTAGTCGCGGTTTTCCTTCAGCGAGGATTTCAGGCTGTCGGACATGACCGAGCCGAAGGCGACCGAGTTGACCCGGATGCGGTGCTCGGCCAGCGCCACGGCCAGTGATCGGGTCAGCTGGTCGAGCGCGGCGGTGGAGACCGAGAAGGCCAGAAGCTCGGGCTGCGAGCGGCGCGCCGCGATCGAGGAGACGTTGATGATCGAGCCGACCGGCCCGTCGGCATTCTCGTCGGCTTCGGCCTGGGCGATCATCCGCTTGGCCGCGAGCTGGCTGAGCCGGTAGGCCGGCATCAGGTTCTGCTGCAGCAGCTCCTTCAGCGTCTCGTCCCCCGAGGCGCTCAGCGGGTCGTCGGCGATCACCTGCCGGCTGCCATTGACGAGGATGTCGAGCCGGTCGAAGGCATCGAGCGTCGCCGACATCAGGTTGGCCAGCGTCAGCCGCTCGCGCAGGTCGCCGGCGAACCAGGCGGCATGCTCCTTCTCGGGCAGCGCGTCGAACTCGTCCGAAAGCTTGTCCTCGTCCATGTCGACCATCATGACGCGCGCGCCCTGGTCGAGAAGATGCCGCGAAACCGCCAGGCCGATGCCGTTGGCGGCTCCGGTCACGATCGCGGTCTTTCCTTCCACGGACAGGCTCATGCGCGTCTCCCTGCAGTCTTGCCGGTTTTCGGAGATGCGGCTTCTATCACCTTGTAGCCCGACTGGGCCACCACTTCCGTGACGGAAGCGAAATGTGCCTCCAGCGTCGCCTCGTAGGGAAGGTGCCGGTTGGCGACCATCCAGAAGCGGCCATGCCGCGACAGCATGCGCGCGGCCGCCTGGATGAAGGCGCGGCCGAGATCGGGGCTGGTCTCGCGCCCGGTGTGGAAGGGCGGGTTCGACACCACGAAATCCATCCCCTCGGGCTCGTGCCAGGCGGTGGCGTCGGCCCAGTGGAAGCGCGCGCGCGGATCGGAGATGTTGGCCTTCGCGGCTTCCAGCGCGCGGTGGTCCTCCTCGACGAGATGCAGCCGGGTGACGGCGGCATTCTCCAGAACGGCGGCCGAGAGATAGCCCCAGCCCGCGCCCAGATCGGTGCCCGCGCCCTTCAGCGGCGGCAGGGACTCGGCCAGGAGCTTCGACCCCGGGTCCACCCCGTCGGCGGAGAACACGCCGGGCCCGGTGCGGAACTTGCCGACCATGGGCCAGTCCGCGGCGATGCGCGCCCAATCGCCAAAGACCGGCGCGGCGGCGAACCAGAACAGCCGCCCGTGGGATTTGACGAAGCTGTCGGACACCTCGACCCGCTCGCGGCATTCCTTCAGCGCGGGCTCGACCCCGTCGGTCTTCTGGCCGTCGACCAGCAGCGGCGCGCCCTCGGGCAGCGCGGCGGCCGCCTCGGCGATGCGCAGCCGGGAAGCCGGGCGGGCGCGGCCGAGGAAGACCAGTGCCGCGGCATAGCCGCCGCCCGGTTCGGTGCGGGCGGCGATGCCGCGCGCGGCGCAGGCGGCATGCAGCCTCGCGGAGGGGGAGATCACCTCGATCCGCTCGGGCGCGATGCCCGGCAGGACCGGCGGCTCGGGCGGGTCGAAGACGGCGATTCGACCGGCGGCAGGCATCGGCGCTGCGCCCGTCTCGAGGGCCAGGGAAACACGTTTCAACATGGGAAGACGGGCCGCGGCGGCCGCTATTCCTTTTCCATTGTGCATTGCAGCGGATGCTGGTGGCGGCGGGCGAAATCCATCACCTGCCCGACCTTGGTCTCGGCCACCTCGAAGGAGAAGACGCCGACGACGGCGACTCCCTTCTTGTGGACGGTCAGCATCAGCTCGAAAGCCTGGCTGTGGCTCATGCCGAAGAACCGCTCCAGCACATGCACGACGAATTCCATCGGCGTGTAATCGTCGTTCAGGATCAGCACCTTGTAGAGCGGCGGACGTTTCGTCTTGGGCCGCGTCTTGGTGATGACCCCGGTGTCGTTGTCGGTCTTGCCGTCCTTGCCGGACATGATCGGGTCGATTAGAGGCACTTACGCGGGCTCCGGAGCTCTTCAAATTCTCTCAGGTGCAGCACAATATACTTCGGCGCCCCGATGATGAAAGGGGTTTGCGCCAGGATGGTGACACTCGTTACCGAATCGTTCCCGAGAATAGGTGCCAAATGGTCAAGAATGTAACAACGGTGGCCTTCGATGCCGATGACACGCTGTGGCACAACGAACAGTTCTTCAAGCTGACCGAAGCACGATTCGCGGATCTTCTTGCAGATTACGCCGCGCAGGACCACCTGGCGGAGCGGCTTCTCGCTGCGGAGCGGCGAAATCTCGGCCAGTACGGCTACGGCATCAAGGGCTTCATGCTGTCGATGATCGAGACCGCGCTGGAGGTGACCGAACACCGGATCCCGGGCAAGGTGATCCAGGAGATCATCGAGGCCGGCCAGGAGATGCTGCGCCATCCGATCGAGCTGCTGCCCCATGCCCGCGAGGCGGTGGAGGCAGCGGCCGGGACGCATGAGGTGCTGCTGATCACGAAGGGCGACCTGCTGGACCAGGAACGCAAGCTGGCGCAGTCCGGACTGGGCGACCTGTTCGACGGGGTGGAGATCGTCTCGGAAAAATCCGAGGAGACCTACTGCGCGGTCTTCGCGCGCCACGGCCACGCGCCGGAGCGGGCGCTGATGGTCGGCAATTCGCTGCGCTCGGACATCCTGCCGGTGATCGGCATCGGCGGCTGGGCGGCCTTCGTGCCCTACCACCTGAGCTGGGCGCTGGAACATGCCGAGGCGCCGGAGGGCCATCCGCGCTTCCGCGAGCTGCGCGACCTGGGCGGGCTGGCCGGCATGATGCAGCACGCGGAAGCGGACTGAGCGCCCTCAGCCCGCGCCGCGTTCCGCCATCGCCTCCGTGTCGCGGAACACGATCCGCTTGCGGCCGGTCTCGATCAGCCCAAGCCGGTTCAGCCGGGAAATCGCGCGCGACACCGCCTCGCGGTTGGCGCCGACCTGCGCCGCCATCGACTCGTGGGTCGGCGCGGGCTGCAGCACCCCGCCCGGCCGGCATTCCCCGGCATCGCGCGCCATCCGCAGGAGCAGCTGGCAGAGCCGGGTCTCCACGTCGTGCATCACCAGACCGAAGACCTGGTCGTTGAGCAGGCGCGTGCGGCGCGCGAGCTCGGTGGCGAGGTTCAGCGCGATCGCCGGTTCGGACAGCAGCAGTTCGCGGAAGCTGCGGGTCGGCATGTGCAGCAGCTGGCTGTCGGTCTCGGCATGGACCGTCAGGGAGCGCGGCTCGGCATCCAGCACCGCCATCTCGCCGAACAGCGTGCCGGGATGGATCCTGCTGAGCACCAGGTCCCGCCCGCCCGGCGAGCTGTCGCGGCCGACAAGGCAGCCGGAGAGCAGCACGAAGACCCTGTCGCCCGCATCGCCCTTCTCGAACAGCGTCTGCCCGGCGGACAGCCCCCGGCGGCGGACCCCCCCCTGCAGGCGGGCCAGCGCGGGACCGTCCAGCGAGGCGAAGATCGGCACCTCGTGCAGGATCTTGCGGATGTCTTCCTCGGCAAGGTCCGTCTCGGGATCACTGGGCATGGACATGCATCCGTCCTCTCTCATGGCCGCGCAATCCTAGCCGCGGCGGCCCGTGCCGCAAGGCGCGAGCGCATCGCAGCCGGGGCGGAATCGCCGCAGCGGCACCGGATTCCCTGAGCCCGCAGGAAGGAACGGCCGGACCCGGCCGCTTTCCGCCGCCCGCCGCGGCGGCAAAACCGATGTGCATTTGCAACAGGCACCGGACCAAAATCGCCATACATGTTGGGGGACACCCAGACTGTCCCCTCAACATGCCCGATTCGTTAAAGCAGGGTAAACGGCACCGCGGCGAAAACCACAGTGCAAGCAACTAAATGCTCTGACATGCAAACGGGGCTGTGCTAGCCTTTCGGCCAAAGGCAGGTGCCGACCGGAAAACCGGCGGCAAGAAATCAGGCAGGTGACGTCAATGAAACGTCTGGGGCAGCGGGCAGGCTGGGCCGCCGTGATTGCGGCGCTCCCCCTCATCATACTCGCATCCATATCCACACCCGCAGCCGCGCGGCAATATGCGGATTTCGTCATGGACGCAAGAACCGGGGAGGTGTTGCATTCGCAGAACGCCGACACCCGGCTGCATCCGGCATCGCTGACCAAGATGATGACGCTCTACGTCACGTTCGAGGCGGTCGAGCACGGGGAGATCTCGCTGGACACCAAGGTGCGGATCACAAAGGCGGCGGCGGCGGAGCCGGCGTCGAAGCTCTATCTCAAGGCAGGCAGCTCGATCGAGCTGCGCTACCTGATCCGGGCGGCGGCGGTGAAATCCGCCAATGACGCGGCCCATGCCATCGCCGACGCGGTGGGCGGGTCGGTCCCGGGCTTCGCGGCGCGGATGAACCGCACGGCCAAGGCGCTGGGAATGAAGAACACCACCTTCAAGAACCCGCACGGCCTGACCACCCCCGGCCACCTGTCGACGGCCCGCGACATGTCGATCCTGGGGCGGCACCTGTTCTACGACTATCCCGAATACTACAACCTGTTCTCGCGCATCACGACGGATGCGGGCGTGACGACGGTGGCCAACACCAACCGCCGCCTGCTCAGCTCCTACCGCGGCGCGGACGGGATCAAGACCGGCTACACCAATGCGGCCGGGTCGAACCTGGTGGCGTCGGCCGAGCGCGGCGGCGTTCGGATCATCGCCACCGTCTTCGGCGGCTCCTCCTCCGCAGCGCGCAACAAGCGCGTCGCCGAGCTGCTGGATCTCGGATTCCGCAAGGCGCCGAAATACGCGAAGGTCGACAAGCCGCACAAGCCGAACTACGCGATCGCCAGCGCGCGCACCGTCGTCCACAAGAGCGTCGTGCCAATGCGGCGTCCGGACCATGTCATCGCCCTCGCCGCGGCCCGCAGCAACATCGTGATTGCCGAGGCCGACATCCAGGAGGCGCTGGAAGAGGCGCAGGCTGCCCCGGACACCGCCAGCAGCCTGCCCGAGGAAGTCGTGGCGCGCTCCTTCGTGCCGATGCCGCGGCCGGACGACCTGCTGCCCGGCCAGGCGGCGCCGGCGGACGCGGCGACGGACATGGCGCGTGCGGCCCTAGCGGATGAAGAGGTCGAGGAAGCCGCGGCCGAGATCGTCGCCACCACCGCCGCCGTGGACACCTCCGAGGAGGAGGACACGGTCGAGGTCGCCATGGCAGGGACCGCCACCGATGCGCCCCCCGCCCCGGCACCGTCCTCCGCCGCCAACGGCACGCCGCTGCGCATCACCATCGCCAAGGCGCTCGGCCAGGCCGCTTCCCCGGCCGCAGCCGAGGCCGCCGAGGCGCCGGTCGAGACCGCCGCCCTCGCCATCGGCCCGGAAAACATGGAACGGCCCGAGCCGCGCCCCGCCGTGACCTTCTCCACCTCGGACATGGCGCTGGAGGAAGACGGCGGCCAGAATGCGGCGCCGGTCACGGTGTCGACCCGCCAGGGGCCGGACAGCTGGGGCATCGCCGTCGGGCGCTATTCGACCCGCTGGCAGGCCGAGCGCGTGCTGCTGCGCACCGCGCTGCAGCAGGTCGACCTGCTCGGCAAGGCCAAGCGCGCGGTGGTGTCCAAGCCGACCGGATTCGAGGTCCAGTTCGTCGGGCTGAGCGAGGCCGAAGCACAGCAGACCTGCCTGCGGCTGAGCGCCCGGGACGAGCGCTGCTCGGCCTTCGGCTCCTGACGACAGGCAAGAAAATGTCCATCCAGGGGCGGCGGGGCGCGGGCTTCCGCCGCCCCTGCCTTTTTTCCGGGCAGCGAGTCAGGGCCTGCCCCGGCATTGCGATGGCAAGCTTTTTTCCTTTCCATCCGGTAAAACTTTTTACTTGTCGCAAAGATTTCACACAGCCCTAATAACGGTGCAGTGAAATCGGTGGGGGGGGTCCCATTGCACGGCACACTAGCATCCGGCGCGCCCCGCAACGGGATCCGGACAACTGCGCCATGCCCGACGGCCCGCTTCGCCTTGCGTGACCAGACAAGCGAAGAAGGCAGGCACCGGCCATGACCCTGATCTATTCCGAAGGCTTCGAAACCGACGGCAACGGCACCCGCTACGCGACCTCCGTCGCCGAATTCACCGACGGTTCGGGCGATTTCTTCCTGCGCACCGACGGCTCGGATATCGGCAGCTTCTACCAGGTGGCCGGGGCCGAGGGCAGCTACTTCTTCGCCGGCATGGATCTGGACGGCGAAGGCGCCGAGGGCTCGCAGGTCCTGACCATCACCGGCATCGACATCTCCGGCTATTCCGGGCTGGAACTCTCGGTCATGGTCGCCGAGGACGACGACGGCGAAAGCCAGGACTGGGATGCCGATAGCGGCTTCACGGTGGACTATTCCGTCGATGGCGGCGCCTGGCAGACCGCGCTGTCCTTTGTCGCCTCGGACACCAATACCGAGCCGATGCAGGACACCGATTTCGACGGCACGGGCGACGGCCCTGCCCTGTCCGCCACCTTTGCCGCCTTCGCCGCGATGCTTTCCGGCACAGGCAGCACGCTCGACCTGCGCTTCAACCTGTCGAACCTGAACGCGGGCGACGAGGACGTGGCCTTCGACAAGATCGAAATCTCGGGCACCGAGGAAGCGCAGTACTATTACCTGCAGGTCACCGAGATCTGGCCCGGCCAGACCGGCCAGGACATTACCGCCGACTGGTTCGAGATCGCAAACGAGGGCAATGCGTCCTGGATCTCGGGCACCAGCCCCGACCTCTGGTACGACGATGACAGCGCCGATACCGCGGCCGCCGATCCGATCGAGGGCATCTCGCAGATCCTGCCGGGCGAAAGCGTTGTCGTGGTGATCGGCACCGAAGCCGATGCCGAGGCCTTCCGCGCGGTCTGGAGCCAGGTCATCGACCTTTCGGGCGTGCAGGTCGGCTATACGGACGGTGCCGGGCTCGGCCAGGGCGGCGATGCGGTTGTCCTGTTCGAAGGAGCCGAGGGAGCGCTCGAGGAAATCGAAAGCGAAGCCTATCCCGATGCCGACGACGACAGCGGCAAGTCCTGGGATGTCGCGGCGCAGGCCTTCTCGGAGACAGGCACGGAGGGCGCGGTCGCCACGCTCGAGCTGGGCGGCACCGGCGACGAACCGGCCATCGGCTCGCCCGGCAACGGCGCGGCCATCGAAATCGAGGAGCCGTCCGACGCGCCCTCGATCTTCTCCTACATCCAGGATTTCGACAGCGAGACCACCCCCGGCGGCAGCTACACCGATGCCGGCGATGCCGCGACCGACCATGACCTCGCCAACAACGAGGGCGAGCCGCCGGTCAACTCGGTGGTCTCCGGACTGGTCCTGAATGGCCAGCTCGCCTTCTCGGCCTCCTACATCAACACCCGCGGCGGCGAAGGGCTGACCGACGGCGACTTTGTCGGCGTGGCGGACTACACCGGCACCGTGGGCGAATTCACCTCCGGGGCGCAGGGCTACGAACTGCAGGATTCCGACGGCGCGATGCTGCTGGCCTTCGAGACGGTCGACACCAGGAATGCGGCCGAGGTCATCGTCACGCTGGACGCGTTCCTCCAGGAAACCGGCTGGGAGGCCGAGGACCTGATCCGCATCGGCGTCGATACCGACGGCGACGGCGAGATGGACGTGATGCTGCTCGACACGACCGGGCAGGACATCGACGACCTCGGGATCGAGGGCGCCTGGCAGACGCTGTCGGCCACGCTTCCCGCCGAGGCGGACGAGGCCACGCTTATGGTGCTGATCGACAGCGACAGCAGCTCGGAGTCGCTCTACGTCGACAGCGTCTCGGTCGCGACCGCGCCCCTGACCGAGTTCCGCTTCACCCAGAGCTTCGAGAACGAGACCGCCCGCCCGAACATCTATTTCGACGACGGCGATCCCAATGCCGACCATGACCTGGCCAACGAGGACCGGCCGAATGCCCGCCGCGTCGACAGCGAGACGTCCTCCATCGCGACGACCGGCGAACTCGCCTTCGACGCGCGCTTCGAGGCCACCCGCCCTTCGCAGGACGGCATGACCGACGGCTCGCCCAGCGGCGTCAGCGTCAACACCGGTTTCGTGCATGCGATGACGGACGGAGAGAACGGCTACCAGTTCAAGGACACGGACGGCAATTTCGTGCTCGAATTCGAGCGGATCGAGAACATCGCCGCCGACCTCGTGACCGTGTCGCTCGACGTCTTCGTCAACGAAACCGACTGGGAGGCGCGCGACCGCATCGCCATCGGGCTCGATCTCGACGGCGACGGCGCGATCGACCAGTACCTCGTCGATTCCACCGGCCAGCTGGTCGATGACGTGATCGCCGAAGGCGAATGGGTGACGCTGACTGCCGAGGTGGTGATGCCCGACAGCGTCCAGCTGATCGTCGAGCATGACGCCAACTGGAAGGCGGAATCGATGATGATCGACAACATCGTCATCGAGGGGCAGACCGGCGTCGCGGGCATCCCCGCCGATCCCGCCCCCGAAGCGCAGGGCAGCCTCGTCCACAGCCTCGCCTCGGTCACTTCGGTCGAGGGCGGCGCGGAAATCGTCGCCAAGCTGCACGGGCTGGACCTGCTGGCCGTCGGCAACGGCGCGGGCGTCAGCCTCTTCGACATTTCCGACATCGCCGATCCGGTTCTGGACACGCAGATCGACCCGGCAAGCCTGGGCGCGGACGCCTCCGAAGTGACCTCCGTCGCCACATGGGGCGAAGGCGACGCCGCCGCGCTCGCCTTCGCGGTCCCCGCGGCCGATGTCACCGCCAACGGCACGGTCTATTTCGGCAACCATGCCGACGGCACCTTCACTGCGGTCGAGGTCGGCGCCCTGCCCGACATGGTGACCTTCTCGGAGGACGGCAGCTACCTGCTGGTCGCCAACGAAGGCCAGACGGCGGATGGCGACAACGCGCCGGACGTCCTGCCCAACCCCGACGGCTCGGTCTCGATCATCTCGCTCGGCCGGGACGGAGACGGGCTGCTGACCGGCACCTACAGCATCGAGAGCTTCGATTTCTCGGACGCCTCGATCACCGCCGAGGCGCTGGCCGCCAAGGGCGTGCGGATCGATCCCTCGGCGCCCTCCATCGCGGCGGATATCGAACCCGAGTTCATCGCCGTGATCGGCAGCACCGCCTACATCTCGCTGCAGGAGAACAACGCGGTCGCGATCATCCCCGACATCGCGACCTTCACCGGCTTCACCATCGACAACATCGTCTCGGCCGGAGAGATCGACCACCTGCAGCTCGGCTTCGGCCTCGACACCTCCGACAAGGACGGCGGCGCCGAAATTGCCACGGCGGACGTTGTCGGCCTCGCCATGCCGGACGGGCTGGTGGCCTTCGAGATCGGCGGCGCCTCCTATTTCGCGGGCGCCTCCGAGGGCGACACCCGCGGCACCGACGAGGAACGCGCGGCCGATGCCAATGTCGATCCGGACGCCTATTCGGAAACCGATCTGGCCGATGAAAACCTCGGCCGCCTGACCGTCTCCACCATCGACGGCGACACCGATGGCGACGGCGACATCGACCAGCTGACCGCCTTCGGCACCCGCTCCTTCGCGATCTACGATGCCGACGGCAACCGGCTCTACGACTCCGGCGACCTGCTGGCGCGGATCGTGCTCGCCGAGCAGGGCGAGGAGCGCTATCCCGACGGCCGGTCCGACAACAAGGGCGTGGAGCCCGAATATGTCGAATTCGGCGAGATCGGCGGCACGCCCTACCTCTTCGTCGGGCTGGAGCGCGCCCAGAGCGTCGTGGTCTTCGACATCACCGATCCGGAAAACCCTGTCTATGACAGTTTCATCGACCTGCCGGGCGTGGACGAGCCCGAGGGGCTGAAATTCATCCCCGCAGCCGACAGCCCCACCGGGACCCCGGTTCTGGCCGTCGCAGGCGAGGCAAACAGCACGCTGGCGCTGGTCGAACTGGGATCGAACATCCCCGAATACACGATCGGCGAAGTCCAGGGCTCGGGCGCCGAAAGCGCCATGGTCGGCCAGCAGGTCACCGTCTCGGGCATCGTGGTCGGCGACTATGACGACGAAGGCGAACTGAGCGGCTTCTACCTGCAGTCGGCGGACGGCGCGACCGACGGCGACGACGCCACCTCGGACGGCATCTTCGTCTATGTCGGCGACGCCGGCGGCGATGTGACGAATGTCTCGGAAGGCGACATGGTCACCGTCACCGGCACGGTGGACGAGTATTTCGGCCAGACCCAGATCGACACCGTCACCTCCATGGCCGTCACCGTGCCGGACGAAGGCAGCGCGGTCCTGCCCACCGCGGCGGTGCTCGACCTGCCCGGCAGCGGCTCCTATGCGGACGAGGCGACCTACGAGCAGTACGAGGGCATGCTCGTCAGCATCGAGGACACGCTCTATGTCAGCGAATACTACCAGCTGGCGCGCTACGGCCAGGTCACGCTGACCGAGGGCGGACGGCCCTATACCTACACCCAGGTCAGCGAGCCCTCCGTCGAGGGCTATGCCGCCTGGCTGGAGGAACTGGGCAGCCGCCAGATCATCCTCGACGACGCCAGCAACGCCCAGAACGCCTATACCGGCGACGGGGACGTGATCCCCTTCCCCGATGGCGGGCTCTCGGTCGACAACTACTTCCGCGGCGGCGACACGGTCACCGGCCTGACCGGGGTGCTGAGCTGGAGCTGGGCGGGCTCTTCGGGCACCGATGCCTGGCGCCTGCGCCCGACGGAGTCCGCGCCGGTCACCTTTGACGGGGAGAACCCGCGCGAGGACAGTCCGGAAGATGTCGGCGGCTCGCTGAAGGTCGCCAGCTTCAACGTACTGAACTACTTCACCACGCTCGATGACGGCTCTTCCTCGGTGAACGGCGATCCGCGCGGCGCCTCCAGCCAGGCGGAGCTGGACGCCCAGACCGGGAAGCTGGTCTCGGCCATGCTCGGCATGGATGCCGACGTGTTCGGCCTCGTCGAGATCGAGAACGAGTTCGGCGACCAGAACGGCGACGGCCGATTCGCTGTGCAGCACCTGACCGACGCCCTGAACGCGGCGGCCGGATCGGACATCTACGCCTGGGTCGATCCCGGCCAGGGCACCGTCGACAGCACCGACGTGATCACCGGCGCCTTCATCTACAATGCCACCACGGTCGAGGTGACGGCGGGCTCGACCGTCGCGATCCTCAACGACACCACGAACCCGCTCGAATTCGACAACGCGGTCTTCGACGGCTCCTCCACCAACCGCGCCTCGCTGGCGGTCAGCTTCACCGAGCTGGCCACGGACGAAAGCTTCACGGCGGTGATGAACCACTTCAAGTCGAAGGGCTCGGTCAACCCGGCCGAGGGCAACGCGGATGCCGGCGACGGCGCGGGCGCGAACAATGCCATCCGCCTGCAGGCGGCGCAGTCGGTCGATGCCTGGCTGGCCACCGATCCCACGGGCTCCGGCGACACCCGGACACTGGTGATGGGCGATCTCAACGCCTATGCGATGGAGGATCCGATCGCCTGGCTGGAAGAGAACGGCTATGCCGATCTCGCCCGCGCCTTCGCCGGGGACGACGCCTACAGCTACGTCTTCGACAGCCAGCTCGGCACGCTCGACTACGCCCTGGCCAATGCCGACATGTTCGACTTCGTCACGGGGGCAACCGAATGGCACATCAATGCCGACGAGGTGCCGCTCTTCGACTACAATGACGACGTGCTCGACAGCGGCGAGAGCAGCTACGAGGAAGAGCCCGGCGGCACCGAGCTCGACGATGCCGGGCCCTGGCGCACCTCGGATCACGACCCGGTGCTGGTCGGGCTGGACCTCACCGCGGACAACCTGCTCTGAGCCCGCCACGCGGAGGCGCCCGAGGCGCCCCCGCCATGCGCCGCCTGCCCCCGGGCCGCGGCGCTTCCGGAGAGACCTGGCCCGACCCGGCTGCCCCATGGCCTTCCTTCCCGGGGGCAGCCGGGTCGGGCCTTCCTGCAGGTCCGGGCGATGCCGCGCGGATGGCTGGCCGCGGACCGGGTCTGCGGTCATTTTCACGTTTCGCGCCCTTTCCGCATGGGTTAGGACCTCTGCAGGACAAGCAGGGCGGCAGGACGCGTGAGCAGCCGGAAAAGCAGGATTTGGGATGCCGGGCTCGACCATGAGCGGCGGCGCTGGCCGTTCTTCTGGATCAGCCAGGTGAACGAGGCCTACATGCGCGCTCTCGAGCGGCGCATCAAGCCGATCGGCATCGACGCGCCGCGCTGGCGCGCGATGATGAGCCTCTACGAGGAGGACTACCTGTCGATCTCGGAAATCGCCGAGCTGTCGGCGGTGAAGCTGAACACGACCACCAAGGTGGTGCAGCGGATGATCGCCGACGGGCTGGTGACGACGCGGGTGCGCCCCACCGACGGACGCGTGACCGAGGTCTGCCTGACGGCGGAAGGCAACCGCCTGCGCGCGCTGGCCGTCAAGGAAGCCGCCTTCGTCTTCGAGGCGAGCTTCGGCAAGGTGCCTGTGGAAGACATGGACCGGATGAACGCCCTTCTGGCGGGCGTCCTCGAGGATTTGCGGAAGCTCTGAGATCAGGCCGGATGGGCGAGCCGGTGATAGCCGCGCCCGAACCAGACGAGCCCATGGTCGGGCCTGTCGCGCAGGCGCACCGCCTCGACCTCGCAGAAGATCACCGAATGCGTGCCCTGCACCTTGCGCGACACGATCCGGCAGTCGAAGGCGGCATTGGCGTCCCGAAGCACCGGCGCGCCGGTGGCGAGCCGCAGCCAGCTCCCATGGGCGAAGCGGTCGACGCCCTCGCGGTAGCGGGCGAAGACGCCGGACAGCTCCTCGTGCCCTGCCCCCAGCACGTTGACGCAAAGGACGCCGTTGGCGACCAGCCGGTCATGCGCCCGCGAGGCGGTGTTGATGCAGGCCAGCAGCATCGGCGGCGTGTCGGTGACCGAGCAGACGGCGGAGGCGATGATGCCGTGCCGCCCCTCCGCCCCGTCGGTGGTGATCAGGTTGACTGCCGCGCCGAGACGGCTCATCCCCTCGCGGAAGGCGCCGACATCGCTCATATGTCCAGCACCAGGCGTTTTCCGGAGGCGCGCGAGCAGCAGGCGCAGATCATCTCGCCCTCCTCGCGTTCCTCTTCGGTCAGGAACTGGTCGCGATGGTCGATGCCGCCCTCGATCACGTCGGTGACACAGGTGCCGCAGACGCCTTCCTCGCATTTCACCTCGATCTTCACGCCCGCCTTTGCCAGCGCCTTGGCGATCGTGTCCTCGGGGCCGACCGTCACGGTGATGCCGGAGACCGCCGCCTCGACTTCGAAGCTGTCGCCGGTGACGTCGACATCCGCCGAGAAGTACTCGCGATGGACATTGGCCGTCGCATGGCCCGCTGCCTCGGCCGCGCCGATCACCCAATCCATGAAGCCCTGCGGGCCGCAGACATAGAGATGCGTGGCCGCATCGGGTGCAGGCAGGTCGCGGGCGAGGTCGAGCTTCTGCCCAACCGCGCCATCGTCGAAATGGAAGGCGACGCGATCCGCGAAGGGCGCGTCCTCCAGCAGGTCGAGGAAGGCGGTGACCTCCTCGGAACGGGTGCTGTAATGCAGCGTGAAATCCCGCCCCAGCGCATGCAGCCGGTGCGCCATGGCGATCATCGGCGTGATGCCGATGCCGCCGCCCAAAAGGACCGTCTTCGCCGCGCTTTCCTCCAGCGGGAAATGGTTGCGCGGGCCTTCCACCGTGAAACTCGCCCCCGGCACGGCCAGGCGGTGCACCGCTTCGGAACCGCCGCGCGAGGCCGGGTCCTTCAGGACGCCGATCTCGAATTGGCCGGTTTCCGCCGGATCGGAACACAGCGAATACTGCCGCCAGAGGTCCAGCTCCGGCAGGTACAGATCCAGATGCGCGCCGGCCGTCACCGGCGGCAGCGCGTCGCCGGTCAGGCGCAGGCGGATGATGTTGCCGCGGTCCTCGATCCTCTCGGCAACCGTCAGCGTCATGGGATTCGTCATGTCGAAGCTCATCTGAGGTAGAGTCCGCCGTTCACGTCCCAGCAGGCGCCGGTGACGAAGCGCGCCTCGGGCGAGGACAGCATCGCCACCATCGAGGCCACGAAGGACGGGTCGCCGAGCCGGCCGACGGGAATGTTGGCGAGCATGCCCGGCATCTTGTCGGCGGGCACGATGTCATGGACCATGGGCGTATCCATCGGTCCGGGCGAAATGGCGTTGCAGGTCACGCCGTACTGGGCGAGGTCGCGGGCGAAGACCTTGGTCAGGGTCAGGATCGCGCCTTTCGAGGCCGCGTAATGCGCCCCGGTCGCCGCGCCGCCATTCTGGCCGGCAAGCGAGGCCATGTTGACGATGCGGCCATAGCCGCGGTCGCGGAAATGCCGCCCGAAGGTCTGGCAGCCGGCAAAGACGCCGCCGGCATTCACCGCCATGATGGCGTTGAACTCGGCCGGGTCGATCTCCAGGATCGGCTGCGCCTTGGTGCGGGCGGCATTGTTCACCAGCACCTCGACAGAACCCCAGCGCTCGATGCACTTGTCGAGCACCGCCGCGAAGTCCCCGGGTTGGCCCACATCCAGCGTCGCCGTCACCGCGGTTTCCCCGGCAAGGTCCAGCTCCGAGGCCAGCGCCGCGGCGGGCTCCAGGTCGATATCGGCGATCACCACGCGGAAGCCCGCGCGGTGGAGCGCGCGGACCGCCTCGGCGCCGAAACCCTTGGCGCCCCCCGTAATGACGGCGGTCTGGATCTGTTCGGGCAAGGGCGCCGCCATCAGAAGAGGTAGCTGATCGAGGTCAGCATCCCGTCGGAGTTCAGCAGGCGCACGACCTTGTCGCGGATCTTCAGCCCCTCGGGCGTCGAAACCAGCACATAGCCCATGTCGGCGGCGAACAGGCGCTGGCGGCCGAACTTGTCCTCGACCACCGTCTCGGCAGCGCGGACATGGATCAGCTCGCCCTCGACCGCCTCGATCACGATGCGCGACACGGTGCGCACGGTCTGGGCGGGCGGTGCCGAGGAGATGGAGAACCCGGCCTGGAAGCGCGCGACGCGGTCCTTGCGCATCTTCGCGCCATCGTAACAGAGGTTCAGCGCCTCGGCATAGCCGGAGGCGGGCTTCAGCGCCTCGCCCGGCTCGGTGATCGGCATGACATAGGTGCCCTGCCCGTCCCAAAGCGCCAGCCACGGGTCGTAATCCTTGCGGTCGAGCATGTCCGCCTCGGCCCAGAGGAAAGCGGTCACCTCCATCAGCGTGGCGCCGGTCTCGATCCTGGTCATCTCGGTCATGCCGACATCATCCTCTTCCACATTGCGTAGGCCGCGCGCATGCCGGTTTCGGCGCTGATATGGCCGCGCGGACCGTCGGTGCCTGCCGTTTCGTCGACCATGCCGCGGTTGACGAGGATCGGCAGCGTCTCGCCGCCCTTGGTGCCGCGCTGCACCCGTTCCCAGACTTCTGCGTCATCGGGGCTGCCGAAGCCCATCGGCCCCTGGAAATGCTCGTGAAGCCGCAGCCGCATGCGGTTCGCCGCCGCCGGCCCGCCCTCCATGCCGAGCGCGATATGGCGGATCTCGGTCTCTTCCACGGTCACGGGCCGCAGCACGCGGAAGAAGGACAGCGAGAAGGACACGTTGGGGAAGAGGTTCAGGTTGAAGCCTGCGCCGCCGACGGCACGGACGATCTTCTTCACCTGCTCTTCCGGATAGCCCTCGCCGCGCAGCTCTTCGGCAAGCTCGGCAAAGCGCTCGGGGATCGGCGCGTCGAGATTCTCGTCGAGATCCACGAGTTCCGGCATCATCACCATGACCGAATGGCCGTTGCCCAGATCCTCGACGAAGCCGCGGCCATGCTCGAGGAAGCTGAAGACCTGCTCGGTCTCGCCATCCAGCGACTGCAGGAAGGACTTGTGGACGATCGGGAAATGGTAGGCGTCGGTGGTGTTCTCCAGCTGCACCTTCCAGTTCATCGGCACCTTGAACTGGTGCTCGCCCAGCACCTTCACCGGGAAGCCGCCGCCCTGCTTCATGAACAGGTCGATCCACTTCTTCACCGGGCCGAGGAAGTCCGAAAGCGGCTCCAGCTCGTCATTGAACGTGGCGAAGACCATGCCGGCATAGCTGTCGGTGCGGAGCTTCAGCAGCCCGTGCTGCGCCTTGTCGAAATCGTCGCCGTACTGTTCCGGATAGGGCAGCGCCCGGAGCGAGCCGTCGAGCCCGTAGCCCCAGCCGTGATAGGGGCACTGGAAGGACGAGGTCTTGCCCTTCTTCACCTCGCAGACCGTCGCCGCGCGGTGGCGGCAGCGGTTGACCATGCAGTGGATCGCGCCCTTGCGGTCGCGCACCACGATCACCGGCTCCTTGCCGACATGGGAGAGCTTGAAGGAGCCCTTGTCGGGGAATTCGCTTTCATGTGCGACCCAGACCCAGGTCTTGTGGAAGATCTTCTCCATCTCGGCGTCGAAAAGCGCCGGATCCTCGTACATCGAGGTGGCGACCTTGGCCTCGGCCTCGTCGTAGAGCGCGTCGAGATCGCTGAATTTCGGCATGTCGAGAGACATCTCTGCCCTCCGGTCTCAGATGTTTTCGGGGATCTGGAGCGCGCGGCCCATCCGCGCCTCCACGGTCATGTATTTCCACAGCCGGTGGTTTTCCTCGCCCACGACGATGGTGCGCAGCAGGTTGCAGGCCGCCTGCACCGCCTCGCGGTTGGGGAAATCGGCGAGGATGTACCAGGTGTATGGGAAGCCGCGCGACGAGCCGACGAAGGTCTGGTCGTCATCGAAAGTGCCGACGATGGTGACGCCCTCCATCTGGTCGATGGAATACATCAGCTCCTGCGTCGCCTTCCAGACCGGGCCGATGCGGTCGAAAGGCAGCTCGAAGAAGGCCGGGTGGTTGTTGAAGCACAGCAGCGTGCGGAGGGCTGGGGTCTCGGTCATGTTCGGGGTCCTCACGGGTATCCGGGGGCGGTGGGCTGGTCGAAGAACCCGGCGCCGGCAAGCGTCCAGGTTCCCTCGTTCAGGAAGGCGTGCTGCGCAACGCAGGCGGCGTCCATCATGCAGCGGCCGAGCGGATGGCCCGCCAGCATCGCGCCGGAGCCGCCCAGCACGAAGGCGCGGCGCGCGGCCTCGGCGCCGTCGCGGGCGGCCATGGTGGCGGCCATGCGCAGGCGGATATGGGTGTCGCGGTCGGTCTCGCCATTGGCCAGAACCTGGCTCCAGCCCTCCTCGATCGTGTCGAAGAAGGCGGCGCGGGCGCCGGAGAGCAGGCCCCTGGCCTTGGCGAATTCGCTTTGGACGTAGGGGCGTGCGCCGGGCGCGGCGGCACCGGTGATCGAGGCGCGGGACAGCGAGTTCTCCTGCACCCAGCCGAGCGCCTCCTTCGCCGCGCCGAGCGCGACGACGGCCAGCACCTGCGAGGCGATGGCCATGGCCGGATAGCGGAAGACCGGATCGTCGAAGGACGGGGTCGAGCCGCGCACGAAGGTCCAGTCAGGCGCGACGGTCACGTCTTCGACCACGACATCGTGGCTGCCGGTGGCGGAAAGCCCGATGGAGTCCCAGGTCTCGTCCACCGTCACGGCGGATTTCGGCATGACGGCGACGCGGGGCAGCGGCGTGGTCTCGCTGTCGAGGCGGATGCCGACGCCGACGAGGTCAGCGCCCATCACGCCCGAGCACCAGGGCCAGCGGCCGTTGACGACATAGCCCCCTGCCGTTTCCGTTGCGGGCTGCGGCGGGAACATCGCGCCGGCAAAGACCGTGTCCGGGTCGGCGCCGTAGATCGCGGCGTAGGTCTCGCCGGGCAGCGCGCCGAGATAGAGCGCCGAGACACCGAAGCTTGCCACCCAGCCGGTCGAGGCGTCCGCCGCCGAGATGTCCTCGATCAGCGCGCAGAATTCGGCGGGGGACAACGCGTCGCCGCCGAAGCGTTCCGGCACGAAGGCGCGGTAGGCGCCCAAGGTCTTGAGGTCCGCCACCACGTCGCGCGGGACATGATGGAGCGCGGTGAATTCCGCGCGGCGGGCGCGGATGCGGGCCAGGATCGCGGCGCGGTCGGCGACCGGCCGCGGCCCCGCCAGGGTCGCAGGAGCTGTCATGCTGTCTCCGTCTGGGTCTGGAGGCTCTCGGCGAGCCGGATGGCGATGGCGCAGAGGCGGGCATCGTCGCCCTTGCGTCCGATGATCTGCAGCCCCGCGGGCAGCCCGTCGGGGGTGGGCCGCGGGATCACGATGGCCGGATGGCCGGACAGGTTGAACGGCCGCTGGTACCGCGTCAGGCCCAGCACCGTCTTCGGGTCGCGCGCCTCGGCCAGCGTCGGGGGAATGCCGTCGAGCGCCGGGGTGACAATGGCGTCGCAGCTTGCCAGCAGGGCATCCACCTCGGCAGTGAAGGCCATGCGGAGGCGCTCGGCCTCCGCAACCTTTTGCGCCGGGATCTCGCGCGCCGCGGCGAGCCGCGCGGCGATGTCGGGGCCGATTGGTGCGCCTCGGTCGAGAAGATGCCCGAAAGCCGCCTCGGTCTCGGTGGCGATCAGCGTCATGCCGGCGGCGAAGGCAGCGTCGAGCCCCGGCAGCTCTGCCGTTGCGATGCCCGGCAGGCCGGCATCGACCTGCAGCAGCACCGGCTCCGCCTCTAGCGTCACCGGCACGAAGGACGGGTCCATGGCGGCCATGGCGCGGGTGAGCATCCCGCCGTCGCGGGCGAAGGCGCCGATGCAGTCGAGCGTGCTGGCGGCAGGCGTGGCACCCTCGCGGCTGATCCGTCCGAAGGTGGGCTTGATCCCCCAGACACCGCAGCAGGCCGCGGGCTGGCGGACGGAGCCGCCGGTGTCGGTGCCGACGGCGAAATCGCACAGCCCTGCGGCCACGGCCACGGCCGAGCCTGAGGAAGAGCCGCCGGGAATGCGGTCGGGCCAGCGCGGATTGACCGGCGTGCCGAAGGCGGCGTTCACCCCGGTCATGCCGAAGGCGAGCTCGTGCATGGCGGCTTTCCCGATGATCCGGCAGCCGGCGCCGAGCAGGCTGTCGACCGCCGCGGCATTTGCCGCTGCGGGCGCCGCGTCGCGGAAGGCGGCCGAGCCGCAGGCGGTCGCGTGCCCGGCAATGTCGAGGCAGTCCTTGACCGCGACGCAGAGGCCGTCGCCGCCGAGGGAAAGCCGGGCGACAAGCGCGCCGTGATCCTCTGTCCTCTGGCCGTCCATTGGGTCTCCTTCCGTGATCCGATGTTTACGTGAATATTACCGCATTTAGCGCCGGTCAAGGAAAAGCACGCGCGATCCTGAAATTTATTGTTTTATTTCATATACCTGGCAACGCAGGCAGAGGACGCGCCAGCTAAGGCCGGGCGCATCCTGTCTGGTCTTTTCGGGCTGCCCGTTCCTGCACCAGCCATGGCGGCTCTGCGGCAGGAAAGCGCATCCCATGGCAAATAACTACCTAATTCACGTGATTTTAAAAATAACTTCTTGTGCCGCTCCGGTCCCCTCCGGCAAATACAAGATGAAAATTCACGCAAATGCCCGGGAAACCGACACGATGGAAACCGTTGCTCCGCCGAACGCCACCGCCGAAGACGCCATTGCCGCCCTGACAAGGAGAATCGAGGTTCTGGAGGCCGAGGCCGACATCCGCCGCCTGCAGGCGCGCTACATGTTCCTGTGCGACACGCCCCTTCCGGAATTCGGCGTCGCCGATGACGCAGAGCGGATCGAGAGGATCGTGGAGCTCTACACGGCGGACGCGGTCTGGGAAGGCGTCGGCGAATACTACGACGGCCAGTTCGGCCGCGCGGCGGGCCATGACGCGATCCGCGCGCATTTCACCAAGTTCTGGGGGCAGAAGCAGGACCCGGAACTGATCCTCAACTGCCACTACCTGACCTCGGAGCAGATCCGCGTGCATGACGGCGGCGCCACCGCCGAGGGCCAGTGGGTGCACATGCAGCCCTGGCTGTTCTCCGACGGCAAGGCATTGCTGCGCTCGTCGCGGCTGAACAACGCCTTCCGGAAGGAACCCGGCGGCTGGCGGATTTCGCGCACGCGCACCGAAAACGTGTTCATCGCGCCGCTGCCCGCGACATGGGCCTCGGACTACCCGTCGAAATCGGTGCTGATGGCGCCCTGAGCGGCCGGGGCGTCAGCCCCAGTCCTGCAGCCGCGCCACGTAGCGGGCGAGCGTGTCGATCTCCAGGTTGACCGCGTCGCCCGTGCGGATCCCGCCCCAGGTCGTGTGGGCCTTGGTATGCGGAATGAAATTCACGCCGAACTCGCAGCCTTCGACCTCGTTCACGGTCAGGGAGGTGCCGTTCAGCGCAATCGAGCCCTTGGAGGCGATGAAGCGCGCCAGCGGTTCGGGCGCGCGGAAGGTGACGCGGGTGCTGCCGCCCTCCTCTGCCATGGCGACCACCTCGGCGATGCCATCGACATGGCCCGAGACGATATGGCCGCCAAGCTCGTCGCCGACCTTCAGCGCGCGCTCCAGGTTGACCCGGCTTCCCGGCGCCCAGGGCGTCCGCGCCAGGGAGGTGCGCGACACGGTTTCGGCGGAGAGGTCGACCTCGAACCAGGCGCCGCCCTCCAGCGGGCCGCGGTCGGTAACCGTCAGGCAGATGCCGTCGCAGGCGATGGAGGCGCCGATCTCGATGCTGCCGGGATCGTAGGAGGAGGCGATGCGCACCTCGAGGTCGCCTTTGCGCGCGACCGACGCGACCTGGCCGATATCGGTGATCATGCCCGTGAACATGGCGTCTCCTCTCAAGCTGCCCGTCCTGACTAGCCCCCCGCCCGGCAGGGTTCAAGCCGGGCGGATTCCGCTTGATCGGCGGGCGGGGATGCCGCACCAAATCGGCATGCGTCTCCGCAACCGCCGGTTCCTGATGCTGCAAGGCCCGCACGGCCCGTTCTTCGCCGAACTGGCCGCTGCGCTGCGTCTGGAGGGCGCCTCCGTGCTGCGCGGCGGGGTGAATGCCGGCGACGAGGCCGAGTGGCGCGGGCCCGGCTATCTGGCGCTGCGCGACGCGGCCGGCGCGGCCGGGGCGATGGAGCGGACCGGCGCGACCGACCTGCTGCTCTACGGCGAGGCGCGCCCCTTCCATGCCGGGGCGCTGGAGGCGGCGCGCGCGCGCGGCCTGCGCACGCATATTCTGGAGGAAGGCTATCTGCGCCCGGCCTGGATCACCTATGAGCGCGAGGGCAGCAACGGCAATTCTCCTGCTGCGGGCTGGCCGATCGCCGGCATGGCGGAGGGTCCGGGCGGCGCCCCGCCCTGTCCCGCGGCAAGCTGGGGCGCGCTGCGCCACCATGTGTGGCACGGCGCCGCCTACCACCTGGCGCTGCTGGCCGGGGCGCGGCGCTATCCCGGCCACCGCCCTCACCGTCCCGTCCCCCTGAGGATCGAGGCGGCGCGGGCGCTCGGCGCGGCGGCGGGGCTGCCCTTCGCGATGGCGTGGCGGCAGGCCGCCCAGGCGCGCGCCATCCGGCGGCGGCCCTATGACGTGCTGCTGCTGCAGCTCGAACATGACAGTTCGCTGGGCCCCGCTGCGGAGCTGGCCGGTCATGCCGCCTTGCTGGAGCGGGTCATGGCCGGCTTCGCCGCCGCCGCCCCGCAGGAGCAGCGCCTGGTCGTGAAGATGCACCCGCTGGAGGCCAGGCGGCTGCATGTCGCGCGGCTGGTGCGGCAGATCGCGGACCGCCACGGGCTGCAGGACCGCGCCGCCGCCCTGCCCGGCGGCCGCCTCGCGCCGCTGCTCGACGGCGCGCGCGCCGCGCTCACCGTCACCTCCACCGCAGGACAGCAGGCGCTGTGGCGCGGCCTCCCGCTCTTCGCCTTCGGCCGCACCGTCTACAGCCATCCCGAGCTTCTGCCCTGCAGCGACCTCGCCGCCTTCCTTGCCGATCCGCGCCCGCCGGCCCCCGGAGCCCATGCCCGGTTCAGCGCCTTCCTGCTGCGCAGCTCGCAGATCGCCGGCAGCTACTACACCGCCCCGGGCCGCAG
Source organism: Mangrovicoccus sp. HB161399 (assembly GCF_013184745.1). GTDB lineage: Bacteria > Pseudomonadota > Alphaproteobacteria > Rhodobacterales > Rhodobacteraceae > Mangrovicoccus. The sequence continues at coordinate 25,777 of NZ_JAATVU010000027.1, forward strand.
AATGGCGATCGCCGCGCTGGTGCCGCGGATTGCGGCGGAACGCTCCGCCTATGACTTTGAAGCCGCACCCCTCGCTGCAGCTGCACACAAGCACTTGATCCCAAGGTCAGCTTTTGGTCATCATGTGGCAAGAAAAACAGCGCGGACCGCCCGGGAAGCCGAAGAGCGCCCGGGACATGAGGTGGAGAGCACAGAATGGCTTGGACAGTGACTGCACGGGGCCTTCGCCTGGCCCTGCTCGTGGCCCTCGGCACGGCCGTTGCCGGATGCGGCATCCCCCGGTCCGGACCCACCAAATCCGAAGTGATGGACAGCTCGGTCAAGCGCAGCGGCTCGACCCATGTCGTGCTGGCGACGCGCGGCGTGGCCAAGGCGGCCAACTACGCGCCGACGCTGGGCTTCTCCTCCAGCTTCCGCACCACCGGCGTGGTCGGCTCCGACACGATCCGCGCGGGCGACACGCTGGGCCTGACCATCTGGGAGAATGTCGACCAGGGCATCCTCAGCGTCAGCGGCGCGCCGACCCCGCTCAATTCGGTGCAGGTCGACGGCGACGGCTACATCTTCGTGCCCTATGCCGGGCGCATCCGCGCCGCCGGGCTGACCCCGGAGCAGCTGCGCATGCAGATCACGGACTCGCTCCAGGCGCAGACCCCCGACCCGCAGGTCATGGTGGTCCGACAGGCCGGCGACGGCGCGACCGTCTCGGTTGCGGGTTCGGTCAGCGCCCAGGGGGTCTATCCGATCGAGCGGCCGACGCGGACGCTGAGCTCCATGCTGGCGCAGGCTGGCGGCCTGACGATCGAATCCGACATTGCCCAGGTGACAATCCTGCGCGGCGGCCAGCGCGGAACGATCTGGTTCAACTCGCTCTTCGACAGCCCGCAGAACGACATCGCGCTGCGCGGCGGCGACCGCATCCTGGTGGAGGCCGACCGTCGCGCCTACACCTCGCTGGGCGCGACCGGGGCCCAGACCCGCATCAACTTCAACAGCCAGGAGCTGACCGCGATGGAGGCCCTGGCCCAGGTCGGCGGCCTGCAGACCAACGCGGCCGACCCGACCGGCATCTTCGTTCTGCGCACCGAACCGGAAGCCGTCGCCCGCGTGGTCACCGGCGATCCCTCGCTCTACGGCCCGCAGCAGGTGGCCTACGTGCTCAACCTCACCTCGGGCGAAGGCCTGTTCGTCGCCAAGGACTTCATGATCCGCAACGATGACACGATCTATGTCACCGAGGCGCCCTGGACCCAGTTCAACAAGGCGCTGGCCACCTTCTTCGGCAGCCTGAACACCGTCGCGTCCACCCAGCAGATCGCGGGGACTCTCTGAACCAGCCGCCGCCCGGGCCGGGCCCCGCATCGGGGCCGCTCGGCTGCCTCGGCTGGGGGCTCTTCGCGGCGCCGGGCATCCGGCGCATCCTCGGCCACTGCGGATACGACCTGCGCCCCGGACTGCCTGCCGCAGCCCGGGGCGTTGCCGTCTGGGGACAGCGTCCCTCCGCCCGGCGCGGCGCCTGGGCGGCACGCGCGACCGGACGAGGGCTGGTGCGGCTGGAAGACGCCTTCCTGCGCGGCCTGCATCCCGGGCGCGGCTCCGGCGTGCCGCCCTGGGGGCTGCTGATCGACCGCCGCGGCATCCATTACGACGCCGCCAGCCCCTCGGCCTTGGAAGACCTGCTGGCCTCCCATCCGCTCGACGATCCGCTGCTGCTGTCGCGGGCCGCCGATGCGCTGGCGCGGCTGAAGCGGCTGGGCGGCAAGTTCACCTTCCACGATCCGGATGCCGCGCTGCCGCCCGAAGGCCATGTGCTGGTCGTCGACCAGCGCCGCGGCGATGCCTCGGTTGCCGCCAGCGGCGCCTCGCGGCGCAGCTTCCTGGCGATGCTGTCCGCCGCGCGGGACCGGTTTCCGGGCCACGTGCTGGCGGTGCGCGCCGCGCCCGATGGCCATCTGCTGCCCGGCGACCTGCGCCGCGGCGAGCTCTACCTGACCGGCCCCGCCAGCCCCTGGCCGCTGCTCGAGCGCGCCCATGCCGTGCTGTCGGTCAGCTCGCAGATGGGGGCCGAGGCGATCTGGGCCGGGCACCGGCCGCTGCTCTTCGGCACGCCGGTCCATGCCGGCTGGGGGCTCAGCGAGGATCCCGCGCCGCTGCCCCGCCGCACCCGCACGCTGTCGCCGCTGCAGCTCTTCGCCGGGATGATGCTGCTGGCGCCGCACTGGTACGACCCGTTCCGCGACCGGCTCTGCGATTTCGAGACCGTGCTGGAGCTGGCAGAAGCCGAGACTGCCGCCGCCATTGCCGACCGGCACGGCTATGCCGCCTGGGGCATGTCCCTGTGGAAGCGCCGCCACCTGGCCCGCAGCTTCGGCGGCGACGTGCGCTTTCCGCTGACCGCGCGAGGCTTGCGGCGGCAGGCCGGAACCCGGCCGGTCCTGGCCTGGGCGAGCCGCCCCGCGCCCGACCTGACGGGAACGATCCGGGTCGAGGACGGCTTCCTGCGCTCGCGCGGGCTGGGCGCGCGGCTGGTGCCGCCGGTCAGCCTGATCGCCGATGCGCAGGGCATCTACTACGATCCGGCCCGGCCGTCGGACCTTGAAGGGATGATCGCCGACAGCCGTTTTCTGCCGCCGGTGGCGCTCGACCGCGCGGCGCGGCTGCGGCGGTCCGTGGCGGCGTCCGGGGCTACGAAATACGGCCAGGGCGGCACGCGGCCGCCTCTGCCCGGCGGGCGGCTGGTGCTGGTGGCGGGCCAGGTGGAGGACGATGCCTCCATCCGCTGCGGGGCGACCGGAACGGTGCGCAGCAACGCGGCGCTGCTGCAGGCGGCGCGCGCGGCGGAACCCGGGGCCGTGCTGATCTACCGGCCACATCCCGACGTGACGGCCGGGCTGCGCCCCGGCGCGCTGGCCCCGGACGAAGCGGCCCTTGCCGATCTCGTTCTCGGCGATGCCGATCCGGCCTGGCTGCTGGGCGAGGTCTCGGCGCTCTGGACCATCACTTCGCTGATGGGGTTCGAGGCCCTGCTGCGCGGCGTTCCGGTGACCTGCCTCGGGGCGCCCTTCTATGCCGGCTGGGGACTGACGCGGGACCTCGCGCCGGTGCCGACCCGGCGCCGCGTGTCCGGGGTGGCGCTGGACGGGCTGGTCCATGCCGCACTGATCGGCGCGCCACGCTACCGCGATCCGGTGACCGGGCGGATCTGCACCGCCGAAGTGGCGCTGGAGCGGCTGGCGGCGATGCCCGCCGACACCCGCGGCCCGGTTGCCCGCCTCGCCGCCAAGGCGCAGGGCCTCTGGGCGACGCTTCATCCGCGGCGCTGCTAGCAGCGGCGGGGGCAAGCCTTTTCCACGAGTGCCGCTCCGGCGCCGCCCATCCGGCACCATGGCGCGGCGCAAGCGAAATGCCGCTTGGCCCTGCGGGGGTCCAGACACAGGCCCGGCGGACGGCGAAGCCGCAGCGGCCAGTGGCAGAGTGCAGCTCCGGCATGCCAGGCCCGGCGTGCCTGAAGGCCTCGCCCCGATCCCAAGGCTTCCCGCTCCGGCCATCCTCAGGCGCCGCCCGGTCCGCTCCTCATTGGACAGTCCCGTCCGCGGCTGCAGGCTCTTCTTATCCATGCCTCCATGAAGGGATCACCAGGTCGCCGCGCTGACCTTTCCACGCAGTTCCGGCAATGCTGGACCCGGACATGCAAAGGCCGCGCCTGCCTCACGGCAGCGCGGCCAGAACCTGTCGTTGCGGGCCGGAGATTACTCGGCCGCTTCCTTCGGACCGTCGGCGCCCGGCGCGTCCTTGTCGGCCGCTGCCTTCTTGGAGCGCGTGCGTTTGGGTTTCGGAGCCTCGGCTGCCTCCTCGCCGCCTGCCTCGCCCGCATCGGCCTTGGGCTTGCGGGTGGTGCGGCGGCGGCGCGGCTTGGGCGCGGCGTCTTCCGGCGTCTCGACGAGGCCGGAGACCTCCCCGGATTCGGTGCCGGTATCGACAACGCCCATCGCCTCCGCGGCGGGCTCCTTCGTCGGCTGGGCAGCCGCGGGGGCCTCGGCGGCGGCGGGCTGTTCGGGCTGCGGCGCAGGCTCGGGCGCCTTCTCGGCACGGGGTGCCGGAGCAGCTGCCGCGACGGGCGCCTGGGCCGGAGCGGACTCGGCAAGGCCGGGCTGCGGCTGGGCGGACCGGTCGGCGCCGAAATCGAGGTCGGGACCGTAATCGCCGTTGCCGCGCTGGTCGTCGTCGCGCGACTGGCCGCGCTGGTCGTCACTGCGGTCGCGCTGGCGCATCTGCTGGCCGCCGTCGCGGTTCTGCTGGCCTTCCTGCTGCTCGCGGCGCGCCTCGGCGTCGCGCTGCGCCTCGCCGAGCAGGCGGGTATAGTGCTCTGCGTGCTGCTGGAAGTTCTCGGTGGCCACGCGGTCGTTGCCCAGCTGGGCATCGCGCGCCAGCTGAAGGTACTTGTCGATGATCTGCTGCGGCGTGCCGCGGACCTTGCCCTCGGGGCCGGAGCTGTCGAACACGCGGTTGACGATGTTCCCGACCGAACGGTTACGGTTCGACTTCGACCGTGATCGTGACTTCGAAGATCTCATTGTACTGCGGGTTCCAGCCTTGTTCGAATTTTCCTTGGCCAAACTCTAATTCCGCGGCCTTCACCGACCGATGCAACTCATGCTGTTTGGCTTGGGGCTGAGGGGTGCCCGCTCGGGCACCACTACTCTGCAGATCGTTCTAAACACGGGACTGCGCAGGAAACAAGCGCAAAATCGATCCGGACCCCACAAATCTTCCAAAAATTGCAGATAACCTCAGTCCGGAAACGGTTTTCAGCCCTTCGACCCTGCCACGACGCGGTCCCGCCCGTCCAGATCGGCAAGCACGCGGACATCCCGGAAACCTTCTTTCCGGCACAGATCCGCGACATCCGGTCCCTGCGAGGCGCCGATTTCCAGCAGGATCCGGCCTGCGGGCGCCAGCAGATCCGCCGCCTGCGGCAGGATCGCGCGGTAGGCCGCCAGCCCGTCCTCCCCCGGCGACAGCGCCATGGCCGGTTCCCAGCGGGTCACCTCCGGCTCCAGCGCCGCCAGCTCGTCCGCGGCGATGTAGGGCGGGTTCGACACGACCAGATCGAAGGGCCCCTCCGCCCCCGCGGACCAGTCGCCCAGGTGGAATTCGGCCCGCGCCGCGAGTCCCAGATCGGCCGCATTGGCGCGCGCCACCTCCAGCGCGGCCGGGGAGGCATCGGTTGCCACGCCCGCCGCATCCGGCCATTCTGCCAGCAATGTCAGCAGGATGCAGCCCGATCCGGTGCCGATGTCGAGGACCCGCGAGGCCGGGGCGCGCAACGCCTCGACAATCAGCGCCTCGGTCTCGGGGCGCGGGTCGAGCACGTCGGAGGTCACGCGGAATCTGCGGCCGAAGAAGGCGCGCGATCCGACGATCTGCGAGACCGGACGGCGCGCCTCGCGGGCGGCGACCATCGCCTCCCAGGCCGCAGACGCCGTGTCCGGCCAAGGATCATGCGCCATCAGCGAGATCCGCGAAGGATCGACCTGCAGCGCCGCCGCCGCCAGCCGCCTTGCGTCGCGGGCCGGATCGGCGACGCCTGCGGCGCGCATCCGGGCCATGCCCGCGCGCATCGTTTCGCCGACTGTCTGGCTCATGCGTCGAGCTCGGCCAGCCGCGCGGCCTGGTCGGAGGCGATCAGCGCATCCGTGATCTCGGCCAGATCGCCCTGCATGACCTGCTCCAGCCGGTAGAGCGTCAGGTTGATGCGGTGGTCGGTCACCCTGCCCTGCGGGAAATTGTAGGTGCGGATGCGTTCCGAGCGGTCGCCGGAGCCCACCTGGCTCTTGCGGTCGGCGGCGCGGGCGCTGTCGGCCCGCTGCCGCTCCAGGTCGTAGAGCCGCGTGCGCAGCACCTGCATGGCAATCGCGCGGTTCTGGTGCTGGGACTTTTCCGAGCTGGTGACGACGATTCCCGAGGGAATGTGGGTGATCCGCACGGCGGAATCGGTGGTGTTGACGTGCTGTCCGCCTGCACCGCTGGCGCGCATCGTGTCGATGCGGATGTCGCCCGGGTCGATCTGGATGTCGACCTCCTCGGCCTCTGGCAGCACGGCTACGGTCGCGGCCGAGGTGTGGATGCGCCCGCCGGATTCGGTTTCCGGCACGCGCTGGACCCGGTGGACGCCGGATTCGAATTTCAGCCGGGCGAAGACGCCCTCGCCCTCGACATGGGCGACGACTTCCTTGATTCCGCCAAGCTCGGTCTGGCTTTCCTCGAGGATCTTGAACTGCCATCCCTGCGATTCCGAGAAGCGCTGGTACATCCGCAGCAGGTCGCCCGCGAAAAGCGCGGCTTCCTCGCCCCCCGTGCCGGGCCGGATCTCGATCATCGCCGGGCGGGCATCGGCCGCATCCTTGGGCAGCAGCGCCAGCTGCAGCGCATGCTCCGCCTCGGGCAGCGCCGCCTTCAGCCTCGGCAGCTCTTCCTCGGCCAGGCTCTTCATCTCGGGATCGGCGAGCATTTCCTCGGCTTCCGCCATGTCCGCCACAATCCCGCGCCAGGCCTGGATCTGGCCGACGACGGGCTTCAATTCGCTGTATTCGCGCGACAGCCGGACGATCTCCGCGGGCGCAGCGCCGGAGGCGAGCTTGGCTTCGAGGAATTCGAACCGGCCGAGGATCTGGTCTAGCTTGTCTTCGGGTATCATGGATCGGCAATGCCCAAGCCCGCGGGCGCCGTCAAGACCGGCTCAGGTGATGGCGTCGAGCCAGCCGAGCACACGCTTGCGGTTCACGCCGAGATCGTAGGATCCGAAGCGCAGCCGCGAATAGACGGCCAGCTTGGAGCCGCCCTCCGCGGGCCAGGCTACGACCGAGATGTAGTCGGGAAAGCCGAAGAGCCGCGATCGGGCGACATAGGTGACATGGCCCTCCTCGGGCGTGCCCGCCAGGCGGCTCACCCGCGGGGCGGCCATCGCCACCGCGTCGAGCCTGGCCATCACTTCGGACGGGCTGCCCGCGAATTCCGGCGCGGCGCCGTCCGAAGGCGGCTCGTCGCGCAGCAGGAATGCGCCGTCCTGTCCGGGATCGACCACGACGCGCGGATCCACGTGCCAGATCCGCGGATCGCTGGGCGCGAAACGGACATAGAGCGAGAAGAGGACGGCCACGGCCAAGCCGATGGCCGCGAACATGGTCACGAGTCGCATGGAACACCCCCAGATCTTCCGACAAGACTAGCCGGAAATGCCGCCCGGTCCTCCCTGCCCGGCGCGGACCAATTGTCCCACTGAGCCCGGAGGCTGCCCCATGAGCGACCGCGACCCGATCTTCGACACCGCAGAAGGCCTGCCGCGGCTCCTGGAGATCATGCGGCGCCTGCGCGACCGCGAGACGGGCTGCCCCTGGGACATCGAGCAGGATTTCGGCACGATCGCCCCCTACACGATCGAGGAGGCCTACGAGGTCGCCGACGCCATCGAGCGGCAGGCCTGGGGCGAGCTCGAGGGCGAGCTGGGCGACCTGCTGCTGCAGACGGTCTATCACGCGCAGATGGCAGACGAGGCGGGGCTGTTCGACTTCCACGCCGTCGCCGACACGGTGGCGCAGAAGATGATCCACCGCCATCCGCATGTCTTCGGCGACGAGAGCCGCGACAAGTCCTCGGAACAGCAGACCGCCGACTGGGAGACGATCAAGGCGGCCGAGCGCGCGGCACGGGCCAAGGGCGGCGTGCTCGACGACGTGGCGCTGAACCTGCCGGGGCTGACGCGGGCGGTGAAGCTGCAGAAGCGCGCCGCGCGGGTCGGATTCGACTGGCCCTCGACCGACGAGGTGCTGGCGAAGATCGCCGAGGAGACCGCCGAGCTGGTGGAGGCGCGCGACGAACTGAGCCAGGACGAGGTCTTCGAGGAGATGGGCGACCTGCTCTTCGTCATGGCCAATCTCGCGCGGCACCTGAAGGTGGAGCCCGAGGAGGCCCTGCGCGCGGCAAATGCCAAGTTCACGCGCAGGTTCCGCGCGATCGAGGCCGAGCTGGCCGCCCGCGGCAAGACCCCGGACGAGTCCGACCTGGCCGAGATGGACTCGATCTGGGACGCGGCGAAAGCGGCGGAGAAGGCTGCGGCAAAAGCCAAGTGAAACACTCGGACTATTGACCGACTGTTTTAGTCATGTTCTACTCCCGGTAGTTTCGCAACCGGAGTACCCCCATGCGCCTGTCCGCCCTCTCCGTCCTCGCCGCTTCCCTTCTGGGCAGCACCGCCATGGCCCAGGAGGTGAATGTCTATTCCTACCGCCAGCCGGAGCTGATCGAGCCGATCTTCGACGTCTTCACCGAAGAGACCGGCATCGCGGTCAATGTCGCCTTCCTCAACAAGGGGATGGTCGAACGGCTGCAGGCGGAGGGCGACCGCAGCCCGGCCGACCTGGTGTTCACCGTCGACATCGCGCGGCTGATGGAAATCGTCGATGCCGGCGTGATCCAGCCGGTCGGTTCCGACATTCTGACCGCCGACATCCCGGCAGAGTTCCGCGATCCCGACAACCGCTGGTTCGCCGTGACCAGCCGCGCCCGCGTGGTCTATGCCGCCAAGGACCGGGTCGCGGATGACGAGATCACCACCTACGAAGACCTGGCCGATCCCAAGTGGAAGGGCCGGATCTGCACCCGCTCGGGCACGCATGAATACAATGTCGCCCTGGCCGGGGCCTACATGCTGCATCACGGCGAGGACGCCACCAAGACCTGGCTGGAAGGGCTGAAGGCCAACTTGGCGAAGAAGCCGCAGGGCAACGACCGCGCGCAGGTCAAGTCGATCTGGGCGGGCGAATGCGACATCTCGCTGGGCAATACCTACTACATGGGCCAGATGCTCGACGATCCCGAGCAGGTGCCGTGGGCCGAAAGCGTGCGCCTGCTGTTCCCGGTCTTCGAGAATGGCGGCACCCATGTGAACATCTCGGGCATCGCGATGACCAAGGCGGCGCCGAACCGCGAGAACGCGGTCAAGCTGATGGAATTCCTCGCTTCCCCCGAGGGCCAGAAGCTGTATGCGACGCTGAACGACGAATACCCGATCTCGCCAGACACGCCGCCCTCCGAGCGGGTCGCCTCCTGGGGCAGCTTCGAGCCGGACACGCTGCCGCTGAAGGACCTCGCCGCCTCGCGCCCGCCGGCGCTGCGGCTGATCGAGGAAGTCGATTTCGACGGCTGACCTGACCACGCCGGACGGGTATTCCATGCCCGTCCGGCACTCCGTGCCCCAGCGCACAGAGCCCGGCCGCCGCCCGGCCTAGCGTCTCCGCAGACCAACAACGGAGGCCGACATGACCGACACCCACCGCAACCGGCGGCAATTCCTTCTTTCCGCTCTCGGAGCCGCCGCCGCGGCGGCCCTGCCCGGCACCCCGCTGCGCGCGGCAAGCCGGAAGAACCCGAAACTCTGGCCCGGCGGGCTGGTGCCGATCCACATGGAAAGCGCGGTCACCCATAGCCAGATGCCGGTGATCATGGCGGCCATCACCGAGCTGAACCAGAAGACCAACGCCTTTCTGAGGCTGACCCCGAGCGGGCTGCTGACTGCGCCCGGCCAGAGCTATGTCACCTTCATCGACGACGGCACGGGAAACTTCACCCGGATCGGCGCGCCGTCCAGCGGATCGCGGGACGTCCACATCAACAAGAATGTCCGCTCCCTGCACGAGCTCGGCCATGTGCTGGGCCTGATCCACGAGCAGAGCCGCTCGGACCGGGACCAGTTCATCCGCTTCCTCGACCCCGCGCTGGCGGCCAGCACCGACGGCGACTGGGCCCGCGTCGACGACTCCGAGAATTACGGCATTCCCTACAATCTCGGTTCCTTCATGCAGTACTGGGACACCGCCGGCAGCAGCAGCGGCAAGCGGACGATGGAATACATCCCCGACCCGTCGCGCCGCTGGGACACGCCGGAATGGCTGAATGCGGATGCCGTGCGCGCGGTCAACGCGCTCTATCCCCGCCGCTGCGCGGACAAGCCGGCCTTCGCGACGGTTGAGGGCATCGGCCGCGACTGCGTGCTGCACTGCGCCCAGGCCGCGGGCTATCTGGACGCCGGGCCCGACCACATCCGGCTGTCCAAGCACGATGACGGGCAGACCAACCCATTCCTCCGCTGGCAGCCCGTGCGGCCGGACAGCCGCGGCTACCTGCTCCACAACGCCCATGCCGACCGCTATCTCGATGCCGGACCGGACCACACCCGCGACGGGTCCCACGGGGACAGCGCGCGCAATCCGTTCCTGCGCTGGCAGTTCGAGCGGATCGGCGACTATTACGTGCTCTACAACCCCCACACGGCGAGCTATCTCGACGGCGGCCCGAACCACGCCCGGAAAAAGCAGGGCGAAGAGAGCTATTCCAACCGCTACCTGCGCTGGACGCTGGACTTCGCCCGCAGCTGAGCCGGGCGGCCTTCAGATGATCTCGTCCTCGTCGAAGAGCGGCGCCGCGTCGAGCTGGGCCGAGAGGCTCTCGATCCGCCGCTCGGCGCCTTCCGTCTCGACATCTGCGATATGGAACAGCGCGTCGCCCTCGTTGACGATCGGCAGGTTGGTGCGCCCGACGATCAGCCCGCCCGCAGAGGCCGTCAGTTCGGCCTCTGCCTCGCCGAACGGATCGGAGATGATCCCCAGGAGATCCCCCGCCGCGACCATCTCGCCGCAGCTCTTGAAGGCGCGCATCAGCCCGCCCGCGGGCGCGCGCTCCCACTCCGTCTTCGACGCCCTGAGCGGCGCCACCGAGGGGATCGGCACGCCGCGCTTGGGAATCATGCCGAGGCTGTGCATCACCCGCAGCACCCCGGCAACGCCCGCCCGGGCCGATGTCTCGTCGAAGCGCAGCCCCTCGCCAGCCTCGTAGAGCAGGATATCGACGCCTTCGGCCTGCGCGACGGCCCGGAGCGACCCGTCGCGCAGCTTCGAGCGGATGATCACCGGCGCGCCGAAGGCCTCGGCATGGGCCATGGTCTCGGGCTTGCCGGGACTGACGCGGATCTGCGGCATGTTCATCCGGTGGATCGCGGCGGAATGCAGGTCGATGCCCAGATCGGCACGGCCGACGATTTCGGTCATGAAGAGATGCGCGAGCCGCCCGGCCAGCGAGCCGGTCTCGGAGCCCGGGAAGGACCGGTTCAGGTCGCGCCGGTCCGGCAGGTAGCGGGAATGGTTGAGGAAGCCGAAGGTGTTGACGATCGGAATCACCATCAGCGTGCCCGAGATCCGGTCGAGATGCGGGCTGCGCAGCAGGCGGCGCGCGATCTCAACCCCGATCACCTCGTCGCCGTGCACGGCGGCCGAGACGAACAGCACCGGACCGTCCTTGCGGCCGTGGATGACATGGACCGACATGCTGACCGGCGTGTGGTCCGACAGCACGCTGACCGGCAGGTCGACGGTGCGGCGGGAACCCGGCGGGATGCGCTGGCTGCCGATCAGGAAAGGGGCACGGTTGGTCACGGCGGCACTCCTCGGGCTGGTCCGCGCGAGCTAACCACCCGTCCCCGCCGCTGGCAAGCGCCCGGCGGAAAGCTGGCGCAGCCGCGCCGCGCGCTGCGGCGGAACCGCCGCGGTTTCGAGCCCGGTGAAGACATGCAGCGTGCCCAGATCCCGGTCGATCACCGCATGGTCGCCCACCCGCCCGCCGAGCCGCAGATAGCTGCGCAGGAGCGGCGGCATCCGCTGCATGGCGCGCAGCGGATCGGGCTTCGCGACGGCGGCGAGGGCCACGCGCTCCGCCGCCCCGCCGGGGCCGGGACGCCAGGCGGCGGGGGCAAGATGGCGCTCGGCCAGCAGCGCGAAGCTCTCGGCATGGGCGGCCGGATCGGTGCCCGGAAAGGAGCTGCAGCCGAAGATCATCGCGGCGCCGGTCTCCTCGACCATGGACGCCAGCCCCGCCCAGGCGAGCCGCAGGATGTCGGGATCGCGCAGCCCCGGCGCCAGGCAGAAGCGGCCGAGCTCCAGCAGCGGCCCCGGCGCCGCGGCCAGCGGCGACAGGTCGTAATGGCGGGCGGCATAGCTGCGCTGCGCCTCTGCCCCCGAGGCCAGCGGCAGCACGCGGAAGCAGCAGGCCAGCGCGCCGGTGGCCGCCTCCTCGACCAGCACATGGCGGCACGCCGCGTCCAGGCCGTCGAAATCGGGCAGTGCGGCATCGCCGCGGAAGGCCAGCGCGCGCAGGGACTCCGTGCGGCGCAGATCCTCCGCGCCGCAGGCTTCGCGCAGCCGGAAGCGTCCGCCCGACGGGGCGACGGCCTGGCTCAGAGCGTGTCTTCGGCCGGCAAGGCCGGACGCAGCGAGGTGTTGTTGAGCAGGCCGCGCACGAATCCCATGTCGGGCACCGCGCTTTCGGTGACGCGGCGCGACAGGGTCACGACCTCGCCGTCCTGCAGGCCGAAGCGCTCGATATTGGTGACGGAGCCGCCATCGGCGAAGCGGATCGCAACCACCTGGCGCTCGACCGTCTTCGGCGCCTTCCAAGCATAGGTCTCGGTCTTCGAGGACACGTAGTACCAGACGTTGTCGCGGCGGAAGTCCTCCAGCGGCGGCGCGCCGACCTTTTCGGCGACGCTGTCGCGGGTGTCGCCGCCGACCTGGATTTCGGACAGCTGCATGTCCGTCGGCACGTAGCCGTAATTGTCGACCATCGTGGTGCAGGCCGAGAGCCCTGCCAGGGCCATTGCCAGGCCCGTGCCCAGAATCGCGCTCTTGATCCGACCCACCGCCATCACCTGCACTTCCGTCCGTTCCGATTGCGCGGTCAGCCGGTCCTGCCGGCTTGCCCGCATGCTGCCCCCCGAGTTATCCAAGCCGGCGCGCCACTTCAAGGAAGGATGCAGCCATGAGCTCCAGAGCCGCCGACAAAGGCGAGGGCCCCCATCGAATCGAGGGCACGGAAGTCGTCTTCTCGAAGCTGCCGAAGGACGGCGGCGCCTTCCGGCTGGAACCCGGCGCCGCCGACATGGAGGCGCTGCGCGCGGATCTCGACCTGCTTGGGCTGCGCAAGCTCCGCTTCGAGGGCCGGGTCCTGCCCGAGAACAGCCGCGACTGGCGGCTGGAGGCGCATCTGGGCGCCACCGTGGTGCAGCCCTGCACCGTCACGCTGGAACCGGTGACCACCCGGCTGGAGGAAGACACCGAGCGGCGCTATCTCGCCGTCTGGGAGGATCCCGACGCCTCCGCCGAGGCCGAGATGCCCGAGGACGACACCGCCGAACCGCTGCCGCGGGTCCTGGACCTAAAGGAAGTGATGCACGAGGCGCTGGCGCTGGCGCTGCCGCTCTATCCGCGCGCGGAAGGGGCGGGATTCGGCGGAACCGCGGTGACCGAACCGGGCAAGGCCCCGATGACGGACGAGGAAGTGAAGCCCTTCGCCGGTCTCGCCGCGCTGCGCGGCAAGCTTTCGGGCGGGGATTCGGGCGAAAGCGGCGGAGAATAGCGCGGCTCCGGTCCCGGAACCGCAAAAAACGGTTGCACTTCCGCCCGAGAAGAGTATTGAACCGGTCTCGTTTTCAGGGCTGGTCAGCCGCGGGCTCCGGCCCTGTTGCCGTCCCTATTCACCGGGCCCCGGAAGGCCCAGAACGCAAGCAAACCCGGGCATGCCCCGGCCTACCTGAGGTTGAGACATGGCAGTCCCCCAGAATAAAGTCACGAAATCCCGCCGCAACATGCGCCGTTCGCACGACGCGCTGACCGCCGGCAACCCCGCCGAATGCCCGAACTGCGGCGAGCTGAAGCGCCCGCACCACGTCTGCGGCGCCTGCGGCCACTATGACGACCGCGAAGTCGTCGCAGCGGCAGAAGAAGTCGATCTCGAAGACGACGCGGCATAAGCCACGGCCCAGACGCAGGACATGACGAAGGCGGCACAGCCCAGAAAGGGCAACGGCGACTCCGGTGCTATCGTCCTGTCCATTGACGCGATGGGCGGGGACAACGGCCCCGCCGTGGTCATGAGCGGCCTGAACAAGGCCCTCTGGCGCAACCGGCGCATGCGCTTCCTCGTGTTCGGCAACAAAGCCGAGCTCGAGCCGCTGTTGAAGAAGCGCCCGCTCCTGCGGGAACGCTGCGAGATCCGCCATGTCGAAGGCGTGGTCACGATGGACTCGAAGCCGAGCCACGTGATGCGCCACGGCAAGGGCACCTCGATGTGGGCCGCGGTCGACGCGGTCCGCGAGGGCGAGGCCAGCGCCTGCGTCTCCTGCGGCAATACCGGCGCGCTGATGGCGCTGTCGATGATCCGGCTGCGCAAGCTGCCCGGCGTGAACCGTCCTGCCATCGCCTGCCTCTGGCCGTCGCGCACCGCGGCCGGGTTCAACGTCATGCTCGATGTCGGCGCGGATATCCGCGCCGAGGCCGAGGACCTGGTCCAGTACGCGATCATGGGCGCCTTCTACGCGCAGATCGCGCTGGAGCTGGAGCGCCCGCGCATCGGCCTGCTGAATGTCGGCACAGAAGAGCACAAGGGCCGCGCCGAGCTGAAGGTCGCGCATGACATGCTGCTCGACGCCGCCAAGACCGGGCTGTTCGACTATGTGGGCTATATCGAGGGCGGCGACATCCCCTCGGACAAGATCGACGTCGTGGTCACCGACGGCTTCACCGGAAACATCGCGCTGAAGACCGGCGAAGGCACCGCGCGGCTGATCTCGGACGCGCTGAAGCAGGCCTTCCGCCATTCCATCCTGTCCCGCATCGCCTCGCTGCTGGCGCTGACCTCGCTGCTGCGGCTGCGCAAGCGCATCGATCCCCGCCGGGTCAACGGCGGCGTGTTCCTCGGGCTGAACGGCACCGTGGTCAAGTCGCACGGCTCCTCCGACGCGATGGGGGTGCAGTCCGCGGTCAAGCTTGCCTTCGAGCTCGCCAAGGCCGACCTTCCCGGCCAGCTCGCCCATCGGGTTGCATCCCTCGACGAGGCGCGCCAAGGTGCCCAGCAGCTCGGGCAGTTATACGGTAACCAAAAATGACACGACGCGCGATGATCCGGGGGGTGGGCCACTGCCTGCCCGAACGCATCGTCCCCAACAGCTACTTCGAGAGCCTGGTGGACACCTCGGACGAGTGGATCCGGACGCGCAGCGGCATCGAGCGGCGGCATTTCGCGGCCGAGGGGCAGACGACCTCGGATCTGGCGGCTGCAGCGGCCGAGGCCGCGCTGAAGGATGCCGGGCTGAAGCCCGACGACATCGATGCGATCGTCGTGGCGACCTCCACCGCCGACCTCACCTTCCCCTCCTGCGCGACCATGGTCCAGGCCAAGCTGGGCATGACCCGCGGCTTCGCCTATGACGTCCAGGCAGTCTGCGCGGGCTTCATCTTCGCGCTGACCAATGCCAACGGCCTGATCCTCTCGGGCCAGGCAGAGCGCGTGCTGGTGATCGGCGCCGAGACCTTCTCGCGCATCATGGACTGGACCGACCGCGGCACCTGCGTGCTGTTCGGCGACGGCGCGGGGGCGCTGGTGCTGGAGGCCGGCGAAGGCAAGGGCGACGTGACCGACCGCGGCATCCTCGCCTCGGACCTGAATTCCGACGGCCGCTACAAGGATATCCTCTATGTCGACGGCGGCGTCTCCGAGACCCAGACCACCGGCCACCTCCGCATGCAGGGCAAGGAAGTCTTCCGCCATGCAGTGGAGAAGCTGGCCTCGACCGCCAAGACCTCGCTCGGCAAGCTGGGGTTGAGCGGCGAGGACATCGACTGGATCGTCCCGCACCAGGCAAACCTGCGGATCATCAAGGGCACCGCGCACAAGCTGGGCGTGCCGATGGAACGGGTGATCGTCACCGTGCAGGACCACGGCAACACCTCCGCGGCCTCGATTCCCCTCGCCCTCTCGGTCGGCAAGGCAGAGGGCAAGATCAAGCAGGGCGAGCTGGTCGTGGTCGAGGCAATCGGCGGCGGACTCGCCTGGGGATCCGCCGTCATCCGGTGGTAAACCGGCCTTTCCCCCAACCCATTGAGTTCCGGGGATATTGACTCTCGTTCCGCGCCGTTCCTATGGTCGTGCAACCATAGACCGCAAAAGACGGGGGGACAGCATGACCGGAAAGACGCTGACACGGATGGACCTGAGCGAAGCCGTGTTCCGAGAAGTCGGGCTGTCCCGGAACGAATCCGCGCAGCTCGTGGAGACGGTCCTGGCGCATCTCAGCGATGCGCTCGCCTCGGGGGACAGCGTGAAGATCTCCTCCTTCGGGACGTTCAACGTCCGCGAGAAGGCGGCGCGGGTCGGCCGCAACCCCAAGACCGGCCAGGAGGTTCCGATCCATCCCCGCCGCGTCCTGACCTTCCGCCCGTCGCACCTGATGAAGGAACGCGTCGCCCAAGGTAACCGTTCGGAAACCTGATCCCGGTTAACAATCCCTGACCCGGCCGGCCGCCGCACCCGTGGCGGCGGGCCCATTGCAATTCGCTGGCGGGCAGATCATGGAAAAGTCTCCGGACGCGTTCCGTACGATTTCCGAAGTGTCGAAATGGCTGGACACGCCGACGCATGTCCTGCGCTTCTGGGAGAGCCGGTTTCCCCAGCTCGCCCCGGTGCAGCGCGCGGGCGGGCGGCGCTACTACCGCCCCGAGGACGTTCGGCTGCTCGGCGGGATCAAGGAGATGCTCCATGTCCGCGGCCAGAGCATCCGCGAGGTGCAGGAGCTTCTCAACGCCCGGGGCACCGACGCCGTGGCTGCCTATGCCCCGGATGCCGGACCCGATATCGGCGGCGCAGCGCCCCGCCCCGTCTCCCGCCTGACATTCGCCTCCACCGGGCAACCATCGGAGGAACCGGCCGCTGTGCCGTCCGGTCCGGACATGGACAGCGGCCCTGGCACGGCGCCGACCGATCCCGTTCCGGAAAGCAGCGGCCAGCACGGCAGTGCACCCGCCCCAGCGGACGTCGCCGGAGACAGCGACCCCTCCGGCTCCCCGATGCCAGACGCACCGCCGCCGCAGGACGCCTTCCGGCAGCCGGACATGTCCAGTGACGGCAGCCTTGAAGACTCCCGGCCGGCGGCGCCCTTCGACGCTGCGGAGCCGGAGGCACCGCCAGTGGCGGCGTCCCTGACCGAGCCCTGGCCCGCGTCCTTCGGCGAGGCCTATGACGAGGCAGCCGCCGCTGACGGCCTGGGCGATCTTTCCGGCGGCGATGCCGCGGACTTGAATGCCGAAGGCGGCCCACAGGCCGCCCCGGCAGACGATGCGGCATGGCAGGACAGCCCGCCATGGGATGCGTCGGCCTCCGCCATGCCGGACAGCGGACGCCCTGCCCCGGCCACCTCGCCCCCCTCCTTCGTCGATGCACCGGAGGAAGCGGCACTGCCAGATGCCGATTCTGGCGAGGCGCTCAAAGCGGACAGCGATGCATCCTGGCCGGCGCCGTTCGGCAGCGCGGACGACCCGGACAGTCCCAACGACATGGCGGCAGCCGATGAGGCCACCGGCACATCCGCCGGCACCGAGATGGTTTCCGACCAGGACGCGGAAGACGCCGGGGCCTGGCCGATTTCCTTCTCTTCCAGCCGGATCGCCAAGGGGGCCGGCACGGAGCCCGACGCCGCGCATCCCGTCCCCGGGCCTGCCACCGGAGCGCCTGCAAGCCAGACCGAAGACCTTGCCCCCCCTGCTGCCGCCTCCGAAGCCGCACCCGAATTTGCGACAGATGTCCCTTCGGCATGGCCAGAGTCCATCTCCCCCGGCGGCGGGGAGGCCGATGCGCCGTCCGATCCGGCGCAATCTTCCCCAGATTCTGCTGCGCAGGCCCATTTCGATCGGCCCGAGCCCGGCCCGGACGAGGCAACCTTCCTTGCTGGCGGAACCGCCGGGGAGACTTTTCCGGATGAGCCCGCCGAATGGCAGGATTCCGGCTCGCCCGGCAGCGAGGACAACGGCGCGGTGACCGAACCTGTCCAATCCGGCCCCGATGCGGAAGAGCCTGCCGAGTGGACGCCACCCGCCGCCGGTCCCGACATGCAGCCGCCGGCTCCGGTCTGGCAAGCTGCCGGCGCAGCGGAATTCGAAGCAGTTCCGCCCCCCGAGATGGAGGACGGCGCGCATCCCGAGCCCGAAGTTTCCACCCCGGCGGATCTCCCGCAGGGAAGCTGGCCCGACGCCCCCTCCGACGACGGAGCGGAGGGAGACTTCGGCGCCGCAATGGATGCAGAGCCCGGCGCGGACGAGTTCCCCGGCACCGGCGAACCTGTCAGCGCGGGCGGCATGGCGGAATTTGCGGGGGAGAGCGCCGGGCCGGACCGTCCGGCCCGTGCCCCCATGGCAACGCACGACCCGGCAGCCACGAGTCCGTTGCAAGAAGACATGCCCCAAGCGGCAGCAGACGATCCCGCCCCCGCGGCGCAGTTCGGCAATGCTCCTGACCTGGCAGACGGCGAAGCCCCGGCCAGTTGGGGCGGGCTCCAGCCGGACGATGCGGCAGACGCTCCGACCATGGCCGCAGCAGAGGACCAAATCGCCGCGCCGTTCGCGACGGGCACGGAGGACGATGATCCCCCCGAAGAATACGCAGGCGACACGGCGGCTTGGCCGATCTCCTTTGCGCATGACGCCAGTGACGCTCCGGAAGAATCGGCCGATGCCGCACCCGAGCCTGCCGGCTTCGTTGCCGGGCCGGAGGATGTTCCTGGCGGCGAAAGCTTCGCCCCGGCGACGGAAGACGGCGACGCAGGTGATTTCCCGGCAGATGCAGCCGCGGAGGAAGAGACCGGTGACCGGACCGACCCGCTTCCGGAAGACGCTGCCGGTCCGGAGGCCATGTCCGCCGACGCCTCCGGAGGCAACGGGTCCGCAGCAGGAGATCCGGCCGGATCCGCCCCGCCGCCTCTCTTCCCGCATCGCTGGAAGCGCCCGGCCCAGCCGCCGGCCGCGCCGGCGCCCGACCAGCCGTCAAGCGGGTTCCGCACCCGGCGCAGCGACGCGCAGCCGGGGGGGCGCCCGCAGATCCAGGGGTTCTTCTTCAACGATCTGGAGCAGGACGTGCTGCCGCCGCCGGCTTCGGCCGAGGAAAAGGCGGAACTGGAACCCGGACAGGGATATTCGGCGCTGGATGCGCTGGCGGCAGGCCATGCAACGGACGGCCTGGACGCGTCCGATGCCGCGCAAGAGCAAGGGCTACCCGGCCAGCCGGGGCCTCAGGGCGGCGCGCCCGGCGCCTCTCCGGCGGCCGGGAGCGGCGCGCAGGGCGACGTTCCGGCCTGGGCCGTGCCGCGCCCGGCGATGCCGCAGGATCCGCCCGAGACCCCGCCGCGTCCCGGCGCGCCCGGCCTGGCGGCAGAGCTGCGCGGGCTTGGCAGGGAAGAGCTCCTCGACCGTCTCGGCGCCGGAACCGTGGCCGTGCAGGCCGAGCGCCTGCGCGCCCTGCAGGCCCGGCTCCGGGCCGCATAGGTCAATCTGAAAAAACTGAAATTTTCGCCTTGCAGCCGCCGGAGAAAACAGTAGAAGACCCAAACGTCGGGCCATGGCGCAGCCTGGTTAGCGCGTCCGTCTGGGGGACGGAAGGTCGTGAGTTCGAATCTCGCTGGCCCGACCATATAACCGCACGAAGATACGTGGAGGAACCATGACCGAAGCAAACGGACAGGGGGTTCTGCCACGTCAGGAGCTGGCGCAGCTGGTGGACACCGGCGTGATCGCGCCGCTGCAGCCCCTCGTCGAGGGGCAGATCCAGCCCGCTTCGCTCGACCTCCGCCTCGGCCATACCGCCTATCGCCTTCGCGCCTCCTTCCTTGCCGGAAAGGACGCGAAAATATCCGACCGCCTGCCCGATTTCCTGATGCACCGGATCGACCTGTCCGATGGCGCCGTGCTGGAGAAGGGCTGCGTCTATCTCGTCCCGCTGATGGAGCGCCTGCACATGCCGGTCGGCATCGAAGGCGTGGCAAACGCGAAAAGCTCCACCGGCAGGCTCGACCTGCTGACCCGGCTGGTGACCGACAACGGCACAGAATTCGACCGGATTCCCGCCGGTTACGACGGACCGCTCTATGCCGAGATCTGCCCGCGCAGCTTTTCGGTGCTGGTGCGTCCGGGCATGCGGCTGAACCAGCTCAGGCTGCGCCGCGGCCGCGCGGTGCTGGACGACGCGGAACTGGCGGCACGCCACGCGGCCGAGCCGCTGGTCGATGGCGGCCCGGCGGTGATCTCCGAAGGCCTGGGCTTCTCGGTCGATCTCAGCCCCGGCCCCGGCGGGCTGGTGGGCTACCGCGCCAAGCCGCATACCGGGGTGATCGATCTCGACCGGATCGGCGAGTATCCCGTCCGCGAATTCTGGGAGCGGCTGGAAACCGACGAGCGCCGCCTGATCCTCGATCCCGGCGCCTTCTACATCCTGGTCAGCCGCGAGGCGGTGACGATCCCGCCCGACTGCGCCGCGGAGATGGCCCCATATTTCGCCATGGTGGGCGAGTTCCGCGTGCATTACGCGGGCTTCTTCGACCCCGGCTTCGGCCACGCCGCGGCGGGCGGACACGGCGCGCGCGGCGTGCTCGAGGTGCGCTGCCACGAGGCGCCCTTCGCGCTCGACCACGGCCAGGTCGTGGGCCGGCTGCTCTACGAACGGATGACCGAACGGCCCGACGTGCTCTACGGCGCGGATCTGGCCTCGAACTACCAGGGCCAGGGCCTGAAGCTGGCCAAGCATTTCGCCCCCGACCCCGCCTGCGGAGGACATTCATGACCGAAGAGCGCTTCTCTGCCCTGACCCAGCTGGGCGGCAGCAACGAGATGCCCGCCAGCCCCGAAGCCGCCACGCTGGAGCGCGTGCCGAATGCGCGTGCCGAGATGGATTACGTCGTGCGCTTCGCCTGCCCGGAATTCACCTCGCTCTGCCCGATGACCGGCCAGCCGGATTTCGCGCATCTGGTGATCGACTACGTGCCGGACCAGTGGCTGGTGGAATCCAAGTCGCTGAAGCTGTTCCTCGGATCGTTCCGCAACCACGGCTCGTTCCACGAGGACTGCACGCTGATGGTCGCCTCGCGGCTGGTGGAGACGCTGAGCCCGCGCTGGCTGCGCATCGGCGGCTACTGGTACCCGCGCGGCGGCATCCCGATCGACGTGTTCTGGCAGACCGGCCCGGTGCCCGAGGGCGTCTGGATCCCGGACCAGGGCGTGCCGCCCTATCGCGGCCGCGGCTGAGCGCCTAGACGGCGAGGGCCGCCAGCCCGATGCGGCGGCCCTCGGCGAGAAGCACGTTGTAGGTCCGGCAGGCCGCCGGGCTTGCCATCGGCTCCACTCCGATCCCGGCGCCTTCGAGCCGCGCCTTCAGGTCTGCGGGCAGATAATCCATTTCCGCCCCGGTGCCGACGAACAGAACGTCGATCTGCGCCGCGCGCGCCAGGATCGCGTCGAGGTCGCCATAGCCGCCCCAGGCGCTGCGCAGCCCCGGCAGCACCAGCAATCCGCCCTCCACCACCTCGCCGCCGATGCGGAAGAAGCCCGGGCCATAGCCCTCCACGGGCGGCGTGTCGCGGTAGTCTATCTCGGTCAGGCGCATGTCGCGGTCCTCCTTCCCCGTATCTAGCGCCATTGCCGCCGCGCGGCCAGCCGTCACGCCGCTTCGGCAGCGCGCGCGATCATAGCCAGCATGCGCCGCCGGATCAGCCCGCTGACCGGCCGGATGAGGTGCCAATAGGGCGCAAAGGCCCGTCGCGCTGCCGCATCGGCGCAATGGACGCGGGTTTCGGTGACCAGCCGGGCGATGCCGGGACCGGCGGCATCGGCCCGGAAGTTCAGCGCCAGCCGCGCCGTGCCGGGGGCCTTCCAGCCAAGGAACGCCGCGCCGTCCGGGATCGGGGCCAGCCCGTAATCCAACCGCCAGAACTGCCCCGCCAGACCGAAGACCGCCTCGCGCCCTTCCTCGGTCCCGAGGAGGGCGAACCGGTCGAGTCCGAATGGCGTGCCCACGGCGCGCGCCGCCCCGGCCCCGGCAAGCAGGCGGCCCGGCAGCTCGCGCAGCGCGATGGCACCGCGGAACAGCGGGTCCTGCTGGGGATCGGCAGCCAGGGCCGCGGCCAGAACTTCGGCCGGAGACGCGGCCACCCTGCATTCATGCCGTTCGCGGAAATGGAATTCGGGAAGGTAGGTGTCGATCAGCATGGCGCTGCCTCCGGACGGGATCCCGCGGCAGCATGGCCCCGCCTCAGCCTTTCGGCAAGCCGAGGACCACCGCCGCGGCAATCAGCACATACGCGCTGCGCCGGTAAAGCGTCTCGCGCGAGGGATCGAAGATTGCCTGTCCCAGCCTCGACCCCGCCGCATAGGGGATGAGCTGCAGGAGGCCGAGCCCGATTGCCGGTGCCGAGAGCAGCCCCTGCAGCGCCAGCTGCGGCAGCAGGAGCAGCGACAGCACGGTGAGGAAGACCAGCGTGTTGGCGCGGTTGGCCGCGGCGCTGCCCTGCCCGCCGAGATGGAACAGGATCACCACCGGCCCGGTCAGCCCGGTCGCGCCGCCGACCACTCCGGTTGCCGCGCCGACCAGCGCGCGCGCCGCCCGCCCGGGGACCGCGCTGTACCGCCAGCCCGCCATCAGCGCCGCCAGGGTCAGCGCGACGAAGCCCGACATCATCCAGCGCAGCGCCAGCGGATCGGCCGTGCGCAGCACCCAGATGCCGAGGGGCGCCGTCAGCAATGCCGCGCCGATCATCAGCGCGGTCGGTCCCGGCTCGACCTGCCGGATGGCGCGCGGCACCACCGTCACCAGCGAGCTGACCGCCGACAGGGCCAGCCCCGCCACCGCAACCGGCGGCGGCACCCAGATCGTGGCGAGCGGCATGTAGATCAGCGCGGCGCCGAAGCCCGCGAAGCCGTAGACCAGCCCGGCGGCAAAGGTCACCAGCAGCACCGGCACGAGTCCCGGCATGGAAAGGGTGGCTTGGAACAGGTCGGTCATGGTCGTCTCGCGCGGGTCCGGCCCCGCCTATCCCGATCGCCCCGCCCCGTCCAGCGCCAGCGCGCGGCGGCCGATCAGGCCAGTTCGCCCAGTTCGGCGGCCAGCCCGGCGCGCACCGCGTCCTCGGTGCCGCGGGCCAGCTCCTTGCGGCCGGTGCCGGCCGCGGGAACCGCCGGATGCCAGATCACCCGCACCCGGCCGCGCCGCGGAGCCGACAGCAGCTGCAGCAAGTGCGGGCCCATGTCCATGTCGCCCCACCAGCCGTAGAAGCGCGGATCGGCGCCCTCGGGCGGATGGTAGGCCACGGTCAGCGGCTGCACCTTCAGCTCCGGCGCGGCGGCGTCGAGCGCGCCGAACATCGCGCTGCGGAACGGCACGACGCGCCGGCCGTCGGTGCTGGTCCCCTCGGGGAAGACCATCAGCCGGTGCCCGGCCCCGAGCCGCGCCTTCAGCATCGCCGCCTGGGCCGCCGAGGCCCGCGGATCGCGCGAGATGAACACCGTGCCCGTGGCCCGCGCCAGCAGGCCGATGCCGGGCCAGCCCGAGACCTCGGACTTGGCGACGAAATAGAGCGGGCCGAGCGCGTTCAGCACGAAGATGTCCGTCCAGGACACGTGGTTCGACACCAGCAGCCGCGCCTGCGGATCGGGACGCCCCTCCACCGAGAGCGGCAGCCCCAGCCCGCGGAGCGCGATCCGGCAGACGCCGACGGTGATCCAGGGCGTGACCGGCCGCGAGGACCGGCAGAGCGGTGCCTCAACGAGCCGCAGGAGCGCCGTCAGCAGCAGCCCAGTGGCAATGGCCAGGATGACGGGACCGCCCCTCAGCAGGACGCGCAGCCAGCCTGCGGCGCCTTCGGGCCGCGCGGTGACCGGCGGCGTGTCGGAATGCCAGGTGACGCCCGCCATCACAGCCCCTTGGTGTAGATCGCCCGCTGGCGCGCGTTCATCCGCGCGACGTCGAGCACGAGGAAGACGTCGGTGGTGTTGAACTCGCGGTCGACGAAGGCGCCGTCGCCGACATGGCCGCCGAGCCGGAGATAGGCCTTGATCAGCGCGGGCACTTCGCGCATCGCGGCGGGCTTGTCGATCTCAGCCTCCGGCATCCGGTCGAGCGTATGGTGGAACTGGGGCAGCGTGCGCACCCGCAGGTCCTCCGGCGCGAGGTGGCGGTGATGCAGCAGCGACAGCGGGGCGGCCAGCTGCTGCAGATCGGTGCCGTGGAAGCTGGCCGTGCCGAAGAGGATCTCGATCTCCTGCTCCAGCGTGTAGGCGGCCAGCTGGGTCCACAGATGGAACATCGCCGCCCCGCCGCGGTAGTCGCGGTGCAGGCAGGAGCGGCCGAGCTCCAGCAGCTTGCGGCCGGAGGATTTCAGCACCGACAGGTCGTATTCGCCGTCGCCGTAGAAGCCCCCGGTTTCCGCGATCCGCTCGCCCGGCAGCAGCCGGTAGACGCCGACGACCTGCTCTTCCGGCACAACGGAACGGGCGCGGTCGAAGACCAGCATGTGGTCGAAGACCGGGTCGAAGCGGTCGCGCTCCAGCCGCGCGGCGTGATCCACCATCGGCCCCGTTGCGCCCAGTTCCTCGGCGAAGACCTCGTAGCGCAGCCGCTGCGAGGCGCGCAGCTCCTCCTCGCTGCGCGCCAGGCGGACTTCGAAGTCCGGTGCAGCCTGCGCAGGTCTGGTTTCGGTCATGGCCATGGCCGCGGCCTCCCGCAAAATTACCACATTCGTCCCGCCCGGCCGGTCATACCTTGACGCGGCCGAACCAGTCTTCCTAAGCTTGTCACATGAAGCATTCCGGTCATCGCGGCGCAGCGTCAGGGCTCGATCTCGAGAACCAGCTCCACCGACGCCCCGTCGATTACAACCTTGCCCGCATGCTCGAAGTTAACGGTGATTTTACCATTTATGTTGGATTGAACCTGTCCGAGACCCCAGTCCGCGCGCGTGGGATGGCGGACCAGCATGCCCGGCTCGAGCAGCGAATTCATCATGGCCGGTCTCTCATAGGAAAGAGCGTGGAATGACGAAGAATGCACATGATCTGACCGCCTTGCTGGGTTCCCGGATCTGCCATGACCTGATCAGTCCGCTGGGCGCGATCGGCAATGGCCTTGAGCTGCTTTCCATGACCGGCGCGGGCGGCGCCGAGATGTCCCTGATCGCGGAAAGCGTCGCCAATGCCAATGCACGTGTCCGCTTCTACCGCATCGCCTACGGCGCGTCGAGCAGCGACCAGGCCATGGGCCGCACGGAAGTCAGCGGCATACTCGACGACATCACCCGCGGCGGCCGGGTGAAGATCGCCTGGAACTGCAGCGGGCCGGTCAGCCGCCCCGAGGCGAAGCTGGCCTTCCTGCTGATCCAGTGCCTGGAAACCGCGATGCCCTATGGCGGAGAAATCGTGGTGACCAGCCAGGACGGCACCTGGCGGATCCACGGGCTGGCGGAGAAGCTGAAGGTCATGCCCGAGCTGTGGGACCGGCTCACCAGCCCCTCGGCCGATCTCGACATCACGCCGGCACAGGTGCAGTTCGCCCTCGCCCCCGAAATGATGGACAGCCTCGGCCTGACGGCCGAGGTCCAGATCCGCGACCGCGACATCCTCGTTAGCTACTGACGGGGCCTGCCGCGGCGGTCCGTTCAGGCGCGGGTCGCGCCGTCGCCGGTCACGATGTACTTGAAGCTGGTCAGCTGGGTGGCACCGACCGGACCGCGGGCATGAAGCTTGCCGGTGGCGATGCCGATCTCGGCGCCCATGCCGAACTCGCCACCATCCGCGAACTGGGTGGAGACGTTGCGCATCAGGATCGCGCTGTCGAGCCGGGCGAAGAAGCGCTCGGCCACGGCGTCATCCTCGGTGATGATGCAGTCGGTATGGTTCGACCCGTAGGTGCGGATATGGGCGATCGCCTCGTCCACGCCCTCCACGATCCGGGCAGCGATGATCATGTCGAGGAATTCATTGCCGAAATCCCCGTCCTCGGCCGGAACCGTGCCCGGCACCGACTGCAGCACCGGATCGGCGCGCACTTCGACGCCCGCCGCGATCAGGTCCTCGACGAGCGCGGCGCCGTGCTCCTCGAAGAAGGCACGGTCGATCAGCAGGCATTCGGCGGCGCCGCAGATGCCGGTGCGCCGGGTCTTGGCGTTCAGCACGACCTTGCGGGCCTTCTCCGGATCGGCGGCCTGGTCGACATAGATGTGGCAGATGCCCTCCAGATGGGCGAAGACCGGCACCCGCGCCTCGCGCTGCACCAGCCCGACGAGGCCCTTGCCGCCGCGCGGCACGATCACGTCGATATGGTCGGTCATGCGCAGCATGGCGGTGACGGCCTCGCGGTCGCGCACCGGCACCAGCTGGATCGCGTCGATCGGCAGCTTGGCGGCGCGCAGCCCGGCCTGCAGGCAGGAATGGATCGCGCCCGAGCTGTGGAAGCTCTCCGAGCCGCCGCGCAGGATCACCGCGTTGCCCGATTTCAGGCAGAGCGCGCCGGCATCGGCGGTCACGTTGGGACGGCTTTCGTAGATCACGCCGATCACGCCGATCGGCGTGCGGACGCGCCGGATGTGGATGCCGGTCGGCTGGTCCCACTCGTCCATCACTTCGCCCACCGGGTCGGGCTGTGCGGCAACGGTGCGCAGCCCGTCGACGATGCCGCCGATGCGGGCCTCGTCCAGCTTGAGCCGGTCCATCATCGCCGGCGTCAGGCCCTTCTGGCGGCCGTATTCCAGGTCTTTCTCGTTGGCCTCGAGGATCTCTGCGCGGCGCTCCCAAACCGCATCTGCTGCGGCGTTCAGGGCTGCCTGCTTGCGTTCCGGACCGGCAACGGCCAGTTCCATTGCAGCTGCCCGCGCGCGCAGACCCATGGAAGCCAACAACTCGGAAACCGTTTCGAGATCCTTCATAACACCATATCGTCCCTGTGGATAAGCGCTGCCCTTCCCGAATAGCCCAGAATTTCGGCAATGTCACGAGATTGTCGTCCAGCAATCGCGCCGATCTCGGACGAAGTATACCTTGTAAGACCAACGCCCACACGGTTTCCGTCCGAGTCGCGGATGGTCACGGGCTCGCCCCTGCCGAAGCTGCCGGCGACGTTGCGGACGCCCGCGGGGAGCAGCGATTTGCCCCGTCCCAAAGCGGTTCGGGCGCCGGCGTCGATCACCACTTCGCCGCGCGGTTTCATCGCCAGAATCCACGCCTTGCGCGCGGTCGCAGGGTCGGTCTGCGCCTTGAACCAGGTGGAGGCGGCGCCGTCCTGCAGCGCGCGCAGCGGATTGTCGCGGGCGCCCAGCGTGATCGCCATGTCGCAGCCCGCCGCCGTCGCGGTGCGCGCGGCCATCAGCTTGGTGATCATGCCGCCCTTGGAGACGCCCGAGACGCCCTCCCCGGCCATCGCCTCGATTTCCGGAGTGATCTCCTCGACCACGTCGAAGCGCACCGCCGAGGGGTCGATCAGCGGATTCGCCGTGTAGAGCCCGTCGACATCGGAGAGCAACACCAGCTGGTCTGCCCCTGCCACGACGGCGACCTGCGCCGCCAGCCGGTCGTTGTCGCCGTAGCGGATCTCGTCGGTGGCGACGGTGTCGTTCTCGTTCACCACCGGCACCACGCCCAGCGTCAGCAGCTGGTTCAGGGTCGCGCGGCTGTTGAGATAGCGGCGGCGGTTCTCGCTGTCGGCCAGCGTCACCAGCACCTGGCCGGAATGCAGCCCGTGCGCCCAGAGTACTTCCTCGTAGGCACGCGCTAGCTGCACCTGCCCGACCGAAGCCGCTGCCTGGGCCTGTTCGAGCGGCAGTTCGCCGTCTGGAAGGCCCAGCACCCGGCGTCCCAGCGCAATCGACCCCGACGAGACCAGGACCACCTCGGTCCCGGTTCCGCGCAGCCAGGCCACATCCGCGGCCAGGGTTTCCAGCCAGTCCTTGCGCAGGCCTTTCGCCCGGTCGACCAGCAGGGCCGAACCGATCTTCACGACAAGGCGTCGTGCCCCTGTCAGGGTCGCCATTTTTCGGGTTCTTCCTTCGATTTCCGTTCCCGCAGCCGGTCATCGTCGATCTGCGCGCGCACGGCGCGCAGCACGTCCTGGAGCCCCTCGCCGGTCACCCCGGACATCGCGAAGACCGGCCCGCCGACCGCGTCGCGCAGTTCGGCAAGCTTCTCGGCACGCTCCTCGTCATCGAGCGAGTCGACCTTGTTCAGCGCGGTCACCCGTGGCTTGCGCGCCAGATCGCCGCCATACATCTCCAGTTCGGTGATGATGGTCTCGTAATCCTCGGCCACCGTCTCGGAGGTGCCGTCGATCAGGTGCAGCAGCACCGCGCAGCGTTCCACATGGCCGAGGAACAGATCCCCCAGGCCCCGGCCCTCGTGCGCGCCCTCGATCAGGCCGGGAATGTCGGCCATGACGAATTCCGCGTTGTCGATGCCGACGACGCCCAGGTTGGGGTGCAGCGTGGTGAAGGGATAGTCGGCGATCTTCGGACGCGCGTTCGAGGTCGCGGCCAGGAAGGTCGACTTGCCCGCATTCGGCAGGCCCAGAAGGCCGGCATCGGCGATCAGCTTCAGACGCAGCCAGATGGTGCGTTCGACCCCCGGCTGGCCCGGGTTGGCGTTGCGCGGCGCCTGGTTCGAGGAGGTCTTGAAATGCAGGTTGCCCCAGCCGCCGTTGCCGCCCTTGCACAGCACGACGCGCTGGCCCAGCTCGGTGAGGTCGGCAATCACCGTCTCCTCGTCTTCGTCGAGGATCTCGGTGCCCACCGGGACGCGCAGCACGATGTCGTCGCCCGACTTGCCGGTGCGCTGGCGGCCCATGCCGCCCTGGCCGTTCTGGGCGAAGAAATGCTGCTGGTAGCGGAAGTCGATCAGGGTGTTGAGCCCGTCCACCGCCTCGACGACCACGTCGCCGCCGCGGCCGCCGTCGCCGCCATCCGGACCGCCGTATTCCACGAATTTCTCGCGCCGAAACGAGACGGCCCCATTGCCGCCGGAGCCGGAACGCAGATAGACTTTTGCAAGATCGAGGAATTTCATCGGACAGCCTTGAAACGGAAGTTGCTGGGGCGATACTCCCTCCGCGGCGGAGTCTCAAGCCTCGGGAGCGGCATTTTCGCGCGGCCGGGCGACTCGTGCCGCGCGGCCGCAGGTTACAGCGGGACCGATCCCGGGGCCAGATCCGCAGGGCGCGCCTGCCAGGCGGCCGGGTCCAGTTCGAAGCAGCGGATCTCCACAGGTGTGCCCCAGTATTCGCTCCGCGCGACGTCGCAGCCGGTTTCCTGGAAGCCAAGCTTCGCCAGCACGCGCGCGGAGGCATCGTTGCCCAGATGGACATCCGCCCGGACCCGACCGCCGCCTTGGCGGAAATGCAGGCCGACCAGCGCATCCGCGGCCTCGGTCGCAATCCCCTGCCCCCAGGCCCCGGGCCGCAGCCAGTAGCCCAGCGGACCGGTCAGCGAGACCGAGCCCAGCGGCGCGCCGTCCCGTTCGATGATCCGGCGCATCGGCAGGGTCGCGCTCTGCGCCACCCAGTCGGCCGCGTCTTCGGGACGGTAGGGACAGGGCACGCCGCGCAGCCATCGATGCACCTCGGGGCGCGCGATCTCGGCGAGGATCCAGCCCTCGTCCCCGGGCCGCGCGGCACGCAGCACGAGCCGCCCGGTCCGGATCGGCGCACCCATGTCAGGCGGCGGGCTTCAGCCGCTTGAGGTAGGTCCAGGTCTGGACCATGCGGTTCTGGGCGACGCAGAAGGCCTCGGCATCGCCGATATATTCGAAGCCGGCATGCATCAGCACCCGCGCGCTCTGCGGGTTGCTCTGGAAGACCGAAGCATAGATGGTGTCGAGATCGAGCGGATTGGACTCCAGCAGCGTCTCCACCGCCTCGGACGCGTAGCCCGCGTTCCAGAAGGCGGGACCGACCCAATAGGTGACCTCGGCCTTGCCCGCATCGATCCGCTCCAGCGTGACGATGCCCAGAAGCTCGCTCAGACCCTCGCGGCTGCCGTCGAGAACCCAGACCTCCTCCGTCCGGGCCGGCGACATGGCGCGCGTGATGAAGGCCTCGGCCGCGCCGGGCGGCAGCGGATGCGGGATCGAGGTGGTCATGCTCGCCACACGCGCATCCCCGGCATAGAGCGCCCAGAGCCCCGCATCGGACGGCCGGACCGGCCGCAGGTCGAAGCGGGCCGCCCGGAGCACCCGCGGGGCGTCGAGAGTCGTTTGTTCCATCTTGTCCTCCCATCGGTCCGCGATGCGGACCGGGCGCCGGACCGGCCGGCGCAGTGCCCCCGCCGGAAATCTGGCGCAAGTCTGTTAACGCCCGGCTACCAAAAGCGAAGGGGACCGGCGTTTCCGCCGATCCCCCTGCCTGTCTCGTTGCCGGGTCCGGCTTACTCGGCGGCTTCCGCCACCGGAAGGACCGAAATGAAGGTCCGGCCCTTGAGGCCCTTGTGGAAGGTCACCTTGCCTTCGGCAGTCGCGAAGATGGTGTGATCCTTGCCGAGACCGACATTCTCGCCCGGCCACCACTGGGTGCCGCGCTGGCGCGCGATGATGTTGCCGGGGATGACGGCTTCGCCGCCGAATTTCTTGATGCCGAGGCGGCGGCCGATGGAGTCGCGACCGTTACGGGATGAACCGCCAGCTTTCTTGTGTGCCATGGGGAGGTACTCCTCGTGCTTCGGTTATTCCGCGGCGACGCCGGCGGGGATGATTTCGGTGATCTTCACCTGGGTCAGCTTCTGGCGGTGACCGCGGGTGCGCTTCGACGAGTGCTTACGACGGCGCTTGACGAAGGAGATGACCTTGTCCGCCTTGACCTGCTCGACGACTTCGGCCTTGACGACCGCGCCTTCGACGAGCGGCGCGCCGATCACCAGCTCATCGCCGCCGATCATGAGAACTTCGTTGAACTGGACGGTTTCGCCAGCGGAGGCGGTCAGCTTCTCGATGCGCAGAACGTCGCCGTTCTGGACCCGGTACTGCTTGCCGCCGGTCTTGAGGACCGCAAACATGTGTCTACCCTTTTTCGGTTTCGCGTCCATAGGTCCCGCAGAGCGGCGTTCATGCGTTTCCGCACCATCGGACGGCGTGCCTTACGGCTGTGAAATTCCCGCCAGGCTGACGGGAAGCCGCCTGATGCCGCAAAACACCCCCGATGTCAAGCGCGGGCCAGGGTCACAAATCCTCGGAGGTCATCATTCCTCCCAAGGCCTTGCCGGTCGCGTAGGAGGTCTCCAGGAACATCCTGTCGAAGGCCGAGAACAGCGCCGCGTTGAAGGCCTGCCCGGCACCGCTTTCGCTGAAGGCGATGTAGGCGTCGAGTTCGGCGGGGTCCAGCGGCGCATAGGCCAGCGCGGCGAAGGAGTAGACCCAGTCGGTGGTGGATTCGCGGATCTCGGGCTCCTGCGCCATCACATCGCCCAGCGGATCGCCCTGTCCGGCCGTGCCCATCCCTTCGCCCAGCCCGTCGAGGAAGGCGATGTTGGCATTGAGCGCCCCGGCCACGTTCGAATCGATCAGCCCGTTGACCTCGACGAAGCGGGCCACCTGGCCGTAGAACGGCGCGCCCTCGGCCT
The DNA here is from genome assembly GCF_013184745.1 of Mangrovicoccus sp. HB161399. Classification (GTDB taxonomy): domain Bacteria; phylum Pseudomonadota; class Alphaproteobacteria; order Rhodobacterales; family Rhodobacteraceae; genus Mangrovicoccus. Next base: position 57,275 of record NZ_JAATVU010000027.1, read on the forward strand.
CGAGCTGCTCCACCCTGGCAAGGCTGGCCTCTTCCACCCCGTCCTCCAGCAGCGCGCGGCGGGCGGAAATCTCGAGCTCGACGATGCGCCCGCCCTGCGGCGAGGAGAAGAAGGCCAGCACCGCCTCCGCCTCCTCCGGATCCAGCCGGGCAGACACGGCGTCCATCAGCTGCGGCTCCCAGGCTGCGGGGCTGTTGATCGCATCGACGATGCGCGACCATCCGGCGCCGCCGCGGCCCTGCAGCATGGAGGCGTCGAGCTCCTCGCCATGGCGGCGGCTTTCCTCCGCCATGATGTCCAGGAGCTCGCCGATCCGCACGGCATCGAAGATGCCCCGGGCGGAGACGCCGGATTGGGCCCAGGCGAAGACGGGCAGAGCCGCGGCCAGAAGGGCGGTGGACAGCATGCGTCCGAACATGGGCGGGAACCTCCTGCAACTCCGCCCGAGGATAGGCCCGCGCGCCCCGGGGCGACAAGTTTTCAGGCAGGCGAATTTTCTGCTTCTTTCCCTCTTGCAGCTCCCGCGGCGTTTCTTTAAGCAGCCGCACACTGACTGGAGAGGTGCCGGAGTGGTCGAACGGGGCGGATTCGAAATCCGTTGACCCCCTCTGGGGGTCCCAGGGTTCGAATCCCTGTCTCTCCGCCAGTTAACCTCCTGATCTTCAGGACGAAACTGGAACGGTTCAGATGCGGGCGGCGGACGCAGGTCCTGCCGCCCGACTGCTTTTCAGCCCACCGCCGCGCGATAGAGATGCCAAGTTGCGTGGCCCAGGACCGGCAGCACCACGAGCAGCCCCAGGAACATCGGAACCATCGCCGCCAGGAGCGCCACCGCCACGATTCCCGCCCAGGCGAACATCGTGCGGGGATTCTTCTTCACCGCTTCCAGGCTGGTCAGGATCGCCGTGACGTAATCCACCTCGCGGTCGATCAGCATCGGCATGCCGAACACCGTCACCGCGAAGAGAAGCGCCGCCAGCGCGCCGCCGAGCGCCAGCTCCATCGCGATCAGCATCAGCCCGTTCATCGACAGGAACACCTCCCAGGAAGTGAAGACGTTGACCATCGTCATCTTGCCGAGGAACAGCGCGAAGAGCATGTGGGCCATGAAGATCCAGATTATGAAGATGCCCATCACCAGCACTGCCAGCGAGGGGATCTGCCGCCCGGTCTCGCGCCGCATCACGCCGAGCACCCCCGGCCAGTCGAGCGGCTCGCCCTGCTCCAGCCTGCGGCTGACCTCGTAGATGCCCACCGCCGCGAAGGGACCGATCAGCGGAAACCCGAAGGCCGCGAGGATGAGCCAGTAGCTCTGCCCGGTGATCTCGGTGACCGCGTACATCGCGATGCCGCCGAGCGCGTAGACCAGCCCGAAGAACAGGCCGAAGGCGGGCGCCGCCCTGAAATCGTCCCAGCCCCGGCCCAGGCACTGGCGCACCACCGGCCAGCTGACCGGCCTCAGCTCCGGCGCTCCGTGCGGCAGGGGTCCCCCCTGCATCTCCATGTGTGTCATGCATTACCTCCCGTTGATCCGTCCGCGCGGCGCTCAACCGTCTGTGCGGTTTTGCCACAGCGTTTGCGGGAATCGGCGCGCATGTCAAATGGTCTGCGACGCCCCGCCACATATAAATACCGGAATGCGTTACCCCCCGCGTCATGTTCATGGCTCAGGAAAGGGTGTAGACTCGCCTTGCTCCATTTCCGGATGCAAGCCCTTCAATTTCGGGAGGCAAAGCCATGAGCGTTGTCCAGACCTATTCGGCTATCGGCTACACGTCATTTTCCACGGTCTACGACGGCCTTTTTCCCCAATCCGTGACCTTGTCCTACATCGAAGGCGCGGACCTGCCGGACGACACGTCCACGGCGGCCACCATCGCGCCGGACAGCCCCGGATACGGCACCGTCGATCCCGGCGATGACTGGGACTGGTACGGCGTTTCCGTGGAATCCGGCTATCTCTACAGCTTCTTCCTGACCGGCGATGACGGCAGCGCGGCGCCGCTGGAGGACCCGTATCTCTATCTCTACGATTCCTCCGGCAGCTACCTGGCCGAGAACGACGACTGGGACGGGCTCGATTCCCGCGTCAGCTACGTGGCGGACTATACCGGGACGGTCTATGTCGCGGCCGGTTCCTTCTCGGACTATACTGGCGGGTACGTGCTCAGCATGGCCGACCCCGCGACGCCGCCCTCGGATGCCGACGACTTCATCGAGGGCACCGCGGGCGCCGACGAGCTCTACGGGCTCGGCGGCGATGACACGATCTACGGCTACCAGGATTCCGACTGGCTCGACGGCGGCGACGGCGCCGACGAGATCCATGGCGGCGCGGGCAGCGACACCATCCTTGGCGGCGCGCAATGGGACGTGATCGATGCGGGGCTCGGCAGCGACGACGTCTATGGCGGCTTCGGCTCGGACCTTGTCCATCTCGGCGACGGCGACGACTACTACGACGACACCTGGCAGGACGGCGCAAACGGCCGCGACACCGTCAATGGCGAGTCGGGCAGCGACTACATCTACACCGGCGGCGGCAATGACCTGATCTTCGGCGGCAGCGGCTTCGACCAGATCGATGGCGGCGACGGTGACGACCGGGTCCATGGCGGGCTGAACCGCGACATCGTCTATGCCGGATACGGCGACGACACGGTCTGGGGCGGCGGCGGCCGAGACCAGGTCTATCTGGACGAGGGCAACAACGTCTTCTGGGACGGCGGACAGATGGGCTGGCTCGGCGGCGACTATGTCGAGGCCGGGTCCGGCAAGGACGCGTTCCATATCGGCGGCGGCAATGACACCGTGATCGGCGGCGGCGGTGTCGACCGCTTCATCTTCGCCGAGGACAGCGAATACGACGAGATCTGGGATTTCGAGAACGGCACCGACCTGATAGATGTCTCCGCCTGGGGCGTGACCGGCTTCGAAGAGCTGACCGTCATCGGCGACGGCTGGGGCGGCGTCGAGATCTACCGGGCCTCGGACATGGCCGACGTGATCTACGCCACCGATTGGTGGAACGAGCTGTCGGCCTCCGATTTCGACGCGAGCGACTTCGTCTTCGCCGCCGCGTGATCCGGGGCGGACGCCCGGCGCCCGCCCACCTGGCCCGCCGCGCGGATGCGGCGGGCCCGTAGCCTGCCAGTTCCGAGTGCACCTGTTCAACGCATTGCGGAAGACCCGCGGAGGTCCGTCATGGCACGCAATTCCTTCACCCTCACAACCTTCCCCGTTCCGGAGACGTTCGATCTGCTGATCCCGGAACTGGCGGAAACCGCGGCAGCCCCGACCGGCGGCGACGACTTTCTCGAGGGCACCGACGCCGCCGACACCATTGACGGGCTCGCGGGAAACGACACGATCCTCGGCCTGGCCGGGGATGACGAGCTCGCCGGCGGCGCAGGCCGGGATTCCATTTCCGGCGGACCGGATGACGACCTGATCTCCGGCGGCGCCGAATGGGACACGATCGATGCCGGAGACGGCCATGACACGGTCAACGGCGGCTTCGGCGCGGATCTCGTCTACCTGGGGGTTGGCGCGGATTTCTACGAGGACACCGACCAGGACGGCGCCAACGGCCGCGACACCGTCTACGGCGGCGACAATCTCGACAACATCGACACCGGCGGCGGCAATGACTTGGTCCATGGCGGCGATGGCGACGACGTGATCTCCGGCGGCGACGGCAACGACCGGCTCTACGGCGACGACGGCATCGACCGCATATACGGCGGGGACGGCGACGACACCCTGTTCGGCGGCCTGGGGGTCGACGCGCTCTACGGCGGAGACGGCAATGACCGCATCTTCGGCGGCATGTATCAGGACAGCAGCCACGGCGGCGCGGGCAACGACACCGTATTTGGCAGCGGCGGCCCGGACATTGCCTATCTCGACGAGGGCGACGACCTGTTCCTAGACGGCCCGCAGACCGGGCGCCTGGGACGCGACATGGTCTATGGCGGCGACGGCGACGACACGATCGGGTTCGGCGGCGGCGACGACTTCGCCATCGGCGGCGCCGGAGCGGATCTGTTCATCGTGGCGGCAGAGAACGGCCACGACCAGATCTACGGCTGGGAAAGCGGCACCGACCGCATCGACATTTCCGCCTGGGGCGTGGCCGGGATCGATGACCTCGTCTTCTCGAAGCCCGACACCGACAACGTGTACCGCGTCAGCATCGACATCTACGCTGAGGGAGATCCGGAAAACAGCCTGAACATCCGCGTGGACAACGACTTCGACCTGACGGCGGAGTTCTTCTCGGCCGAAGACTTCATCTTCGCCTGAGGGACAGGCGCGGGCCGGGCGCGGGGCCGTTCAGGCCCCCGCCTCACTCTTCGCCGCCGCCGTCCTCTGCCTCGATGCGTCCGCGGAAGCCGGTGGCGACCACGAATTTCTCGGAGCTGTCGGACCGGCTGGCCGACGGCTTCACATGGGCGACCTTGTCGAAGCGCTTCTTCAGGATGGACTGGAGCCCCTGCTCCGCCCCGCCTGCCAGCACCTTCGCCACGAAGGTTCCGCCCGGCGTCAGCACATCGAAGGCCAGCTCCGCCGCGGCCTCGACCAGCGCGATGATGCGCAGGTGGTCGGTCTGCTTGTGGCCCGAGCTCGCCGCGGCCATGTCGGACATGACGACATCCGCCTCGCCGCCGAGCCACTCCTTGACCAGGTCGTCCGCGCCCTCGGACAGGAAATCGAGCTGGTGGATATCGGCGCCCGCGATCGGCTCGACCTCCTGCAGGTCGACGCCCAGAACGGTGCCGATGCGCTTGCCCGACTTCTCGCCGAGCGCGTTCACCCGCTGCACGGCCACCTGGCACCAGCCGCCCGGGGCGCAGCCCAGATCGACCACGCGCGCGCCGGGAACGAGAAACCGGTACTTGTCGTCAAGCTCCGAGATCTTGTAGGCGGCGCGGCCGCGGAAGCCCTCGCGCCGCGCGCGCTGGACATAGGGATCGTTGAGCTGCCGCTCCAGCCAGAGCGTGGAGCTCAGCTTGCGCCCCCGCGCCGTCTTCACCTTCACCCGCAGCTCGCGCTGTCCGCGTCCGCTGCTTCCCGGTTTCTTTGCCACGTTCGGTCCTCAGATCGTCTTGCCGGCCGCAAGCGCCGGCTTCGGCGTCGCAGGCTCCATCACGCCATCGGCGCGCATCTGCGCGTAAAGCAGCCCCTCGCGCAACCCCCGATCGGCCGCCAGCAGGTGATCGGTGGGCCAGGTGCGCAGCAGGGCCTGCAGGATTGCGACGCCCGGCATGATCAGCGTGTGCCGGTCGCGGCCGATCCGCGGGTCGCATCTGCGCCCCTCCGGCCCCAGCGACAGGTATTCGCGGATCACACCGTTGATCTGGTCCGAGGTCATGTCGAGCCCGTCGACCAGCCCGCGGTCGTAGCGCTTCAGCCCCAGGAAGGAGGCCGCGACCGTGGTGATCGTGCCGGAGGTGCCGACGATCTGGAATCCCTTGCGGTCATGGGGGCGGCCATAGGGGATGAAATCCTGCAGATGCTCCTCGAAATGGCAGGACATCAGGGCGAAGCAGCCGCAATCGTCCTCCACGTCGATGAACTGGTCTCGCAGAGTCGCGACGCCCAGCGGCACCGAGATCCAGTCGACCACCCGCACCTGCCCCGTGTCCGAGGTCAGCGAGCCGCCGTGCATGTCGAGTATCGCATCGCGGCGGCGCACCGGCGCCACCTCGGACAGGTCAAGCCAGACGAGCTCGGTCGAGCCGCCGCCGATATCGACCACCAGGAGCTGCTCGGTCTCGGGATTGACCAGCGGCGCGCAGGAGATCACGGCCAGCCGCGCCTCCTCCTCGGCGGAGATCACGTCGAGGCAGAGCCCCGTCTCGCGCCGGACGGTCTCAATGAAGGATTTCGAGTTCGAGGCCCGGCGGCAGGCCTCGGTCGCGACCAGCCGCATCCGGCGGACGTTGTGCTGGTTCAGCTTCCTGCGGCAGATCCGCAGCGCGTTGATGGTGCGCTGGATGGCCGGACGGGACAGCCGTCCGCTCCCTTCGAGGCCGATGCCGAGCTGCACCGCCTTGGAAAAGCTGTCGATGACGTCCAGTCCGCCGAGCCGCGGCTGGGCAAGTAGCATGCGGCAACTGTTTGTTCCCAGGTCGAGGGCCGCATAGACCTCGTCCCGGTTGTCATGGGGAACCGGTGGCGCCGCTGACCTGCGCGCCAGCCCGGAAACCCCGGTCGGCTTGGGCGGCATCATTGCCTCCGATGTCATAAGTTGGTCACGAATCTAGTCGCCAACTGGTCACGTTGCAAGCATGCAACGGGTCAACTGTCGTGTTATCGGCTGTTTTCGCTCCGGAAACCGGGGCCGCGGGCACTTGCCTATTCCTCGCGCTCGGTCGTGAAGGCCAGCGGATAGCCCTGTTCGCGCCCCATCTCGGTCCCGGCCAGCGCCTTGGTCTCGGCCACTTCGCGGGTGAAGACCGCAACCACCGCGGCACCGCGCCGATGCGCGGCCATCATCACTGCCAGCGCCTCGGATTCGGTCATCCGGAACACCGCCATCAGCACGCAGGTGACGAAGTCCCGCGGCGTGAAGTCGTCATTCAGCAGGATCACCTTGTAGAGCTTCGGCCGCTCGGCCTTGGCCTTAGGCTTCGCCTTGGCCAGAAATTCGGTCTCTTCCATCTTCGGGGTCTCCCGGCATGGCAGAACAGTCCCCTTTCTATCACGGCAGCCGCTTCCGATCCAGTGACGCCGCCGCGGGCGGGCCGGTCAGGAATGCTCCTCGGCCGCCGTTGCCGCCAGCGCCCGGGAATAGGCCTTGAGCGCGTCGAGATGGTGCAGCGCGCCGACCAGTTCCGGCTCGCCCGACGCATCGGCGCGGATCACCGGCAGGACAACGGTCTCGCTCGCCTCGAACAGCGGCATGGCGCGGTTGAGGGTCTCGCCGCGGTCCACGGCAATGCCGCGCGCCAGCAGTTCCTCCAGCGCCTCGCGGGGCGGCGCGTTCGGGCTGCCCATCGGGCGCATCACCGAGGACACCCGGAACATGGCGAGGATGTATTGCTGCGGCCCCCCGGCCAGCCGGATCCCGCGGCGTTCGAGCTGGGTGAGGAAGAAGGAGCGCGACACCATGCGGCTGGCCAGCGCCGAAGACAGCGACACCGAAGTCATCACCGCGATCCCGACCTGCCAGTCGCCGGTCAGCTCGAAGACGATCAGCGTGGTGGAGATCGGCGCGCCCAGAACCGCGGCGGCGACCGCGCCGGTGCCCGCCAGCGCATAGACCACCTCGCTGCCCGAGACATTGGGGAAGACGGCCGTGGCGATATGGCCGAAGGCCAGCCCGGTCAGCGCCCCCATCATCAGCGAGGGGGAAAACACCCCGCCGCCCATGCGCCCCGCGAAGGTGATCGACACCGCCGCCGCCTTGACCAGCGCGAAGGCCACCGCCGTGCCGAGCGCCAGCTGCCCGGTCAGCGCCGCAGCCGTGGTCTCGTAGCCGACGCCGATGATGTGCGGGAACCAGATCGCGATCGCGCCCAGCATCGCCCCCGACACGCCGGGACGCAGCCAGCGGGGCATTCGCGTGACGTCCTGGACCCTGCCCGCGACGCCCTCGGCGAAGAAGATCGACTTCATCAGCGCAACCGCCACCAGCCCGCTGACCAGCCCCAGCAGCAGGAAGGCCGGCAGTTCCTCGTAGAAGTTCAGCACGCCCGGCTCGGGCAGGCGGAACTCGGTGACATTGCCGTATTCCAGCCGGTTGACCACCGTTCCAGCCACCGAGGCGATGGCGATCGGCGCGAAGGCATGGACCGCGAAATGGCGCAGCACGACTTCAAGCGCGAAGAGCGCGCCCGCGATCGGCGCGTTGAAGCTGGCCGAGACCGCCGCCGCGACCGCACAGCCCAGCAGGTCCCGCCCGGTGATGCCGTCGGCCTTGAGCCGCGCCGAAACCCAGGTGGAAATCGTGCCGGCGAGGTGGACGACCGGCCCCTCGCGGCCGGCGGAGCCGCCGGTGCACAGCGTGATCAGCGAGGCGAATGCCGAGGCGATGCCCGCGCGGATCTCCACCCGCCCGTCGCGCAGCGCGGCGCCCTCGATCACGTCGGCGACCGAGCGGACCCGCCCGTCCGGGGTGAACCGGTGCAGGATCTGCCCGACGACGAGCCCGCCCAGGATCGGCACGATCAGCAGCCAGTACCAGGGCAGCTCGCGCGCCGCGCTGTGCAGGTGGATGTCGGAAGTGGTGTAGACGATGGTCTGGAGCTGCTCGATTCCCTTGCGGAAGGCCAGCGTGGCCAGGCCCGAGACGGTGCCGACGATCAGCGCGATGAACCAGAACTGGACGCGGTCGGGCCCGCGGTGGCGGACGACGTACCAGCCGTCGCGCCAGGCGCTGGCGACATCCTCCAGCTGATCGTGAAGGAATCCGTGCCGCCCGCCCAAGGTCTTTCTCCGCATCAAGTGTCCGCATCTGCCGTGCCAAGCGAACCCGAGCCGGGGTCCGGTGTAAAGGGCTCGGTCTGTCGCGGAACCGTCCTTGCCCTGCCGCCCCTTGCCGCGGGCTGCGCTAGGCGTTCAGCCCCGGAGGTCCCTTCGGCGGCCTCCGCGCTGCAGCCGCATCGTCCTTTGCCACCCGGTGGAGCATGCCGCTCACCAGCTTTTCCGAGAATCCCGCGAGGAAGCACCAGACCATCAGCTTCGCCAGATCGATATTGGGCACCAGGCCGCGCGCGAATGGAGAGCTGTATTTCGCCGCGTCGAACACCTGCCCGCGCAGCGCCGTCACGACGGAGTCCACCTGGACGTCCGAAAGCCCGGCCCCGGCACCCAGCAGCGGCGCGGCATCCTTTATCACCTTGCTGAGCGCCGCCTGCAGGGTCGACTGGTCCACGCCGGCGGGCAGGCCCTCGTTCCGCACGGCATCGAAGCCGATGAACTCGAGATCGGGAAACAGGCTGCCGTCCAGAACGCCGGCCTTGAAGAGGAAATACAGGATCACCGCGGCAATCACGCCGACAGCATGGCGCACCGCGAGAATGCCGAGGCTCCCCTGCAGGCGCGCCGCCGCGAGCGTGAGCCTCTCGAACCCGTCAGTCGACGCCGTCAGGCGGCTGAAGGACGCGCCCAGCAGCCCGGCCGCGGCGGCGACGAACAGGCCGGTGAAGGACCGGCTCCCGGAAAACGAGGCAAAGAAGGTGACCTGGATGTAGTCCGAACCGAACAGCGCGAGTATGAAGACCGTCAGCGTCATGAAGGAGGCAACGATCACCCGGCGCGAGTAGCGCATGCCGATGGCCCGCTTGATGTGCTTCTCGAAGCTCTCCCATTGGAACCGCGCCATGAGGCGGATGATGTAGCGGCGCGCGCGGTCGACCTCGGCATCGCCGCAGGCGCTCTCGCCCAGTTTCGCGCACAGTGCCGCCATCTCCTTGGGAACGTCGCAGTCCTCGCCGAACACCCGCTTGTACTGGGCCTTTGCCCAGGCGAGCTCGTCGCAGAGTTCCGGACCGCTCTTCAGCATGACGAGAAGCAGCTCCGCCTCGTGCCCGGCCACCCAGTCGAATCCGGCGGGCAGCTGCTCCGGCGCCTCGGCCAGTTCCAGCTTGCCGTCCGGCCCGGTGCGCGGGCTGACCTGCAGGAGGCTGCACACTTGCCGGAAGATGCCCTCCTCGGCCCTGCGCGCGCTTTCGCTGACGCAGCGCAGCGTCACGAGGAGATTCGCGTAGTAGAGGACGAGCATCTCGGGATTGTGGAGATGCGGCTTGAGATAGCCGACGGCGAGGCGGCCCCTGCGTTTCGCCTGTTTCTTCTCGGCAGTCGTCATCTGCGATGTCCTCGGGCTGGCCATCTGCCTGCGGGCGGGCGGGACAATCTTACCTTGCGTCAAAAACTACCACATATCGGCGGATGGCTACCTTTTTAGTTAATTGCAAGCTTTTTCAGGTGACCGGTCCAAGCCACCGATGTAAGGTAGTCACATAAGCAGAGCAGTGGCGGTCCGAAGAGACTGCGGAAAACATACAGGCAGATAGAGATATGACTCTGAATCTCGTGATGCCCGACCAGGACGAGCTGAAGCCGAAGATAACGGTGTTCGGCGTTGGTGGGGCTGGCGGCAACGCCGTCAACAACATGATCGAAAAGCAGCTCGAAGGCGTGGATTTCGTCGTTGCCAACACGGACGCCCAGGCGCTTGCCCAGAGCCGTGCGGCCGCGAAGGTCCAGATGGGCGTGCGGGTGACCGAGGGTCTCGGTGCCGGGGCGCGTCCCGCCGTCGGCGCAGCCGCTGCCGAGGAAACGATCGAGGAGATCGTCGACCATCTCGTGGGCAGCCACATGTGCTTCATCACCGCCGGCATGGGCGGCGGCACCGGCACCGGCGCTGCGCCGATCATCGCCCAGGCCGCGCGCGAGCTCGGCGTCCTGACCGTCGGCGTGGTCACCAAGCCCTTCCAGTTCGAAGGTTCCAAGCGGATGCGCAAGGCCGAGGAGGGCGTCGAAGCGCTCCAGAAGGTCGTCGACACGCTGATCATCATCCCCAACCAGAACCTGTTCCGGCTGGCCAACGAGAAGACCACCTTCACCGAGGCCTTCTCGCTGGCCGACAACGTGCTCTACCAGGGCGTGAAGGGCATCTCCGACCTGATGGTGCGCCCGGGCCTGATCAACCTCGACTTCGCCGACGTCCGCTCGGTGATGGACGAGATGGGCAAGGCGATGATGGGAACCGGCGAAGCCACCGGCGAAGACCGCGCGATCCAGGCGGCCGAGAAGGCAATCGCCAACCCGCTGCTCGACGAGATCAGCCTCAAGGGCGCCAAGGGCGTGCTGATCAACATCACCGGCAGCTCCGACATGACCCTGTTCGAGCTCGACGAGGCGGCGAACCGGATCCGCGAGGAAGTCGATCCCGACGCGAACATCATTGTGGGCTCGACCATGGACGACACGCTGGACGGCGCGATGCGCGTCTCGGTAGTCGCCACCGGTATCGACGCGGTCGCCAAGACCGAGGAAGTCCCGCTGCCGCGCCGCCGCATGGCAGAGCCGCTGACCCATCACGTCACGGCCGAGCATGACGCCGAACAGGCCCCGGCTGCCGCCTCCGACGTGCCGCCGGCCGCTGCGATGGTCCGTGACGAGCCGACCCTGTTCCAGGATCTGGAACCGCAGGCCCCGGCAAGCCAGGTGATCGACGAAGACGACCTGCCGCCGCCGGCCTACGACCCCGAGCGCGGAGCGCCTGCCGCCGCCGGCCGCCCCGCCCCGGGCACGCCGACCCCCGAAGCGCTGGCCCGGCTCCATGCCGCGGTGCGCAAGGACCCGGCCGCAGCACCGGAAGCCCGCCCTGCCGCGCCGCAGCCCGCGGCACATGCGGACAAGTCGCGCTTCGGCATCAACTCGCTGATCAACCGGATGACCGGCCATGGCGGCGACCACGGCCGTCCGGCCACGGCAGCCGGTCCCAAGCTGGTCGCCGACGAGGCGCTCGAAGCGGATGACGAACTCGACCGCATCGAGATCCCGGCCTTCCTGCGCCGCCAGGCCAACTGACGCCGCGGAGCTGAACGGACAAGACTGCAAGGGTCGGCCGAAAGGCCGGCCCTTCGCGTTTGCAGGATGGGCCGTCCCCTGCCCCGTCTCCCCTGCAGCGAACCGGCACGGGCTCCATTGCGCATGCGCCCTGCAATGGCAGCGGCCAAGGCTTCGGAGCAAGTCCACTGCAACGCGACGGAACGGCGCTTCGCGCGGCATGCGCCGCAGCGGAAACGCAAAACGGCCGGGCAGCTGCCCGGCCGTTCCGATCCGCCTTCGGGAATTGTGACGCGCAACCTGTCCGGCGGATCCTCCGCGTGGCTCAGCCGCGGCGGCGGCGGGCCGCGACGGCGCCGCCGAGCAGCGCGGTGCCCAGCAGCAGGCCGGCAGCCGGAACCGGGATGGCCGAGGTGTCGTAGGAATAGGCGAAGGACACCGAGCTGGGCGCGTCCTTGTCGACCGAGGCGATCAGGCTGAAGGCGCCGGTCGCGTCGTAGGAGAACGACGTGTAGGCCCCGCCGAGCGAGCCGGAGGACGGCAGCGGCGTCAGCGAATAGGATGCCTCGCCGTCGATGCCGACGACGGTCAGGGCAAGCGAGTTGCCGGCAGCCGTGTCGGTGCCGACGATGTAGAAGGTGACCTTCAGCGGATCGGTGACGTCGAAATCGACGGTGGCGGTGGTGCCGGCGGCAACCGATGCGTAAATCGGTGCGTCGCTCTTGTCGCCGATCGACAGCACGGTGGCTGCCTGGGCTGCGCTGCATACGGTCATGGCCGCTGCGATGGGCGCGAGGGTGCGGAAGAAAGTCATGTCAAAAGCTCCGAAATGGTTTTGTGCTTCTGACTTCTTCATGAAAACTGTTGCTTTAATCAAATTTTACCCATGCATATGGTTAACATAGGTGGTAAATGGCGGCGGCCCCGCCCCGCCCCAGCCAAAATGCCGCAGGGCGCCGCGTCGGAACGCACCGCCCTGCCTGATTTCCCGTTCGGGGCGCCGGTCCGGCGGCCCGCTCTCAGCCCCGTGATTCGGCGATGAGCTTCAGCACTTTGGAAGCCGCGTCGGGGATGTTCGTGCCCGGTCCGAAGATCGCCTTCACCCCGGCATCGTAGAGGAACTGGTAGTCCTGCGCCGGGATCACGCCGCCGCAGACGACGAGGATGTCGCCCGCGCCCTGCGCCTTCAGCTCCTCGATGAGCTGCGGCGCCAGCGTCTTGTGCCCCGCCGCCTGCGAGGAGATGCCGACGACATGGACGTCGTTGTCGATGGCGTCCTGCGCGGCCTCTGCGGGCGTCTGGAACAGCGGCCCCACATCGACGTCGAAACCGATATCGGCGAAGGCCGTGGCGATCACCTTGGCGCCGCGGTCATGGCCGTCCTGGCCCATCTTGACCACCAGCATGCGCGGGCGGCGGCCTTCCTTGTCCGCGAAGTCCGCGATTTCCTTCTGGATGGCCGCGAAGCCTTCGTCGCCTTCGTATGCCGATCCGTAAACACCAGCCAAAGTCTTCACCTCCGCTCTGTGACGTCCGAAGACCTCTTCCATCGCCATGGAGATCTCGCCCACCGAGGCGCGGGCCCGGGCGCATTCCACGGCCGCTTCCAGCAAGTTGCCGCCCTCGGTCGCACGGCGCGTCAGCTCGGCCAGCGCGGCCATGCAGGCCGCCTCGTCGCGGCTGCCGCGCATCTTTTCCAGCCGCGCGACCTGCGACTTGCGCACGGCGGTGTTGTCGATGTCGAGGATGTCGATCGGGTCTTCCTTGTCCTTGCGGTACTTGTTGACCCCGACGATCACCTCGTCACCCTTGTCGATCATCGCCTGGCGGCGCGCGGCGGTTTCCTCGATCCGCAGCTTCGGCATGCCCGAGGCGACGGCCTTGGTCATGCCGCCCATCTCCTCGACTTCCTCGATCAGGGCCCAGGCCTTGTCGATCAGCTCGGCCGTGAGGCTTTCCACGTAGTAGCTGCCCGCCAGCGGGTCGATCACGTTGGTGATGCCGGTCTCTTCCTGCAGGATCAGCTGGGTGTTGCGCGCGATCCGGGCCGAGAACTCGGTCGGCAGCGCGATGGCCTCGTCGAGCGCGTTGGTGTGCAGCGACTGGGTGCCGCCGAGCGCCGCCGACATCGCCTCGTAGGCGGTCCGGATGACGTTGTTGTAGGGATCCTGCTCCTGCAGCGACACGCCCGAGGTCTGGCAATGGGTGCGCAGCATCAGGCTGCCCGGCTTCTTCGGCTCGAACTCGGACATGACGCGGTGCCAGAGCGTCCGCGCGGCGCGCAGCTTGGCCGCCTCCATGAAGAAGTTCATGCCGATGGCGAAGAAGAAGCTGAGGCGTCCGGCGAAGGCGTCGACATCCATGCCGGCCGCGATGGCGGTGCGGACGTATTCGCGGCCGTCGGCGATGGTGAAGGCCAGTTCCTGCACCAGGTCGGCGCCGGCCTCCTGCATGTGGTAGCCCGAGATCGAGATCGAGTTGAATTTCGGCATCTCGTTCGAGGTGTATTCGATGATGTCCGCGATGATCCGCATCGAGGGCTCGGGCGGATAGATGTAGGTGTTGCGGACCATGAACTCCTTGAGGATGTCGTTCTGGATGGTCCCCGACAGCACCGCGCGGTCATGGCCCTGCTCTTCGCCGGTGACGATGAAATTGGCCAGAACCGGAATGACGGCGCCGTTCATGGTCATCGAGACCGAGATCTTGTCGAGCGGGATGCCGTCGAACAGGATCTTCATGTCCTCGACGCTGTCGATCGCCACGCCCGCCTTGCCGACATCGCCGACCACGCGCGGATGGTCGCTGTCATAGCCGCGGTGGGTGGCCAGGTCGAAGGCGACCGAGACGCCCTGCTGCCCGGCGGCCAGCGCCTTGCGGTAGAAGGCGTTCGACTCCTCGGCGGTGGAGAAGCCGGCATATTGCCGGATCGTCCAGGGGCGGCCGGCATACATCGTCGCCCGGACGCCGCGGGTATAGGGCCCCTCGCCCGGAATGCCGCCCATATGCGGCAGGTCCGCGGTGTCGGCCTCAGTATAGAGCGGCTTCACCTTGATGCCCTCGAGCGTTTCCCAGTCGAGGTTTTCCAGAGGCTTGCCACGCAGCTCCTTCTCGGCAAGCGCCTTCCATCGGTCCAGCTTTCCGGTCATTTTCCACCCTTTGATCGCGCGCCGGGCGCCTGCGGCCCCGGACTGTGACTCTCCGTCGGCGCAGGGCCCGCAACCGGGCCCCGCAGATCGCGGCCTGCCCCCGCGCGGCATCCGGCGGAGGGCCGGTGCACCGCGCCCGGGGCTGCGATGACATGAATTCGGGATGCCCCCGCCGGAACCCGGCCGGGCGCGGTGCCGCCCCTGAGGGCGGTCAGACGTTGCCGCGCATAAATACGGCGAGTTTCTCCGGCGGATAGACGAGGATCAGCGCATTGCCGTCCGGCACGTAGATCATCCGCGTCGCGCGGGTTACCAGCATCCGGTAGATGCCCTTGCGGATCACCTCGCTTTCGGCGCAGTCCAGCACCGGGCCGATGCCGCTCGACAGAAGTCCCAGCCCGCGGGCCAGGTCCTTGGACATCAGCTGCTCCGAAATCTCGGTCGGGCTCCTGCCGGGGAAGTCGAAGATCACCGGCACCCCGGCAGCGACCAGATCCAGCGCGGGCCCGGCGGACATGGCCGATTGCAGCCCGCCCTCCATCGCCACATCGGCCGTCTCCAGCCGGAACACCGCCAGCGTGCAGCTCGATTTCGACACGAATTGCCGCGTTCCCAGCAGCGACAGCCATGGCGCCAGCTCTGCGCGCAGCGCGTCCTCCCGGTCGAGCGAGCAGCCCGCCAGAACGGAAAGGAGCAGCAGCAGCGCCCCGGCAAACGTGATCGGCGGACGCAGCGGCATCCTCCGGGCCTCCCCGACGGCATGAGTCGGCAGCGAGGCTAGCGCGGGAACCTTGACAAATCTCTTCCCCCCGCCGGAGGGGCGCGGCCCGCACCGGCAGGCCGGACAGGGACGCGCCGCCCCTGCCCTTCCCGGCCGATATGCGGACCGCGGACCTCATTCGAATTCCATGATCACGTCGTCGACCGCAAGGCTGGCACCGGCCTCGCAATTGACCTTCTTGACGGTGCCCTGCTTCTCGGCGCGCAGCGTGTTTTCCATCTTCATGGCTTCCACGACCGCCAGCGCCTGGCCCTCCTGCACCTCGTCGCCCTCGGAGACGTTGATGCGCACCACGAGGCCCGGCATCGGGCAGAGCAGAAGCTTGGACGTGTCCGGCGGCAGCTTGACCGGCATCAGCTTGGCCAGCTCGGCCGCGCGGAGCGACCGCGGCACCGCCTTCAGGTCGGCACCGCGCCAGCGCAGGCGGAAGCCCTGGCTGACAGGGTCGACCTTGACCATGACGGTCTGCCCGCCGATCTCGGCCTGGGCCACGGTCTGGCCCGCCCGCCAGGCCAGCGCCATGGTGACGCCGTCCTCGAAGGTGATCCGGCCGCCGTCCCGCACCGAGATGGTCAGCGGCACATGCGCCTCGCCGATCGACACTTCCCACTCGTCGGCCAGGATCTGCGGCTTCTGGCGGAGCTGGCCGGAAATCGCCGACTTGCGGTCGAACTCGATGGCGGTCAGCCCCAGGGCCACGCGGGCCAGCAGGACCAGGTCCTCTTCCGGCAGGGTCACCCCGGAGAAGCCGTCGGGATATTCCTCGGCGATGAAGGCGGTGGAGATGTCGCCCGACATGAATCGCGGGTGGTCCATCACCGCCGCGACGAAGGGCAGGTTGTGGCCTATGCCCTCGACCTCGAACTGGTCCAGCGCGTTGCGCATCGCCTCGGTCGCCGCCTCGCGGGTCTCGCCCCAGGTGCAGAGCTTGGCGATCATCGGGTCGTAGTACATCGAGATCTCGGCGCCTTCGTACACGCCGGTGTCGTTGCGCACGATGCAGCCGTCCGCGGTGTCGCCCTCGACCGGCGGCTTGTAGCGGGTCAGGCGGCCGATGGACGGCAGGAAGTTGCGGTACGGATCCTCCGCATAGAGGCGGTTCTCGATCGCCCAGCCCTTGATGCCGATGTCGCTCTGCTTCATCGCCAGCTTTTCGCCATAGGCGACGCGGATCATCTGCTCCACCAGGTCGATGCCGGTGATCAGCTCGGTGACCGGATGCTCCACCTGCAGGCGGGTGTTCATCTCGAGGAAGTAGAAGTTCTTGTCGCCGTCGACGATGAATTCGACCGTGCCGGCAGAGGCATAGTCCACCGCCTTGGCCAGCGCGCAGGACTGTTCCCCCATCGCCTTGCGGGTGGCTTCGTCGAGGAACGGGCTCGGCGCCTCTTCGACGACTTTCTGGTTGCGCCGCTGGATCGAGCATTCGCGCTCGTTCAGGTAGAGGCAGTTCCCGTGCTTGTCGGCCAGCACCTGGATCTCGATGTGGCGCGGCTGGGTGACGAACTTCTCGATGAAGATGCGATCGTCGCCGAAGCTGTTCGCCGCCTCGTTCTTCGAGGACTCGAAGCCTTCGCGCGCCTCGGTGTCGTTCCAGGCGATCCGCATGCCCTTGCCGCCGCCGCCGGCGGACGCCTTGATCATCACCGGATAGCCGATCTCCTTGGAGATCTTCACCGCTTCCTCGGCATCCTCGATCAGGCCCATGTAGCCCGGAACGGTCGAGACGCCCGCCTCCTGGGCCAGCTTCTTCGAGGTGATCTTGTCGCCCATCGCCTCGATCGCGCCCGAGGGCGGGCCGATGAAGGCGACGCCGGCTGCTTCAAGAGCTTCCGCGAAGACCTTGTTTTCGCTGAGGAAGCCATAGCCCGGATGCACTGCCTCGGCGCCGGTCTGCTTGATCGCGTCGAGGATCTTGTCGATGATCAGGTAGGACTGGTTGGCCGGCGGCGGGCCGATATGCACCGCCTCGTCGGCCATCTGGACGTGCAGCGCATTGGCATCGGCATCGGAATAGACCGCAACGGTCTGGATGCCCATCTTGCGCGCGGTCTTGATCACGCGGCAGGCGATCTCGCCCCGGTTGGCGATCAGGATTTTCTTGAACATGTCTCACTCCGCAGGACAGAGGAAACCCGCCGCGGCACCGGGCCACGACGGGTTCGATTGGTGTCGGTCGCGCGGAGCTTCCGCGCGCGGATCAGGTTGGCCGCGCGCAGGGTCGCGCGGGTCAGTTGTTCGGACAGGTCCCCAGGGAACGGCAGGTTGCGCCCGCCGCACCGCCGATCAGGGCACCGGTCACGGGATCGCCCGTGATCACCTGCCCCGCTGCGCCGCCGATCACGGCACCCGTCGCGGTACGTTCGAGATCTGTCTGCCCGCAAGCCGTCAGGGCCAGCAGACCGCAGGTCCCGAGGATCAACGTCACTTTCTTCATCTTGCGCCTCATTCGCTTTGTTGGCCATGCCGAGCAGGCAGGGCTTCGCGATCATAACGCAAGTGAAGAGAGAAAAGTTTCCTTTAATTAGCGACGTTGCGGAAACAGGCATCCCTCCGCTCATGCCGCAGAGGCCGGAAAACTCCGGCTGTTCGGCTGCAATGACGATCGAAAGGGCCTGCATGGGTCCGGTTGTCCTCGGCTGGGGGTCATACTTGTCCCGGCGCCCGCCCCTCCCAAGGCGGCGCCGGGGGTCCCTGCTCGTCAGAGCGGGATGTTGTCGTGCTTCTTGTAGGGCACCTCGACATGCTTCGTGCGCAGCGCGGCGAAGGCATTGGCGACCCGGCGGCGCGTCGAGCGCGGCATGATCACCTCGTCGATGAAGCCCCGTTCCGCCGCCACGAAGGGGTTGGCGAAGCGGTCCTCGTATTCCTTGGTGCGCGCGGCGATCTTCTCGGGGTCGCCCAGTTCGGAGCGGTAGAGGATCTCGGTCGCGCCCTTGGCGCCCATCACGGCGATCTCGGCGGTCGGCCAGGCATAGTTGACGTCCGCGCCGATATGCTTGGACGCCATCACGTCATAGGCGCCGCCATAGGCCTTGCGGGTGATGACCGTGACCATCGGCACGGTGGCCTGGGAATAGGCGAAGAGCAGCTTCGCGCCGTGCTTGATGACGCCGCCGTATTCCTGGCTGGTCCCCGGCAGGAAGCCGGGCACGTCGACCAGGGTCAGGATCGGGATGTTGAAGGCGTTGCAGAAGCGCACGAAGCGCGCGGCTTTTCTCGACGAGTCGATGTCGAGGCAGCCGGCCAGCACCATCGGCTGGTTGGCAACGACGCCGACGGTGGAGCCTTCGAGCCGGATGAAGCCGGTCAGGATGTTCTTCGCGAAATCCTCCTGGATCTCGTAGAACTCGCCGCAATCCGCAATCTTCCCGATCAGTTCCTTCATGTCGTAGGGCATGTTGGGATTGTCGGGGACCAGCGTGTCGAGGCTCTCGTCGATCCGGTCGGGGTCGTCGATCACCGGCAGCTTCGGCGGGTTCTCGCGCGCCGAGAGCGGCAGGAAGTCGACCAGGCGGCGGACTTCGGCCAGCGCCTCGACGTCATTGTCGAAGGCCTTGTCGGCCACGGAGGATTTCTTGGTGTGGGTCGACGCTCCGCCCAGCTCTTCGGCGGTGACGATCTCGTTCGTCACGGTCTTCACCACGTCGGGGCCGGTGACGAACATGTAGGAGCTGTCGCGCACCATGAAGATGAAGTCGGTCATGGCCGGCGAATAGACCGCGCCGCCCGCGCAGGGGCCCATGATGACGGAAATCTGCGGGATGGTGCCGGAGGCCACGACGTTGCGCTTGAACACGTCGGCATAGCCCGCCAGCGAGGCGACGCCTTCCTGGATACGCGCGCCGCCGGAGTCGTTGATCCCGATGACGGGCGCGCCGTTCTGCACCGCCTTGTCCATGATCTTGCAGATCTTCTGGGCATGGGTTTCCGACAGAGAGCCGCCGAAGACGGTGAAGTCCTGGCTGAACACGTAGACCATGCGGCCGTTGATCGTGCCCCAGCCGGTGACCACGCCGTCACCGGTGATCTTCTGGTCCTGCATGCCGAAATCGGTGCAGCGATGGGTGATGTAGGTGTCGTATTCCTCGAACGACCCTTCATCCAGCAGCAGCTCGATGCGCTCGCGCGCGGTCAGCTTGCCCTTGGCATGCTGCGCATCGATGCGGCGCTGACCGCCGCCCAGATAGGCCTCCTCGCGGCGTTCCTGCAGCTTCTCGAGTATCTCTTTCATCGTGACCTCTTGCGCGATGTGTCAGGCGGAGCGGCGGGCAAGCGCCCAGGCGCCGAGACCGGCGATCAGGGACTTGAAGATGCCGCCGAAGATGAACGGGGTCAGGCCGTAGTCCAGCACCGGCTTGTCCCAGCCGATGACGTTGCCCAGGTGCCAGAGCCCGGTGGGGAAGACGAGCGCGGTGGCGACCAGCGCCGAGACCAGCGCGCCGGGCAGCGAGCGGGTCCAGCCGCGGTCGCGGGCCATCCCGGCGAAGGCGGCGGCGATCAGGAATCCGAGAATGTAGCCGCCGGTGGGACCGGTCAGCGCCATCAGGCCGAACTTGCCGCCGGCGAAGACCGGCAGGCCGGCCAGGCCCGCACCGACATAGGTGGCCACCGAGGCAACGCCGCGGCGCATGCCGAGCGCCAGCCCGGCCCCGGTGACGGCCAGCGTCTGCAGCGTCATCGGCACCGGGTAGAACGGAACCTCGATATTGGCCGCCGCCGCCATTGCTGCGGCAGCGCCCAGAACGAGGGCGGCCTCCTTCCAGAGGGGGCGGGATCGCGTGCCGGCACTGTGATGCATGATGTCCTCCTGGTCCGGGCCCTTTATGCTGCAGAGCCGCATTAACCGTAGCACCTGCCATCCCGATGCCCTTGCGGGAAGGTCTGGACATGTGTGGTTGCAAATGTTTGCGTATTGTGGAATGCGTATTGCGAACTTGCGAAAGGTCCAGTCATGGAAGGACGGAAGCTCTTTGCCGGCGCGCGGCTGCGCAATCTGCGCCAGGCCGAAAAGCTCACGCAGAGGCAGTTCGCCGAAAGGCTGGGCATTTCGACAAGTTACGTCAACCAGCTGGAAAACAACCAGCGCCCGCTGTCCGCGGGAGTGATTCTGGCGCTGGTCGACGGATTCGGCGTCGACATCGCCTCCTTCGCCTCAGATGACGGCGACCGGGTGGTGAACGACCTGCACGAGGCACTGTCCGATCCGATCTTCGCCGACCGCCGCCCGTCGCGGCAGGAGCTGAAGATCGCGATCTCCAACACGCCGGATTTCGCCCATGCCTTCCTGACGCTGCAGCGCGCCTACCAGGCCGCGAAGGACCGGATGGCGTCGCTCGACGACGCGCTGCAGCAGGAGCATATCGACGCCGCGCCCCTGCCCTACGAAGAGGTCCGCGACTTCTTCAACTACGCCAACAACTACATCGACTGGCTCGACCGCGGCGCCGAGGCGCTGGCCGAGGAGATCGGCGTCGACGGCGGCAACCACCTGAAGCTCGGCGCCGAGCGGCTGCGCCGCGTCCATGGCATGGCGGTGGTCTTCGAGCGCGGCACGATGAGCCCGGACGTTTTCCGGATCTTCGACCCCGAGAACAAGCGCCTGGTGGTCAATGCCGACGCGCCGCGCGCCACCCAGAGCTTCCAGATCTGGCAGCAGATCGCCCTGGCCGAGGAAAAGGACGCGATCGAGCGCATCCTCGACGACGCCCGCTTCCGCACCGGCGAGGCCCGTGCCATCGCCCGCATCGGCCTGGCGAATTTCTTCGCCGGATCCGCCATGCTGCCCTATGGCGCCTTCCTCTCGGCCGCCCGGGAACTGCGCCACGACATCGAGCTGCTGGCCGACCGCTTCGGCGCCTCGCTGGAACAGGTCGCCCACCGGCTCTCGACGCTGCAGCGCCCCGGCTCGCGCGGGGTGCCGTTCTTCTTCCTGCGGGTCGACCGCGCGGGGACGATCACCAAGCGCCATTCCGCGACCCGGCTGCAATTCGCCCGTTTCGGCGGCGCCTGCCCGCTCTGGGGCGTGCACCAGGCCTTCGAGCGCCCCGAGGAGACCGTCCGCCAGCTGGCCGAGACCCCGGACGGCGAGCGCTACATCTGCATCGCCCGCACCATCACCAAGCGCGGCGTCGGATTCCGCGCGCCGATCCGCCGCTATGCGATTGCGCTCGGCTGCTCGGTCAACCACGCGCCTGACATGGTCTATGCCGACGGGCTGAATATCGACCAGGCCGGGGATTACGACCTGATCGGCAGTTCCTGCCGGATCTGCGAGCGGACCAACTGCCCGCAGCGCTCGGTGCCGCCGATCCATGCCCAGATCTCGGTCGATGCGCGGGTGCGCCGGGTGGTGCCCTTCGAGATCTCCTGATCCACCAAGCCTTAACCAAAGGGCAAGGCTGCGGCGGCTAGGCTCCGGGCGGAGCAACGAGGAGGCCGCACCGTGCCGCGACGGAAGAAGACCCGGGCCAAGGGCCCGCTGGCGGAGCAGCTGTCGCGCGCGCAGGCACTGATGGCGCGCGACCTGCCCGGCGCGATCCTGACCTATGGCAAGGTGCTGGACCGGGACCCCGGAAATGCCCGCGCGCTGGCCGCGCTGCGCGGCACCACGCTGCAGCAGCGGCGCAGCATCATCCGTTCCTGCGTCTCGCTGGTGCGCACCGGCGCGGCGCCGCATGCGCTGGCCCTTTCCGGCATCCTGAGCCGCGCCAATCCAGGCGATCCGGCGCTGGCCGCCTTCGAGGCGCGCGCGCTGGTCGTGATGAAGCAGCCCGAAGCCGCGCTCGACCGGCTCGCCCCCTTCCGCAGCAGCCATCCCGGCCATGCCGAGCTCCGCGCGAGCCATGGAATGGCGACCGCCTTTGCCGGCGATCACGCCGCCGCCGCGGCCGAACTGGAGCCGCTCCGCCAGGCCGGCGCGCTCGACGCGGAAGCCCTGAACGTGCTCGCGACCTCGCTGGCCTATCTCGGGCGGCTCGACGAGGCCGAGCAGGTGCTGCTGCCCCCCGCGCGGGAGGGCGCGCTGTCCATGTCCGGGCTCTACAACCTCTCGCGCCAGGCCGACCTCTCCGCCGAGCCTGCGATCATCGCGCAGATCGAGGCGGTCGACGCGAATCCCGGCGCCCCGCGCGCGGACCGCGAGATGGCCGCCCATGCGCTTGCCAGGATCCGCGAGGACCAGGGCGATACCGATGGCGCCTTCCGCCATCTGGCCATGGCCAACGCCCTGAAGCCGGACGAGGACATCCGCCGCTACATGGACAGCATGCGCGCCGCGGCCGAGCGGGCGCCGGTCGCGGCCGCCCGGATCGCGGCGCCCTCCGCCCCGTCCGGACACCCGCGCCCGGTCTTCATCGTCGGGCTGCCGAGGTCGGGCACCACGCTGGCCGAGCAGATCCTGCTTCGCCACAGCCGCGTCGCGTCGCTCGGCGAAAGCACGCGGCTGGCCGGCATCTACAACACGCTCTGCGCGGGCGGCGGCCCGATCGACGCGCAGGCCTTCCGCGGCGCCTATTTCGCCTCGCTTCCTTCCGGCGCGGCGGAGGCCGAGGTGCTGCTCGACAAGATGCCGTCCAACGCCTTTCTCTGCGGCCTGGCGCTGAAGGCGATGCCGGAGGCGCGGGTGCTGCATTGCCGCCGCCATCCGATGGCGACGGCGTTCTCCGCCTTCCGCATCCGCTTTGCCGAGGGCTACGACCATTCCCACCGCTTCGCGACGCTCGCCGAGTTCCACCGGCTCACCGAGACAGCGATGGCCCTCTGGACACGGGATTTTCCGGACAGGATCATGCCGGTTCCCTACGAGCCCCTGACCGAGGCGCCCGCGCCCTGGATTGCCGGCATGGCCCGGTTCTGCGGCCTCGCCCCGGAGGACGGCCTGGCCGATTACCGCGGCAGCGCCGCGACCGTGAAGACGGCCAGCCTGCGCCAGGTCCGGCAGGGCATCTACCGCGGCAGCTCGGAAAAATGGAAGGCCTACGCCCCCTGGCTCGCGCCGCTCATGGCCGACCTGATCGAAGAGATCGCCCATTACGAGGTCGAGACCGAACAGCACATCGCCAGGCAGCAGGCAGAGCAGAATTTGGCCCAGGATCCGAAATTGACCTGCGCCTGACCTGGAGCAGGACCCGATGCCGCCGCATTTCCCGGCCCTCAAACACTGGGTTCCAGCGAAGATCTGTGGCGCGCGAGCATGATGTCTGACCAAGGCGCGCAAGGGCGGTGCTTCACATGTCGGTCTAGCAGATTCCCTGCGGGACGCCGGATTCCCAGGCCGGATCATTCCGAAGCCCGACCGCCACCGCACGGGGTGCCGGCCCCGCATGTGCTGCGAACGCCAAGGGCTTGGCCATTGGTAACGAGCAGCGAGCGTGGCCGTGGCGCGGCAGCGGAAGCGCCGCGGATAACCTGTTGATCTTCCGCAGCACGCTCGGCGCAGCGAATGTCCTGTCCATGGCCGGGCGGTGGACACGGGCCACGGCGATGCTGCGGAAAAGCGGGCGCAAGGCCGGGCGTATGGCGGACACGGCCATCCGCGCCCTCGCACCGCTGCCACTGGCGGCCCGGCAGCCGATCCCCTTCGGCCACGGGTTCGAGTTCGCCGTCTGGCGGGACCTCGGCACCGGGATGGGAACGGAGAACGTTCGCCACCGGCCCCGGACCCGTGGCGGCGCGATGGCTCGCTCTGCTACCCGCAGGCGCCGTGGCAGACGGGCCAGGTCGATAGCCTCAACCGCCGCGCGCGCCGCTGTCTGCCCCGGGAAACCGCAGCAGTGTCGGCGCTCCCAAATCGATCCATGAGGTCGATTTGCGGCCGCCTCGGCGCCGCGCCGCGGAACACCGCGGCTGCCGGACCGCGGCCGGGGATTTCCGCGAGGAACCCGCCGGGCAAATCCGAAAAGCAACCGAGGTGGAACTCACCGGCGGGTAGCTTCCGTCGGGCATATTGCACTTATCGGAGAGAGGGACTTAGCCCGGAAATACTGAGGGTTAGATCGGTCTCATGCCGAAGCCCGCCTCCCGCGCTACAGCACGACGAACTGGACCGGCTAGCGAGTCATTGTTGCGCCATTGGCTCGAGCAGTTGCCAGAGCAAGCGCCACCGGTCCGAGCGCCGCTGGCGACGGCGAGCACTTCGCCGAGGCGGCGTGGATCGTCGTCTATCTGGTTCGGCCCCGAGCTGGAGTGTCGGGCGCAGGGCCGGGGCAAACAGGGTCACCCCGAGACCTAATCCGAATGAGGAGGGCCAGGAAACGGTCCGGGGGGGACCGTTTGCCCGGCGAATGCCATCCAGACATGCCTGACGTTGAGAGCCCTGTTCCGGCTGCCGCTTCGGCAAACAGTTGGTCTGGTCGCAAGCCTGATCGAGAGGGCCGGACTCGACTGGCCCGCGCCCGACTATTCCACCTTGTGCCACCGCTGGGCCCGGATCGCAGTGCAAATCCCGCATCGGAGCTCCGGCCAGCCGCTGAGCCTGTTGATCTACAATGAGGCGCAAGCGCCACTGGTCCGAGCGCAGCGCCGAATGGGCATCCGTTTCCTTGGCGATGGGAAATGGCTTGTGCGCAAACATGATGGGGCGCGAAGGCGTGAATGGCGCAAGGTGCATCTGGCGATGGACACCGCCACCGGCAATATCCGGCGCTACTGGACTTTCCCGGGTTTGGCGGAGAGCGCCGACTGCTGAACCGGGAAGTGTTCCATGTCCCGCGGAAGACGGCCAACCCGGAGTTCCAGCGCGAAGCGGCGCGGCCGGCGCTAGCCAGAGGACGAACGCGGCGCAGAATTTCGGACGATCCGGGCGTCGGTCTGTCGGCGGCAACACGCCGGGTCCGGCGGAACGGGATGCGGAAGAGCCGCGCGGCGAGCGGGTCGACCTGCATGGCGGGTCGAAGCGCCTATGACCTTGCCCCCGGCTCCCGGACTGGGCGGATGTTCACCATGCGGCCATCTTTGCGGACATGTCGATCCTTGCCTGTTCGGGCGTCCGGCAGCCGATGCTCGAATGGCGGCGCCGCCGGTTGCAGAAGATGGCGATGCACGCGAACAGCTCCGCCCTGGCCACGCGGCGCGACCGGAACCTGGCGCGGTGGACAAGCTCGGTCATCAAGGAGCCGAAGAAGCTCTCCATCGGCGCGTTCCGCGCCTTCGAACGGTCCCCCGGACCGGTCGGTCCGCTGGTGCGGACCAGCTTGAACTCCAGGCAATTTCCCTTCCGGCTCATTGAGGCGACGGCTTTCCAGGCATCGAGAAGCTGCCTGCAGCCACCGGCAGCATGTTGGACGCCCCTGCCTGAATGGCAGACCGGCCCCCGCGCCGGCCGCCGGTTCTGCAGAGCCATGCGCATCGCGTCGGCCGCGGGGCTGCTCCCGAGCCGCTCCGACATCGGCCCGCTGCCCGGCAGGCGATTGCGTGCAATCGCCGGGAGGCGCCGGCGATCTCCATCGTCGCGTTCGCCATCGGTCTCGAACCGGTGGCGGCAAGATGGCGGACTCCTTCACCGCCGCCAGGCAGAGCCGGCCCTGGTCCGTGGGCAGTTGCCAAGGTTGCGCCACCGGGTCGGGCAACCATTGGCGACGCTGATGTCGGCCAGCCAGATCCGGCCGGGCTCCGCGGCGCGGAAATTCCGCCGCGGCAGGGTCGGCGCGTTCTGCGCCCCCGATGATCCGGCCCGCTGGCGCGGACCAGCTCGAACCCGAGATCGTGCCGGCTGTCCGTCGTCCGCGGAACGCGGCGGCCCCGGTGCGGCGGGCGGATGTCGCCCGCCATTGCCCCCGGAGCTGCCAGCGGCTGCGCCACCGGTCCGAGCGCCGCTGGCGACGGCGGACAATGGCTCGCTCTTCAATGAGCTTGGCCACCGTCTTCCTGGCTGCCCGCATGCCCTGATCCCGCAGTTCGGCGCCGCCATCGACGCTCGGAGCTGCCCATCGCGGCGCCATCGGTTCGAGCCCGATGGGCGACGGCGCCTCGATGACGGCTGCGCGGCGCACCGTAGCGCCGGTGGCTGGCCTCGAAGATCGCACGCATCCCGGGAAGAAGGTCCTGTCGCGCCGCCCGTCCCGGGGCGGCGGCACGCCAGGAATGGAACCAGCTCGTGCTGACCGAGAGCACCCGGATCAGCGCGGCCCCGAGCGCGATCCGTCCGAGCGAGCGGGCCGCGCGATGACGGCGTGCGCAGACGCATGGGCGGCAAGGAAGGCGAGCTTGTCCTTCGCTGCTTCGCCGCCCGCTGCGCAAGAATAGCGTTCGCAGGCTCTCCCGGACCGGTGGCGTCCGCCTGCTCGCCTATCCGCATCGCCTCCACCTCTTCCTTGAGACGGCGGTTCTCGCGGCGCAGCTCGGCCAGTTCACCGGCCTCGGCCTGCCGGTGCCGGATCGCCTCTGCCGGGCCCGCGGCCGCCAGCGCGAGCCGCCAGCCTTCCAGCTGCGACGCGGGCGCGCGGCTCTCAATCCCCGCGGTGGCGATGCCCATTCGGCCCTGTACCCGGACCGATGGCGCGCGCGCGTCGTTGCCGATCTGCAGGTTCAGGTGCCGACCGAAGCTTCGGCACGGGGCATGCACTCCCATCCGAGCCTGGCGGCGGCACAGGGCAGAGCCGCCCGGAACACGCCGATCGGGCCAGCAACAAGACCGGAGGCATGGCGGAGCCGCGGGACAAACAGGACGTTCAGCACACGGCTTGCCTGGACCGCACCGCCGGAGAAGCTCCCGGGATGGCCGCGCTAGCCGGTTCTGCCCGCGAGCCGTTCCATATCCGGCGTCTCCTGCACGCCGCCCAGATCCCGGGAATCTCGGCCTGCTTCCCGGCCGCGGAGGCCGGCCCGGAAACGCTGCAATGCTCGCAGACAAGGGCGGGTGCGAGATTAAGCCCGGCGTCGTGGATCCGGTGGCTCGCCGTTCGGCCGCGGCTGGACCCGGGTTCCGCAGACTACACGACACTGGTTGATTTGGGGTGGCGGCGATCGGCGGAAGGGAGTCTCCTGACGGACTCGACCTCGCCAAAGGAACGGCCCGTTG
>NZ_JAATVU010000270.1 GCF_013184745.1 Mangrovicoccus sp. HB161399
GGCGGGGCGGCGGCGGCGGCGCTCATGACGGAGGCGGGCTTCTCCGTCCATAGCTTCGAGCAGGCCCCCGAATTCACCCGGCTCGGCGCGGGCATCCATATCGGCCCGAACGTCATGAAGATCTTCCGCAAGCTCGGCCTCGAAGACACCCTTGCCAAAATCGGCTCCCACCCCACGCACTGGTTCTCCAGAGACGGGATAACCGGCGAATATCTCTCGGAAATCCCGCTCGGCGACTATGCGCTGAAGGAATATGGCGCGCCCTACATCACCATCCATCGCGGCGACATGCATGCCGTCCAGATCGAGGCGCTCGACGCCTCCCGCGTGCATTTCGGCCACCGCCTGACCGCCATCGAGGAACGCGGCAGCGACGTGCTGCTCACCTTCGAGAACGGCCGCCAGGTCGCCGCCAAGCTGGTCATCGGCGCCGACGGCATCAATTCGATGATCCGCGAGACGCTGCTCGGCGTCGAGAAGCCGCGCTTCTCCGGCTGGGTCGGGCACCGCGCGCTGGTCGACATGGAGAAGCTCCGCGCCTCGGGGCTGGAGCACGAGCTCTGCGTCAAATGGTGGTGGGAGCAGTCGCGCCACATCATGGCCTACGCGACCAAGAACGACGCCTCGGAATACTACTATGTCACTGGCGTTCCTGTGGATTCCTGGGAGCACGAGACCAGCTTCGTCGACAGTTCGCGCGAGGAGATGGAGGCGATCTTCGGCGGTTCGCATCCGATGGTTCAGGCGCTGATCGACGCCACCGGCGAGGTGACCAAGTGGCCGTTCTGGAACCGCGACCCGATGGGGCTGTGGTCGCGCGGGCGGCTGGTGATGATCGGCGA
>NZ_JAATVU010000271.1 GCF_013184745.1 Mangrovicoccus sp. HB161399
CCCATGCTGATCGACATGCGCAAAGTGGACCGTCTCATCGACCTGTGGCTCGACGAGGACTGCAACTATTTCGACCTCACCGCGAAGATCATGGTGGATGACGGCGCGGTGGCCAGCTTCGGCATGAACGCGCGCGAGCCGGTCGTGCTGTCCGGCCTGCCGATCGCGGAGCTGATCTTCCGGAAGCTCGACCCCGGCTGCAGCTTCGAGACGGCCCGCAAGGACGGCGACCGCGTCGAGGCCGGGGTCACCTTCGCCACGGTCACCGGCAATGCCCAGGCGCTGCTGACCGCCGAGCGGGTGGCGCTGAACCTGGTCCAGCGCATGTCCGGCATCGCGGGCGTGACTGCCGAGTACGTGAAGGAGATCGAGGGCACGGGCGCCTTCCTCGTCGACACGCGCAAGACCACGCCGGGGCTGCGGATGCTGGAGAAGTACGCCGTGACCTGCGGCGGGGGACGCAACCACCGGCTGGGCCTCGACAACGGCATCATGCTGAAGGACAACCACATCGCCGTGGCAGGCTCGATCACCGCCGCGGTCGCGCGCGCCAAGGCGCTGGCGCCGGTCCTGACCAAGATCGAGGTCGAATGCGACCGGCTGGAGCAGGTCCGCGAAGCGCTGGAGGCCGGGGCCGACGTGATCATGCTGGACAACATGACCAACGAGGCGATGCGCGAGGCGGTCGCATGGGTTGCCGGGCGGGTGCCGCTGGAATGCTCGGGCGGGGTGCGGCTGGACACGATCCGGGGCAAGGCCGAGACCGGCGTGGACTTCATCTCGGTCGGCCGCATCACCCAGTCGGCGCCCTGCGTCGATATCGGCCTCGACGAGGCCTGA
>NZ_JAATVU010000272.1 GCF_013184745.1 Mangrovicoccus sp. HB161399
TGGAATGTTTCGGCAAGCTCCGCATAGCGGCGCGCGGGGACGGCCAGGATGAACTCCAGCTTGCGGCCGTCCCGGTCGGCCAGCGCGGTCAGCTCGCCGATATTCTCCTGGCTCAGCAGGCCCCGGTCAGCCACCAGCACGACCCGCTGGACCGGGAACCGCTTCAGCACCGTCTGCAGCATGCCCTGCAGTGTCTTTGTCTCGGCCATGTTGCCGGGATGGACGGTGTGGAGCAGCGGCAGTCCTTCCGCGGTCTGCACCACGCCGAGCACGAACTGCCGGGCAATCCCGCCGGTTTCCTTGTTCATGCCGTAGCCGCGCAGGTCGTCCCCGACACGCCCCTCTCCGTGGATGCGCACGGTGGTCAGGTCATAGAACACCACCGCCAAGTCGCGATCGACCAGCGGCCGCACCTGCTTCGCCAGCGCGTCCTCCACCGTGTCAGCATGATCCATCAGCGCATCCATGGCCCGCAGGAGATGCTGGTGCGTCACGGTTTCCGGCATGGCGGGCATGGCGACCGTTTCCAGCCAGCGCAGGCAGCCAAGTTTGGAGTCCGGGGCGCAGAGACGGTTGAAGACCATGGCCCGGACCAGGGCTTCCACGTCAATCTCGCGCCGTCCGGAGTGCAGCGCCCGGCTCAGGGCACGGTCGAAGCCGAGGTCCTTCCAGATCTCATGGAGCGCGAAGACATTGCCGAAACCGAGCGAGGACTCGTAGGTCACGTCGGAGGCGGTATTCTCGAGGCGTCCGGCCGCGCGGTTCAGGCCGTTGATCAGCGGGTCGAGCTTGCCGGGCTTGATCTTGTCCAGCCTGCCGAGGTTGGCGACGACCTTGAT
>NZ_JAATVU010000273.1 GCF_013184745.1 Mangrovicoccus sp. HB161399
GAACCGCCGTCTCAGGGAAGAGGTGAGGCGATGCGGATAGGTGAGCAGGCGGACGCCACCGGTCCGAAACCGATGGGCGGCGGCGCGACCTGACCGGCGCCGCGCAGTGGGTGGCGAAGCCGTGAAGGACAAGCTCGCCTTCATCGCCGCCCACGCGTCCGAACACGCCGTGATCGCGCGGCCCGCCCGCCCGGACGGATCGCGCTCGGGGGGCGCTGTGCCGGGTGCTCTCGGCCAGCACGAGCCGGTTCCACGCCGGGCGTCGCGGGGTGCCCTGTTGCCGCGGACAGGTGCGATCTTCGAGGCCAGCCACGGCGATGCGGAGCACCGCGCATCCACGCAGGACTGCGGGACCAAGGCATCCCGGTTGCCCGCAAGACGGTGGCCAAGCTGATGAAAGAGCGGGTCTTTGTCCGCCGTGGCCAGCGGCGCCCGGACCGGTGGCGCAGCCGCTGGCAACTCCGGGGGCAATGGCGAGCGGCATCTTTCCTCCGCGCCGGGAACGCTGCGTGCCATGGACCACCGGCAGCCGACATAATCTTCGGATCGCGCCGAACTTCTTGCGGCGGAATTTAGGGTCCGTGGAACCAAACCGCATCTGGGCTGGTCGGCATCAGCGTCGCCGATGGTTGCTCGACCCGGTGGCGCAGCCTTGGCAACTCCCCGCCGAAGAGGGCTGGCTCAGGAATCGATCCTGAACAAGGGAGCCGGGGGGCAAGGTCACCCGGTGCCAGTGCCAATCTGTGGTCATGGACGCGACGATGGTTGCGGTGAGCCGGGCCCAGATGGCCCGGAGGTGGGCGAGGGTCTTGCGGATGTCCTGCCCGCAGCCGCAGGG
>NZ_JAATVU010000274.1 GCF_013184745.1 Mangrovicoccus sp. HB161399
GCGCCGCTGCTGCTGATCGGGATGGTGGCCTTCGTGCGCGAATTTCCCGAGGGCATCCTCGATCCGGCCGTGGGCCTTCCGGTCCAGGTCTACAACTTCACCAACCGCGCGGACCCGGCCTTCGTCGAGCGCGCCTCGGGGGCGATCATCGTGCTGCTGGCGTTCCTCGTGATCATGAACCTCATCGCCATCATTCTCCGCCGCCGTTTCGAGCGCCGCTGGTAAGGACTTCAGGAGTGACCAACATGGACGACATGCGCATCGTCGAGCGCCAGCTGACCCAGCGGGAGCTCAAGATCAAGGCCGAGAACGTGCAGGTCCACTACGGCGCGTCGCACGCCATCAAGGACGTCTCGGTGGAAATCGAGGACAAGACCGTGACCGCCTTCATCGGCCCGTCGGGCTGCGGGAAGTCGACCTTCCTGCGCTGCCTGAACCGGATGAACGACACGATCGACATCTGCCGGGTCGAGGGCCGGATCCTGCTCGACGGCGAGGACATCTACGACAGGAAGGTCGACCCGGTGCAGCTGCGCGCCAAGGTCGGCATGGTGTTCCAGAAGCCGAACCCGTTCCCGAAGTCGATCTACGACAACGTCGCCTACGGGCCGCGCATCCACGGGCTGGCGAAGAACAAGGCCGAGCTCGACGAGATCGTCGAGAGATCGCTGCGCCGCGGGGCGATCTGGGACGAGGTCAAGGACCGGCTGGACGCGCCGGGCACCGGCCTGTCGGGAGGCCAGCAGCAGCGCCTGTGCATCGCCCGCGCCGTGGCGACCGAGCCGGAGGTGCTGCTGATGGACGAGCCGTGCTCCGCGCTCGACCCGATCGCCAC
>NZ_JAATVU010000275.1 GCF_013184745.1 Mangrovicoccus sp. HB161399
GTGCAGCACCGCCAATTGGCGCAGCTGCAATCAATCGCTGAGGCAGCGAGGGTCGCGGACCGCATGGTTCGATCCCCCGATGCAATGGCAGGCCGGAGCATCGGGCCGTCGCGGCCGACAGCAGTCCCATGGCGGCGCGGCGATCCGGGCCTGCCTCGCCCACAAGGTCCTCCTCGGCCTGCCGCTCCGCCGGAGTGAGCCAGTGTGGCGCCATTGGGGCCCGCTGGCGAACGGTTTCGCTGCGAGCCCGCCGGAGCTTGCGGAGCCCAGCTGATCCGTGCCCTTTGCCGGACAATCCGTCCGCCGGACAGATTGCCTGTCCACCTCAGTTAGACCACCTGTGAGGACGCCAGAGCGAGACAGGACCGGGGCGCCGGTAAGCGCCGCGAAAGCCCGCCGAACACTGGACGACACCATCCCGTGTCGCGGCTCCAAGGGCGCGCTGCACCTGCCCGCGGACGCTGAGGCATCGACCGCCATCGGTCCGGGGAGCCGCCGGCGGCAGCGCCATCGGTTCCAGCGCTGCTCGAGGCGCCGAATGGCATCAAGGCGGAAGGCGAAGGGTGCGGAGCGACCGTGGCCCCGGCGGGGCCGCGAAAGCGCTCAGCACGGCACGCGCGCAAGCATGGCGGCTCGAAACGGCGCATCCGCGGTGCCGCCCGGACCCGTGGCGCGGCCCGCTCATGGCGCAAGATCCACCCCGGGATCGACGGGGAACATTGGAGATCCGGGCGGTCGAAGCCGCCTCCGGCAATGCCGGCGAACGCCACCGGTCCGGCCGACCCCGGCGGGGGATGCTGTCGGACCTTCTCGCGCAGATC
>NZ_JAATVU010000276.1 GCF_013184745.1 Mangrovicoccus sp. HB161399
GTCGCCTCCGTGATTCAAGATCGCCGTTGCGACGGAGGTGATCTTGGCGCGGAATCTGATGACCAACGAGGAATGGCGGTTCTTCGAGCATTTCATTGCTGCCATCCGTGCCCCGAACGGCCGGAAACCTGTCAACCATCGCCTTGTTCTGGATGGCATATTCTGGATCGCTCGGACCGGTGCCCCGTGGCGCGACCTTCCGGAGGAGTTCGGAAAGTGGGGGTCCGTCTACCGCCAGGTCCGACCCTGGACGCAAGCCGGACTATGGGAGACCATGCTGCTGTTTCTCAACGACAGCGATCTCGTGCCCGCCCGTGTGCAGATGATCGATAATGAGGCGCAAGCGCCACTGGTCCGAGCGCAGCGCCGAATGGTGATCCGCGCCCATCAGCAGGCAGCGGGCTCAAGGGGGGGACTCAGAAGGAAGGTTTCGGCCGTTCTCGACTGTCCGGCGGGAAAACGATCCCGCGGATCGTTTTCTGATCCGCCTTCCACTTCACGACCAAGATCCACCTCCGGGTGAACGGTGCGGGACTGCCGATGCGCAGCGAGATCTCCGGCGGCGAGACGGCCGATGTGAAGGGGTTCGACCTGGTGATGGCGCAGGATCTGCCGGAGGCTGGCCATTTCCTCGCCGACAAGGGCCATGATGCTGACAAGGTACGGGAAAACCGCGAGGAACGTGGTATCGTGGCGGTCATCCCGATGCGGCGCAACCGCAAGGAATGGCGCGCCGTCGACCGCGACTTCTACCGCTGGCGCAACCTGGCCGAACGCTGCTTCTCCAAGCTCAAGCGGTGCCGCCGGGTGGCAACGCGC
>NZ_JAATVU010000277.1 GCF_013184745.1 Mangrovicoccus sp. HB161399
TGACCTTGCCCCCCGGATTCCGGACTTGGCCGATATTCACCATTCCGCCATTGCGGCGGCCATGCCGATCCCTGCCTGCTCGGGCCTCCGGCAGCCGGTGCTCGGGTGGCGGCGCAGGCGGCTGCAGAAGATCGCGATGCACCTGGACAGCGCCGCCCTGGCTTCGCGGCGCGACCGGAACCTGGCGCGGCGGACCAGCTCGGCCACCAAGGAGCCGAAGAAGCCCTCCATCGGCGCCTTCGATCGGTCCCCCGGATCATCCGGTCCGCTGGCGCGGCCCGGCTTGAACTCGAGGCAATCCCCTGTCCCGCCCATCGATGCGCCGGCTTTCCATGCCTCCGGGAGCCGCCTGCAGTCCCCGGCAGCATGTTGGACGCCCCTGTCTGAATGACAGACCGGCCCCGGCGCCGGCCGCGGGGCTGCCCTTCAGGCGGCCGGACATCGACCCGCCGCCCGGCAGGCGATTGCGTGCAATTGCCGGGAGGGGCCGGCGATCTCCATGGCGGCGTTCGCCATCGGTCTCGGCCAGCGGCGCCACGATGGCGACCTCCTTGACCGCCGCCAGGCAGAGCCGGCCCTCGCCAGTGGGTAGTTGCCAAGGTTGCGCCACCGGTTCGAGCAACCATTGGCGGCGCTGATGCCGACGAGCCAGATGCGGCTCGGCTCCGAAGCCCGGAATTTGCGCCTCGGAAGGTCCGGCGCGTTCTGCGCCTCCGGATCATCCGGCCCGCTGGCGCGGACCAGCTAGACCCCGAGATCGTGCCGGCTGTCCGTCGTCCGCGGAACGCGGCAGCCCC
>NZ_JAATVU010000278.1 GCF_013184745.1 Mangrovicoccus sp. HB161399
TGGTCTTGCCCCACTGAAGTGGTCCACCCCTTGGGATAGTTTATCCCGTATCACGGAGGACTACGACGATGGCAGGCAAACGAGAGAAGCCCGAAGACATCATAACGAAGCTGCGGCAGGTCGAGGTGCTGCAGGGTCAGGGCGCGAAGATCTCGGACGCGGTTCGGCAGATCGGCGTGACGCAGCAGACCTACTACCGCTGGCGGCGTGAATATGGCGGGATGAGCCGCGATCAACTGAAGCGTTTGAAGGAGCTCGAGCAGGAGAATGCCCGGCTTCGGCGCGCAGTGTCGGACCTGACGCTGGACAAGCTCATTTTGTCGGAGGCAGTACGGGGAAACTATTGAGCCCTTCGCGTCGTCGCCGCTGTATCGACCATGTTCGTCAGGAGCTCGGCGTTTCCGAACGCCGCGCCTGCCGGGCTCTCGGTCAGCATCGTTCCACGCAGCGCAAGGTCCCCGCTGGCCGTCACGATGAAGAACGCCTGACAGCGGACATCATCGAACTGGCACGGCTCTACGGCCGATACGGCTACCGGCAGGTGACCGGGATGCTGGTTCAGGCTGGTTGGTGTGTGAACCATAAGCGTGTGGAACGGATATGGCGGCGTGAAGGGCTCAAGGTCCCGCCGAAACAGAAGAAACGCGGTCGGCTCTGGCTGGCTGATGGATCTTGCGTACGGCTGAGGCCGGAACGCCCGAACCACGTCTGGTCTTATGACTTCGTCCAGGACAGGACAGCGGATGGGCGCGCCTACCGCATGCTCAACATCATCGACGAATGCACC
>NZ_JAATVU010000279.1 GCF_013184745.1 Mangrovicoccus sp. HB161399
ACGAACCCGGACACCTTGGCTTTGCGCAGGCTCTTGCGATACCAGCTGCGCAGCTTGCCGGTGCGGCGCGTGGTCATGCTGCCGATATTGGCGAGCCCGTCCTTGTGCACGGCGGTGATGGTCCGGTCGATGCCCTTCAAGGCCTCGCTCTTGAGCGCCGCCTGGCGCTGCCGCGTCCGCGCGGCCGCGGCCTTGCCTCCGGTCTGCCTGCTCATTGTGCCGCGCCCTCCTGCACGCTGATGCGGATCTCTCCGTTCATCGGGAAGCCGACGCCCCGCACCGCCATGGTCCGGCCCATGACGGTGACCCGCCAGTTCGATGCGATCCGGCGGGTGTCGCTGTCGTCGCGCACCGTCAGCATGTGGCCCATGACCTGCATTTCACCGGATTCCGTGGTGCGCTCGTCGCCCTTAGCCGGGTTGACCGCGCGCAGCGCAGCAAGCCGTCCGAACTCGGCAATCCAGCGGTCTTCGAAGCCGCCATAGCCATCAGGCACCCGGTCGGGCCGCTCGAACTCGGCCCGGTATTTCAAGGTTCCGCGCTTCATGGGTTGTCCTCAGGCCAGGGGCGGGTCGGCATAGCGGTAGAGCAGCATCTCTGCCTGATACGGCAGCCCGCCGGGCACGCGCTTGGGCGCGTCTGCGGCTTCCAGAAGGTCGCCGACCACGATTGCGACCGCCCGCCTCACAGCCTCCGGCACAACGCTTTCGGCCGTCAGCTTGCCGTTTTCGTCCAGCCCCATGACCTCGGCGGCCCGCGTGTCCAGATAGCGGATCACGACGTC
>NZ_JAATVU010000028.1 GCF_013184745.1 Mangrovicoccus sp. HB161399
AATACGTGACCAGCAGCGTCGTGATCGAGGGAGCAGCCATGAAGACTGCGTGAGCGCCAGACCAGATTGAAGACGAACGACTTCCAGCGTTCCCTCGGGGCCTGATCAGCCTCGGCGGATCCGGGCAGCGGGCACGAGACGTCGGAACGGAGGAGGGCCAAAGCAGCTTGGCGCAACGGTCGTGAGACGGGGTCGGCAAAACCAGTCTGCAACAAAGTGTCTTCGAGCACGTGGCGTTGATTTGGAGCCGATCCGCGAACACCATGCGGGCCCGCGGCATGACGATGGCCGCACCATGAGGCCGGATACATGTCAGCACCCGACTCCGCGCCAAAATGCTTTGAAAACCCTCTTGAGCAAGGGGCGGTTATACATATTGCAGAACTCGTCGGCTTCCGGGATTCACGGCGTGAATCTAGTTGGTTAAGAGCCTGCCATGAGCAAACCAGAACCCGCCCGGTACCGCACGACCAACTGGAAATCCTGCAATGCCGCGCTGAAGCGGCGCGGGTCGCTCCTGGTCTGGCTGGACAAGGACATGGCCTGGCTCGCGCCGAAGGCAGGCACACCCGGGCGCCCGCCGGTCTTCTCGGACGCGGCGATCCAGTTCTGCCTGATGGTGAAGGTCCTGTTCGGCCTGCCGCTCCGGCAGACGACCGGGATGGTCGCCAGCATCCTCGAAATGGCAGGGCTCGACTGGCCGGTGCCCGACTTCTCGACGCTCAGCCGACGTCAGAAAACGATTGCCGTTCAGCTCTCGTCCCGCCGTGCTCCGGGCCCGCTCAACCTCCTCATGGACAGCACCGGCATCAAGTTTCTTGGCGACGGCGAATGGCTGGCAAGGAAGCATGGCACCCATCGCCGACGCCAGTA
Source organism: Mangrovicoccus sp. HB161399 (assembly GCF_013184745.1). Classification (GTDB taxonomy): domain Bacteria; phylum Pseudomonadota; class Alphaproteobacteria; order Rhodobacterales; family Rhodobacteraceae; genus Mangrovicoccus. Next base: position 874 of record NZ_JAATVU010000028.1, read on the forward strand.
CCGCAAGATCCATCTGGCCATGGACACCGCGACGGGGTACATCCGGGCGGTGGAATTCACCTCCAGCCGAGAAGGCGACAGCCCCGTGCTGCCAGACCTTTTGGACCAGAACCCCGAGGGTGAGGAGATCGGCACCGTTACCGGTGATGGTGCGTTCGACACAAGGCGGTGCCATGCGGCAATCTTGGCGCGCGGCGGCACGGCGGTCATTCCCATCCGCAGGAACGGCCGCCTCTGGAAGCAGGATTGCCCGGCCGCCATGGCCCGCAACGAGATCCTGGGGGCAACCCGGCGCCTCGGCCGGACGATCTGGAAACGATGGTCCGGTTATCATGTCCGGAGCAGGATCGAAGCCGGGATGAGGAACCTCAAGTCCTTCGGCCGGCGGATCGCCTCGAGGGACCCCGACCGCCAGACCGCCGAAATCCATATACGCGTGGCTCTCATGAACCGCTTCAACGCTCTCGGCACCGCCGAGAGCGAGCGCGTGGCCTGACCTCAGATGGGGAAAGGGGCATCGCGTCCTGAAGCCGACTTCTGCAACAATGCCGATTCAGGGTCACAGATTTCGATGCTTCGCCGCCCGATCGCGCGGACTGAACTCCAGGCGGCACCCGCCTGAGCACCGGTTCTCACGCCGATCCAGGACCGCATCTTGGGCATTCTGAGCCGGGCGGCACGGGCGCGCGGACCACTGGCCCCTAGCCGCTCCAGTCTCCCTTTCGCATTGGCCCGGCACTCACGTACGATCTGTATTATCACGTGCTGATCTGCCTACGGCGAGACGCTCCCTCTCAGGTACAATCTGTTCCACTTCGGAGGAAAATTTTTCTGCTTAAAATCAGCGTAGCTAGGTACGATCTGTTTTACCATTGATCATCCGCGGTCAGGGCATCCTCGCCGGCCCGCCCGCGCGGCGCCTTCCATACCATGGACCGGTACTGGCCGAGACTGCGGCAGGCACGGCGTCCGCCCTCCATCGGGCCCGGATCGGTGGCGCCTCTATGGCTCGCCCCGGAACGTCTGCCGGACGGGACCGATGCATCCGCGGCGGCGGGCGTGGCTCGGGGACTCCGCCCGTTCGGGGCTGGACCGGTCCGCCGGACCGGTTCCGGGGCGCCCCCACTTCCGAAGCCGCCTCCTTGTGAATGAGCATCTCCAGCGGCCTGGACTTGCCCGGCGGGGTGCCGATCCTGCCCCTGCCGGTTGCGGTCGGATGGAGCAGGCCGGGCGGCCCGTTACCGGGGCCCGTCACTCCCGATTGTACCAGATCGGCGAGGCATAGGCGCGTTCGGTCACCGTCATCGGCACTTCGGGCGCGAAATCGGAATCCTCGAAATACGCCGCGTCATAGGCGGTCCAGCGCGGAGTCGGGATCTCGAGAACGCGGGCATAGTAGAAGGCCTTCTGCGACGGGTCGAAATCCGGATCGGTCCAGACGGCGATCAGCTCGGGCGACCCGATCGTGTTGGCGAAGGTGGCGTGTTCCACGTCGACCGTGTTGCCGACCGGAGGCAGCTTGCCGTCCGCGCCGGGCTGCCGGTCGCCGGACCAGACCACGTCATGGACGGTCTCCTGCATCTCGCCCCCGGCATCCAGCCAGCCCTTGACGATCTGGATGCGGTCGAGATTGCCGGAATAGGCGTCCTTCAGCGCCGCGACGAGGAAGCTCGGCGCCGTGGCGCCTTCGGGCGCGGGCATCAGGTCGCCGCCCATCGGCACGCCCTTGGCATAGCCGATCGTGGCCGGCGTCCGTCCCAGTGCGTCGCCGGGCACGAAGTCCCAGCCGCCGAAGAAGCGCAGGAAGATCCGCGGCCCGGTGGTGCCGTAGACCTCCTTGCGCTTCATCGCGTCCCAGATCGAGGCGCGGGTGTTCTCCTGCGCCCAGACCGCGGTCAGCCCCGAGGCGCCCAGCTTCCAGTCCTTCACGGTCCGGCCCTCGAAGTCGAAGGCATTTCCGGTGGAGCGCTCCGGCCCAGGCTCGCTCTGCGGGAACTTGCCGAAGAAGTTGTTCTCTTCTGCCGAGGAGATGCCGGTATGGTCGTCGGTGGAGCCCACGAGCCCGAACTTGAACGGGTTGGTGCCCAGCTCGCCCTCCAGTTTCAGCCCGCGCTTCAGCGCCTCGCGGGCATATTCGTAGTCGAGCATGCCCGGTTCCTTGGGCACCACGTTCAGGTTGCCCGCATCCCAGATCTCGAAATCGGCGAATTCGTCGGCGGGGGCCAGCGACGGGTGCTGCTCGGACGTGCCCTTGGACTGGGTCACCTCGTAGAGCGGCTCGAACCTGGCGCGCATCGCCGCCCAGGCGGCGTCGACTGGCTTGCCGTCCGGCGTCTCGGTGGCGAACATCAGCCCGTTCGAGAGATTGCCGTTGTGCGGGATCGCCAGCAGCCGGCCGCCGGTCTCCTCCTCGTAGGCCGCCATCCAGTCCCACAGCTCGCGCGGCTGTTCGGTGTCGAAGGTGGTCAGCGGCCGCACCCGGTCGGCCATCTCCTTGCCGTCGCGGTAGATGACGTTGCGGTGCAAGTTGTTGCCGCCGCCGTAATTCGAGGTCCATTCGTAGCCGATCAGCGCGGTGAAGGTGCCCGGCTTGTTGTGGCTCTCGACGATCCCGGTCATCTTCTGCCACATGTCCATCTGCGTGCCGGGATCGGTCATCGCATCCGGCACCCGGCCCTCGCCCTGCGCGGTGATCATCTCCATCACCACGGCGCTGGCCGCGGCGCCGCCCTCCTGCATGCCGTCATGCCAGCCCTTGAGCACCGGATCGGCCAGCATCTCGGGGTCGCCCTCGTAGATGCTGGCGACCACGCCGAGCGCGTCGGAATGGTCGGCGACCACCATCCAGTCATAGGGGCGGGACAGCTTCACCTGCTGGCCGGTGCTCGAAGTGATCTCCTCGCCCTCGGCATAGCGCAGCGCCTCGTCCGGGCCGACGCGCGTTCCCGCGGCAAAGGCATCCGGGGACCATGAGGTGTGCAGGTGCTGCTCGCCCCAGAGCGGCACGGTCGGAAAGCTGCGCCCGGCATAGGGCGAATAGCCCGGCTGGGCGAAGAACCGCTCCACCTTGGCGGCGTCGATCGTGCCGGCATCGGTGGTCACCGACTGCGCGGCCAGCGGACCGGAAAGGAAAGTGGCGGCGAGGGCAAGGGCGGTCATGCGCGGCTGCATGCGAAAGTCTCCGGGATATGGAACGTCTGGCGGGAAACTGGTGCGGCACTGGAAAAGCTGGCGGGCCGCCGCGGCGGACGGCAATGCAATGCCCCATGGTTAACACATCCCGGCAGGATTGCACCGGAAAGCGTGCGGGACAGGGCGGATGCTTTTCTGCATTGTCTTTGCCCCTGCGTCCGGGCAGAATGGCATCCCAAATTCAGGAACCATGGCAGAGCCCCGTGACCATACCCGACGCGCCCGAGTCCGGCCTTGCCGCCGCCGCCACGCCGACCGCGATTGCCGAATGGGTGGCGGACGTGCTGCGCGACCGCATCGTCAAGGGCGAGGTGCCGCCGGGCGGCCGCCTGGTGGAGCGCAAGATCTCGGCCGAGCTGAACCTGTCGCGGACGCCGGTGCGCGAGGCGCTGAAGCTGCTGCACAATGACGGGCTGATCGAGATCTCGCGCAACAAGGGGGCAGTGGTCACGCGCTACGACGCGGCCGAGGCGCTGGATCTCTTCGAGGTCATCGCCGCGCTTGAGGGCATTGCCGCCGGGCGGGTGGCGCAGTCGATCGGGACGGCGGAGCTGGACGAGCTTGAAGAGCTGCACGGGCGGATGATGGCCTTCCACCGCACGGGCCGCCATGCCGAGTATTTCGACGCGAATTCCGCGATCCACGACCTGATCGTCGAGCGGGCGGGCAACCCGGTGATCCAGGGCACGCACAAGAGGCTGATCGCGCGGGCGCGGCGCGGGCGCTACCTTGCGATCATGGACCCGGACCGGCTGGCGCAGGCGGTGGAGGAGCACGGCCTGCTGATGGAAGCGCTGCGCGCCCGCGATGCCGCCGCCGCCGAGTCGATCTGGCGGCAGCATCTGTCCCATACCGGCGAGAGCGTCGCCGCGCTGCTGGGCGCCGAGGACGGGCCGGCCGCCGCTCAGGCCTGAGCGCGCGCCCAGAGCCGGTCGCACACCGCCTGGGCGGTGGCCACGACCTCGGCCGGATCGGCGCGGACCGGACGTCGGTCGCGGACCAGCCATTCGCCCGCCACCATCACGCCGGTGACATTTGCCGCGCTGCCCGAATGCGCGACGATGCCGAAGCCGTCGATCACCGGGCGCAGGTTGGGCGCCTCGGGGTCGAGCAGGATCAGATCCGCCGGATCGCCCGGCTGCAGCCGCCCCGTCGCTGCATGCCCCTTCAGCGCGGCCGCCCCCGCCGTGGTGGCCCAGCCGAAGACCTCGCGCGCGCTGAAGTCGAAGGACATCGGCCCCGACCGCCAGCGCGCCGCGGCCAGCGCCATGCGCATCGCCTCGAACATGTCGGCGGATTTGGTGTCGGTGCAGAGCGTGACTGCCGCGCCCGCCGCCTGCAGCGCCTTCACCGGTGCGGCCGCCCCGAAGGAGGCGTTGCCGATCGGCGCATGCGCCACCACCGCCCCCGCCCGGCCGAAGCGGGCGATGTCGCTGTCCGACATGAAGATGCAATGCGCCGCGATCAGGTCCGGCCCGAGCAGCCCCAAATCGTCCAGGAACTCGGTCGGGGTCATGCCCTCGCGCGCCTTGAGCTGCGCCACCTCCATCGGCGACTGGCTCAGATGGGTGTGGATCTGCCGCCCTGACGCCGCCGCCAGATCGCGCATCTCCGCGAAGATCCGGCGCGAACAGCTGTCGGGCGCGTGCGGCGCCAAGATTGCGGAGATCCGGCCCCTGCCGTCCCAGCGCTCCACCGTCTCCATCGCCGCACCCAGCGTCGCGTCGCCCAGGCGCCGGTCCTCTTCGAAGCGGCCTTCGGCCAGCGCGGCGGTATCCATGTCCATCACGCGGCCGCCGACCATGGCGCGCAGACCGAATTCCTCCGCCGCCCGCGCCAGCGCCTCGGGGCAGCGGTAGTAGTCGACGATCGTGGTCGCCCCGGCGCAAAGCATCTCCATCACCCCCAGCCGGGCCAGCGCCAGCGTCTCCTCCTCCGACAGCCAGTGGCCCTGCGGCACGCCGGGAATGTAGGCCGGGGCGAAGCCGCGGTCCTCCACCATGCCGCGCACCGCCATCAGCGGCGAATGGTTGTGCGAATTGACGAGTCCCGGCAGGCAGAGCGCCCCGCCCGCGTCATGCACCGGCGTGCCCGGGGGCACCTCCAGCCCGCGGCCGCGGGCCAGGATCCTTCCGCCGCCGCCCAGCAGCAGTTCCGAGTCGCGCTCAAGCCCGGACTCGGGGCAGAGCAGATGCAGATTCTTCAGATGGCATTCCATTTTCGTTCACACCCCGCCCAACAGGATGGCATTCCATCTTCCAGCCTGCCACTTTTCACAGCATTTCATGATTCAACCCTTATGAAAGCAAAATTTCACTGGAATAGGCAGGAGTTTCGAGGCCCTGTCAAATGGCATTCCATTCCGGAGCGCCCGGTCCGCGACCGGAGACAGCAAGGAGGACCAAGAAATGACCCGCATCTCCGCCACCGGCCTGACCCGCCGGACGCTGCTGAAAAGCTCGGCTGCCGCCGCCTTCGGCACCCTGGCCGCGCCGTCGATCCTGCGCGCCCAATCCACCGAGATCGTCATCGGCTGCGCCGGCAGCCACACGGCCTGGATGGAAGAGATCGTCGCCCCGCACATGAAATCCGCGATCGGCGCGGACATCCTGTTCGAGGGCACCAAGTCCTCCGTCAATCTCGAGAAGATGGCCTCCAACAAGGACAAGCCGTACCTGTCCGTCGTGCAGATGGACGATCCGGTGATGATCCAGGCGGTCGAGGCGGACCTGCTGTCGCCGATCACGCCGGACGCGGTGCCGAACATGGAGGACCTGCGCCCAGACGCCGTGCACATGGACGGGATGTGGTGCAACTACGTGCAGCCCTGGGCCGGCATCGCCTACAACACAGATTTCGCCCCGGACGGCGTGCCGAGCTGGGAAGCGCTCTGGGCGCCCGAGAATGCCGGGCAGGTCATCATCCCGTCGCTGCAGAACACCGAAGGCATGTGGACGCTCTTCGTCGCGGCGATGCTGGGCTCGGGCAAGCCGTTCTCCGAGGCGCAGTACGAGGTCGACGCCGCCTTCGCCAAGCTCGAGGCGCTGAAGCCGAACTTGCTGTCGGTCTACACGACCATGAGCCAGGCCTTCAACCTGCTGGAACAGGGCGAGATCACCCTGCTCTCGGGCAACTTCTCCTCCTACACGCTGCCGCGGAAGGCCGAAGGCGTGCCCGTCGACCTCGCAGCGCCGAAGGAAGGCATCTTCGCCATGCCCTCGGGCATCTGCCTGGTGAAGGGCGGCCCGAACCCGGAGCTCGCCCAGGCCTATGTCAACGAGATGCTGGGCCCCGACATGCAGGCCGCGATCGCCGACTTCGCCTCTTCCGTGCCGGCCAACACCACCGTCAAGGCAGGCGCGGTCGTCCCCGAGGGCGTGCAGATCTACTCGCCGGACTGGGCCTTCGTCGCCGAGAACCGCCGCGGCTGGATCGAGCGCTTCGACAAGCTGATGGCGCTGTGACCATGGCCGGCATGACCCAACAGGCGCAGGAGCGCCACTATCTGGACGTCTGGGGCGTGGCCAAGTCCTTCCGGGGCACGCGGGTCATGTCGGAGATGAACTTCCGCATGGACCGGGGGGAGCTCGTCTCGCTCCTCGGTCCGTCGGGCTGCGGCAAGACCACGCTGCTGCGCATCATCGCCGGGCTGATGGAGGCCGACCAGGGCGACGTGGTGCTCGGCGGCCGCAACATCACGCGCCTGCCCGCGCACCGCCGCAACATCTCGGTGGTGTTCCAGAACTACGCGCTGTTCCCGCATCTGACCGTGGCCGAGAACGTGGCCTTCGGCCTGCGTGCCCGCGGCACCGCGAAATCCGCCTGTGCCGGTCCGGTGGAGGAGGCGCTGAAGCTGGTGCGGATGGAGGCCTTCGCCGGGCGCCCGGTCTCGGCCCTGTCGGGCGGCCAGCAGCAGCGCGTCGCCGTGGCCCGCGCGCTGGTGGTGCAGCCCGACCTGCTGCTGCTCGACGAGCCCTTCTCGGCGCTCGACCGCAAGCTGCGCGAGACCATGCAGGTGGAACTCAAGGCACTGCTGCGCGACCGCGGGATCACCGCGATCTTCGTCACCCATGACCAGGAGGAGGCGATGGGCGTCTCCGACCGGATCGCGGTGATGAATGCCGGAAGGATCGAGCAGTTCGCCGACCCCTCCACGCTCTATTCCCGCCCCGCCACGCCCTTCGTGATGGATTTCGTCGGCCTCTCCACCCGGCTTTCGGGCACCGTCACCCATAGCGACGGCCATGTCAGCATCGTCGGGACGGACCATGGCGAGGTCACCGCGCCGGGCGCCTACCCGCCGGGCACGCCGGTGCAGGTCGGCGTCCGCCCCGAACTGGCCGCGCCCGGTCCGGGCGAGAACACGATCTCGGTCCGGCTGGCCGATGTCATGGTGCTGGGCTCCAAGACCGTGCTGCACGGCGCCGTCCATGGCGAGGACCGGGTGATGTGCGAGCTGCCGGGGATCCGCACCGGGCTGCATCGCGGCGAGCCCGTACAGCTCGGCTGGGCCGTGGCCGACACGCTGATCCACGAGGCCGCGCCATGACCGGACGCCTCGACAGGATCGGGCTGCTCGCGGTTCCCGCGCTCGGCTTCCTCGCGGCGATCTACGCGCTGCCGCTGGCGATGCTGCTGGCCAAGTCAGTGCAGACCGCCGAGGGGTTCAGCCTTGCCGAATACCGCGCCTTCTTCGCCGACGACTACAACATCCGCGTCCTCGCCCGCACGCTGCGCGTCGCCGCGCTGACGACGCTGCTGGCCTTCGTGATCGCCTATCCGACGGCCTTCGCCATGTCGCGCGCGAAGGGCATCTGGCTGACCGTCTTCCTCGTCGCGCTGGTCCTGCCGATGTCGCTGGGCGTGGTGGTCAAGGCCTTCGCGTGGTCGATCCTGTTCCGCGCCAACGGCGTGCTGAACTCCATCCTGATGGGGATCGGCATGACGGAACGCCCGGTGCGCATGCTCTTCACCGAGACCGCGCTGATCGTCGGCGCCGCCAATGTCTTCCTGCCCTTCATGGTGCTGCCGATCTATTCGGTGGTCCGCCAGCTCGACACCCGCCTGCCCGAGGCGGCGGCCAGCCTCGGCGCGACGCCCTGGTTCCGCTTCACCCGCGTGACCCTGCCGCTGACCCTGCCGGGCGTGGTCGCGGGCTCGGCCTTCGTCTTCTCGATGTCGGTGTCGATGTACGTGATCCCCTCGCTGATCGTCGGCGAGCGGCAGCAGAACCTCTCCATGCTCATCGCCCGCTCCTTCCTCTACCTGCGGAACGAGGCCCTGGGCTCCACCATCGCCGCCATCCTGCTGGCCATCGCCATTGCCGTGGTGCTGCTGTCGGGCTGGCTGGCCACCCGCCTGGGAGCCCGCCGATGACCCGCGCCGACCGCTTCGCCCTGGGCCTGTCCTGGACCGTCGGACTGGCCTGCATCACCTTCCTGATGCTGCCCATCGTGATCACCGTCGTGGTCAGCTTCACCGACTCGCCGGTCTACACGCTGCCGCCGCCCGGCTGGTCGTTCAAATGGTACGCCGAGGCCGCCACCCGGCAGGGGCTGTGGGATGCCGTCCTGCTGTCGCTGAACCTCGCGCTCGTCTCCACCGCCATCTCGCTGGTCCTCGGCACGCTTGCCGCCATCGCGGTGGCGCGCGGCAGCTTCCCCGGACGCGAGGCAATAGCCACCTTCGCGGTCTCGCCGCTGATGATGCCGGGCCTCGTCGTCGGTGTCGCGCTGCTTCAGTTCTTCCGCGATCTGGGACTGCGCGACGCCTACTGGTCGCTCCTGCTGGGCCATGTGGTCATCACCCTGCCCTTCGTCATGCGCACGCTGCTGGCGGCGATGAACGCCTTCGACTTCTCGCTGATCGACGCGGCCCGCACGTTGGGGCTGAGCTATCCGAAATCCATTCTCAAGGTGATGATCCCGAACCTCGCGCCGGCCTACCTGACCGGCGGCCTCTTCGCCTTCCTCGCCTCGATGGACAACTACCCGATCTCGATCTTCCTGACCGATGCGCGCAACAAGACGCTGCCGATCAAGATGCTGCAATATCTCGAGGAACAGCCCGACCCGTCGCTCGCCGCGATGTCCTCGGGGCTGATCCTCCTCGCCGTCATCGTGCTTGCCTTCGGCGCCCGCACGGTCGGCCTCAACCGCATGATCCAGGGGTGACGCACATGGATGACCGACGCGATTTCAAGGGATATTTCGGGCAGGAGCCCGCCCCCTGCTGGCCGGACGGCGCCAAGCTCGCCCTGTCCTTCGTGGTCAATGTCGAGGAAGGCGCGGAGCTCTCGATCGGCGACGGCGACCCGCGCAACGAGGACACCTACGAGATCCGCGATGAGGTGGCGGGCGCCCCTGATCTCTGCATGGAAAGCCATTTCGCCTATGGCACGCGGCAGGGCTATGCCCGCATCGCCGCCGCCTTCGACCGCCACGGCGTCAAGGCGACCTTCTCCGCCTGCGGCCGCGCCGCCGAACGGTCGCCCTGGCTGCTGAAGGACGCGGTGGAGCGCGGCCACGAGGTCAGCTGCCATGGCTGGCTGTGGGAGCGCCACGCCAACATGGACCTCAAGACCGAGGAGGCCGTGATCGCCCACACCCATGGCGCGATCACCGACGCGACCGGCATCGCCCCGGTCGGCTGGCACACGCGGTCCTCGCCTTCGGAAAACACCCGCGCGCTGCTCCGGGCGCGGGGCGACTTCCTCTATGACAGCGACTGCTATGACGACGACATCCCGCGGATGGAGGGCGGCCACGTGATCCTGCCCTATGCCTTCGACACCAACGACATGCGGTTTTCCCCCGGCGGCGGCTTCGTCCAGGCGCGCGACTTCTCCGACTACGTCGCCGGCGCCTTCGACCGGCTGCTTGCCGAAGGCGCGCAGGCCGCGCGGATGATGTCCGTGGGCCTCCACCTGCGCCTGATCGGCCGCCCCGGCCGGATCGCCGGACTGGAGACGGTGCTGGAGCACGCCGCCGCCCGCAGCGACGTCTGGATCGCGCCGCGCCGCGACATCGCCCGCCACTGGGCGGAAACCCACGGGGGCGCCGCATGACCCTCCAGGACGACGACAGGAAAGACCGACCGATGCGCCTCTTGCTCGTGAACCCCAACATGACCGCCGCGATGACGGACCGGATGGCGGAGATCGCCCGCGGCGTGGCCCGCAACCGCGCCGAGATCGTGCCGCTGACCGCCACCCGCGGCTTCCCGTACATCGCCTCGCGCGCCGAGGCGCAGATCGGCGGCTCCATCGCGCTGGAGATGATCGCCGAGAACCTCGCGGGCATCGACGCCGTGATCATCGCCGCCTTCGGCGATCCGGGGCTGTCCGGCGCGCGCGAACTGTTCGACCTGCCGGTCATCGGCATGGCCGAGGCCGCCGTCATGTCGGCGGCGATGATGGGCGACCGGTTTTCGGTCGTCACCTTCTCGCCGCTGATGACCCGCTGGTACGAGGACTGCGTGCAGGCCACCGGGCTGGGAAGCCGCTTCACCGGGGTCTGCACGCCTGAGGCGCGAGAGGTCGACGTCGCCAATGTCCGCACCGGCCTGCGCGCCGACCTCGTGCGGCTGGCGAACCGCGCGGTGGCCGAACAGGGCGCCGACGTGGTGATCCTCGGCGGCGCGCCGCTGGCCGGGCTCGCTCCGGAGATCGCGGCCGAAGTTCCCGCCCCGGTGATCGACCCGATTGCCGCCGCCACCGCGCAGGCGATGACGCTGGCCACGCTCGGCAGCCGCTTCGCGGGCCGCGCCAGCAAGCCCGCCGCCAAGGCCGCGGTCGGGCTCGCCCCCGCCCTGGCCCGCGCCATCGCGATGGAGGCGCTGTGATGCTCGACACGCTGATCGCCGGTGCCCGCGTCGTCACGCCGGCCGGAACCACCTCCTGCAACATCGGCATCCGCGCGGGGCGCATCGCCTTTCTCGGCGAGGACATGCCGGAGGCTGCGGAGATCATCGACGCCGCCGGGCTGATCGCCATGCCGGGCGGGATAGACAGCCATGTCCACATCTCGCAGCCCTCCGGGCCGGGGATCGAGATGGCCGACGATTTCGCCTCCGCCACCCGCGCGGCCGTGGCGGGCGGCAACACCACTGTCCTGCCATTCTGCCTGCCCGGGGACGGCCAGACCCTGCGCGAGGCGGTCGCCGCCTATCACGCCAAGGCGGACGGCAACTGCATGTGCGACGTCTCCTTCCACCTGATCGTCAAGGACACCGATCCGGTCACGCTGGGCCAGGACCTGCCCGCGCTGATCGCCGCCGGGCATACCAGCTTCAAGGTCTTCATGACCTACGAGGGGCTGGCGCTGACGGACCGCGAGATCCTCGACGTGATGAGCGTCGCGAAGGAACAGGGTGCGCTGGTCATGGTCCATGCCGAGAACGAGGATGCGATCGAGTTCCTGCGCGACAAGGCCGCCCGCGAGGGCGAGGGCGCGCCGGTCTGGCACGCCCGCACCCGCCCGGTCCCGGTAGAGCGAGAGGCGACCCACCGCGCCATCACCCTGGCCGAGATCGCGGACGTGCCGCTGACCATCGTCCATGTCTCGAACGGCGAGAGCCTCGAGGAGATCCGCCGGGGCCGCGCCCGCGGCGCCAAGGTCTTCGCCGAGACCTGCCCGCAATACGTGACGCTGACCGCGGACGACCTGGACCGCGCGGGCTTCGAGGGCGCGAAATACGTCTGCTCGCCGCCGCCGCGCGACCGGGAGAACTGGGCCGACATCTGGGCCGGGATCGAGCAGGGCACCTTCGAGCTCTTCTCCTCCGACCACTGCCCGTTCCGCTTCGCCGACACTGCCGGCAAGGACGCACCGGGCGCCCGGGCGAGCTTCCGCAACATCCCCAACGGCATCCCCGGCGTGGAGACGCGGCTGCCGATCCTGTTCTCGGAAGGTGTCACCAAAGGCCGGATCTCGCTGGAACGCTTCGCCGCGATCACGTCCACGAACCATGCCCGTCTCTACGGGCTGGCCGCGAAGGGCGCGATCATGGTCGGCAAGGATGCCGACATCACGCTATGGGACCCGACCCTCACGAAACCGATCCGCCAGGCCGGCCTGCATCACGGCTCCGACTACACGCCCTGGGAGGGCTTCGAGGTCACCGGCTGGCCGGTCCGCACCATCCTGCGCGGCCAGACCGTAATGCTCGGCGGAGCCCCCGCCGGCACTCCCACCGGCCGCCATCTCGCACGCACTTCTCCGGAGACCCTGCTGTGACCTTCACCCCGATCGACGGCGCCCGCGTCGGCATGCTGACGCCTTCGTCCAATACCGCGCTGGAACCCTATACCTCCGCGATGTTCGCGCCCTTCGGCGAAGAGGCCAGCGCGCATTTCGGCCGCTTCCGCGTCGTGGAGATCTCCATGTCGCAGGCTTCGCAGACCCAGTTCACCGAAGGCCCGATCCTCGAGGCTTCCGAACGGCTGGCCGAATGCCATCCCCGGCTGATCTGCTGGAACGGCACCTCGGCAGCCTGGCTGGGCCTCGACAAGGACCGCGCGCTCTGCGCGGCCATCAAGTCGTGCACCGGCATCCCGGCCTCCTCCACCATGCTGGCCTTCGACCGCGCCTTCCGCGGGCTGGGGGTGAAGCGGCTGGGCCTCGTCACGCCCTATCTGGGCGAGATCCAAGACCTGATCGCCGCCAACTACGCCGCGCAGGGCATCGAGGTGGTCGCCGAGGCGCGGCTGGAGGACAAGGGCAACTACTCCTTCGCCACCTATCCGCCGGCCCAGGTCGCCGCCATGATCCGCGAAGTCGCAAAGGCCAAGCCCGACGCCATCGCCGTGGTCTGCACCAATTTCCGCGGCGCCCCCGTCGCGGAGGAGATCGAGGCCGAGACCGGCATCCCCGTGCTCGACTCCATCTCCGTCACCGCCGCGCATTCCATGCGCGAAATGGGGCTCGACCCCGCGCGCGTCACCGGCTGGGGCTCCGTGTTCCGGCTGTTTTCCGAAATCGACTGACCAACCACCAACCAACGAGGGACACCATGAAAGCCACCCTGACCGCCGCGGCGCTTGCCGCGACCGCCCTTGCCATGCCTGCGGGCGCCGAAAGCCTGCGGGTGATGGGCCAGCCGGTCGCCACCGGCCTGATCCAGAAGACCGTGGAACAGCCCTTCTTCGAGAACTTTGCCGAAGAGACCGGGCTCGACTTCACCGCCGACTACCAGCCCGTGGACGTCACCGGCATCAAGGACACCGAGCAGCTGCGCATCCTGAAGGGCGGGCTTTTCGACATCGTCTCGCTGCGGCTGAGCCAGGTCAGCCGCGACGAGCCGACCATCCTCGGGCTCGACCTCGTGGGCCTCAACCCCGACTACGCCACCGGCAAGCGCACCGTCACGGAATTCGCGCCGATGGTCGACAAGCAGCTGCAGGAGAAGTTCAACACCAAGCTGCTCGGCGTCTGGCCCTTCGGCCCGCAGGTGCTGTTCTGCGAGCCCGAGATCGCCTCGCTGTCGGACCTCAAGGGGCTGAAGGTCCGCGTCTACGACCAGAACCTCGCCAACTTCATCTCGCTGGTCGGCGGCACGCCGGTTCCGCTGAGCTTCCCCGAGGTGCAGCAGTCGCTGGCCCGCGGCGTGGTCGACTGCGCCATCACCGGCCCGTCCTCGGCGAACTCGGCCGGCTGGCCGGAAGTCACCTCCTACATGATGCCCATCGCCTTCCAGCTGGCGATGAACGGCTACGGCATCAATCTCGACACCTGGAACAAGCTCTCCGCCGGGGACCAGGAGAAGCTGCAGGCCGCCTTCGACAAGCTCTCGGACAAGATCTGGTCCTATTCCGAGGAGCTCTTCACCGACGCCGTCAGCTGCAACACCGGCGGCGAGACCTGCGAGACCGGCACCAAATACGACCTCAAGCTGGTCGAGCCCTCCGAAGCGGACGTCAAGCTGATCGGCACCGCCGTGACCGATGTCTCCTTCCCCGCCTGGAAGGAAACCTGCGACGCGGTCGATCCCGGCTGCTCGGCATCCTGGATGGAGACCGTGGGCACGAACTACCAGTTCTGAGCCCGCCGCCCGCGCCATCCCCGGCGCGGGCCCCTGCCCAAACCCGCCCAAGGATGATGCCATGGACCGCCTCGCCACCTGGATCAGCCGCCTCTTCGGGGCCGCGCTCCTGTTCCTCTCGGGCTTCGTCGCGCTGGAAACGGTGCTGAGGAAGGCCTTCAACACCTCGCTTCAGGGCGCTGACGAGCTCGGCGGCTATATCCTGGCCTTCGGCGCCGCGGCCTCCTTCACCGTCGCCCTCGTGGACCGCGCGCATGTGCGCATCGACGTGCTGCACCGCCGCATGCCTCTGGCCGTGCAGGCCTGGATCGACTTCGCCGCAGTGCTCAGCCTCGGGCTGCTGGGCCTCTTCTTCCTCGATATCGGCTGGGGCGTGATCGCCGATACGCTGGCCTATAAATCCACTGCCGCCACGCCCTGGCGCACGCCGCTGATCTGGCCGCAGGCCGCCTGGTACGGCGCGCTGGCGCTTTTCGCCGCCGCCTCGCTCTGGCTCGCGTGCCGCGCCGCGCTGCTGGTCGCGCAGGGGCGCATCCGCGAGGTCGCCGCCGAGTTCAATCCGAAATCCGCCGAAGAGGAACTGTCCGAGGAACTCGGCCAGCTCCGGACCCGCTGAGGCTGCCATGAACATTCTCGATATCCTTCTGGGCTTCACCGTGATGATGGGGCTTCTCATGATCGGCCTGCCGGTCGCCGTGGTGATGGTGGCCATCGGCGTTGCGGGGGGCATGATCCTCTACGGTCCGGTGCTGCTCGGCAGCATGGGCCCGGTGCTCTGGGGCGTCTCGAACGAAAGCGTGCTGACCGCGATCCCGCTCTTCATCCTGCTGGGCGAGCTTCTGCTGCGCTCGGGCATGGCGGACCGGATGTATGGCGCGCTGGCGCTCTGGCTCGGGCGGCTGCCCGGCGGGCTGCTGCACACCAACATAGGCTCCTGCGCGCTTTTCGCCGCGACCTCCGGATCCTCCGTTGCCACCGCGGCCACGGTCGGCACCGTCGCCCTGCCCGCCTTGGGCGAGCGCGGCTACCGCCCCTCACGCTCGCTGGGCTCGCTGGCCGCGGGCGGCACGCTTGGCATCCTGATCCCGCCCTCGGTCAACCTGCTGGTCTATGGCTCGCTGGCCTCGGTCTCGGTCGGGCAGCTCTTCGTCGCGGGCATCCTGCCCGGCATCCTTCTGACGCTGCTCTTCATGGCCTTCGTGACCGGCGAAAGCCTCTGGCTGCGCCATCGCGGCCTTTCGGACGCCTCGCGCGCCGAGACGCCCGTGCCGCTGGCCGAGCGGATTCGCGCGCTGCGCCACCTGATCCCGGCGGCGACCGTGTTCCTGATCGTGATGGGCTCGATCTATCTCGGCATCGCCACGCCGACCGAAAGCGCCGCACTCGCCGTCATCGTCGCGCTCCTCTTCGTGTGGCGCGAGGGGCGGCTCAGTCTCGCCTTCCTCGACACCTGCTTCCGCCAGACCGCCAAGACCACCGGCATGATCCTGCTGATCATCTGCGCGGCCTTCACGCTGAACGTCACGCTGGCGCTTGGCGGCATCACCGGCACGATGTCGGCCTGGGTGGCGGGGCTGGGCCTGTCGCCGACGGCCCTCCTCTTCGCGCTGATGGTCTTCTACCTGATCCTCGGCATGTTCATGGACGTGCTCTCGATGCAGGTGCTGACCATCCCGGTCGTGGTGCCGATCGTCACCGCCGCGGGCATCGACCCCGTGTGGTTCGGCATCTTCGTCGTGCTGATGAGCGAGCTCGGCATGATCACCCCGCCGGTGGGCATGAACCTCTATGTCGTGCAGGGCGTGCGCAGCGATGGCGGCCCGTTCTCCGATGTGGTGCAGGGCGCGATCCCCTATGCCGTGCTGATGCTCGCCTTCACCGCGGCGCTGATCTTTGCGCCCGCAATTGCCCTCTGGCTGCCGGAGACCCTGTTCTGATGCTGGACCTTGACGCCACCGCCCTGCTCGCCGCCTTCGCCTCGGGCGAGGCCGATCCCGCCGAGGTCATGGCCGCGACGCTGGCCCGGATCGACGCGCTCGACCCGGTGCTGAACGCCCATTCGGCGCGCTCCGCGACCGCGCTGGCCGAGGCCGAGGCATCGGCCATGCGCTGGAAGGCCGGAACGCCGGCCGGGCCTCTCGACGGGCTGCCGGTGATCATCAAGGACAACCTGGTCAGTGCCGGGCTGCCCGCCGCCTGGGGCAATGCGGAACTGGCCCGCCGCGTGGCGGATCATGACGAGCTGCCGGTGGCCGCACTGCGCCACGCGGGCGCGATCGTCACCGGCAAGGGCAACACGCCGGAATTCGCGGTCGAGGGCTACACGGACAACCTCACCTTCGGCGTGACCCGCAATCCCTACGATCCGGCGCTGACGCCGGGCGGCTCCTCGGGCGGCGTCGTGGCAGCCGTCGCGGCGGGCATGGCCTTCGCCGGGCTCGGCACGGATGGCGGCGGCTCGATCCGCAGGCCCGCGGGCTATGCCGGCCTCTGCGGGCTGAAGCCCGGAATCGGCCACGTCCCCCGCGGCGGCGGGCTGGCGCAGGTCCTGCTCGATTTCGAGGTCGCCGGCCCGATCGCCCGATCGGTCCGCGACATCCGGCTGCTCGATGCCGTGCTTTCCGGGCGGCCCGCCGATGCCGCGTCCCGGCCGTCGCGCATCCTCGCCGTTGCACGAATGCCGGACGCGTCCTGCGACCCCGAGATCGTCGCAGGTTTCGAGGCCACGGTGGAGGCGCTGCGCCGCGAAGGCCATGAGGTCGCGGAGGGGCCGCTGCCGCATGATCTCGGGCCGCTCAACGCGCAATGGAGCAAGATCGGCGAGATCGGCCTGGCGCAGTATTTCGCCGACGACCCGGCGGTGGGCGAAGCCGCCGCCCCCAAGTACCGCGAGATGGCCCTGCGCGGCGCAGCTGCGCCCGCGACACTGCTCTATGAAATCCTCGGCCATGTCTTCGCCCTGCGCGAAGCGGCGCGGCAGCTCTGGGGCTGGGACGCCATCCTGACCCCGGCGTCTGCCGCGCATCCCTGGCCTGCCGCGGAGGCCTTCCCGCCGGTGATCGACGGGCAGCCCGCCGGTCCGCGCGGCCACGCGGTCTATACCGGCTGGGTCAATGCTGCGGGCCTGCCGGCGCTGGCCTTTCCGGCGCCGGTTGCCGGACGGCTGCCGATCGGCATGCAGCTGGTCGGCCCGCCGGGAAGCGAGGCTGGGCTGATGGCGATCGGCGAAGCCGTCGCCCCGGCGTTCCGCGCGCCGCCCGCCTGAGACCGGGAACGGTTTCCCGGCGGGCCCGAGTGGCCTACGCTGGGGCCAACGGCAGGAGGCAGGACCATGGCCGATACCGTCACGCCCGAGGTTCGGTCGCGGATGATGGCCGCGATCCGGCGCAAGGACACCAAGCCGGAACTGGCGCTGCGCCGGGCGCTCCATGCACGGGGCTTCCGGTTCCGCGTCGACGTGCGCAAGCTGCCCGGCTCGCCCGACATTGTGCTGCGAAAATGGAACGCGGCCGTTTTCGTGCATGGCTGCTTCTGGCACCGCCACGACGACTGCCCGCGCGCCTCGACGCCCTCGAGCCGGTCGGACTACTGGACCGCGAAATTCGAGGGCAACGTCGCCCGCGATGCCCGCAACCGCGCTCTGCTGCTGGAGGCCGGCTGGCGCGTCGCGACGGTCTGGGAATGCGGCCTGCTGGCCGATTGCCTGGAGCGGACCGTGGATGACGTGAGCAGCTTCCTGACCGCGGGAGAGGCGCGCGAGACCGTGATCCCCGCCGAACCCTACATCCCGCCGAAACGCCGCCCGGCCCGCAGCAAGACAGGCTGAACCGGCAGCGTTGCAGCCCTGCCGCAGATCCCCCTGCAGCGGCGGCGTCCCCTTGTGCCGCGGCGGGAATCCCCGCCTCATGGGAAAATGCGGGTCTAGGATGGAAAACCGGCCGCGGCGCTTTTCTTTTCTTGAAGGATCTCAACAGCCGCATCTTGCCGGTCTTGTTCGCGTCCGGTAATTTCCAGATTCCGCCCGGAACAGACCCCCGCGGCAACGGGAACGGCAGGAACCCGCGGCCGCCAGAGGCGGGGCGGCGGCCGGACGCGGCTATCAAGGGATTTTCTCGAGAAAGAGCGGGCGAAGTCCGGGACAGCGCGGCGGCGGCCCGGACCGGGGGATCAGGCCGCGCGGGGAATGCCCGGCGCGGCCCGGAGCGCGTCAGCCCTTGAAGCGCTCGACATAGGAGTTGTCTTCGGTCTTGATCACGACCTTGGTGCCGACGCCGATATGCGGCGGGACCATGATGCGCACGCCGACATTGGTCATGGCGGGCTTGTAGCTCGACGACGCGGTCTGGCCCTTCACGACCGGCTCGGTCTCGGTGATCTCGACGGTGACGCGCTGCGGCAGCTCGATGGAGATCGGGTTCTCCTCGAAGGTCTGCAGGAAGACGCGCATGCCCGGCTCGAGGAAGGCAGCGGCATCGCCGACCACATCGGCGCTGGCGGTGACTTGCTCGTAGGATTCCGGGTTCATGAAGTGGAAGCCTTCGCCGTCGTCATAGAGGAAGTCGTATTCCCGCTCGTCGACATTGGCCTTCTCGACCTGCTCGGTGGTCTTCCAGCGCTCGGTGGTCTTCACCCCGTCGGAAATGCGGCGCATGTCGACCGAGGTCGTGGGCGTGCCCTTGCCGGGGTGGAAGTTCTCGGCCTTGAGAACGACGTAGAGCTGGCCATCCTTTTCGACGACGTTGCCCTTGCGGAGAGAGGAGGCGATGACTTTCATCGGGAATTCCTTGTGGATGGTCGCAATGCGCCCTAAGCGCGGATCGGCCCGCAGATAGCCCGATCCCGCGCGGGAATCCAGAGTGAGGTGACGAATATGACCGAGACCCCGTGGTGGAGCCCGTCGCGCCATGCCGACCGCCGGCCCGTCCTTCTGGCCCGGAACCGCGCCCAGGGAGCGATCCGCGGCTATCTCGCGGCGCAGGATTTCGTCGAAGTGGATCCTTGCGCGCTGGCGGCGAGCCCCGGCAACGAGGCGCATCTGCACGCCTTCGAAACCTCGGCCATCGGCAATGACGGCCAGCCGCGGAAAATGTACCTGCACACCTCGCCGGAATTCGCGATGAAGAAGCTGCTGGCTGCGGGCGAACCGCGCATCGCAGCCTTCTCCCATGTCTGGCGCAACCGCGAGCGGGGACCGCGGCACAGCCCCGAATTCACCATGCTGGAATGGTACCGCACGGGCGAGGACTACGCGGTGCTGATGGAGGACACGGCAGCGATGGCGCGGCTGGCCTGCGAGGCAGCCGGATCGACGCTGCTGCGCTCGGGCAGCGCCGAGTGCGATCCCTTCCTGCCCTTCGAGCGGGTCTCCGTGGCCGAGGCCTTCGCCCGCCATGCCGGGATCGACCTGCTGGCGACGCTGGGCCCGGATGGCAGCACGGATCGCGGAGCCCTGGCGGCGGCCGCCGGGCAGGCAGGCATCGGCACCGCGGAGGATGACGGCTGGTCCGACATCTTCTCGCGCATCCTGTCGGAGCGGGTGGAGCCGCATCTGGGCCATGGACGGCTGACCGTGCTGGACCGCTACCCGTCGGCCGAGGCGGCGCTGGCCCGGACCTGCCCTGACGATCCGCGCGAGGCGGAGCGCTTCGAAGTCTATGCCTGCGGCGTGGAGCTGGCCAACGGCTTCGGCGAGCTGACCGACCCGGCCGAGCAGCGCCGCCGCTTCGAAGCGGAGATGGAAGAGAAGGCCCGGGTCTACGGCGAACGTTATCCGCTCGACGAGGACTTCCTCGCCGCGCTGGAGATCATGCCCGAGGCATCCGGGATCGCGCTCGGCTTCGACCGGCTGGCGATGCTCGCCACCGCCGTGCCGCGGATCGACGACGTGCTCTGGACCCCCGTTCCCTGACCGGGATCAGCCCTCCGCCTCGGCCTCTGCCACATGCGCCTTCACGGCAAGGAAGCTGTCGGGCGTGACCGAAATCGAGTCGATCCCCGCCCTGACCAGCAGCCGCGCGAAATCGGGATGGTTGCTGGGCGCCTGGCCGCAGAGCCCGATCTTTCGCCCTGCCTTCCGGGCCTTGGCGATCACCGTCTCGATCATCCAAAGCACCGCCGGGTCGCGCTCGCTGAAAAGCGCGCTCAGCGCCTCGGAATCGCGGTCGATGCCCAGCGTCAGCTGGGTCAGGTCGTTCGAGCCGATGGAGAAGCCGTCGAACCGCTCGGCAAAGGCCTCGGCCTCGATCACGTTGGCGGGGATCTCGCACATCACGTAGACCTCCAGCCCGTTCTCGCCGCGTTTCAGGCCGTTTTCCGCCATGACCTCCAGCACCCGGTCCGCCTCGCCCACCGTGCGGCAGAACGGGATCATCACCACCGCATTCCTGAACCCCATCTGCTCGCGCAGCCGCCTTATCGCCCGGCATTCCAGCGCGAAGCCGTCGCGATAGGCCTCGGAATAGTAGCGCGAGGCGCCGCGGAAGCCGATCATCGGATTCTCTTCCTCCGGCTCGAAAAAGCGCCCTCCCAGCAGCTCGGCATATTCGTTGGTCTTGAAATCGCTCATCCGGATGATCGCCGGATTGGGGTGCCACGTGGCGGCGATGCGCGACAGGCCGCGGGCGAGCGTCTCGACGAAGTAGTCGCGGCGGTCCCCGTAGCCGCGGGTCAGCCGGTCGACCGCGTCGCGCTCCGGGCCGTCGGGCAGGTCATTATAGCGCGCCAGCGCCAGGGGATGCACCTTCACCTCGTTGGAAATGACGAATTCCATCCGCGCCAGCCCCACCCCGTCCGCCGGGAGCCGCCACCAGCGCGCCGCCGCCGCCGGGTTGGCCATGTTGAGCATGATCTTGGTCTTCGTCCGCGGCACCGCATCGAGCCGGGTCTCCTCGACCGTGAATTCCGCCCGCCCGGCCAGAACCGCGCCCTCGTCGCCGCCGGCACAGGACACAGTCACCTCCTGTCCGTCATGCAGGATCTGCGTCGCATTGCCGGTGCCGACCACAGCCGGCACCCCCAGTTCGCGGCTGATGATGGCGGCGTGCGAGGTGCGGCCGCCATGGTCGGTGACGATGGCGGCGGCGCGCTTCATCACCGGCACCCAGTCGGGGTCCGTGGTCGAGGTCACCAGCACGCTGCCATCGACGAAGCGGGAGATGTCCGCGGCGCTTTCCAGCAGGCAGACCTCGCCCGTGGCCACCGCGCCGCCGACGCTCAGCCCCTTGAGCAGCGTCTTCCCCGTCTTGCCCAGCCGGTAGGTCCGGAACGCCCCCGCCTCGCGGCGCGACTCCACGGTCTCGGGCCGGGCCTGCACGATGTAGAGCCGCCCGGTGCCGCCGTCGCGCGCCCATTCCATGTCCATCGGGCGGCCGTAATGCGCCTCGATCTTCACCGCCATGCGCGCCAGCTCCAGGATCTCGGCATCCGACAGCACGAAGGCGGCACGTTCGGCCCTGGAGGTCGGCACGGTCCGGGTGGGCGAGTCCTCCCCGGCGCCGTGGATCATCTTGATCTCCTTCGCGCCGAGCGCCTTGTGCAGGATCGGCACCAGGGACGGGTCGGACAGGAAGGGCTTGTAGACCTGGTATTCGTCCGGGCTGACCGCGCCCTGCACGACGGTCTCGCCCAGCCCCCAGGCGGCGTTGATCAGCACGGTCCGGTCGAAGCCGCTTTCCGTGTCGAGCGAGAACATCACGCCGGACCCGCCGGTATCGGAGCGCACCATCAGCTGAACGCCCACCGAGAGCGCGACCGACAGCTGGCCGAACCCCTTCAGCCGCCGGTAGGTGATCGCCCGGTCGGTGAAGAGCGAGGCATAGCAGCGGCGGCAGGCGGCCAGCAGCGCTTCCTCGCCGCGGATGTTCAGGAAGGTCTCCTGCTGGCCGGCGAAACTGGCATCGGGCAGGTCCTCGGCCGTGGCCGAGGAACGCACGGCAACCGAAGGTTCCGCTGCCCCGGTCCGCGCGCCGAGCTCGCGATAGGCGGCGCGGATCGCGGCCTCCGTCTCGGCAGGCCAGACGCCCTCGGCCACGGCGGCGCGGATCCGGCGGCCGGCGGCGGCAAGCGGCAGCCGCCCGTCCTCCAGCCGCGCCAGCAGGTCCGCCAGCACCGGCTCCAGCCGGTTGGCCTCGACGAAGCGGCGATAGGCATCGGCGGTGGTGGCGAAGCCCGGCGGGACACGGATGCCTTCGGCCCCGAGCTTGGCCACCATTTCCCCGAGCGAGGCGTTCTTCCCGCCGACTTCCGGCACGTCCTCCTTCGACAGATCCTCGAACCAGATCAGGCTGGCTGCGCGTTCCCCGACTTGCGTGTCCATGGCTGCGTCCTCTCCCTTTGGTTGCGAGGCTAGGCCGCGATCCATGGCCGCGCCTTGATCGCGGTCAATGCGCCGAGGCGCCCGAGTCGTCCGTCGCCGAGGCGGGAATCCGGACTGCCCGCAAAAATGGCAGCCGCCACCCCGGCGGAGACGATTCACGGCAGATTCACGACATGTTGCTGAGTTCACATGGAAATCAGGCGATTTCAGAAATTTTCATGGCGGATCTCATGACTTCCCCATGACTTCCGCTGGTGTCAACTGATACTTTAGGCGGATAGACGGAGGACTTTGCAATGGAGCTTTTGATCGACGCCCTGCTCGAATGGATTTCGGAAGAGACCGGCCGGGACACGTCCGGCATGCCACATCCTCAGATTGCAGAAATGACGCCGCGCGCCCTGACGCGGGAATTCTACGCCGACCATCCCTACCTCATCCCGGAAGACGGGCAGGACGAGCGCATCCAGGCGCTCTACGCTGCCACCGACGGACCGGACGGCCGGATCTACATCCTGGCCGCCGCCACTTTCGACGGCGCCGACGACTTCGAGGACCCCTACGAAAACCCGGTCTGGCGCGAGGTGCTGCTGCACGAGCTGGTCCATCACCTGCAGTGGCAGGCCGGTGAACCCGCGAACTGGGCCTGCCGGAATTTCGGCGAGGAAGAGGCCTACCGGCTCGGCGGGCGCTATCTCAGGCGGACCCGCACCACCGATCCGATGCCCAACCGCAATTTCTGGGCGCATGCCTATTCGCGCTGCTGAGGGAGGCCGCCATGATCGAACTAGTCTTCATCGCCTGCTTCGCCACGGGCGACGGCCATTGCGAGAACCGCAGCCTGCTCTACCAGGATATCGGCATGATGACCTGCATGGTCCACGGCCAGTCCGAGCTGGCGCAATGGACGCAGACCCATCCCGGCTGGCAGATCGACAGCTGGAAATGCCGGATCCTCGACCACAGCGTGGCCGAGCTCTGAGACGGGGCCCCGGGACGGCTCAGGCCGGGGCGTCGGCAGGCCGGTCGCGCAGCTGCCCGGCGAAGCCCGCCGAGAGCCCGACCATGACCGCCGCCGTGCCCAGCACCAGCGGCAGCCCGCCGGCCTGGTAGGTCAGCCCCGAGAGCAGCGTGCCCAACAGGCGGCCTCCGGCATTGGCCATGTAGTAGAAGCCCACATCCATCGTCACCCGCTCGGATTTCGAGAAGGCGAGGATCAGGTAGGAATGCAGCGAGGAATTGACCGCGAAGACCGCGCCGAAGGCCAGGAGCCCGGCCACCAGCAGCCCGGTCAGCCAAGGCGTCGGCGCAGGCGACAGCAGCACGGCAACCACCAGCGCGGCCGGCACCAGCGCAAGCCCCGCCGCCCAGCCGCGGGCGGCACGGATCAGCTCGCCCTCGGGGCGCGACGCGGCGCGCAGGATGCGGGGCGCCGCCGCCTGCACCGCGCCGTAGAGGATGATCCAGACCGCCATGAAGCTGCCGATCATGAAGAAGGCCGCGCGGTTCCCGGCCTCGCTGCCATCCGAGAGCACGGCGTAGAAATAGATCGGGATGCCAACCACGAACCACACGTCGCGCGCGCCGAACAGGAACACCCGCGCCGCCGAAAGCCAGTTCACGTTGGCCGAGTCCGACAGCACCTCGGAGAACTTGGCGCCCTTGCGGCCGCGCGGCAGCCCCGGCGGCATCAGCAGCGCCACCGCGGCGAGGATCGCCGCCAGAACCGCCGCCATCGCCAGAACCGCGGGGACGAAGCCCGCCCCCGCCAGCAGCACCGCGCCAAGGAGGAAGCCCAGGCCCTTCACCGCGTTCTTCGATCCGGTCAGCACCGCCACCCAGCGGAAGAGTCCGCCCCCGCCGGAAGGCGCCAGCAGCTTGACCGCGGATTTCGACGACATCTTGGCCAGATCCTTGGCCACGCCCGACGCGCCCTGCACGCACATCACGAAGGCCACCGAGACAGGCACCGACCAGCTTGGCTCGAGCTGCGCCAGCGACAGCAGCGCGGCGACCTGCAGCCCGAGCCCGGCATAGAGCGTGGAGGCCAGGCCGAAGCGCGCCGCGATCCAGCCCGCCGCCAGGTTGGTCGCCATCCCCGCCACCTCGTAGAGCAGGAAGAGATAGGCCAGCTGCACCGGCGAGAAGCCCAGCGAATGGAAGTGCAGCAGCACCAACATTCTCAGCGCGCCGTCGGTCAGCATGAAGGCCCAGTAGGCCGCCGTCACCGCAGCGTAGGCCGAAAGTCCCGCGGACCGCTCCGTCACAGCGAGGCTCCGACCATCAGCGCGACATCCGCCAGCCGGTTGGCATAGCCCCATTCGTTGTCGTACCAGGCATAGACTTTCACCTGCGTGCCGTTCACCACCATGGTCGAGGGCGCGTCGATGACCGAGCTGCGCGGGTCGTTGGTGTAGTCGGCCGAGACCAGCGGACGGGTCTCGTAGCCGAGAATGCCCTTCAGCGGACCCCCGGCCGCGGCTTCGAACAGCGCATTGACCTCCTCGGCGGTGGTTGCGCGCTCCACCTCGAAGACGCAGTCGGTCAGCGAGCCGTTCAGCAGCGGCACGCGCACCGCATGGCCGTTCAGCCGCCCCTCCAGCTCGGGATAGATCAGCGTGATCGCCGTGGCCGAGCCGGTGGTGGTCGGGATCAGCGAATTCAGCGCCGAGCGCGCGCGGCGCAGGTCCTTGGCCGGACGGTCGACGATGGTCTGGGTGTTGGTCACGTCGTGGATCGTGGTGATCGAGCCGTGGCGGATGCCGAGGCTTTCGTGGATTACCTTCACCACCGGCGCCAGGCAGTTCGTCGTGCAGGAGGCCGCGGTGACGATGCTGTGCACGGCCGGATCGTAGCTGGCATCGTTGACGCCGCAGACGATGTTCGCGGTCGGCCCGTCCTTGACCGGGGCCGAGACCACGACCTTCTTCACCCCGGCGGCGAAATAGGGGGCCAGCGCGGCCTCGGACTTGAAGACGCCGGTGCAGTCGATCACCACGTCGACGCCGCCGAGCGGCAGATCGGCGATCGCCCCTGTGCCGATGAAGGGCAGCCGCGTGCCGTTGACGGTGACGCTGCCGCGGTCATGGGCGAATTCCGCGTCCCAGCGCCCATGCACCGTGTCGAATTCCAGCAGATGCGCGTGCATCTCGGGATCGCCAACCGCGTCGTTGATCCAGGCAAGCTTGGCCCCCCTCTCCAGCAGCGGCTTCAGCGCCAGCTTGCCCATGCGGCCGAGGCCGTTCAGCGCGTAGGTGGTCATGCGCTCTCTCCTGCGGACATGCGGCCGATATCGTCCACGGCGGCCTGCAGCGAGATCCGGTCGAGCGTCTCCAGCGGCAGCGCCACGAAGGCCTCGACCCGGTTCTTCAGCGCGCCATAGGCCTGCTGGAAGGCCAGAGCCTTCTCGGCATCGGTGCCTTCGGCCTTCACCGGGTCGGGCATGCCCCAATGGCCGCTGACCGGCTGGCCGTCCCAGGCCGGGCAGTCCTCGTTGGCCGCCTGGTTGCAGACGGTGAAGACGAAATCCAGCGGCGGGGCATCCGGACCGGAGAATTCCGAGACGTTCTTGGCGCGCAGGATGCCGACATCGTGGCGCTTGTCGGCCAGCACCTTAAGCGCGAAGGGATTCAGCTCGGACCGGGGCCTGGTGCCGGCCGAATGGACCTCGAACCGGTCTCCGGCGAGCTTGCGCAGGATGGATTCGGCGAAGATCGACCGGGCGGAATTGCCGGTGCAGATGAAGAGCACGCTGTATTTGCGGTCAGTCATGGGGACAGGTCCAGTGCTGAAGGGCAGGCAGAGATCGGCGCGGCCGCGGCAGCAATCGGCGAAGAGCGCGCCGAAGAGCCGTTGCACGCTTGTCATGCGGATGGAGTAGAGAAGCGACGTCCCCGCCCGCTCCTGCACCACCAGGCCGGCGCCGCAGAGCGCCGAGAGATAGGAGGACAGGGTGCTGGGCTTGATGCCGAGGATGTCGCCGAGCTCGCCGGCCGGAATGCGGTCGGGATAGCGGCGCATCAGCAGCCGGAAGACCTCCAGGCGGCGGGCATGGCCGAGAATGGCAAACTGGTGGGGAATCGCTTTTTCCATATTTCACGTATATTGGAAATATGAGGCGGCGAAAGTGAAACTTCCATGACACGGGATCGCGGCGCTGCCCTGCAGGGGCCCGGTCCGGGCAGACATGCGGCGGGCCGCCGGGGCCGCCCGCCGCGGGTGGATCACGCCGGTTCGAGGATCGTCATGCCGGTTTCGCGCGCCTTGGCCAGCACCATCGGGATGTCCGGGATGCCGGGCTCCGGCAGCGCGGTCTGGCTGTCCGGCAGCGCGGTGCCGATGCCGGTGAAGAAGGCGTCGTGCATCTTGCCCGGCGCGTTCAGGATCAGCATCCGCGCCGGGGCATCGCCGACCGCCTTGAAGGCATGCACCGCCCCGTCCGGGATCACCACATGCTCGCCCGCGCGGGCCAGCCGTTCCACGCCGTCGATCATGAAGCCGACCTGGCCCTCGAGAATGTAGAAGGCCTCCGTCTCGCCGGCATGGTGGTTCGGCGGCGCCCCAGCCCCCACCGGGACCAGCGCCTCGACGAGGCAGTACTTGCCCTGCACATCTTCGGGAAAGGCATGGAAATTCATGAGAATGTTCAGAACGTTATACTTTCTGGAACGGGTCGTCATCTTTTGCTCCGGGAAAATTGCCATTTGACGATTCGGACGATACCATATTCCCATCGTAAGACAAGTGTCTCATGAAAGGACAGGCATGGTTCGCAACGCCCAGAAGGAACGGACGCGCAAGGCGATCCTAGACGGAGCCCGGACGCTGATGGCCGAGGGGCTGCCGGTGACAGTCGCGGCGGCGGCGGAACGGCACGGCATTTCGAAGGCGACAGCCTACCGCTATTTCTCGGATCCGGCGATGCTGGCGGCCGAGGCCGGGTTGGACCTGTCCGTGCTGCCCTACGAGGAGATCACGGCCGGGGCCGCGGATCTGCGTGGGCGGCTGCAGGCGGTGACACTGTATTTCTTCGACCTCGCCCTCGCCAACGAGCCTGCCTTCCGCCGCTTCCTCGGCATGGCGCTGACCTCTTCGGCGGCAGAAAGCGGCGGCGCGAAGATCCGGCGCGGCGGGCGGCGGATGGCGATGTACGAGCGCGCGCTGGCGGAGGGCGGGACCGGAATGGCCGAGGCCGAACGCGGAAAGCTGGCGCGGATGCTGACTGCGTCGACCGGCGCCGAGGCGATGGTCGCGCTGCTCGATGTTGCCGATGCCGGACCCGAAACCGCGCGGGAGACGGTGGCCGACGTCACCGACATCCTGCTCGACCGCTTTCTCGGCCCGAAGGAAGGCTAGCGCGGCCCGCACGGGACCGCGCCGGGGTCAGTCCGCCCCTTTCAGCGCGACATAGACCGCCGGGATCGCCAGCAGCGTCAGCAGCGTCGAGGAGGCCAGGCCGAAGAGCAGCGAGATCGCCAGCCCCTGGAAGATCGGATCGGCCAGGATGACCGCCGCGCCGATCATTGCCGCCAGCGCGGTCAGCAGGATCGGCCGGGCGCGGACGCTGCCCGCCTCCAGCACCACCTCGCGCAGCGGACGGCCCGGGCTGCGGGCGCTGCCGATGAAATCCGCCAGCAGGATGGAGTTGCGCACGATGATCCCCGCCAGCGCGATGAAGCCGATCATCGAGGTCGCCGTGAAGGGCGCGCCGAAGATCCAGTGCCCGGCAAGGATGCCGACCAGCGTCAGCGGCACCGGCGTCAGGATCACCAGCGGCAGCCGGAAGGACCGGAACTGCGCCACCACCAGCACGTAGATGCCCAGAAGCGCCACCGCAAAGGCCGCGCCCATGTCGCGGAAGGTGATCCACGTCACGTCCCATTCGCCGTCCCAAAGCAGCGTTGCCGCACGTTCGTCCTGCGGCTGGCCGTGCAGCGAGATGACAGGCTTCGGCAAGCTGCCCCAATCGGCGGCGTCGATCGCCTCCTGCACGGCCAGCATGCCGTAGAGCGGCGCCTCGTATTGCCCGGCCAGCTCCGCCGTCACCATCTCGGCGGCACGGGCATTGCGGCGGTAGATCGGAAAGGAGGCGGTCTCTTCCTGCAGGCGCGCGACATCGCCCAGCTCGACCACGCCGCGCCCGCCGGGCAGCGCGTTGGCCGGGACCGGCACGCCCAGCATGGCCGCGCCGGGGACGTGCTCCGCCCGCGGGCGTTCCAGCACGATGGGCACCGGCGCACGGCCCTCGCCGCGATGCGAATAGCCGATCACCTTGGACTGGTTCAGCAGCGCCAGCGTGTCGAAGACGTCGCTTTCCTGCACGCGGTAATATTCCATGTCGTCGCCCGACAGCACAGCGCGGATCCGCGTTGCGGGCACCCCGTAGCTGTTGTCGACATCGACGATGAAGGGGACGGAGCGGAAGATCTCCTCGACCTTGGCGGCGACCGCACGGCGGGTCCCGGGATCGGGCCCGTAGATCTCCGCCAGAAGCGTCGACAGGACCGGCGGACCGGGCGGCGTCTCGACCACCTTGACCGAAGCGCCATCCGGAAGGGACAGCCCGCCCAGCCGCGCCCGCAGGTCGAGCGCGATCTCGTGGCTTTCCCGCGACCGCTCGCCCTTGGGCAGCAGCCCCAGATGCACCTCGCCCAGCTCCGGCGACTGGCGCTGGAAATAGTGGCGGACGAGCCCGTTGAAATCGAAGGGAGCGGCGGTGCCGGCATAGACCTCCGCCGCGGTCACCTCGGGGATCTCCAGCGCGGCCAGCGCCGCCATCTGCGCGGCTTGGTCGGTGGCTTCCAGCGCCGCCCCCTCCGGCAGGTCGATCACCACCGACAGCTCCGACTTGTTGTCGAAGGGCAGCAGCTTCACCGTCACCGCCTTGGTCCAGAACAGCCCGAGCGAGCCGATGGTCAGCACCAGCGTCGCCAGCAGGAAGGCCCAGGCACGGGCGCGGCTCTTCAGCAGCGGTCCGGCCAGGCGGCGGTAGACATGGCCGATGCGGCCGCCCGCGCCTTCCTCATGATGGTGCCCATGCCCGCGCCCGGCGATCTTCACCATCAGCCAGGGCGTCACCATCACTGCGACGAAGAAGGAGAAGATCATCGCGGCGGAGGCATTGGCGGGGATCGGGCTCATGTAAGGGCCCATCAGCCCCGAGACGAAGAGCATCGGCAGGAGCGCCGCAACCACGGTCAGCGTGGCGACGATGGTCGGGTTGCCGACCTCCGCCACCGCCTCGATGGCGGCCTGCGGGCGGCTGCGCGCGTCATTCATCGCCCAGTGGCGGGTGATGTTCTCGATCACCACGATCGCGTCGTCCACGAGGATGCCGATCGCGAAGATCAGCGCAAAAAGCGACACCCGGTTCAGCGTGTAGCCCATGATCTGCGCGGCAAACAGCGTCAGCAGGATCGTCACCGGGATCACTACGGCGACCACCATCGCCTCGCGCCAGCCGATGGCGATCAGGATCAGCCCGACGATCGACAGCGTCGCCAGCCCGAGATGGAACAGCAGCTCGTTCGACTTCTCCAGCGCGGTGTGGCCGTAGTCGCGGGTGACGCGCAGCTCCACCGAGCCGGGGATGACCTCGCCCCTCAGCGCCTCGATCCGGTCGAACACCGCCTCGGTCACGGTTACCGCATTGGCCCCGGCGCGCTTGGCGAAGGCCAGCGTGACCGCCGGACGCCGTTCCGCGCCCCCCTCGCCCTCGACCAGGGCCGAAACCAGGGCCGAATCCGGCGCATCGGTGAAGCCGATATCGGCGAGGTCGCGCAGATAGACGGTGCGGCCGTCGCGGGTGACCAGCGGCAGCGCGCCGATCTCTTCGGGCGCCGACAGCGTGCCGCCCGCCACCATCTCCACCGCCTTGCCCTGCGACAGCAGGCTGCCTGCCGGGAAGCTGCGGTTTGCCGCCTCCACCTTGCCGGCCAGTTCCTGCAGCGTCACGCCGTAGAGCGCCAGACGGTCCAGCCGCGGCGCGATGCGCAGCCGGGTCTCCACCGCGCCTGTGACGTAGGAAAGCCCGACATCGTCGATTTTCGACACCTCGATCTGCACCTCGCGGGCGATCCGGGTCAGGTCGGCGGCGCTGACGGCACCGGCCCCCGCCGCCGGGTAGAGCGTCACCGTGGCGACGGCGACATCGTTGATGCCGCGCCCGACGATCAGCGGCTCGGGGATGCCGACGGGGATGCGGTCGAGATTGGCGCGGACCTTCTCGTGCACGCGCAGAATCGCCTCGTCCTCGTCGGTGCCGGTCAGGAAGCGCGCGGTGACCAGCGCGCGGTCGTCGAGCGTGCGGGAATAGACATGCTCGACCCCGGATATCCCGCGCAGGATGGTTTCCAGCGGCTCGGTGACCAGCTTGGCGGCATCCTCGGCCTTCAGCCCGTCGGCCTGCACGATCAGGTCGACCATGGGGACGGATATCTGCGGCTCCTCCTCGCGCGGCAGCACCGCAAGCGCGAGCAGCCCGACCACGAAGGCCGCCAGCAGGAAGAGCGGGGTCAGCGGCGAGGCTATGAAATACTGCGTCAGCCGCCCGGCAATGCCGAGCGGGCGTTCATGGCGGATGTCCGGCGTCTCACTCATCGGGGGTCACCACCACGTCGCCCGCCGCCAGCCCCGAGACGATCTCGGTCAGCGCCGCACCGTCCGCGCCGGTCACGCTGCCGCCCGGCAGCACGGCACGCTCGGCCGGGCCATCCGGCCCGTCGACCATGACGAAATCGAGCCCGCCGCGATGGGCCAGCGCGGCCTCCGGCACGGCCAGGACATCGCGGGTGCCCACCGGCACGCGCACCGCAACCCGCGCGCCCGCGAAGCGCGGGGCCAGCCCCGGCACCTCGATATCGGCCTCGACGCGGCCGGCGGTGATCTGCGGATAGACCCGGGCGATCCGTCCCTCTGCCAGGGCGTTGCCCTCGCCAGTCATCAGCGTGTCGCCCTCGGCAAGCCCGTCCGCGTAATGCTCGGGCAGGCTGAGCCGCAGGAAGAAGCCGCCGGTGCCGACCGTCGCCACCGCCTCGCCCGCCATCACGACCTCGCCCGCCGCCACCGGCACCGTCAGCACCAGGCCATCCGCCGGGGCGAGCAGCCCGCCCTCGGCCTGCATCTGCGCCACCCGCGCCTTTTCCGCCTCCAGCGCGCGGATCTGCCCCTCGGCCACGTCGACCTGGGTACGCAGCGCATCCAGCCGCTGGGCCGTCGATACGCCGCGCTCCACCAGCGCCTCGCCGCGGGTCAGTTCGTTGCGGGCATTTTCCAGCTGCGACTGCGCCGCCGCCAGCTGCGCCTCGACCCCGGCCAGCTGGAAGTCGAGCTTTTCGTCGACGATCCGCCCGATGGCTGCCCCGGCCGCGACCCGGTCGCCCTCGACAACCGAAAGCGCCTCCACCGTGCCGCCGATGCGGGCGCGCGCGGGAATGGACTGGCGCGGCTCGACAGTGGCATAGACCGATTTCCATTCAGCGATGGCGAAAGGCTCCAGCGCCAGCGTGCCAGCCCGTCCGGGCGGCGCGGCGGAGATCAGGAGGAAGGCAAGCAGCGGCAGGGCGGGAAGGATGCGGCAGGCGGTCATGGTCTGGCTCCGGGACTCCGGCAGGCGTTTCTGGTCACCTTCCATTAACACAATGCATTTCCTGCATCGGTGACCAAATCACCGTCGCGGCGCTATTTTCCGGCGCCAGATGCCGCAGTGCCGCGCAAGGCGGCAGTTCCGCGGGAAGGCGGGGTCTCTAGCGCTGCCCGGGATCGCGCAGGGCGCGGCGGCGCGCCTCCAACCCGCCGTGGAAATCCTCCTCGTCGCCGAAATCGGCAAAGCCCGGATAGCGCAGATGCGGCTCGGCCACGCGGCGCGCATGCTTGATCGGACACCAATAGGCCTCGGTCCGCGACGCCACCTCGCGCACCCAGCCGATCAGCCCGTTGGCATAGCCGCAATAGACGCAGTTCAGCTTCTGCAGGCCGTTCAGGTAGGCGAGGCTCTGCCGGTCGAGGATGATGTAGTCGCGCCGCGGCACTTTCGGGATGCCGTAGACCGGGAAGCAGGCTGCCTGGTAGAGGCTGACGAAGAGATCGAGCAGCACCAGCGGCAGGATCAGCGCATAGATGAAAGGCGCGGTCAGCACGACGAACAGCCGGGTCCGCGCCAGGAAGCTCGCCAGCTTCTCGCGTGCCGCGCGGTGGCGCGCCAGCATGTCGGCCTCGAACACCACCCGGCGGCGCTCCAGCCGGTAGCGGAAGATCCGGCGCTTCTCCGCCAGCTCCTCCTCGAGCTCTTCCTCCAGCTCGCGGATGTGCCGGGCCAGCCGGTCGAGGGGTGAGGTCATCTTCGGCTCCGTTCCGGGACGGGGGCAGATCATCACGAAGCCGCGCCCGTGCCAAGCGGATTGCCATCGGGCCTTGACCTTCCAGCTGCTGGAGGCTCCACATCGCCAGGACAGACACAGGAGTGTAGCGATGAAATTCAGCGTTCCCGACATGAGCTGCGGCCATTGCCGCGCCAGCATCGAGAAGGCGGTCAAGGGCGCCGATCCGGCGGCCAGCCTCGCCTTCGACCAGGACAGCCGCCAGGTGGAGATCGGCAGCGGGCTCGACGCGCCCGCGCTGACCGCCGTGCTCGCCGAAGCGGGCTATTCCGCGACGGTGCTGGCTGCCTGACCTTGCGGACCGTCCCGCGCCGGGGCGGCCCGCGGACACACCTAGCCCGCCCGCGCATGCCGTGCGGGTCCGGACATTCCGCCGGAGGAGACAGAGATGAACATCGGCGCCGCGGCGCAGGCCTCCGGCCTGCCGGTGAAGACCATCCGCTATTACGAGGAGATCGGCCTCGTCACGCCGGCCCGGGCCGGAAACGGCTACCGCGATTTCGGCAACGGCGAGGTCGACCGGCTCCGCTTTCTCGCGCAGGCCCGGTCCCTGGGATTCTCGCTGGAGGAATGCCGCCGGCTGGTTGCGCTCTATTCCGATGACGGCCGCGCCAGCCGCGAGGTGCGCCAGGTTGCGCAGGGCCATCTCGACACGGTGCGCGTGCGCATCGCGGAGTTGCGCGCGCTCGAAGCCACGCTGGAAGGGCTGATCGAGCGCTGCCCCGGCGATGACAGCCCGCACTGCGCCATCCTCGACCAGCTCACCAGCCGGGAAACCGGCGGCTGACGCCGCTGGAGGTCCGCAACCATTTCGGCCACCTCCCCTGCGCGGCTGGAACGGCCAGTCCCGCCCGGAGGCTTTCCCGGGCATG
Source organism: Mangrovicoccus sp. HB161399 (assembly GCF_013184745.1). GTDB lineage: Bacteria > Pseudomonadota > Alphaproteobacteria > Rhodobacterales > Rhodobacteraceae > Mangrovicoccus. Next base: position 34,668 of record NZ_JAATVU010000028.1, read on the forward strand.
CAGCGCCCCTCCGGCCACCCGGCCGCGCGCCAATCCCCGAAATGTGGGGAAAACCCGCCCAGCTCCCCACTGCGCCCTTTTCGGCCAGTCCTCCCGGACGCCATCCGCCCGGTGGCACGGCAATCTGCAGGCAACGCCAATCCAGCTCCGCCGCCTTCCGCATCGGGGGCAATCAGGACACTCCCCGCGAGATCACTGCCGGAGGGGGCCGCCCGCAGAAGGCGCTCCACGCGGCGATGGCCGCCAGATGCCTCCGCGCCGCCGGGGGTGTTGACCAACCGGTTTCCATAGGCAGCCATGCGCCCACGTGCCCATCTGCGCCCCGCACGCCGCAGGACCGCCGCTCGCCCGCAACGGAAGGCTGCCGTCTCCGGCATTCCCGAGAGCGCCTTGTTCCGGTCCATAGAGGGCTTGCGCCATGGTACCGAACAGGCATTTGTCCGGCATCGGGAGACCCGAAACGGGGCCTGGCCACTCTCCGGTTCAAGGCGATTCCGCAACGGAGAACTCATTCATGGCGCCTGCGCCGATCGGATCCGAGGATGGCGGCAACGCAGCACCGGACCAGCCGAATGCGATCGGCCCGCGGCACTTTTCGCGCTTGGCGCCGTCCCGGGCGGGCGCAACCATCACCGCGCTGGCCGTAGGATCTTCGTGGCCTCAGAAGCTGGCGGGTGGGCGCGGTTCGTGGACACTTTCCCGCGGTGCGGCCACTGCCTTCTCGCTGCCCCCGGCCACGCCGCAATGGCGCCCCGATCCCGATGCCAGGCGCCGCGCCCGAAAGCGGCGTGCAGGGCGGTCACCCTTTGCCTTCCGCAGACCGGCTCAGTCCTGACGCACGTCCGGCGGCAACAGCGATTCATGATGGCCTGACGCAAGGTGCCAGCGCAAACTCGCCGCTGCCGGCAGGGCCCGTCCTTCCCGCGGCCATGACGGAACACAGCTTGGTTGCCGTCCCGGTCCCGCCGCGGCCCGGCCACGCGGCTCGGCAACGGCGGCACTCTCGACATCCCCGACCGCATGCGCCACGCTCGGACGCGGCAGCATCGGCCGTGCCGGGCCGCCTGCCCGGCCTGATCCCGGTCAAACCGGCCGTGCCGCCCGGCCGCTATGCTGCTGCGGAACACCAGCGGAGACCGCCATGACCCGACTTGCCCTCCTTCTCGCCCTCCTGCCTGCCACCGCCCTCGCGCAGGAACCTTCCGGCCATGACGGCGCCATGGCGCATGACATGCAGCACCATGCCGAAGGCATGCCCCATCACGGCGGCGCAGTAGGCAGCATGCATGCGATGATGCAGGGCATGACGGACGGCGGCACGGGCCCGCTGCCCGGCATGCCCGCCGAGAGCGGCCAGTCGGGCTTCGCCGCCATCGCCGAGATCGTGGCCATGCTGCGCGCCGATCCGGACACCGACTGGAGCAAGGTCGATATCGGCGCGCTTCGCCAGCACCTGCGGGACATGGACCAGCTGATGACCGAACTCGAGGCCGAGGAGGAACCGCTGCCCGACGGGCTGCGCGTGACCGTGGAGCCGGGCACGCCCGGGGCCGCGGCCGCCTGGCGGATGCTGCCCGCCCATGCGCCGATGCTGGCGGCCGAGACCGGCTGGACCAGCGAGATCGCGGAGCAGGGCGGCAGCCTCGTCTGGACCGTGACCTCGCCCGGAGACGCCGCCCAGATCCGTGGGCTCGGCGTCTACGGGCTGATGGCGGCCGGATCGCACCACCAGCTGCACCATCTCGCCATCGCCCGCGGCGCGGCGCGGCACTGAACGCGGCCCGGATGCGCACCCTCGTGGCCCTTCTGCGCGCCGTCAATGTCGGCGGAACCGGCAAGCTGCCGATGGCCGAGCTGCGCGCGCTCTGCACCGCGGCTGGCTTCGCCGGGGCGCGCACCCATATCCAGTCGGGCAACCTGCTCTTCGAAACCGGGCGTCCCGCGGCCGAGGCCAAGGCGGAGCTGGAGGCCCGGCTCTCCGCGCGGATGGGCAAGCCCGCCACGGTGCTGCTGCGCGAAGCGGCGGAGATGCAGCAGATCCTGGCGGCCAATCCCTTCCCGCGGGCCAACCCGGCCAAGGTCGCCGTGCTCTTCCTCGACGGCCCCGCCCCGGCCGATCCGGCCGCTTCGGCAACCGGACGGGCCGGGGAGGACATCGCGGCCGGAACGCGCGAGATCTACATCTTCTATTCCGGCGGCATGGGCCGCTCGCGGCTGAAGCTGCCGGAGATGGCAGAGGGCACCGCGCGCAACCTGCGGACCGTCGCCCGGCTTGCCGCCATGGCGGACGGCGGCGCCTGACCCTCGGAGAACGGCTTCGCCGCTTGATCCTCCCGCACCGGGCGGACTATCAGGCGGGACCATCCGCCCACCAGCAGCAGGACACCGCCCACCGCCATGACCCCGAGCCATCTTGTCACGCATTCCGGCGGCTTCCATGCCGATGAGGTCCTCTCCACCGTCATCCTGACCCGGCTGTTTCCGGAGGCGGAGATCGTCCGCAGCCGCGACCCGGCCTGGATCGCCCCGGCCGAGGACCGCATCATCTACGATGTCGGCGGAGCCTACGACGCCGCGGCGCAGATCTTCGACCATCACCAGCGCGAGGCGCCGCATCGCGAGCACGGCAAGCCCTACAGCTCCTTCGGGCTGATCTGGAAGCATTACGGCCTCGCCTATCTGGAGGCCTCGGGCATTCCCGAGGCCGACCGGGCCGCGGCCCATGCCTCCTTCGACAACAGCTTCGTTCTGCCGGTCGACCTGGTCGACAACGGCGTGGTGAACCAGTCGGAGGCCGGCGTGCTGTCCTCGATGACGCTGCCCGGGCTGATCGAGAGCCTGAAGCCGGTCTTCGACGACAGGACGCCCGGCGCCGAGGCAAGGGCCTTCGAGACCGCGGTCAGCGTCGCGCGCAGCTTCGTCGAGGCGCGGGTGGCCCGGATCGCCGCCAAGCGCCGCGCCGAGGTCCTGGCGGAACAGGCAATCCGCGCGGCGGGCGACGGCCATGTGCTGGAGCTGCCGGTGGGCATGCCCTTCCGCCACGCGATCGACAAGGCCGGGGCGGACCACCTGCTCTTCGTGGTGGCGCCGCGCGACAGGGACTGGACGCTGGGAGGCATCCGCGTGCACGAGGACAGCTACGAGCAGCGCGCCGACCTGCCGGCCGCCTGGGCGGGGCTGAGCGGCGCAGAGCTGGAGGCCGCCAGCGGCGTGCCGGGGGCGGTCTTCTGCCACAATGCCCGGTTCATCGCGGCGGCGAAGACCCGCGAAGCGATCCTTGCCATGGCCGATCTCGCCGTGAAGGAAGCCCTGCAGAACCGCACGGCCGGCAGCTGACCGGGGCGCCAACCGCGCCCGGGGTCGCCCGGCCCGGTCGCAGCCTGGGCCGGGGGCGCCTTGCGGTGCCGTCGCTCCGGCGGCACGGGGCATGGCCGTCTGCGCGCAGACCAACGGATCGAACGATGCCATGGCGAAGCGCTGCCAGTGCCGGGGCCGAATGCAGGCGGCACCAAGGCGCTGCTCCAAGGTGCCGATAGGCGCTTCCATCCCGGAGCAGCGATCACGCCGCCCGCCCGGCGCCGGCCCGACCGGACAAGTCTGCGCGACGGCTTGGCCGGAAACGCAGCGCACCGTAGGGATCGGGCCGGGTGCCAGGGAACTTGTCTTGGCTGCTCGAAATTCCGGGGCAGAAGCCGAGACCTCAGGAACGGCGTCGCCTCGGCGCCGCAGCCCGGAGTCCCTGCTGCGGACAGCAGTGGGGCACGCCCAGGAAGCAACTTGGATTGCAGAGCGGCGTTGCAGCGCGAATGCACGGGGATTCATTTCGTGAATCCAGCATGCTAGCCGGGCAGCATGATCGGACCTGCAAGACGACCAACTGGCACAGCTGCAATCAGGATCTGACAGCGCAGCTCGCTGACCGTCTGGTTCGCTCCCGAGATGCTGTGGAGAGCAAGGCCTGCCGCGATCGGGTGGTCCGGGTTCAATCTCGGTGCATGACGGGCTTCGGTGCCACGGCCTGGACGGCCGGCGGAGCCGGGCCGGATGGCGAAGCCGGCCATTGCGCGACCTTGGGCGCAGGCGGCCGGCAGCCCAAAGAGGAATTCGGGCGCTTGGTGTTGCTCATAGTGTCGCCGCCACCACTCGATGGCGACCTCCGCCTCCGCGAGGCTGCAGAAGACCTCGCCATCTAGGCGTTCGCCGCGGGGCCGGGCGATCAAGCTCTCGCAATGCCCGTTCTCCCAAGGGCTGCCCGGCTCGATATGGCGGCCCGGACTCCGACGGCAGCTGCCCATGTCCTCGCGGCCTCGGCGATGAACTCCGGCCCTCCGCCCGTCGGGCGCGGAGTTCCCAACGGATGCGCTACCGGTCCGGGCACCGCCGACGACGGCGCGGCGATGGACCACTCGGACCGGACATGTCCCGGGACACCGCGGAGATCTGGATTGGCCGGCCGGCACGTCGGTGACATCGGCCGGGTTCAACCGCCAGCTGACGCGGATCGCCAGGCTCTTCCCGGCGAATGCGCCGGGCAGGTCGAGCATGCGGAATGTCCTGCCGGTTGCCATCGTCGCGCCATCGGTCCGGAAGCCGATGGCCACGGTCCGGCTCTTCACGGAATCGCAGGGCCGGACTGGTGCGGCCGCTCCGCCCGAAGCCGGACGCAGGATCCGTTCCGCGGGCTTCCACGGTGCCACGGTCCCTTGACCTTCAGCCGGAGCCGCCCCTTCTTCGGCTGCCTTTGCGGACCCTTGAGCTTCGCCGGGGAAACGATCCCCGGATCGCTTCCCGATCCTCCCCGGTCCCGCCGCCGCTCGCCGTCGCCGGCGGCGGGCGGGACTCGGGGGCTCCGCCCGCTCGGGGCTGAACCGGTCCGCCGCACCGGTTCCGGGACGCCCCCGCTCCAGGCGCGTTCGCGCGGCCGCTCCGACCGGCGGCGCATCCGCGCCCGCTGCTTCAGGATCAGCTCCCCCGGCGTCATATCGGAGACGGCCTTGCGCAGCCGCTCGCCGCTGGCATTTCCTCAGCAACGATGGCGTTCGAAGCCTCGCTCTCCAGCTCCTTCAGCCGCTTGACCTGGCCGGTCTTCCACCCGCCACCCGCCGTCGCCCGCGGCGCTCGGACCGGTGGCGCATCCGCTGGCAACTCCTCGGACCACCGGCGGACATGGATCGTTCCTCGCGCCACCGGTGGCTCGTGACCTGCGTCACCCCATTCGCGCGCACTGCCTCGGCCACCGAGTTCCCCTGCGATACGAGCACGTCCGCGTGACGGAGCTTGGCGACGATCTCCTCGGGCTTGTGCCCTCCGCCCGGGCATTGCCCCGCGGGATCAATCCCCCATCCGGCTCCGATCTGTCCCAAGTTCTGTCCGGCATCCGGCCCGGAAGCCTGCTCCAGGCAGGACCACGTTTCAGGGGGCGGACCGGTTTCCCGGACCGGCACCATTGCGGCCGCACGGCGCCCAGGACCCCCATACCTTCAGTCCCCCTGCGGCGGCAGCACCGGAGGACCCCGCCGAACCGATACCCGGGGCGCCCGGGCCTTTACAGTGCAAAGGTTGCTGGCCGCACCTCCCAATGACGGCCTGCCTTCCGATGGCCCCGGAAACCCGCCGCGCAACATCTCGCCTTGCACCCTATCGGCATTCCCGGACAGGCCGGCGGCTCGCCCCGCCGGAGATACGGAGGCCGGCATTCCGCTGGGCGACAAAGCCCGACACGGAAAGCGCCCGCGGCAGAGGGAGACCATGCTCCTGGCGATCCGGCAAGCATCGGGATGGAGGCGCGGGCCCTCGGCGCCCGCTCCGACGGCAAAGGCGGCCCGCTTCTCAGCCAGACAGGCACGCCGCCAGCGGCCGCAGGCCGGAAGTCAGAGCACGGAATCGAGCAGAAGGCTGGTCTCGCTGTTCAGAACGCCGGGAATCTCCCGGATCGTGCGCAGCACGCGGTCGAAATCGCGCAGGTCTCCGGCGCGGATTTCGGCGACGAGGTCCCAGGCGCCGTTGGTCGAATGCAGCGACGCGATCTCTGGAATGGCACGCATCTGGCGGATGACCGCGCGCGACAGGCTGCCCTGCAGCTCGACCATCATCATCGCCCGCACCGCCGCGTCTTCCTGGCTGCGCGTGACGATGGTGAACTTGCGGATCTCCCCGCCGGCCACGAGACGGTCGAGCCGCGCGGTCACGGTCGTCCGGCTGAGGCCCAGACGCTCGGCCAGCGCCTTCACCGGCTGGCGGGCATTTTCGGTCAAGGCCGAGAGGATCTGCCGGTCGGTCTCCGTCAGGTCAGCCATTCACGCGGTCCTTTTGTCCAACATATTCGCCATACTGTACAATCTTTTTGGCGATCCGTTCAACATGCCGCTGCCAAGTGAACAACCGCCCCTGCAGACTGCGGGAAACACGAGAACAGGGGACCGATTTGACACATTCCGCGACCTGCTGCCTGCTGGGCGCCCCGATCGGCACCGGCGCGGGCGTGCCCGGCTGCGACACCGGACCGGCGGCTCTGCGGGCCGCCCGGCTCGGCGCCGCGCTGGCGCGCTCCGGCCGGCTGGTGACCGACCTGGGCGATGCCGCGCCCGCACCGCTTGCCGCAGCCCATCATGCCAACCCGGCGATCCGCAACCTTGCCGAGACCGCCGCCTGGATCCGCGGCCTCGGCGCCGCCGCCCGCGCGGCCGGGGAGAAGGCCGCGCTGCCGGTCTTCCTCGGCGGCGACCATTCGCTCTCGGCCGCGACGGTTCCGGCCATGGCGGCGCGTGCGGCGGCACGGGGACGTCCGTTCTTCGTGCTCTGGCTCGACGCCCATCCCGACCTGCACACGCTGGGCAGCACCGGCAGCGGCAACCTGCATGGCACGCCGGCCGCCTATTTCACCGGCGAGGCGGATTTCGCGCCCTTCCCGCCCCTGCCCGCCCGGGTGCGGCCGGAAAACATCTGCATGATGGGCATCCGCTCGGTCGACGGCGCGGAAGAGGCAAGGCTGGCGGCAAGCGGCATCGGGCTGCACCGGATGGAGGCGCTGCACCGCGACGGCGTGGAGGCCCCGCTGGAGGCGTTTCTCGGCCGCGTGGCGGACGCCGGCGGCGATCTGCATGTCAGCTTCGACATCGACTTCCTCGACCCCGCCATTGCCCCCGCCGTCGGCACCACCGTCCCGGGCGGCGCGACCCTGCTGCAGGCCGACGCGATCGCCGCGATGCTGGGCGATAGCGGCCTCGTCACCTCGCTCGACCTCGTCGAGCTGAACCCGACCCTCGATCCCTTCGGCCGCTCGGCCGCCCTTTTCGCCGATCTCGCAGGCGCGATGCTCCGCCGCCGCGAGACCCTCTCCCGCACAGGAAGCTGATCCCATGAACGACATGAACATTTCCCCCGACATCCTCGCGGCCCTCGCCCCTTCGGAGCTGGCCATGGTGCCGTTCGTTTCGGTGCAGGACATGATGCGGCTGGTGCATCGCGAGGGCATCGAAAACGTGCTGCGCGACATGGCCGAGCATATCGAGGCCGATTTCCGCCGCTGGCCCGATTTCGACAAGACCCCGCGCATCGCCAGCCATTCGCGCGAGGGCGTGATCGAGCTGATGCCGACGGCGGATGCCGAGCTCTACGGCTTCAAATACGTCAACGGCCACCCCAAGAACACGAAGACCGGCCATCAGACCGTGACCGCCTTCGGCGTGCTGTCCTCGGTCGGCAACGGCTATCCGCTGCTCCTGACCGAGATGACGCTGCTGACCGCCCTGCGCACGGCGGCGACCTCGGCGCTGGTCGGGCGGCGGCTGATGCCGGAAGGCGCGGACACGATGGCGATGATCGGCAACGGCGCGCAATGCGAATTCCAGGCGATGGCCTTCCGCGCGCTCGCAGGCATCTCGCGGCTGCGGCTCTACGACATCGACGGCAAGGCCACCGCGAAGGCGGCGGCAAACCTGCGGGCGCAGGGCTTCGAGATCGTGGCCTGCGGCACCGCCGAGGAGGCGGTCGAGGGCGCTCAGGTCATCACCACCTGCACCGCCGACAAGCAGCAGGCGACGATCCTGACCGACAACAAGGTCGGCGCCGGGGTGCATATCAACGCGATCGGCGGCGACTGCCCCGGCAAGACCGAGCTGCACCGCGACATCCTGCACCGCGCCTCGATCTTCGTCGAATACCCGGAGCAGACCCGCATCGAAGGCGAGATCCAGCAGCTTGCGGCCGACCATCCGGTCACCGAGTTCTGGCAGGTGCTCGAAGGCACGGCAGAGGGGCGCACCGATCCGCGCGAGATCACGCTCTTCGACAGCGTGGGCTTCGCGATCGAGGACTTCTCGGCGCTGCGCTACGTGCTCGGCCGCGTCCGCGCGGGCGCGCCGCATGTGAAGCTCGACATGCTGGCAGACCCGGATGATCCCCGCGATCTCTTCGGCATGCTGGAACGCTCGAAGGGGCGCGGCTAATCTCCGGACGGTGCCGGGCCGGGCGTGATCCAGTCCGGCACCAGATCGACGCGGCGCCGCTCGAGCAAATGCACCAGCCGGTAGGACACGTACCGGCCGTGATCGACCAGCAGCGCGGCAAAGCGGCCGCGGTCGCCTGCGGCCATGGCCGCCAAGATGTCCTCGTGCTGGGCGAGGTTCAGCTCGAACTGCGCGTCCTGGTGCGACGGGTCCGCCAGCTCGTTCTGGTAGGTGTAGTTCAGCACGCGCATGACGCGGCGCTGAACCTGCCGGGCAAATTCCTCGATCATCGCGTTTTCCATCGTCGCATACATGCGCATGTGGAAATCGGCATTGAGCCGGGTGATCTCCAGGAAATCGCGTGCCGCCACTGTTGCGGCGTAGCGGTCCTGGATTTCCCGCAGGTCTTCGATCAGCCCCGGCGCATCCAGGCGGCAGCGATGCGCCAGCATGCCCTCGCAGAACTGGTGCGCCTCGATCAGCTGCTCGAACTCGCGGAAATCCAGGGGCTGCACCACCGCCCCGCCGCGGTTCGGGCGGAAGGTGACGAAGCCCTCCGCCGCCAGCCGGTTCAGCGCCTCGCGCGCGGGCGTCCGGCCCAGGCCGAACCGGTCGATCAGCAGGCGTTCGTCGATGCGGCTGCCGGGGGCCAGCGTCAGGTCGATGATCCGGTCGCGCAGCAGCTCGACGGCAAGGGACACCTGCGAGGGGCTTCCGCCCGGCTCGGCCGGAGCCTCCCCCGCCATGCTCAGAACACCTTGCCGCGCGCCGTCACCGGCCAGAGCGTCTCGACCAGACCGCCGCGCAGGCCGGCATACCAGTCATGGAGGTTGCAGGTGGGGTCGCAATGCCCCGGGATCAGCCGGATCATGTCACCCAGTTTGAGCCGCCCCTCGGGATCGTCAAGCGTGCAATGCTCGTCCGAGACCTTGCCGACGGCGACGCCCGGCACGCCATGGGCGACCGGCGGGCCGCTGTCGACGGCCAGCGCCTTTAGCCCGGCATCGCAGACCGCGCGGCCCGGCGCCGGTGTGGAGATCACTGTCGCAAGCACGAAGAGCGCCTGGCCGAAGCCGCCCGGCGGGCTGCCGTCGGCGCGGCGGACGCGGTTGTAATCGGCATCCATGACGGCATAGCTGCCCGGCTGGATTTCCGTATAGACGCCCGAGGCGCCCTCGGTCTCGTAGGTGCCTGTCCCGGCCCCCGTGACGCGCGGACAGGGCAGCCCGGCAGCCAGGATCGCGTCGCGCGCCTCCGCCGTCAGGGCGGTGGAGCGGGCCAGCAAACCGGCGCGCTCCTGCGGATCGGCGACATGCTGGGCGCTGCCGAAATAGGAATGGAGCCCGCCGAAGCGCAGCCCCGGGCTGGCCGCGATGGCCTCTGCCAGCGCGACGGTTGCCGCGGTGCCGATGGTCCCGCAGCGGTTGCCGCCGCATTCCATCTCGACCAGCACTTCGACCTCCAGATCGCCCGGCGCTCCGGCCTCCCGCGCCGCGAGGACCGCCCGGGACAGCGCCGCAACGGCCTCCGGATGATCGGCGATGACCGCGATCCGCGCCATCTGGGCCAGCCGGACCAGCCGCGCCAGCCGCGCCGCGCCCACCACCTCATTGGTGACGAGGATGTCGGCGATGCCTTCGCGGATCAGCGCCTCGGCCTCCGAGACCTTCTGGCAGCAGACCCCGACCGCGCCACCACGGGTCATCTGCAGCCGGGCGATATCGGCCGACTTATGCATCTTTGCATGGGCGCGCAGGTCCACGCCCAGCCGTTCGGCATCCGCGCGCATCCGGTCGAGATTGGCCTCGAAGACGTCCAGATCAAGGATCAGCGCAGGGGTGGCGATGGCGTCGACAGGGTCGCCAATCCGCGCCGGGATGTCGTAGCCGGGTTCAGGCATTCTCGGCCTGCCTGTCCTCGGCCGCGGCCGCAACCTTGGCCGCGAGCACGATCTCGAGGCTGCCGGTGCCCGTCACCCGCGCCACCGCGCCCGGCGGCACAAGCGTCGTCGCGTCCGGGTCGGTGACGATGCAGGGACCCGTGGCCTCGGTCAGGGCCGTGCGCGGGATCACCGGCGCATCGAGCCAGCCGGCCGCGCCGAAGAACGCCCGCTGCGTCGATGCCGCGCCCTCCCGCGCCAGCCGCCGCCGGTTCGGATCGAGCCGCCCGACGGGCAGCGCATAGCAGAGCTCGATGGCGGTGATCCGCACTGGCTCGCCCTCGGGCGCGGTGAACTTGAAGACCGCGTCATGCTCGGCGGTGAAGGCCGCGCGCATCGCCGCCTCGGTCAGCGCCGCCGGATCGCCCAGCGGCACCAGCAGGTCGGAACTCTGCCCGGCATAGCGCATCCGCGCGGTCGCGGTCAGCCGCCCGCCGGGGCGCTGCGCCTCGGCTTCGGCCAGCGTGGCCATCTCGGCCAGCGCGGCCTGGGCATCCGCGACAGCCGCGCCGTCGAGCAGGCGGCGGAAGCTCCGGGACTTGTGGATCTCGATCTCGGCGCAGAGGAGGCCAAGCGCCGAGAACACGCCGGGCGCGGGCGGCACGATGACCTTGGCACAGCCCAGCGTTTCCGCGATCCCGGCGGCGAAAAGCGGCCCGTTGCCGCCGAAGGCGAAGACAGCGAAGTCGCGCGGATCCTGCCCGCGCTCGGTGGTCACCGCGCGGATCGCCTGGATCATCGTCATGCAGCCGAGCGCGAAGACCCCCTGCGCGGCCTCTTCGGGCGCCTTGCCGAGCGGTGCCGCGAGCTGTGCCTCGCAGGCCGCGACTGCCGCGGCGCGGTCGAGCACCATCTCGCCCCCGGCGATGGAATTCTCGTTCAGGTAGCCGAGCACGAGGTTGCAATCGGTCACCGTCAGCTCGCTGCCGCCATTGCCGTAGCAGACCGGCCCGGGGTTCGACCCGGCCGAGCGCGGCCCGACCTGCGGCACGCCCGCCGCGTCGCGCGCGACGATGGAGCCGCCGCCCGCGCCGACCTCCGCGAGGTCGATGGCCGGAACCCGCAGCGAAAAGCCGCCCCCCGACAGCAGCCGTTCGGTCTGGAGCACATGGCCGCCGACCTGGAACTCGGTCGCCATGCCGGGCTGCCCGTCCTGGACCAGCGCCGCCTTGGCGGTGGTGCCGCCGATATCGAGCGTGATCATCGTGCCCGTGCCGGTGGCGGCACCCAGGATCGAGGCGCCGACGACGCCCGCGGCGGGGCCGCTTTCGATGATGTGGATCGGCTGCTCGGCGGCGGTCTCGGCCGGGGTCAGCCCCCCGTTCGACTGCATGAAGAACAAGGGAGCCGCGATGCCCTTGGCGGCGATGAGCCCCTTCAGCCGGGCGATGTAATCCTTGAAGACCGGCTGGACATAGGCGTTGATTACGCAGGTGGAGGTGCGGGGATACTCGCCTTCCTCCGGCAGGAGCTCGCAGGACAGCGACAGGTGCACCTCCGGCCACATCTCGCGGATGATCTCGCCTGCGCGGATCTCGTGCGCGGGGTTGGCGTAGCTGTTGATCAGGCAGACCGCGACCGAGGTGATGCCGCCGGCCTTCAGGAAGGCCACCGCCTCGCGGATATCGGCCTCGTCGAGCGGGGTCATCTCGGTGCCGTCCGCCAGCATCCGTCCCCCGGCGACGCGGCGCCAGCGGCGGCGGACCAGCGTCTCGGGCTTGTCCCAGTCCTGATCATAGAGCCGGGGCATCCTCAGGTCGCGGATCTCCAGCACGTCGCGGAAGCCCTTCGTCGTGATCAGCCCGGTCTTCGCTCCGGTCCGCTCCAGCAGCGTGTTCGAGCCCAGCGTCGTGGCATGCAGCACCTGGCCGATGCCGTCCACGGCAATGCCGGAGGCGGCAAGCAGCCGGTCGATGCCGGTGGCGATGGCCTTGGTGTAATCCTCATGCGTGGTCAGCGTCTTGAAGCTGTGCAGCTCGCCGCCGGCGTCTTCGAGGATGAAATCGGTGAAGGTGCCGCCAATGTCGATGGCGAGGCGGGCTTTTGCGGTCTCGGTCATTCTCTCAGTCCTCAGGCGGCAAGTTCGGCGCGGCGCGCCTGGGTTGCGGGCAGATCGACGGCGCCCTCGGGCGTGAGGATCACGCCATAGACGTCGCGTGCGGTCTCGGTGGAGACGAAGTCGTCGAGCCAGTCCTCGGCCACGGCCGCCGGGTCGCGCTCCAGCGGGTTGCCGTAGCCGCCGCCCGAGGGCAGGCAGTGGCTGAGCACGTCGCCCTTCCGCATCGTCATGGTGAACTTGCTGACAAGCTTCTTCGCCTCGCCCTCCGGGTTCATCACATTGATCCCGGCCGCGCCGTCATGGCCGCCATCGAGCCCCCAGGGACGGAAGGCCTGGCGGTCGGCGCGCACCGACAGGACCGCCTCGTCCTCGAGCAGCATGTAGTCGCGCCGCATCGCCACGCCGCCGCGGAATTTCCCGGCCCCCGCGCTGTCATCGACGAATTCGTTGACGGTGATCAGCACCGGGTTCTCGGATTCCACCGTCTCGGTCGAATAGCTCGCCATATTGGCGAAGAGCGTGGTATTGCCTTCGAGCCCGTCCTTCCACGGCCGCGCGCCCCAGGCGGCGGAGACGAAATCGACGAAGATGAAGGGCTTGCGGCCCGCGTCATAGCCGCCGATCGACACGTTGGTGTTGCCGCCATCCGAGCAGGCCAGCACCCGGCCCGGGGCAAGCCCGGCCATCGCCCCGAAGGCGCAGTCGGCCATGCGGAACCCGGTCAGGCCGCGGGCGGCGCAGGCGGCGGGCATGACGGCATTGGCGATGGTGCCTTCGGGGGCGATCACCTCGATGGCGCGGAACACGCCGTCATTGTTGGGCGCGCCGTCGCCGAGCACGGTCTTGACCGCGGTGTAGCTGGCCGCGGCCGTATAGCTGAAGGTGTTGTTGATCGCGCCCTTCACCTGCGGGGAGGTGCCGGTCCAGTCCATCACCAGCCTTTCGCCCGACTTCCGCACCGTGCAGACCAGCGGGATCGGCTTGCCGACATCGATGCCGTCATCGTCGATATAGTCGGTGAAGGTGAATTCGCCGTCGGGCAGGTTGCGGATGCCGTTGCGGGTGAGGATCTCGGAATAACTCATCAGCTCGTCGAGCCTGGCGACAAAGGCCTCCGCCCCTTCGGTCTTCGCCAGCGCCTGCACCCCCTGTTCGGCGATGCGGCAGGCGGCGAGCTGGCCCCTCAGGTCGCCGCGCAGCCGGTCGGGCATGCGGACGTTCGATTCCAGCATCGCCATCAGCGTGCGGTCGACCTCGCCCCTGCGGTAGAGCTTCAGCGGCGGAATGCGGATGCCTTCCTGGAAGATCTCGGTGCTGTCGGAGGCGTTCGAGCCCGCGACGCGCCCGCCGACATCGGTATGGTGGCAGACCGCGCAGGCATAGGCCACGATCTCGCCCGCGACGAAGACCGGCTTGAAGGTGAAGATGTCGGGCAGGTGCATGCCGCCCGAATAGGGGTCGTTCATCACCAGCACGTCGCCCTCGGCCACGGGCTCGTCCATCGCGGCGAGCGTCGCCTTCAGCGCGACGGGGATGGAACACAGGTGCCCGGGCAGGGACAGGCCTTGCGCGGCGAGCCGCCCCTCGCGGTCGCAGATGGCGGTTGAGTAGTCCATGATGTTCTTCAGCACGCCCGAATAGGCGGTGCGGAAGATGGTCAGCGCCATCTCGTTGGCGATGCCGGTGATGGCGTGGCGGAAAAGCTGGAAGGCGATCGGATCGGCAATCGCCGCATCGGTGTCGGAGGTCATGCGGGAGTCCTCGGGAACAGGCGGTGGCGGAGGGAGGTCGCGGCGATGGCGGCGGCGGCCGAGGGCAGCAGCCCGGCCGTGGCCGCCATGAGCCCGCCCCAGTGCGGGGCGGCAAGCGCGACGGTGGCGAGATAGACGAAGAGCGTCGGCCCGGCGAGCCGCGCGGACTGGTAGGTGGCGGCCCAGCCGGGATTGCCTCGGGATTTCAGGCCGAGGGTCACGGTGATCATGGCGACCGGGATGCTGGTCAGGACGGCGCTCCAGCGCGGGCCGAGCGTCCTGGCGAAGAGGCCGATCACCACGACGATCACGGCCGCCTGCAGCGCGACCGGCCAGATGCGGCGGGCGGGGCCGGCCAATTTCGACGGGGCGGCAAGCGCCAGATCGAAGGGCAGGACGAAGCCGGAGAGCAGCAGGGAAGCCGCCAGCACCGCCGCCGAGAGGCCGAGCGGCCAGGCGGGACCGGCCGTGACGATCACCACCGTGACCAGCCAGGCGGCCATGGCCACGGCGATCAGCGCCGCGGCCCCCAGCCGCGGGAAGAGCCGCGCGGCGGTGATCACGAAGACCAGCAGCGCCGGCAGCGCCTGGGCCCCGCGCAATCCGGCCTCGGCGACGAATTCCGGGCTCTGGTGCGCCGCCATGGCGAAGACGCCCGCGGCAATGGCGATAGGCAGGGCGATGACGGTGGCCGCAACGCCGGCGGGCGCGGCTTCGGCGGTCTTGAGCACCGCCCAGACGAAAACCCCGCAGCCGAGGCCGCGCAGCAGGTGGGTCGCCAGGTCGGCGAGCGCTATCATGCCAGCCACCCCGGCAGCCAGAGCGCGATGCCCGGCACCAGCACCAGCGCGAGGATCGCCAGCAAGAGCGCCGCGAGGAAGGGCAGCACGCCGCGGACGACATCGGACAGCGCCCCGCCCTGCCGCACGCCCTGCACCACGAAGAGGTTGATGCCCACCGGCGGCGTGATCATCGCGGTCTCGATCAGCATGATGACGAGGATGCCGAACCAGACTGGATCGAAGCCCATGGCCACGACGATCGGCGTGAAGATCGGCACGGTCGCGACCATCAGCGACAGCGTCTCCATGAAGAGGCCCAGCACCAGGTAGAAGCCGATGATGACGAAAAGCGTCTGGTAGGCGCCCATGTCCAGGTCGTTGAAGAAGGCGACGACCTTGGTGGTCAGGCCGATATTGCCGAAGACGTAGTTGAGGAAATAGGCGGCCATGACGATGGCCATCATCATCCCCGTGGTGCGCATCGTGCCGGCGAAGGCGGAGCGCAGCATCGGCAGGGTCAGGCTGCGCGACACCGCGGCGATGGCCAGCGCCCCGAGCACGCCCAGGGACGCGGCCTCGGTCGGGGTCGCCCAGCCGGCATAGATCGAACCCACGACCAGCAGGAAGATGCCTGCGGGCGGCACCAGATGCGGCAGCCCGGCGACGCGCTGGCGCCAGGTCACCGCGATGGGCGCGGCGCCCCAGTCGGGCCGCAGCTTGCAGGCGCCCCAGACGGCGAGGCTGAACATGAGCGCCAGCACAAGACCGGGCAGGAAGCCGGCAAGGTAGAGCTGCGGGATCGAGCTGTTGGTCAGCGCGCCGTAGATGATCAGGTTGATCGAGGGCGGGATCAGGATGCCCAGCGTGCCGGAGGCTGCGATGGATCCGAGGAACAGCCGCTCGTTGTAGCCGTGGCGGCGGATCTCGGGGATGGCGGTGGTGCCGACGGTGGCGGCGGTGGCGACCGAGGAACCGGAGGTGGCGGCGAAGAGCATCGAGGTCGCGATGTTGGCATGCATCAGCCCGCCCGGCAGCCAGTTGAGCCAGGCCGCCATGGCACCGTACATCCGCTGCGCCAGCCCGGAGCGCAGCAGGATCTCGCCCATCAGCACGAAGAGCGGGATCGCCACCAGCACGCCGTCATTCAGCGCGCTCCAGCTGACCGTGCCGATGCCGCGGGTGGCCGGGATGAAGCTGTAGGCGGAGCTGAGCACCACGCCGGTCAGGCCGAGCACCGCGGCGACCGGAAGCGACAGCAGGAGAAGGCCGAAGAGCACGGCCAGGGTCGTGGCGATCATGTCCGGACCTCCCGGCCGGTTCCGGCGGCTTCGGCGGAGAGGATCTGCTCGTCGCGCAGTTCCTCCTCTGCATCGCGCAGCCCGACCCGCGCGGCGATCCCGTCCCAGTCGCCCAGGGCGGCCGCCGCCAGCGCGCGCAGGAGCAGCGCGAGCGCGGCAAGCCCGAAAAGCAGCAGGGCCGTGTACCACAGCGCCTGCGGCAGGATCAGCGGCGTGGCGAGCGGGGTCATGGATTTCGTGCCCATCGTCGCGCTGCGCAGCACCAGCTTCCAGCCAAACCACAGCAGGATCGACAGGAACCAGATCAGCCCGGCGAGCGAGACGATGTCCATCGCCCCGCGCAGCCGCGGCCCCAGCGCATCGCGGAGCAGCCCGATGCGGATATGGCTGCGGGTGAACAGCGCCTCGGTGAAGGCCAGCGCGGCGACGATGGCCAGCGCGTAGCCGCCGAGTTCGTCGAGCCCGCCGATGCTGGTCCCGGCGAGCTTCCTCAGCAGAACCTCGGCGCCGACCCCGAAGGCCAGCGCGACGAGGATGCCGCCGCCGATCCAGATGCCGGCAGCGGAGACGGCGCGCAGGACCGCAAGGATGCGGTCGAGCCCCTGCGCCAGTGCCTGCGCGCCCTTTCTCATGGCAGCGGCGCCTCGATGCCGAGCGCGGCACCGACGGTTTCGTTCCATTCCTTGGTGCAGTCGGCCCCGCAGCGCTCGGCCCAGTTCGGCAGCACGTAGTCCGAGATGATCTCGGCATGCTTCTCCATGTCGGCATCCGACACCGGAACCAGCGTCATGTCGGCCTTCACGCCGAGCTTGCATTCGCCGCCGGTGGAGCAGGAGACGGCATCGGTGTCCTGCTCTTCCTGCACGGCCCAGGCCTCGGCCTCGAGCTTGCCGTACTGCTCGGTCAGCAGCGCCTGCTGCTCTCCGGAAAGGCTGTCCCAGAGGTCCTTGTTGGCCGCCCAGAACACCATCGACCAGCCCACATTCATCGGATAGAGGTAGTCGGTCACCTCGAACCAGCGGGCGGTGTTGCCCGAGGACGTGCCGGTGACGGCGCAGTCGGCGACGCCGCGCTGGAGCGCCGGGATCACTTCGACGAAGGGAATGGTCACGGTGGTGCCGCCCGCGCCGGTGACGAAATCCGACAGGGTCGAATTGAAGACGCGGACCTTCTTGCCTTCCAGGTCGTTCAGCCCCGAGATTTCCTCGCGGCACCAGAAGACCTGGGACGGCAGCGGCGCGATGCCCAGCAGATGGGTGTTGAACTTCTCTTCCATGACGCGGGCCAGCACCGGCTTGTAGGCGTCGGTCGCCTTCTTGGCATCGGCATTGGTCAGCGTGACGCCCGCCAGGTCCAGCGCCTCGAAGCGCGGGTCCTCGCCGGCCATGTAGCTCATGTTCTGCACCGCCAGCTGCAGCGTGCCGTCCTGCAGCATCGACAGGACCTCGGGGCCCTTCAGGCCGGCAAGATCATGCGGCACGGCTTCGATGGAGATCATGTCTCCGGCCGCCTCGGGGAAGGTCTTGCCGTAGAACTCCTCCTCCATGTTCCACAGGTAGAGGTTGGAGGTGTAGCCGAGCGCGCGGATCTGGGTCTCGGCCGCCTGCGTGGCAGGGGCCGCGGCGGCGAGAAGCGTGCCGCCGAGCGCGGTGGCGGCAAGCATGCGGCGGAGCCCCGCCGTGCTGGTGCGAATGATGTTTCCGGAGGTCATGGCCTCGACTCCTTGCTGTTGGACCGAACGGTGCCTTCGACGCCCGGGACCCTCTGGCGGGGCCTTCCGGACCGGCCCGCACAAGACGGACCCTCAAAATATACGTTGCGTATATTTGCGCCGAGAACAGCGCAGGCTGGCGCAAGGAGCAAGCTCGGGAAGGTGTCGGCCGGGCGCACGGGCAGTGCCAGACCGGCAGCGGCGCGATTTCATGCGTGGATTTCCGCCATCTGCCTTCCGAAAGGGCAGAACCGTTCCCGAAGCACAGGACGGATGGCAGACATCCCGGCTGCGGCCCGTCCCCGGGGGACGGGCGCAACGGCGTCAGAGAACCTCGCCGCCGTCGATCACCAGCGCCAGGCCGGTGACGAAGCGCGAGCGGTCGGAGGCGAGATAGAGGATGCCCTCGGCAATCTCCTCGACCCCCGCCCAGCGGCCCATCGGGATGGTCTCGGCGACATAGGCCTCCAGCTCGGCGCGGCCGCCCATCTGCTTCTCGAAGCCCGCGTTGAACGGCGTGTCGACGAAGCCCGGGCAAAGCGCGTTGAAGCGGATGTTCTCGCGCGCGTAATCCGCCGCCATCTGCTTCACCATCGCCACGGCGGCATGTTTCGTGGTGGCATAGGAAACCATGCCGCGGTCGTACTGGCAGCCGGAATTCGACGCGGTGACGATCACCGAGCCTCCGCCCTGCGCGCGCATCACCGGGATCGCGGCCCGGCAGGCAACGAAATGCGCCCGCACGTTCAGCGCCCAGGCGGCATCCATCTGCGCGGGGGTGACGTCCTCCGCCCTGCCCTCGATCTGGATGCCGGCATGGCTGTGAAGCACGTCGAGCCGGCCATGGTCGCGCGCGGCCCGGACGATCCCGGCCTCGACGGCGGCATCGTCGCGCATGTCGAGCGCTCGGGCCTCGCCGCGGCCGCCCGCAGCCTCGATCATCGCCAGCGTTTCGGCCGCCAGCGCGGCATCGAGGTCCGTGGCAATCACGGTGGCGCCCTCTCGGGCCATGGCGATCGCGCCGGCGCGGCCGATGCCGGATCCGGCCGCCGTCACGAATGCGACACGGTCTTTCATCTTTCTGTCTCCCAGGGATTGTTCAGGGGCGCGGTCGCGCCTGCGACCGGCGCAGCATCAGCTGCGCGCCGATCAGGACGATAAGCGAGGCAGCCATGACCATGGTGCCGATCGCGTTGATTTCCGGGGTGACGCCGCGGCGGATCGAGGAGAACACATAGATCGGCAGCGTCGTCTCGGCGCCCGCGACGAAGAAGGCGATGATGAAATCGTCGAAGCTGAAGGTGAAGGCCAGCAGGAACCCGGCCAGGATCGCGGGCAGGATCTGCGGGAAGGTCACCTGCCGGAAGGTGCCGAAAGGCGTGGCGCCGAGATCGTTCGAGGCTTCGATGAGCGCCGGGTCCAGCGTCTCCATCCGGCCGCGGACCAGAAGCACGACGAGCGACATGGTGAAGAGCCCGTGCGCCCCGATCAGCGATCCGGTGCCGAGCGACAGCTTCAGGCCGGTCAGCGGTTCCAGCCAGGGGTTCACCAGGTCGAAGACGGTGACCAGCGCGATCAGCGTGGCGATGCCGATGACGATGCCGGGGATCATCACCGCTATCTGAACGGCCAGATCGAAGACCCTGCGCACGCGCCCCTTCATGCCGGTCAGCGCCAGCGCGGCCATGGTGCCCACCACAGTGGCAAGGCAGGCCGAGAGGAAGGCGACCTTCACCGAGGTCCAGAGCGCCTCCATCACGAAGGGGTTGTTCAGCGCCCGGCCGTACCAGCTGAGAGAGAAGCCCTGCATCGACGAGGCGGAGCGCCCGGCCGAGAAGGAGAAGAGCGCGATGATCGCGATCGGCAGGTAGAGGAAGGCGTAGACCGCCAGTGCATAGAGTCTCATGGCGCCCTCACATCAGCGCGGCATCGTCGCGGCCGGCACCGAAGCGCTTCGCCGCGCGGGTATAGAGCCCGACCGTCACCAGCATCACCAAGACCAGTCCCACCGCGACGGCCGAGCCGAAGGGCCAGTTGCGCGACTGCAGGAAGAGATCGACGAGGGCGTTGCCGACGAAGAACACCTTGCCGCCGCCGAGGATCGAGGGGATCAGGAACTCGCCCATCAGCAGGATGAAGACCAGCATCGACCCGGTCAGCACGCCCGGCATGGAAAGCGGCAGGGTGATCTGCAGGAAGGCGCGCCAGGGCGGCGTGCCCAGATCGGCGGCAGCCTCCAGCAGGCGCTTGTCGAGCTTTTCCAGCGCCACGTAGATCGGGAAGACCATCAGCGGCAGGTAGCCGTAGACGATGCCGACGAGCACGGCGAAGGGCGTGTTGAGAAGCCGTACGTCTTCCAGCCCGAACATGGCCAGAAATGCCGGGATGCCCTTGCCGCCCAGAAGGAAAATCCAGGCGTAGGAGCGGATCAGGATCGAGGTCCAGAACGGCACGATCACCAGCACCAGCAGCATGGTCTTCCATTTCGGCGTGACCTTGACCGCGAGGTAGTAGGCCAGCGGATAGGCGATCAGCAGCGAGGCCAGCGTGCCCAAGGGCGCCAGCGTCAGCGTATTGCGGAAGGCAGCGAAGCGGGCGGGCAGGTTCGCGTATTGCTCCAGCGTGAAGCCGGGAGCGTAGCCGCCGATCTGGCTGCGCTCCCCGAAGGAGAAGATCAGAACGACGGCCAGCGGCAAAAGCAGCATCGCCGCGTACCACAGACCCGCCGGTGTCAGCAGGAGCGCCCGCGCGCGGGATCGCGTCATGGCCATCGTCCCTCCTCCGCCTTAGGCCGACTTGAACCGCGCCATCAGCTCGGCCCGGTTCGGATCGGTCAGCGTCACCGCTGCGCCGAATTCCAGCGGGCTCAGCGCTTCGGCCGCCGGATAGATGATCGGATCGTCCAGCAGCTCCTGCGGCAGCAGCGCGTTGGTGCGGGCATCCGCCACCGGGTAGCCATGGGCCAGCGCCTCGCGCGCGTTCACTTCCGGATCGAGCAGGAAGTTGATCAGCGCATAGGCGGCGTCCTTGTGGGGCGCGTCCTTCGGAATGGCGTAATAGTCCGACCAGATCTCGCCGCCCTCTTTCCCGAGCGCGAAGCCGATCTCGGGCATGTCGGTGTTCATCTGCTTGCCGTCGCCGGTCCAGCACATGGTCAGCCAGGCATCGCCGTTGCGCATGGAGGGCTGGTAGTCCGAGGAGATCGCGTAGAGATGCGGCTTGACGTCGATCAGCAGCTCCTCTGCCTTGGCCAGTTCCGCCGGATCGACCGAGTTGAAGCTGAAGCCGTGATAGACCAGCGCGTTGCCGATGGTCGTCAGCTGGTAGTCATGCACCATCACGCGGCCGTCGAACTGGTCGCGGGCGCCGTCGAAGAAGGTCTTCCAGCTATCCACCACGCCGCCGGTCTTCGAGGAGTTGAAGGCGATGCCGGTGGTGCCCCAGTTCTTCGGCACGCCGTAGACCGTGCCGTCGATCGTGCCGGCCTCGGCAAAGCGCGGATCGTAGGAGGCCGGGTCGTAATTGGGGATCTTCGACAGGTCGAGCGGCTCGATCAGCCCGGCATCGACATAGGTCGGGATGGCGTAGTTGGTGGGCACGAAGACGTCCCAGCCCGAACCGCCGGCCTGGATCTTGGCCAGCATCTCCTCGTTCGAGCCGAAGACATTGACCTGCGTGTAGGCGCCGGTCTTGTCGGTGAAGGCGTCGAAATCCGCCGGGTCGTGGTAGTTCGGCCAGGTCGCCAGCACCACGCGGTTGCCGATGTCCTGGGCCCGGGCCATGCGCGGCAGCGATCCGCCCATCACCGCCATGGCGGTGCCGAGCCCCGTCACGCCGAGGAAGTGGCGGCGCGTCACCGACCCTTTCCGGTAGCGTTCCAGTTCTTCCATGAAGGCCTTGCGCGAGATCGGCTGTTGATCGTCTTTCATCTCGGATTTCCCTTGTTGGATTGTCTTCTTGCGCTCAGCCGGCGGCGAGGACGAGCCCCGCCCCCTCCGGCCAGATGACATGGACGGATGCGCCCATGCCATGCCCGCCCGGAACTCTTTCGGCCTGTCGCGGGACATTGACCTGCAGCGCGCCCACGCCCGGAGCGTCCAGCAGGTATTCGGTGTGATCGCCGAGGAAGGTGCGGTGCGTGACCGTCGCCGCCACCGCCGCCACGCCCGGCCCCGGCGCCTCGCCGGAGGGCGCAAGCGACAGCGCCTCCGGGCGCACGGCGATCTCGGCCTCGCCGCGGGCATCGCCGGGCGCATCGGCCACGGTCACGGCGGCGCCGTTGCCCAGCACGGCCTGCGCGGTCCCGCCCGCGCGGGCGACGATCCTGGCGGAGAGGATGTTCGCCTTGCCGACGAAATCCGCGACATAGCGGGTCGCGGGCCGGTCATAGAGCTCCTGCGGGCTGCCGATCTGCGCGATCCGGCCCTTGCCCATGATGCAGATGCGGTCCGACATGGCCAGCGCCTCCTCCTGGTCATGGGTGACGAGGACGAAGGTGATGCCCAGCTGGCGCTGCAGATCGAGAAGCTCGCGCTGCATCTCGCCGCGCAGCTTGGCGTCGAGCGCCGCCATCGGCTCGTCGAGCAGCAGGATCTTCGGCTCGTTGACGATGGCCCGGGCCAGCGCGACGCGCTGCTGCTGGCCGCCGGACATCTCCCAGATGCGGCGCGGGCCGAAGGCGTCGAGCCGCACCGTCGCCAGCGCCTTCGCCACCTTGTCCCCGATCTCGCGGCGGGACAGGCGCGGGCGGCGCTGGCGCAGGCCGTAGCCCACGTTCTCCTCGACCGTCATGTGCGGGAAGAGCGCGTAATGCTGGAACACCATGTTGACGGGCCGGCGGTGCGCCGGGACCGCGCTGACATCCTGCCCATCGATCAGCACGGTGCCGTCCGTGGGCGTCTCGAAGCCCGCGAGCATGCGCAGCGCCGTGGTCTTGCCGCAGCCGGAGGGGCCCAGGAAGGACAGGAACTCGCCGCGGCGGATGCGCAGGTCGATGCGGTCGGCGGCCAGCACCTCGCCATAGCGCTTGGTGGCGCCGACGAATTCGGCAACGGTCTCTTCGGGGCGGACATGCATGCTGGCGGCGCGCTCCATGATCGGTTCCTGAATCATCCTGTTCCCTGGCCGTCTTACCCTTCCGGCAGCCTGCTCGGGTTTTTGCCTTGCCCGGAGCCGCATATGCCGTAATTTCCGGAATTGGTACGTAATGAGCCTATGGCTGTATATATCACAAAGGGCATAGATGGCTGTGAAACCTCTGATGGAAGACTGGGTCGCGGGCAGCGCCGGCGCAGTCGCAGCGCTGGGGACCCCGGCCTTCCCGAAGGCGCTGACGGTCGCGATCCGGCGCGTCGTGCCGTTCGAGTTCACGGTGGTCTTCGGCTATTACCGGGACAACCGGCCCCTTGATATATATGACGATTTTCCGGCGGCGAAGCGCTGCGTGATGGTCGACGACTACCAGGAGGGGCCGTATCTTCTGGATCCGTTCTACCTGCATTCCGCCGCCCCCACGACCTCCCGGCTGGTGCGGCTGCGCGACCTCGCGCCCGACCGCTTCTACCAGGCCGAATATTTCCGGAACTACTATGTGCAGACCGGCCTTGCCGAAGAAATAGGCTTTATCGTCGATGTCGGCGACAATGTAAGCGTCGTGATATCGGCCATGCGCGAGCACCGGGCGTTCTCGGCGCGCGAATTCCGCGACCTGCAGGCGATCTTCCCCTTCGTCGAGGCGGCCTCGCGCAAGCACTGGACCGGGCTGGTGTCGGAATTTTCCGACCGCGCGCCGCTGGACGGGCCGCGTCTGCCCAAGCTGATCGACGACGCCTTCCAGCGCTTCGGCCGCAACATCCTGACCCCGCGCGAGGCGGAGATCGTCGAATACACGCTGAAGGGCCATTCGGCAGAGGCGACCGGCCAGGCGCTGGGGATCGCCTCGGGGACGGTGCGCATCCACCGGCGCAACATCTACGGCAAGCTCGGGGTCAGCTCGCAGGGCGAGCTGTTCTCCAGCTTCATCGCCTCGCTCGACGATCTCTGACCCGCCCGCCGCACGGAAATCTGCAATTTTCTGCCCCTGCTCCGGCGCACGCCAGGGACCGCGCCCGTCAGGCGAACAGCAGCATTCCGGCACGAAAACAGTGGGATGCCCGGAAATCCTGCCCTGGACGCCGTTCCGGCACCGCTCCGGCGCCGGTGCGCCTGCGGCCGCACGGCGCAGGAAATGTGCAACTTTTTTCCGTCTTTTCTCCATTCAGCCCTTGCCGGTTTTCTGTGACGTTCCGGACGGGGCGCGGCCAAGAGGAGACGGATCGCTCCCGGGAGGACCGTTCCGGCCATGACGGACGCCAGCGTGACCCGCCTCAGGGCGGGCGGCGGAGCCATGGAAGCGGGACCTCCCGTCCGGAGATCACAGGGAGGACAGCATGAAATTCGACAGGAAATTGGCCCCGGCGGGGCTGGCAGGCGTGGTGGCGGCGGCCCTGAGCATCGCGGCGGCGGGCAGCTTTCCCGGCTCGGCTGCGGCGGCCGAGGTGGACGGGCCCAAGGTCCGCTGGCTGGTATCGCTCTGGGGCGCGCGGCGCGGCTTCACCGAGGGCGTCGAGGGGCTGAAGGACTATCTCGCCGAGAAGACCGGCGGACGGTTCGAGCTGTCGCTGGAATATGGCGGCGTGCTGTCGGACCCGAAGGAGAATATCGACGGGCTGCAGCTTGGCGCCTTCGAGGCCGCCACGATCTGCGCCTACTACCATCCCGAGAAGACCCCGGCGACGATGGGACTGAGCCTCGCCTTCCTGCCGATGACGGATTTCGACGCCCAGGTGCGGGCCTACACGGCCTTCCTGGCGCACCCGGCCATCCGGGAGGAATGGGCGAAGTGGAACGCCGTTCCGGTCATGTCCGCGCTGATGCCCAATTACGAGGTGATGGGCCGCGGCACCCCGCCCGAGACCGCCGACGAGTGGGACGGGCTGAGGATCAACGCCTCGGCCGGGCATGCCGTGCTGATGGAGGCGCTCGGCGCCGTGCCCTCCACCATGCCCGCGCCGGATCTCTACAACTCGCTCGAACGCGGCGTGATCGACGGCATCGCCTATCCCTACACCTACGCCTTCGTCGCCTACCGCTTCCACGAGCTGTCGGACTGGGTCACCGACGGCTGGAACCTCGGCACGATCCAGTGCACCGTCGCCGCCAACCGCGACGCCTATGACGCGCTGCCGCCGCAATACAGGGCGCTGCTCGACGAGGCCGTGCCCGCCGCCTATGCCCACCAGATCGAGGCCTATGCAGCGGCCGACGCGGAGAACGAGAAGCTCTTCGCCGAGCAGGGCCTGACCCGCATCCCGGCCACGCCCGGCATCCGCGAGGTGCTGGACGCCGCCGCGCAGCCCAGCTGGCAGGCCTGGATCGACGATGTCACCGCCCGCGGCTATCCCGGCCAGGAGCTCTTCGACCTGATCATCTCGGAAGCCGCCGATGCCCAGCCCGGCGAGTGACCGCATTGCCGGGACTTTCGGGTCCCGGCCCCGCCGCCACCCGGAGGACACCCCATTGCGCGCCATGATCGAAACGCTGGACCGCGGACTCGGCCGGATCGAGCGGCTTGCGGCACTGGTTGCCGGGCTGCTGATCCTCGCGCTGATGGCGCTGGTCTGCGCCGAGGTGCTGGGCCGCGGGATGTTCAACCACGCGATCCGCGGATCGATCGACATCATCGAGCAGCTGATGGTCGCGCTGGTGACGCTGGGCGTCTCCTATTGCCAGAGCCATTTCGGCAATGTCCGCATGACGCTGGTCAGCGACCGGCTGACCGGCCGCGCCAAATGGATGGGCGAGCTCTTCGCGCTGAGCATCATGCTGTTCGTCACCGCCGTCCTGGCGAAGGGCAGCTGGCTGAATTTCGGCCGCGCCTGGGGCAATGGCGGCGACACGCCGGAAATCGGCATCCCGCTCTGGCCCGGCATCCTGCTGGTGACCGGCGCGCTTTCCCTCCTGTTCCTGCGGCTGGCGCTGCAATGGGCCGAGGCCGCGCGGCTGGCGGCGCAGGGCGGCGGCTCGCGCCTCTTCGGGCATCCTGCGGATGCCATCGAGACAACCCCCTACGAGTGAGGCCACATCATGGACCCCATCACCCTGGGCATCGTCGGCATCGCGGCGCTGGTCCTTCTCGTCGTGCTCGGCGTGCCGGTCGCCTTCGCCTCGGCCTTCACCGGCATCGCCGGCATGATGATCCTGCGCAACCCGACCGTTGCGACCGGGCTGGCCGGCATCGTGCCCCACGCCAATTCCGGGCATTACGCGCTGAGCGTGCTGCCCCTGTTCATCACCATCGGTTTCCTCGCCATGCATGCCGGGATCACCACCTCGGCCTATGACGCGGCGCGCAAATGGGTCGGCCGCGCGCCCGGCGGGCTGGCCACCGCGACGATCTTCGCCTCGGCGGGCTTCGCGGCCGTGTCGGGCGCCTCGACCGCCTCGACGGCGGTCTTCACCCGGCTCGCCCTGCCGGAGATGGAGGCACGCGGCTATGACCGCCGCCTCGCCGCGGGCGTCGTCGCCGTCGGAGGCACGCTGGCCGCATTGATCCCGCCCTCGGCGATCCTGGTGATCTACGGCATCATCGTCGAGCAGTCGGTGGCCAAGCTCCTGCTCGCCGGGCTGGTGCCGGGGGTGATCTCGGTCATCGTCTACCTGCTGGTCATCACCGTGGTCGTGAAGGCGAAGCCCGAGCTGGCGCCGCTGGAGCCCTCCACCACCTTCATGGAGAAGCTGCGCGCGCTGCCGCAGGTCAGCGGCGTCTTCGCCGTGGTCGGCGTGATCCTCGGCGGCATCTACCTGGGCTGGATGACGCCGACGGAATCCGCGGGCGTCGCCACCGCGATCATCCTGTGCATGGCGCTGTGGAAGCGGATCGGCCGGCGCGACTTCCATGACGGGCTGCTGGACACGGTGCGCACCACCGTCATGATCTTCATGGTGATCTGGGGGGTGATGATCTTCGTGCGCTTCCTCGCCTTCACCGGGCTGCCGGGCGAAGTCACCGACTGGGTGACCGGGCTCGACATGCCCCGCTGGGCGATCATGGCCGGGATCATCGTGATGTACCTCCTCCTGGGGATGATCCTCGACGGGCTGGGCATGATGATGCTGACCCTGCCGGTGGTGTTCCCGGCGGTCACGGCGCTCGGCTACGATCCGATCTGGTTCGGCATCCTGCTGGTCAAGCTGATCGAAATCGGCGTCGTGACCCCGCCGGTGGGCCTCAACTGCTACGTGGTCAGCGGCATCCGCCCCGACATCCCGCTGCAATCGGTCTTCGCCGGCGTGACCCCCTTCCTGGTCGGCGAGATCGTCATCATCGGCATCATCCTCGCTTTCCCCGAACTCATCCTGATGCTCCCGAACCTGATGGGATGAGACCCTCCGCGGGGACGGCTGAGGGGACCGGCAGAACTTGCCGGTCCCCTCTTTCGTTTCAGCGCAGGGGCGAGAGTTCCAGCGGCCGCAGGATCTCGTGGCGCTCCGCGCCTTCGGCCGTGGCAAAAGGATTGCCGCCCGCCTCGTGGGCAAAGAGCGAGACCTGCGCGCCCGGCGCCGCGCCGGAGATCACCGACCAGCGTCCGAGCAGCTCTCCGCCCGCCCTGCCCCTTCCCCGGACCAGCGACAGGAGCCGCGCGCCGAACATCGGCGCACCCGCCTCCTGCGGCCCGTGGCCCGCCAGCCGCCCTTCGACCACCCGGTCGAGCAGCGCAGAGGACTCCTCGCAGCGCATCAGCATGTTCTCCTGCGTCACGATCAGCGGGAAACCCGCTGGAACGAAGCCCTCGTTCCAGTCGCGGTCGCCGCCCAGGCCGGCGCGTGCCGCCGCGCGTTCCTCAAGCGAGGCGTAGATCCACAGATGGTAGATGCGGTTCAGCGCGCCTGTATCGGTCAGCCAGTAGCCCGCCATCGGCAGGTGACGCGTCACATGCTGCACGCCCCGCGTGCGGAACAGCTCCAGGTATTCGGGCCCCTTGCCCGGCATCAAGTCATAGACCCGCAATTCATGGAACATCGCCTTGCCCTCCTTCGGAATTCCCCGTCCGTTCTAGCGGCGGGGCGGCAGGCGCTGAATGCAGCTTCGGCGGTTCCTATTGCACTTCCGGAAGCGCGGCCCGGGCGCGGCCCTCGATCATCGCCCTGCGGTATGCGCCCGGCGTCCGGCCGACGCGGCGGGTGAAGTAGCGGCTGAAATAGGCCGGGTCCTCGAAGCCGAGCTCGTAGCCGATTTCCGCCACCGAGCGTTCCATGTAGATCAGGTACCGCTTGGCCTCGACGATGGTGCGCTCATGCAGGAGGCCCGAGGGCGATTTCCCCGCCCGCGCCCGGCAGGCCTGGTTCAGCCGGTGGGTGGTGACGCCGAGCGCGCGGGCATAGTCGGCGATCGAGCGGCTGGTGCGGAACCCGTCTTCCAGCGCCTCGCGGAAGCGGCAGACCAGCGCATAGTCGCGGTCGCCCGCCGCCAGCACCGGCCCGCCCGCCTCGGATGCCGCGCGCATCAGCGCCACCAGCATCTGCAGCATCTGCCCCTGGATCGCGGCGCGGCGGCCGGGCGCGGACCAGACGTATTCGCGGTAGCACCAGCGGAAGAGGTCGGCCATCGAGCCGCCGTCGGCGCCGCCCGCCTCCGCCGGATAGACCGCAGGGCGGGACAGCGGTTCGGCCAGCCGCGCATCCTGCCCGGCGACCGCGCGCAGATAGGCGGTGGCCGCGTTG
This sequence comes from Mangrovicoccus sp. HB161399, assembly GCF_013184745.1. GTDB lineage: Bacteria > Pseudomonadota > Alphaproteobacteria > Rhodobacterales > Rhodobacteraceae > Mangrovicoccus. Next base: position 63,416 of record NZ_JAATVU010000028.1, read on the forward strand.
ATGACATAGCCGTCGGTGCCGGAGGCAAAGTGGAATTCGTGCACCATGCCGGCCGGAACGACGATCAGGCTGCCCACCGGCACCTCGATTTCCTGCCCCTCCACCCGGTAGAGCCCGCCGCCGCGTTCAACCAGCAGAAGCTGCACATGCTCGGGATGGGAATGCTCGTGAATTATCCAATCATGTGCGCCGCTGCGCTCGCGGATCGGCTCGATATGCAGGAAGTCCATCTCCACGTCGGAGATCGGATCACCGTAAAGAAAACAAAGCGGAATTTCCGTGTCCAGCATGGCGTTCCTCCTCCGTCTGCCGCTGCGCCCTCTCCGGTTCCTCCCGCGGGCCCGCATCAAATATGCAATTTTTGCAGGCCCGCGTCCATTCATTCCGGCGGCCCCATGGCGGAGATTGGACCCCGGAGGCGCGGGCCGGGGAGAGGCAGCGCCGCAATTTCCGGGAGGATTCACATGGAAGAGATGCTCCGAGACGGGCAGGAATGCGACGTGCTCGTGATCGGGTCGGGCGCCGGCGGATTGGCCACGGCGGTCACCGCCGCACTGCACGGGCTCGACGTCGTGGTGATCGAGAAGGAGCCGGTCTTCGGCGGCTCCACCGCCTTTTCCGGCGGGGTGCTGTGGATCCCCGGCAACCGCCACTGCGGCGCGGAGGACAGCCGCGGCGCGGCACGGCGCTACATGCGCGAGGAGACCGGCAATTTCTACGATGCCGAGGCGGTCGAGGCCTATCTGGAGACCGGGCCGGAGATGCTGGATTTCTTCGAGTCGAAGACCGAGGTCGCCTTCGTGCCGACGCTGTATCCCGACTACCACCCGCTTGTTCCGGGCGGGGTCGATGTCGGCCGCTCGGTACTGGCCGCGCCCTATGACACGGTGGGTCTCGGCAAGGACATGAAGCGGCTGCGGCCACCCTTGAAGACCATCACCTTCATGGGGATGATGTTCAATTCCTCGAATGCCGACATCAAGCATTTCTTCAACGCCACCAAGTCGCTGGGCTCCTTCGCCTATGTCGCGCGGCGGCTGGCGGCGCATTTCCTCGAAGTGCTGCGCTACGGCCGCGGCACCAAGGTGACCTCGGGCAACGCCCTGGCCGCGCGGCTGGCGAAAAGCTGCTTCGACCTCGGCATCCCGATCCACACCTCCGCGCCCGCCGACGCGCTGATATCGGGTCCCTCGGGCGTCAGCGGCGCGGTGGTCTCGACGCCCTCCGGCAAGGTCGCGCTACGCGCGCGCAAGGGCGTGGTGCTGGCGGCGGGCGGCTTCGCGCGGGATCTGGAGAAGCTGCGCAGGGCCTATCCACATCTGCGCCGCGGCGGCGAGCACCTGACGCCGGTCCCCGAAGGCAGCACCGGCGACGGCATCGACCTGGGCGTCGCGGCGGGCGGCAAGTTCGACCTGCGCTTCCCCAATGCCTCGGCCTGGATGCCGGTGTCGAAAGTGCCCATGGGCAAGGGACGGGAGATCGCCTTCCCGCATCTTCTGGACCGCTACAAGCCCGGCATCGTTGCGGTGCTGAAGGACGGGCGGCGCTTCACCAACGAGAGCGAAAGCTACCACGATGTCGGCGCCGCGCTGATCCGGGCCTGCGAGGGCGAGACCGAGACCGCCTGCTGGCTGATCGCCGACCGCAGGGCGCTGGCGAAATACGGGCTGGGCTATGCCAAGCCTTCGCCGGTTCCGCCGCAGCTGTTCCAGCGCACCGGTTACCTCAAGCACGGCCGCTCGCTGGCGGAGCTAGCCACGGCCTGCGGCATCGATCCGGCCGGGCTGGAGGCCACAGTCAAGGCCTACAACGAAACTGCTCAACACGGCGAGGATCCCGAATTCGGCCGCGGCACGACCTCGTTCAACCGCTATCTCGCCGATCCCGACAACAAGCCCAACCCCTGCGTCGCGCCGATCGAGACCGGGCCGTTCTATGCGGTCAAGGTCATCATGGGCGACCTGGGCACCTTCGACGGACTGGAAACCACCGTGCAGGGACAGGTGCTCGACCGCCAGGGCACGGCGATCCCCGGCCTCTACGCGGTGGGCAACGACCGGGCCTCGATCATGGGCGGGAACTATCCCGGGGCGGGCATCACGCTGGGCCCGGCGATGACCTTCGGCTACATCACCGGCCGCCACCTGGCAGGTGCGGCATGAGCGGGGCGGACTGGCTCGGCCTCGCGGGAAAGACCGCGGTTGTGACGGGCGGCGGCGGCGGCATCGGCACGGCCTGCCTTCGGGCGCTGCTGGATGCGGGCTGCTTCGTCGCCTCGCTCGATCTCGGGGCAGAGCGCGGAGAGGCGCTGCGCAGCACCTTCGCCGCCGAGGCCGGCCGCTTCCTGGCGCTCGACTGCAACGTCTCCGATCCCGCGGGCGTCGCCGCGGCGGGCGAGGCCGTGGCGGAGCGCTTCGGCGGAGCGGACATCCTGGTGAACAACGCGGGCATCCTGCGCCCGGGCCCGCTGGCGGCGCTGCCTCTTGCCGACTGGAAGACCATGCTGGCGGTGAACCTGGAGGGCGTGCTCATCGCCGCGCAGGTCTTCGCCGCGCAGATGGCGGCGCGGGGCGGCGGCGCGCTGGTGCATGTCTCGTCGATCGCGGCCAGCCAGCCGCAGCCCTTTTCCGGCGCCTACAGCCCCGGCAAGGCGGCGGTCTCGATGCTGTCGCGGCAGCTCGCCTTCGAGATGGCGCCGCAGGGGATCCGCTCCAACGTGGTCAGCCCCGGCCTGGTAGTGACGCCGCTCAGCGAGGCGTTCTATGCCGATCCGGACATCCGCGCGGCGCGCGAACGCCATGTCCCGGCCGGACGGATCGGCACGCCCGCCGACATGGCCGAGGCGGTGCTCTACCTCGCCAGCCCACGGGCCGGCTACGTCACCGGACAGGAGATCGTCGTCGATGGCGGCCTGTCCCAGTCCCTGATGGCAACCGTGCCGCGCCCCGGCTATTCGGCCTGAAGGCGCAGCGGACATCCGGCCCGCTCCATGGTCCGGCGGCCAAGCCGGCGGACCGCCCTGCCGCAGCAGGTCCCGGACCTCCGGGCGGCCAAGAGTTAACAAAAATTTAACCACCCGCCGTGAAAGTTGCATCGGATATCAACTTTCCGGGACCGGCAGTTCAGTCCGGCAGACCAAGGTGGAGGACATGTTCCGGGACCCAAGGTGCATTCAGGACCCGTCCAGCCCCCTGGCCCCAGCCCGGCCGAGGCACGGCGCCCATCCTCCTCCAGCCAGCGGCCATGCCCCGTCATGAAGGTCCTGCCGCCCATGATCGCCATGGCCGCCGGCCCGCCGCACGGCACCTTCGGCTTGCTGTGCGAAAGCGTGGCCCAGCTGTCGGGCGCCGCCGCCTGCTGGCTGGAAACCGGCCGGTCCATACCCGCGGGCTTCATTGCCGTCCGTCCCGACATCGGCGCCCGGCTGCGCGAACTGGCGCTGCAGCTGCCCGGCCCCGGCAAGGCCCTCTCCGCCGCGCCCGGCGAAGTCAGCGGCACGGTCCAGCGCCATGACGTGCGCCTGCCGGAGGGAACCTTCCGGCTCTGCAGCCTGCGCTTCGACGGCTGTCCCGATCTCGACGGCATGGTGCTCTGGCTGGCCTTCGGCGGCCACGGCGGCACGGCCCGGCGGGCCATGCTGGAACCCGCGCTGCCGCTGATCCGCGCCTGCATGGAACGCTGGCAGCGCAGCGAGGTGCTGCAGCGGGATCTGGCCGCCGCCGAACGCAGCTGCGCCCGCTTGGAGCAGCAGGTGCGCACCGACGCGCTGACCGGTGTCGAGAATTCCCGGGCCTTCCGGCAGAGCGCGACCGAACGGCTCGCGCCGGGCCGGGCCGAGCACGGGCTGATCCTCGTCGACATCGACCATTTCAAGCGCGTCAACGACGTTCTCGGCCATGCCTTCGGCGACGCCTACCTGCAAGCCATAGCTCGGGCCATCGTCGCCGCATTCCCGGCCGGCACGCTGGTCGGGCGGATCGGCGGCGACGAATTCGCCGTCCTGGCCGACACGCCGAGGTCCGGAACGGCCTATCTGGCCGGGCTGGTCGCCTGCTGCCGCAGCGGAATCCAGCGGGCCGCGGCAATGCTCGGCCGGCCCGAACTCGGCCGCGCCAGCATGGGGGTCGCGCTCTCGCCGGAACATGCCGCGGACTACCCGGATCTGTTCGAACGGGCGGATGCCGCGCTCTACGCGGCCAAGGCCTCCGGGCGCAGCACCGCAGTGTTCTACGAACCCGCCTCCCATGCCCGCTTCAACAACCGCGAACTGGCCAGCCAATTCCGGCTGGCCGCCCGGCAGGAGCGGATCCGGGCCTATCTCCAGCCGGTGGTGCAGCTGCAGACCGGGTTCTGCCGCGGCTTCGAAGTGTTGGCGCGCTGGCACCAGAGCGATGGCCGGATCCGCCTGCCCTCGGAGTTCGATGCCGTGTTCCGGGACCACCGCATCGCCGAGCAGCTTACCCGCGGCATGGTGCGCGACGGGCTCGACCTGTTCGGGCGCTGGCTGGCCCGCTGCCCCGCGCGCGCCGGCGACGCGCGGCTGGCCATCAACCTGACCACCTTCGACCTGCTCAACCAGGAATTCGCCTTCGACCTGCAGTCCGAGCTGTCCCGGCGCGGCCTCGGCTGGTCGTCGGTCACGCTGGAAATCACCGAGCACGTCATCCTGGGCGACAGCAACGGCCAGATCCACCGCAATCTCGAAGAGCTACGCGCCCGCGGGGCGAAGCTGGCGATGGACGATTTCGGCACCGGCCATGGCGGGCTGCAGCACCTGCGCGACTGGCCCATCGACATCCTCAAGATCGACCGGCAGTTCGTCTCGCGGATGGGCTCCAGCCCGCGGGACAGGGCGGTGGTGGAGGCCGTCCTGGGGATCGCCGACCGCTGCGGTTTCGAGGTGGTCGCGGAAGGGATCGAGACGGCGGACCAGCTGGACCAGCTGAGGCGCATGGGCTGCAGCGACGGCCAGGGCCATTTCTTCAGCGCGGCAGTGCCGCCTGAAGAGGCCGCCGCCCTGCCCCATGCCTACGATCTGGCGGCCGGCGCCGCCGGCCTCAGCTCCCGAGGCTGAGCGCCACCGCATTGGCGAGATCCCGCGCGCCGGCGGGCTTGCGCAGCACCAGCCCCGGCACCTCCTGGCCGCCGGGCTCCGCCGGACCGGCATAGCCGGTGAGGTAGAGCACCCGCAGATGCGGCCGCGCGCGGCGGGCCGCCGCGGCGAGCCGGTTTCCGCCGAGCGAGCCGGGCAGCACGAGATCGGTGACGAGCAGGTCGAATGCGCCTTCCCCGTTCAGCAGCTCCATCGCCTCCGCGCCGGTTCCGGCATGGCTGACCTCGGCGCCGAGCATCGCCAGGATTTCGGAGACGAGTCCCGTCATCCCGGGATCGTCATCGACCACCAGGATGCTGCGCCCGGCCAGATCCGGCAGCGGCTCCGCCGCACTGCCCGGCGCCGCCTCGGCTTCGTCGGCCGGCGGCAGCCGCAGGGTCGCGCGCGTGCCCATCCCCGGGGCCGAGGCGATCTCCAGCGTCCCGCCGCAGCGGCGGGCGAAATTCTCGACCATGGCCAGGCCAAGGCCGCTGCCGCCGCGGGCGAGCCGGGTGGAGAAGAACGGATCCCGCGCCCGCGCCAGCACCGCGGGGTCCATCCCCGGCCCGTCATCGGCCACGCTCAGTTCCAGCATGCCGTCCGCCCGGGCCGCGATCGCGATCTGCCCGCCGGCGGCGCCGCTTTCGACGATGGCGTTGCGGGCGTTCAGCACGAGGTTCAGGAGCGCCGCCTCCAGATCCGCCGCCGGGGCGCGCAGCGCCAGCGGCGCCGTGCCGGGGCAGTCCGCCGCCAGGCCGATGGTCGCGGGCAGGACCGCCCGCAGGACCGGGCCCGCCTCCTCGAGCACGCGGCGCAGATCGGAGGTCCCGGTCCCGGCCGCAGGCTCGCGGGTCAGCGCAAGCAGGCGATCGGTCAGGTCGGCGCCGCGCGCGCAGGCCGCCTGGATGCCGCCGAGATGGCGCTGCATCGTCTCCTCCCGCCCCGACAGCAGCCCGGTATCCGCGCTGAGCTGGACCACCCCGAAAATGTTGGCCATCTCGTGCGCAATGCCGCCCGCCATCTCGCCGACCGCATCCAGCCGTTCGGTGCGCGCGAGATTCTCCCGCAGGATCCAGCCCTGGGTCTCGTCGATCACCGACAGGACCAGCAGGTCGCCGCCCGGCTGCGGCCTGAGGCAGAATCTCAGCGCGTGCTCCGTCCCCTCCGGATCGACCCAGCCGGCGTGGAGGTCGCCGCCCGCCCCGCCGTCGAGCAGCCGCCGCGCCGGCGCCTCGCCGGGCGGGAGGCTGCGCCGGTCGCCGAGCGCATGGAAGCGCGCCCGAAAGAGCCAGCTTTCGGGCGATATCTCCGTCCCGCAGAGCCGCCGGGCCCCGCGGTTGGCCATCCGGAACCGGCGGTCGGCACCAAAGACGAACACCGCCGCGTCGAGCCCGTCCAGCGCCGCCCGCATCCGCCGCTCCTCCTCCCTGCGCAGCCGTTCCTCGCGGTTGCGCAAATCGGCGACATTGAGCACGGCGAGCACCGACAGGATCGCCAGCGCCGCCGCGATGCCGCTGCTCCAGACGCTGGGATCGAGCACGCCGCGGCCGCTGATCTCGACGGCCAGCTCGGCCAGCAGCAGCGGCCCGAGCAGCGCCAGCGGCACCAGGCGGCGCGCCGCCCGGCTGCCGGTTCCCTCGCCGAAGGCAATCCGCGCCAGCCGGAAATCCGGACGCGCCAGCATCGCCGCCGTGCACAGCGCCAGAAGCGACAGCGCGCTGTGCGGCGCCATGCCGGTGAAGGCAAGGGTCGCCTCGTAGGCGCCGCGGTCGATCAGGTAGGTGCCGATGGCGGTCAGCGTCAGAAGCAGCCCCGCAGCGCCGATCGCCGACGCGGCGCGGTCGGCGAGGCGGCCGCGGCTGCCGGCCGCCAGCGTGCCGAGCGCGGCGATCGCCAGCCCGGCGCTGGTCGCCAGCGCCATGCGGTCGCCGCTTTCCGCGCCGGGCATGAACCGGACCGGCACCGCCACGGCCAGCCGCAGCGCGGAGAAGGCCAGCACCGCCCCGGCCAGCGCCCGTGCCGCCCCCGGACGCCGCCGCCGCCGCGGCCCCAGCTGCAGGAGCTGCGCCGCCGCCGTCGCGGCAAGGCAGATGGCAGTGCCCGGCACCATCGCCGGGTTGCCCGGCCCCATGCGGACCAGCCAGCCGATCCCGGTGCCCCAGCCGAGCAACAGCACCGCAAGCGACAGCGCCAGCACGCTGCCCGCCAGCAGCCCGGCCCAGAATTCCAGCTTGCGGCGGGTGGCGGGCATCAGGCCGGCCCGGAGCGCGGCAGGCCGCCCGGCATCTAGCCCGCCCCCGCCGCCGGAGACCGCGCGTGGCGGCGCACCACCGCATCGATCTGGTCCAGCGTCGCGGTCTTGCGCATCTTGGCGCGGGCGGAGCGCAGCCCCTGCTGCATCAGCGGCGACTCGACCAGCTCGGGGCGGCCGGTGATGATCACGGCAGGAAGGTCGGGGTCGAGCTTGTCCAGTTCGTGGATCAGGGTGATCGCGCCGCCGCCCTGCATCAGGACGTCGAGGAACACGATGTCCCAGGTGCTCCGGCCGGCGAGGTCCAGGAGCTGCGTGCCCGAGGTCACCCCCGTGCAGGCATGGCCCTTGGCCTCCATCCCCTCGCAGAACACCGCGAGATAGGCGACATCGTCATCCGCGATAAGTATCCGCGCCACGCCGCATCCCCCCGCATTGAAGCCCGGCCGTTTTGTGCTAGCCATGGTGGGGTAGCAGGCAACGGTGGGAAAAGAAAGCATGGCGGCTGACACGGGTCCGGACCGGCCCGCCGGACAGATACCGCTGGTGATGGTCGGCGCCTCCGCAGGCGGGCTCGAGCCGCTGGAGACGTTCTTCGCGGCCGCGCCGGACCGGGCCGGCTGGTGCTTCGTGGTGCTGCAGCACCTGTCGCCCGACTACAAGTCGATGATGCGCGAACAGCTGTCGCGCCGCTGCCGGCTGGCGATCCGCCACATCGAGGACGGGCTGGCGCCAGAACCCGACACCATCTTCCTCAACCGCGCCGCCACGGTCGCCACGCTCGTGGACGGCGTGTTCCGCACCCGCCCGCAGGCAGCCGAGGACGGCATCCTGCACCTGCCGATCGACGCGATGTTCGCCTCTGCCGCGGACCGGCCGCCCGAGACCACGGCCGCGGTCATCCTGTCGGGCTCGGGCAGCGACGGCACCCGCGGCGCGCAGAAGCTGCATGCGGCAGGCGCGCTGGTGCTGGCGCAATCCCCCGCCGAGGCCGCCTTCCCGTCGATGCCGCAATCCGCCATCTCGGCGGAAGCCGCGGACGAAGCGCTGCGGACCGGCGAGATGCCCGACGCGCTGGCGGCGTACTTCTCTACGGGGGACCGCAGCCATGCCGGACGGCACGGGGACGACAACTTTCCCTCGAAGAGCTTCCTGAAGCTGCTCGAAGCCGCGCATGGCATCGACTTCTCCGACTACAAGGGCCAGAACGTCCGGCGCCGCATCGAACGGCGCTGCAAGCTGCATGGCCACGGGACCGCGGAGGAATATCTGGCGGCGCTGCAGGTCGATTCCGATGCGCTGGAGGAACTCTACCACGACCTGCTGATCGGGGTGACGACCTTCTACCGCAACCGCGAAGCGATCCGGGCGCTGCGGGAAAAGGTGCTCGACTTTCTTGCCGGGCAGGACGGCAGCGAGTCGGCCGCCCGCATCTGGGTCCCGGCCTGCTCCAGCGGCGAGGAGGCCTACACGATCGCCATCGAGATGTGCGAGGCCCTGGAGCAAGCCGGACGGCGGCGCAACTTCCGGATCATCGCCACCGATGTGCACCGCCGCTCGATCGACGCGGCCTCGGCGGGCATCTACCCGGCCGAGGCGATGGAACGGATGCCGCAGGACATCCGCGACCGCTATTTCGACCGGGTCCGCGACCACTATGTCGTCAATCCCGTGCTGCGGCAGAAGATCATCTTCTCGGTCCATGACGTGCTCAGCGATCCGCCCTTCATGAAGCTCGACCTGATTTCCTGCCGCAACCTGCTGATATACCTGACCGAAGCGGCGCAGGCGCGGCTGATGTCGATGTTCCTCTTCGGATTGCAGGCCAACGGCGCGCTGCTGCTCGGCACCTCCGAGAGCCTCGGCCGCTTCTCGCAGGAATTCCGTCCGCTGGACGCCCGCTGGCGGCTGTTCCGCAAGGCCACGACCCGCCGCCATCCCGACCGCAAGGTGATGCAGGCCCGGATCGGCGCGGGACCGCGCCCCGAGGCTCCGTCCCGCTCCCCAGCCGCGCCGGAACCCAGCCGGACGATCCGCGATCCGGGGGATTTCCGCAGCCGCGACGCTCTCATCCGCTGCTATGACGCGATGCTGAAGCGCCATGCGCCCTCTTCCATCCTGGTCACCGAGCACGGCGTGGTGGTCGCCTGGTTCGGCGAGGCGGCGCGGGTGATCGACACGATGAACAACCTCGCTGAATGGACGGTCGACGAGATCGTGCATCGCGACCTGCAATTCGCGATCAATGTCGCGGCCGAGAAGCTGCGGCAGGAGCAGCTGCGCACCTATGTCCGCAATGTCGGCATCGATTTCGGCACTGGCCGCCCGGAACGCTGCGAGGTCCGGATCGAACCGCTGCAGGAGGTGCAGGGCAGCCGCCTGATGCTGGTCACGCTGGTCTTCGAAGGGGAAACGGACGCCGCCCCGCCGAAGCCGGCGCCGGAACCGCTGCCTGCCGATGCGCCGCGCGCCGAGGATTCCCGGCTGCTCGGCCGCCGCATCGCCGAGCTGGAGCGCGACCTGCGCCTGACCGAAGAGACGCTCCAGCATGTCACCGAGCGGCTCGAGGCCAGCGGCGAGGAACTGCAGGCCTCCAACGAGGAGCTGCAGGCCTCCAACGAGGAATTGCAGGCCTCGAACGAGGAGCTCCAGAGCTCGAACGAGGAGCTGCACGCCGTCAACGAGGAGCTGATTTCGGTGAGCGCAGAACACGAGCGCCAGATCGAGACGCTCTCGGAGCTGAACCGCAACATCGAGCTGGTGCTCGACACGCTGGACGTGGGGGTGATCTTCGTCGACAGCGATGCCCGGGTGCGACGCTTCAGCGAGATCATCGCCGCGCGCTTCGAACTGGAGGAACACGACGTCATGCGCTCCGTCGCGGTGATTGGCCCGCGCCTGAGCTTCGTCGACCTGCCCGCGGCGGTGGCCGAGGTGCTGGAGAGCGGCGAGCCGCGCCGCTTCGCCGGCCTTCAGGCGGGGGTCCCGCTCTCCGTGCTGCTGCGCCCGATGCTGGACGAGACCGAGCGCGGCCCGGGCAGGTTCCGGATCGACGGAGCCGCGCTGATCTTCCGCTGGACCTCCGCGGGGTGACCGTCCCGCGCGTCCCCGGCTGGCACGGCGGACCTTGCGCCAATGCCCGGACACCGGCCCGCGGTGCGGGCCCGCCGTCTGTCGGCATGGCGGGCGCGGCACCGCCGGCTCCTGCGCGAGCCGGAGCAGCTCCGTGCAGCCTCCCGTCAAGATGGGTCGCTGCCCCGCGCCCGTGAAGCCGGACCGACTGCCGCGGCTCCGGGCACAGGACGCCGATCCCCATCCCGGGGCAAATCGGCAGCTGCCGCAACCCGCTTTGGCCGCATGCGGGATGCCGCGCCGAACCGGCCCCGGCCATGCCAAGCGCCGACGCCCGCCTTGCCGCAGCAAGGCCGACGCTGGCAACGGCACCGGCCGCCCGATCTGCAGAAACCTGCTTTCGTGCCAAATGCCGGTCGCCCAGGGGCAGGGTGCGGGCTAGCGGACACTTCAGACCTGGAAAGCGCGTGCCGGACCGGACCGGCTCGATCGAACCGTTGCCACCTGGCCGCCTGACGTCCCGGCCCTGATTTCCCGCAGCCGGGCGAGACCTCTCCCTGCAAGCGCCGGCGGCGCCGGCCGACCGAAAGTTCGCCGCAGGAGCCGCTGCCACGGGGCAGCACGTCCCGCCGCTCCGGGAGAAACCGGCTGCGCAGCGAGCGGGCCGATCCGTTTGCCTCCGCCCGACAGAAGCCAACGGGCCGTCCTGCGCCCAGGCTGCGGACTCCCGCATCCGGTCCGGAAATCCGGAACGAGGGACATCACCGGCCCGCCGGATCGAGGGCTGCGCAGGCGGACATCTTCCCCGGCCCGGCCGCTGCTTCGGCAGCGACATGACCGGCATCGACCGGAAGAGGGGCACGGCCTTTTCCGCGCCGGACGCCGCACCGCGGCCCGAAGGCAGGGACCACGCGGCAGCTTGGCCTCGATCAGCCGCCCCGGAACGCGCGCTGCCGATGCCGCCCGAACCGGGGTGCGCGGACGTATCCGCCATCCAAGACGGACCCGTCTTCTCCGGTCGAGCGTCCCGCCAAGGCTGTCCCCCGGGCGGCTTTGCCCGCTCCGCTCGCTGCGTCCGGAACCGGGGGTCCTGCCAACCCGGCCCGCCCTCCTGCCGCCGGTCCGGCAGCCCGCGCCGCGGGACCCTGCCCCCGCCGGCAGAGCCGGGCAGACCCGCTCGCCTGCCCAGGCGGCGGCACCGCATGTCCGGAATTCCCGACCGCCTCCCGCGCCCGGCGCGCCGGATTGCGTGTCCGCGGACACATACCGCGCACCGCCTCCGCACCTATCACGGAAACGAGATCAATCGCGCCCGGCGGTGACCGGCCCCCGCTGAAGGAGACCCGAAATGACGACGACGACCGACACCCGCAGCGAAACCCTCCGCTTCTCTTCCGACGACCAGAGCATGTGGGCCGCCGGACCTGCCGCGGTCCTGAAGTGGGAAGAGTACTTCCCGATCATCGGCGGCGCGATGACCCGCTACACCATCCTGTCCGCAGCCATCGCCAGCGGCACCGGCAAGGTCACCGTCGATGGCGGCCGGATCAAGTACGATGCCGAAGGCAGCTATGACGGACTCGCCCGCGGCGCCACGGACACCGTCACGATCGAATACGAGGTCGAGGACCAAGACGGCAACGTCACCGCCAGGACCGCGGAGATCCGCGTGACCGGCGGCGACGGCGGGGCGGTCATCGCACATGCCGCCAGCGGCACCACCAGCACCGGGCAGATCGCCTTCTCCGCGGTGACCGCGGCCGAGATGCTGCAGGACGTCCACCATTTCGACCGCGTGGTGCCGGTCGACATCGAGTTCGACGCGCTCGGCCAGTTCGCCGACGAGATCGGCGAGATCGCGGAGGGCATCCTCGACGAAATCGACCGCAACCAGGCGAACCGCGACGCAGCCATCGCGGAGTTCGACGCGTTGGAGGACGCGCTCGACCGGGCAGAGGCGAAAGCGGGCCATATCGCCAAGACCCTCGCGCTCGCGGCCGAACGGGACGGGCTCCAGCTCGGCTACCAGGCGGCCAAGGGCAGCCATGACGCGGCCAAGGCGCTCTACGGCGCCTGGGAGGACGCGAAGGTCGAGGAGGCCGCGGCCCGCGCCGCCGAGGCTCTTGCGCTCGGCACGCTCACGGCCGCCGGCGCCGCGGTCGGCGCGGCAGAAGACGCGGTCAACTGGGCGAAGGACGCGCTGGCCACGGCCGTCGGCATCATCGACGATGTCGGCGATGCCCTCGGCAAGTTCGCCGGCGACGTGGCCTACTATGCCGAGCTCGCCGCGCTGGAGACCTCCAAGGGATTTCCCTGGAACTGGGGCTCCGACGCCCAGGCCTCCATCCAGCGCAGCATCGACGCCCTGAAACGCAACAAGGCCGCCTATGACTCGGCCCAGGCCGACAAGGCGAAGGCCGAAAGCGATCTCGACCGGTTCGCCGACCAGCTGCATGACGCCCAGGTCGATTTCAGCGACGCCCAGGCCGCGCTGAACGCCGCCAAGGCCGACACCGCCGAGGCGATCAAGGCCGCCGAGGATGCGTGGAATGCCTTCTCGGCCGAGGCCGGGGGCAAGACGCTGGGCGCGCTCGCCTCGCTGCGCGACGCGGCCTATTCGGAATACGTGCAAGCCTATTACGACTACTGGAACGCGGTGGATGACATGCACCGCGCAGGCTTTCTCCAGGGACGGGAGCCGACCGTGCTGGATACCGCGAACGCCGCGGCGGAAATTGCCGATCTGGGCACGCAGATCGCCGCCAAGCAGGTGGAGATCTGGGGCCGCGACGGCTACGACGCACTGCTCGCAGCCGCCAATGCCGCCTGGGACGCGATTTCCGACACCAACGTCAAGGCCAAGGTCGAGGTCGGCGTCGACGCCTATGCCCAGGCCGGGCTGGTGGTGGAGTTCAAGCTCGACGGCGGCTCGGTCGACACGGACATCGATTTCGACCTGACCTCGAGCGCCGCGCTCGACACGCTGGCCGACACCTTCACCATCACCGCCGAGGCGACCAACGCCACGACCGGCGAAAGCGTCGCCTTCGAGACCGCCAGCCCGAACATGACCTTCTTCGCCGGGCTGGCCTACAATGCCGGGGCGACCTTCGACATCATCGTCGATCTCTTCGCCAAGCTGGCCGGCGCCACGCTGCTGGACTATCCCGAGGGCAGCGGCCCGCTGCACCTGGTCGAGGAGGTCGCCATCGACGGCATCCTGCCGCTGATCGACTTCGACAGCCGCGACCTGGGCTTCTCGCCGGACATCCCGGGCTTCCTCGGCGACATCTTCGGCATCGACTTCCGGTTCCCGACCATCGAGACCCAGGGCAAGGCCGCGGATTTCGACATCGGCTACTACAAGGACGTGGCGGGCACGAGCCTCGAGCAGCTGGCCTCGGCAATCCTCGACCTGCTGGATCTCCGGCTGGACTACAGCCCGGAATTCAAGGAAATCCTGAAGGGCAACGGCGCCTCCACGGAGATCGGCGGCAATGACCTGGGCGCCGCGATCGTCGATGCGCTGGCGGCGGTCTTCGAAAGCCTCGACGGTTCGGGCGACACCGACGGCGACGGCTATGTCCCGATCCTGATGGTCAAGCAGGAGGCCAGCGGCTCGCTCTTCCACATCGACTCGATCGCCGACGACCTGGCCGGGCTCGACTCTCCGGAGAAGGCGAAATTCGGCTTCTACGTCGCCTCCGGCCGCTCGGGCAACGTCTTCGAGGTGACGCTGGATGTCGACCAGCTGATCGCCACGCTAGTCAATGTCGCGCTCGGCAACTCGCCCGAGACCACCGTCAACCCGCTCGACATCAGCTTCGACCTCTACGACCTGTTCGGCGACACCGGGCTTGCCTCGGACGCGGACATCGAGGCGATGAAGGAAGTCTTCAACGTCGCCTTCAGCGCCGAGCTGGCCGATCTGGACGTCCGGGCGGGCGCGGGCTTCACCCAGGACTTCGCGCTGTCGATCGACGACATCGACTACCTCGTCACGTTCGAGGACGGCACCACGGGCACCTTCAAGGCCTCCGAGACCGGCACGATCGTGTTCGGAAACGCCTCCTCGCTGGACGACACCAACGGCAACGGCAAGATCGACTACACGCTCGGACTGACGCCGGAAGCCGAGTTCTTCAACGATACCGAGGTGGCGCTGAATGTCGGCTACACGCTGGACCTGATCAAGGCACAGCTGGAGATGGCCGCCACCCTGCCGCTGTCGAAGCTGGGCATCGGGCTCGGCGACATCACCGGCTGGTCGGAATTCCTCTCGCTGGGTCCGATCCTGCGGCTCGACGGCGCGCTCGACCTCCTGTCGGCGGATGTCTTCGAGGACCGCTTCGCCTTCGACATCGGTGCGGCCGGGATCGCGGGCGCGGTCGAAATCCCCGATCTGGTCTCGGGCATCGTGCTGGCAGGCACCCAAGCGGGCGATCCGCTGACCGGCACCGCGGATGACGACATCCTGCGCGGCGGCGGCGGCGCGGACACGATCGCCGGGCTCGGCGGCGACGACCTGCTGGAGGGCGAAGACGGCAACGACGACATCCGCGGCGGCATGGGCGCCGACACGATGGACGGCGGCGCGGGCAGCGACACGATGGATGGCGGCATGGGCAGCGACTCCATGTCGGGCGGCATGGGCCGCGACGAGATGGCCGGCGGCGCGGGCAACGACCGCATGGACGGGCTGCTGGGCAACGACACGATGGATGGCGGCCAGGGCCATGACAAGATGCGCGGCGGCATGGGGGAGGACGAGCTCTTCGGCGGGCGCGGCTTCGACGACCTCAACGGCGGCGGCGGCGACGACTTCCTCTATGGCGGCCGCGGCGGGGACCGGCTGGTCGGCGGCACCGGCAACGACACGCTGAAGGGCGGTGCGGATGGCGACCTGCTGAACGGCGGCTTCGGCGATGACGAACTCCACGGCGGCGCGGGCAGCGACGAATTCGTCTTCGGCTCCGGCCAGGACATCATCTTCGATTTCGAGCAGGGCCTCGACATCGTCACGATCAAGGGCCAGGCCGGCATCTCGGGCTTCGGCGACCTCGACGGGCTGCTGTCGCAGGACGGCACCTCCGCCCTGATCGACTTCGGCGCGAACGAGCTGCGCTTCGAAGGGCTCGACCACACGCAGCTTTCCGAAAGCGACTTCGCCTTCGCCTGACCCCCCCTTCAGGCGGAGACCTGGCGGGGCTGCCTCGACGGCGGTCCCGCCCTCTTGCGTTCCGCGTCAGAGCCGCGGCAGCCGGTCCCGCCAGCCGGGAGCCAGGCGGACATGCTTGATGGCGCGGCGGTGGAAGGTGTAGCTCAGGTGGAGGCAGCCGTCGGGCGTCTCCAGCAGCCAGGGATAGGACAGCTCGCGGTTCTTTCCGTCGACCGAATTGTTGCTCAGGCAGGTGCCCGGCCCGTCCTCCACCAGGTAGCGCCAGGGGAAGCTGCGGCCGTCATCGTCCGAGAGGCACAGCGCCACCGGCGCGCGCTCCACGCCCCAGATAGGCACGCAGCCCCCGGCCGTGTCGGCATCGGGGCGGCCGTCCTCCTCGCCCAGCTCGTCATAGAGCGAAGCCCGGCGGCTCTGCGACATGGAGGCATTCACCGGATTGCAGATCATCGCGATCTCGCCCGAAGCCAGACGCGCGGCCGCGATCGAGGAGTTGTTGTTGGGCACGTCCACCACTTCGGGCACGCTCCAGCCGCTGCCGTCCGGCCCCGCCGCGGCGCGGTGGACCGCATCGGACTGGCGGCGGCGGAAGAAGGCGGCGAAGCCGTCCGGGGTCGCGACCGGACAGGTATGGACGCAGCCCGTCGACTCCGGCAGCACCTCGAGCGCCCAGCTTGCGCCCTGGTCACCGCTGACCGCGACCGCGGCAAGGTCATGGCTGCCGGTCCATTTCTGGCCCTCGCGCGGCACGCAGAGGAACAGCGGCAGCAGCCAGCCGCCATCCGGCAGGAGCTGCACGCCCGCCCGCACGAAGCTGCCGCGCGGCAGGTCCAGGAACCGGCCCTCGCCCGCGCGGATCCGATCGCCGTCGAGATGCAGCTCGGCCATCCGCACGCGGCAGGTGTCCTGGTTGCCCGAGGCCTGCGAGGTGTGGAACAGCCGAAGCCGCCCGTCGGGGGCGGCGAAGATCACCGGGTTCTGTTCGGAATGCGCGGCGTCGCCGCTGAGCTGCGCGACCGGCCCCCAGCCCGGCGCGCCGGGGCGCAGCACGGCGGCGCGGATGCAGATGTCGGACTTGCCCTCCAGCGATCCGCCGAACCAGGCGCAGATCACCGTGCCGTCCGGCAGCCCCGCCAGGAAGCTCGCATGGTTCTGGACGGCCGGCGAGGGCAGGAACGCCTCCTCGCGCCCCTCCTCGACCAGCCGCAGCGTTCCGGTCATGTCCCGGGCAATCTCTTCGACAAGCATGGACCATCCTCCTCTTTCCCCGGGAACAGGCCACGGCACGGCGCCGATGTCAAACAATTTGTAAGGTTGTAACCTACTTGTAATTCCCCATGCGGAGATCGATGAAGCCGCCGCCGAACAGCCGGTCGCGCGACTCCGTCAGATGGGCGCGCATCAGCTCGCCCGCGCGGGCCGCGTCGCGCGCCTCGATCGCCGCCTTGATGCCGGTATGCTCGTCCAGGACGCGGCGCAGCGCTTCGGCCCCGTCGGTCATCAGCGACTGGCCATGCATCTTCATGCCGACATTGATGTGCTCGCGCAGCGCCCGCATCGTCGCCTCGAAATACTGGTTGTTGGCGGCCCGCGCGATGCCGAGATGGAAGGCGAAATCGGCATCCTCGCGGTGCTGCATCGACCCGGTGGCGTCGCGCAGCAGCTGCAGCGCATCCTCGATCGACTGCAGCGCGGCCGCGTCATGGCGCTCGGCCGCGAGCTGCGCCGCCTCGGTCTCGATCACCAGGCGGAACTCGTAGCAG
Source organism: Mangrovicoccus sp. HB161399 (assembly GCF_013184745.1). Classification (GTDB taxonomy): domain Bacteria; phylum Pseudomonadota; class Alphaproteobacteria; order Rhodobacterales; family Rhodobacteraceae; genus Mangrovicoccus. Next base: position 80,770 of record NZ_JAATVU010000028.1, read on the forward strand.
CGCTGGATGTCGGCCAGGGTCTCCACCTTGGCGAAGCCCATCGGCGCCGAGACCGGCAGGCGGACATAGCTGCCCGCGCCCTGGCGCGAATAGATCAGCGACTCCTCGCGCAGCCGGTCCATCGCAGCACGCAGCACCGGCCGCGACACCCCGAATTCCTGCGCCAGCGCGGTTTCCGCCGGAAGTTTCTGGTTCGACGGATAGTCGCCGTTGGAAATCCTCGTGTAGAGCAGGTGATAGACCTTGTCGGCCAGCGTGCCTTTCGCCCGGGCGCGTTCCTCAGCCATGTTCCTCTCCCGCCTGCGGTTTGCGACGTCCCGTTCTAGCGGACCTGCGAACTTGTCCGCAACTTGGAAACACCTCTGCGGACACGCGTCAGAGCGACCCGCCGCCGCAGATCACGATGCTCTGCCCGGTGATCGCCCCGGCATGCGGCGAGAGCAGGAAGGCAGCCGTGCCCGCGACCTCCCCTGGCTGCACCATCCGGCCGATCGGCGGCAGCTTCGGCCGTTCGGAAGCCCGCGCCGGATCGCGCAGCATCGGCGTGTCGGTCGCGCCCGGCGCCACGATGTTGACGGTGATGCCCCGGGGCGCGAGCTCCGCCGCAGCTGACCGCACCAGCCCGGTCAGCGCCGCCTTCGACGCCGCATAGAGCGCCCGGCCCGCCGCCCCCTGCGCAACCCGGCTGCCGATGGCGACGATCCGGCCGCCCGGCTCCATCCGCGGCGCGCAGCCGCCGATCAGCCGGGCCATGGCATCGACGTGCAGCCGCCACATGGTCTCGCCCGCGGCATGGTCGAAACTGTCCAGCGGCCCGACCCGCAGGAGCCCGGCGGCATGGACCACCGCGCCGAAGGGCGGCAGCCCGGCCAGCGCGGCAGACAGCGCCGCCCCGTCGGCCAGGTCGGCGGCTTCGTGGACATAGCCCGGCGGCGGCTCCTGCGGCGCGCGGCGGCTCATGCCGGTCACCTGCCAGCCCTCCCCGGCCAGATGCGCGGCAACCGCCGCGCCGATGCCGGAACTTGCGCCGGTGACGAGGACCCTCTTTTCCGTCCCGCTCACCGCCCGCGCTCCGCTTCGAGCCTGCGCCACCGTATCGAGGACGCGAGTGCTGCTGCTATGAACGCTGCTCCGAGGAGTCCCGTCACGGCCTCGTTGATGTGGACGAGGGTCTGGGCGAACATG
>NZ_JAATVU010000280.1 GCF_013184745.1 Mangrovicoccus sp. HB161399
GCGCTGCAGGACGATGCGGTGGTGGTCACCGGCAATGCCGACCTGGCGATCTTCGGCACCGTGTTCAGCGGCGACGACAACGGCATCAACCAGCAATCGGCGCAGTTCCGGCTGACCATCGGGGCGACCGGCCAACTGGTCTCGCAGTCGCTCTACGGGCTCTATTCGCGCTTCACGAGCCTGCTGACGGTGGAGAATGCCGGCTATGTCTCGGGCTACTACTACGGGCTCTACGGCCGCGTGACCGACGATTTCGGCAATGTATACGTGACCAATTCGGGCACGATCTCCTCTGTGGTGGGCAGCGCGGTGCGGCTGCAGCCGGGCTCGGCCAGCGCCTATGTGACCAACAGCGGCACGATCATCGGCTATACCGGCATCCAGATCGTCGGCGATGTCTCGCAGGTCACCAACAGCGGCACGATCGCGGCGCTCGGCGAGCCGGGCGGCTTCGGCTGGGCGGTCTCGGGCGGCACCGCGCGCGATGCGATCGACAATTCCGGCACGATCCTCGGCCGGGTCTCGCTGCAGGGCGGGAATGACGAGATCCGGAACACCGGCAGCATGCAGGGGGTCGATACCGGCCAGGGCGAGGACCTGCTGAAGAATTTCGGCGGCAGCCTCGGCAATGTCGACCTGGGCGCCGATGCCGACCGGTTCCGCAACGCGGGCACGGCGGATGCCGTGGTGCTGGGCGGCGGCGATGACAGCTATGACGGCCGCGGCGGCTCGGCGGAGTCGGTATCGGGCGGCGACGGCGCGGACACGCTCATCGGCGGCG
>NZ_JAATVU010000281.1 GCF_013184745.1 Mangrovicoccus sp. HB161399
CCGCTCGGACCGGTGGCGCGGCCAGCGGCAACTCCGGCGCCTGCTGATCACCGGCGCGATGGCGGTGATTTCCAGCACCAAGGCGCGGCCGCCTGCCGAGAGTTCATGGCTCGGCCGCATCCTTGCGCGCAAGCCGCGGATGCTGGCGGCGATCGCGCTGGCCAACTGCGAGCGGTCACGCGCCACGGGTCCGAGCGGCCCGCGAACGGCCCGCGTTCGCCCGCTCGCTCGAACCACGGCGTTCGCGTGCTCGCTCTGGGCGATGATGACGAAGGGCGAAGAGTTTCGGGGCGGTCCGCAGCTGGCGGTTGGCGCGGCCAGGTCACTGCCTCGAAAATGCGGGAGAAGCTGGAGCGAGCATGATATCGATCGGAAAGATCGGGGCAGGGAAATCAGCGTTGCATGATGAGCTTCGAGCTCGGCTTGATGTTTTGAACCTGACCCGCGGATCCCATGCCGGCCAGGGGAACGAACTCCCGGGAAAGGCCTGACACTTGGACGCCTTCGATCGCATGATGCCAGCCGAGGCGTGCGCCCGCCGAAACCGGGGCTACCCACACATGCTGCAACCGCCCCGCGGCGGCATCGCTGTGCCAAGGTGGGATCGCGGCAATCCAGTTTGGCAGGCGGTCAGGCCGGAGATTGCCGCGGCCGGGCTCGATCCGCCGACCGGCAGGCGAATGCGCCGCAATCTCCGGGAGGCTGGCGGAGAATGTGGTCCAGGTCCGCGGCGCTGGCGCCAGGGGCGCTGCGGTCCTTCGCAGGAAGCGCCGGAGAGC
>NZ_JAATVU010000282.1 GCF_013184745.1 Mangrovicoccus sp. HB161399
GGTGCAGGCGGTCATGAAATGTCTCCCTTGGAAAGGTCCCCGGTGCCGGAGCTCCGGGGCAGGTGCCGGCGCGCAGATCGATTGGGGAAGCGCCGGGGGTATCGGGTCAGGCCATGCCGAGGGCGTCCTTGTAGAGGTCGAGCACCGCCTCTTCCTCGGCGATGTCGTCGGCATGCTTCTTCCGCAGCGCGATCACGCGGCGGATGGTCTTCGGGTCGTAGCCGCGGGCCTTGGCCTCGGCCATGACGGCCTTCGCCTGGTCGCCGATCTCCGCCCGCTCCGCGGCCAGCCGCTCGAGGCGCTCGATGAACTGGCGCAGCTCGGAGGCAGTGACCCGGAAGACCTTGTCCTTCTCGGCCGCGTCCTCCGCCGTCTCCTTCATCCGCCGGGTGGCGTCGTTCAGATCGTCCGCGGTGAAGGGCCCGACGGTCGCGCCGCCGACCGTCATCGTCATGGTGGTGCCGTCGTTCATGGCGGTCTCCTGTGTCTGGCGGGCATCTCTGGTGCGTGGCCGGAAGGGGCGGCAGCGGGGTGCGAGTATCCCCGCGTTCGGTCCGTCGACCTGGCCGCCCTCGAAACCGGCCACGCGCCGGAGATGTCCTGATCGCTCTGGTGGGGGCCTGCCGGGGTTGCGGGGTACGGGTGAACTCGTGAACTGGGCGGCAGGTCCCCGCCGGAGCGGTCTGTGCGGCCCCGCCGCCTTGTGGAAGCGGCGGGGCCAACCCGGGCCAGGGGCGGGCTGGTGGCGGCCGGGTGTCTTG
>NZ_JAATVU010000283.1 GCF_013184745.1 Mangrovicoccus sp. HB161399
GATGGCACGGGGCGGAGACGGGACGGACGGAACACCCGGTCCGGTGCGGCTCAGACCGCGGGCCGTTGACCGGGACCCGTCCCCCAGCGGACTTCGCCAGGGCGCGCGGCCCCTGATGCCGCAGATCAGGCGCGCCCGGGGCGGCGTTCGGACCGGTGGCACTTGCCCCTCGCTGCATGGCCGCGACCAACCGGAATGCCGAACCCAGGCAAGGCACCTGCCAAGGCGCCATCCATGCATGGTCCGGGGACAACGGCGAGGGCAGTCATGCCCTCGCTCCCATCCGCAGGAACAGACGCCTCCGGAAAAAGGACAGCTTCGCGGCGCGCGCCTGCAATGACATCCTGCGGAGCACCCGGTGCCTCGGCCGTGTTCGCTGGACGTTCGCAGAGCCACTGGAGCCAAGGTTCCTGCTCGCTCTGGAAGCGGTGGTCCGGCTGCCATGTCCGGAGCCGGATCGAGGCCAGGATGGGGAACCTCAAATCCTCCGGTGAACGGATTGCCTCGAGGGACCCCGGCCGCCAGACTGCCGAGATCCACATCCGGGTCATCCGCGGCTGCGTTCGGAGCGATGGCGCTCGCCGCTCATTCATGAACCGCTTCGACGCCCTCGGCACCGCCGGGACGGAACGCGTCGCCTGACCTCGCCTGGTGAAATGCCGTGGCGATCGGGTCGAGCGCGGAGCACGGCTCGTCCATCAGCAGCACCTCCGGCTCGGTCGCCACGGCGCGGGCGATGCACAGGCGCTGCTGC
>NZ_JAATVU010000284.1 GCF_013184745.1 Mangrovicoccus sp. HB161399
CGTCTCGCGCTCATGGACCTCCCAGCCGGTGATTTTCCGGCTCCAGATGTCGGTGATGATGTAGAGGTAGAAGAACCGCCCCGCGACCGGCTCCGGCAGCCAGGTGTTCGGCACTTCAAACCGTCCCCCGGACGGTTTGATCCCGGCATTGCCGGGCCGTGCCTCACTCCCACGTCCACACCTGGCACGGCCCCTTTGGCCTCGAAGCTGGCGGGCGGCTGCCTTTTCGTCGGGCTGCGCGCGCGGCCCCGGCGGTGGTTCTGTCCATGGTCGCGCAAGACCCTGTAAAAGCTGGATTGCGACGCGATATAGGTGCCCCCGTCGGCCAGCATGGGCACGATCTGGCTGGGCGGCAGGCTGGCGAATTCCGGCTGGCCGCAGGTGGCGATGATGCGGGCGCGCTCCTCGCCGCTGAGCTTGTTGACAGGCACCGGCCGCGCCGCCACCGGGCGCTGGTCCTCCCTGATGCCGCCCTGCGGATCATGCCAACGGGCCAGCGTCTGCGGATGCAGGCCAAGCTCGGCACAGGCGGCAGAACGGCACGCGCCCGCGGCCATCGCCTCGTCGACGAACCCGGCAATCTTCCGGTGATCGGGAGCAGAGGTCATTCGTCCTCTCCGTCCGCAGGGCCCCAGATCGCCGCCACCTTTTTTTCTCAGGACCAGGAGCGCCGCGGCCTCCGCCAGCGCCTTCTCCTTGCGCGCCAGCTCCCGTTCCAGGGCCTTGATGCGCTTCCGGTCA
>NZ_JAATVU010000285.1 GCF_013184745.1 Mangrovicoccus sp. HB161399
GCGCTCATTGAGAAAGTCACTCCCTGCCTATCGCTGGAAATGAGATCTCAGAACCGCCGCCTCACAAACAGGTGGGGCCGGGACATCGCATACGGTTCTCCACGGAATTGGAGTCGATCTCGACGCGACCGTCATTCAGGAACGTCTGCAGGCCGTCCCAGTGGTTGTGGATGTAGGTCAGCTTCTCGCCCAGCCGGGATTTCGCCGAGACCCGGCGCCGCTGGTCCTGCAGCCAGGTGCCGAAGGCTGCGACCAAGGGCGCGGTGCGGGCCTGGCGGGCCGAGAGGCGCTGGCCGGGGCCCATGCCGCGGATCTCCGCCTCGATCCGGTAGAATTCGGCGATCCGGCGGAGGCCCTCGGCGGCGATCTCGGACCCGTCGCGGTCGAAGACCTCCTTCAGCTTGCGCCTTGCGTGTGCCCAGCAATGCGCGACCGTGACCGGAGCGCCGCCCCTTCGGGAGGGGCGCGTTAGCCGGTTGTAGCCTGGATAGCCGTCGAGCTGCAGGATGCCGTCGAAGCCATTCAGAAACGTCTCGGCGTGCTCGCCGCCGCGGCCGGGGGCGTAGAAATAGACGATGCCGGGCGGGTCGTCGCCGCCCCATCCCCGGTCGTCCCGGGCGAGCGCCCAGAGATATCCCGTTTTCGTTTTCCCGCGCCCCGGATCCAGCACCGGCGCCGTTGTTTCGTCCATGAAGAGCTTGGTCGAGGCCTTCAGGTGCTCGGAGAGAC
>NZ_JAATVU010000286.1 GCF_013184745.1 Mangrovicoccus sp. HB161399
TCCGTTGCCACGTTCTTCAGGCGCTTCATCGTGAAATGCGTGGCGCCCATCCAGGCCTTGATCGTGCCGAACGGATGCTCGACCGTCTGCCGCCTCAGCCGCATGACCAGAGGATCGCCGGCAATCCGCTGCTGGACCCGCTCCAGCACGTCCTCGTGTTCCCAGCGGCGGATCCGCCGCTCGGTCCCTGTCGTGCACATGGATTGCAGCGCGCAGCCCGGACAGGCATTGGTCCAGTAGCGCCGGATTTGCAGCCCCGCTTCCTCGCGTGTGGATCGATATGTCAGCGTCTTGCCCGCCGGGCAGCGGTATGTACCGCCTTCGCCGTCATAGACGAAATCTTCCTTGTCATACCGCCCGCTCGCACCCGCCCCCGACGTTTTCGGCTTGGGCACGGTCGCAGTGATCCCGGCCCGTTCGCAGGCCAGAAGCTCTTCGCTGTTGTAGTATTCCTTGTCAGCAATGGCCCGCAGTTCACCGGTGGTCATGACCTCCTGCGCCGCAATCGCCATCTCCGACAGCGCGTCGCGATCATAGCCTCGCATGGTCACCTCGTGGGCGACGATCAGGTGATGCTCTGCGTCGACAACGCTCTGAACGTTATAGCCGATGATGCGGGGATGCCGCGCCGTCGTGGCCATGGCCCGGGCATCCGGATCGGTCAGCGACACCTGGGTCTCGCCCGAGGCTTCCATGCGCGCCTGCATCGCGCGGGTCT
>NZ_JAATVU010000287.1 GCF_013184745.1 Mangrovicoccus sp. HB161399
GCACTATGCCGATTTCGACCTGCAGGTCTGCGCCGTGCTGGGCGAGGCGCGCAGTGCCGGGCGCTTCGGCGAGGCGGAGGCCTTCCTGACCACGGCGCTGACGCGGATGCTGGGCGGCAGCTGATCCGTTAAGGAACAATGCGTGGAAGGTCATTTGCCACCTTCGCCATATCATGGAAGGACTGCCGGGACTAGCTTCTCCCCATGACCAACAGCGGAGCGCCGCAGCGCTCCCCCGCAGGAGAAAGACAATGTCCGCACTCAACGCAATCACCGCCTTCCTCGGCCTCGGCACCCCCGGCGCCATCGCCCTCGCAGCCCTCGTCCTCCGGCTCTCGCTGGGCGGGCTGTTCCTGGCCCATGCCTACCTGAAATGCTTCGTCTTCACCCCGGCCGGCGCCGCAGGCTTCTTCGCCTCGCTCGGCGTGCCCGGCTGGTTCGCCTACGTCACCATCGCCGCCGAGACCCTGGGCGGCATCGCGCTGATCCTCGGCGTCCAGACCAGCCTGGTGGCGCTGGCGCTGATCCCGGTGCTGCTGGGCGCCGCCATCCTGGCGCACGGCCCGAACGGCTTCTGGTTCACCAACGAGAACGGCGGCTGGGAATACCCCGCCTTCTGGGCCGTCGCCCTGCTGGTCCAGGCCCTGATCGGCGGCGGAGCCCTCGCCCTGGCGAAATGAGCCATCCCGCAGCAGGCAAGG
>NZ_JAATVU010000288.1 GCF_013184745.1 Mangrovicoccus sp. HB161399
CCGGCGCTGGAAGTCCGTCGGCGTCTCTTTCGCGCGCTCGTCTTCCGGCTCCGGCGGCTGGTGGCGGATCAGGCTCCGCTCTAGCTCGGCGAAGAACGCGCCGATCGGGGACATGTCCTCCATCAGATCAGCCCTTTCTCGATCGCCATGTCCTCGCCGATCGTCAGGATGGCGAGGCTGCCGGTCGTCTTCTCGATGCGGACCGAGCTGCGCGGCAGCTGCACGGCGTCCTGCCTTTCGCCGCTGGTGCTGACCCAGATGTGCGATTGCGACCGAAGGTGGATCTGGACTTCTATTTCGATCATGTCGGTGGTGCTCATGCGGCTCTCCTTTCAAGGTCGGCACCCCACTGCGCGGCCATCGCCTCTGCGATGCCGTCGAAGGTGCGGCTGCGGAATTTCCAGCGGTCCGGGCCCGGCGGCGCGCGGTGGATGGCGGACCAGCGCTTGTGGTCCTCGGTGCCCGGCTTCGGCGGCTCCAGCCGGTCGGTGGCAGCCAGGGGCGGCAGGCCGCGCAGGTAGAGGCCGGTGGCCTTGAAGGCGCGCTCCCCGAACCACCATGGCTGGACGATCTGCGGCCGGGGCAGGCCGGGCGGCATGCGCTCGCGGGCGTGGCGGTGCATCACCGGGTTCTCGACGCAGACCCGCGGCACCGGCGCGTGCCAGAGATCGGCGAAGAGCTGCACGCCGTCCTCGAGCTC
>NZ_JAATVU010000289.1 GCF_013184745.1 Mangrovicoccus sp. HB161399
CTTATGGCATGCGCTAAGGTTATTTCGCAATTTGAGCTCCTGGGCCCCGGTGATGCCGGGCGTCGGCGGGAGTGGTCTGACGAGGAAAAGATCCGGATCGTCGAGGAGAGTTTCCGCGGCCATCGCCAGGGATCGGCGACGGCGCGGCGGCACGGGATTTCGCGGTCGCTTCTGACGCTCTGGCGGCGGGCCTATCGCGAGAACCGTCTTGTCGCATCGCCGGAGGGGTTCATGGCGGTGTCGATCGCGCCCGGGCCGGTGGCCGGACCCGAGAGCGGCACTGACGCCGACGCGCGGATCGAGATCGTGCTGGCAAATGGGCGGCGGATCCTCGTGCCCGCCGGGATCGACCCCGGCAGTCTGGCCCGGCTGCTGCCGGTCCTGGAGCGGGCATGATCGCGTTCCCGGCCGGGGTGAAGGTCTGGATCGCAGGCGGCGTGACCGACATGCGCTGTGGCATGAACAGCCTGGCGATCAAGGTTCAGCAGGGTCTCGGCCGGGACCCGCATGGCGGCGAGATCTTCTGCTTCCGCGGGCGCAGGGGCGACCTCCTGAAGATTTTGTGGCACGACGGGGTCGGCATGTCGCTCTATGCCAAGCGGCTGGAGGCCGGAAAGTTCATCTGGCCGGTCAGCGAGGGCGGCACGTCCGTGGCGATCTCGGCAGCGCAGCTCGGCTATCTTC
>NZ_JAATVU010000029.1 GCF_013184745.1 Mangrovicoccus sp. HB161399
TAGAGGCGTCCAATATGCTGCCGGTGACTACAGGCGGCTTCTCGATGCCTGGAAAGCCGTCGCCTCGATGAGCCGGAAGGGAGATTGCCTCGAGTTCAAGCTGGTCCGCGCCAGCGGATCGGATGATCCGGGGGATCATCCGAAGGCGCAGAACGCTCCCATGGAAAGCTTTTTCGGCTCCTTGAAGAATGAGCTGGTCCACCGCACCAGGTTCCGGTCTCGCCGCGAAGCCAAGGCCGAGCTGTTCGAGTACATCGCGATCTTTTACAATCGCCAGCGCCGCCACTCGAGCATCGGATATCGCACGCCGGAGCAGGCAAGGATCGACATGGCCGCCAAGATGGCCGCATAGTGAATATCGGCCCAGTCCGGCATCCGGGGGCAAGCTCAGATGCGCCGGGCGCCCGCATGCTTGAGGAGGCGGTAGACCTGCGTGATCGCGGTGAAGGTCTTGCCGGACCCGGTCGCCATCTGGACGAGAGCCCGGGGCTTGCCCGCAGCCAGCGAGATTTCCAGGTTGGTGATGGCGCTGACCTGACAGTCGCGCAGGCCATCCGTGTTCAGCGGCGGCAGGCAGCTCAGGCCGCTGCGGAACGACGCTCTGGCCGTCGCCCAGGCCTTGAGCGTCTCCGGACGGTGGAAGGTGAAGACCTCCCGCGACCGCGGCGCCGGATCACGCCCGTCGGTGAATCGGGTGATGATCCCGGTGCTCTCGTAGACGAACGGGAGCGGCGCAGAGCCGGAAACCCATTTCAGCTGCGCATGGGCGTAGCCGGAGGACTGGTGCTCCACCGTCGTGAGCTTTTCTCCCCAGGAGTCCGGCTTTGCCTCGACAACGCCTACCGGCTGGCGGTCCGCGAAGAGGACGTAGTCTGCCGGGCCGTTGTCGGTCTGGTACTCGCGCACGGCAATGCCCGGACCCGCGCTGAAATCCATGGCGGCCTTGTCCTGAACGACCCAGCCTGCCGCCTGCAGGCGCTGATCAATCCGGTCGCGTGCCAGCTGCTCGGGTGTCTGGTTAATGGTAGGGGACATAAAGCACCTTGTTCCAAGTCCCTTGGACGATGAGGTAGTTCGCGTTTGTTCGCAACTGCTTCCGGAGCCGGATCACAGCGATGCCCGGAGACTTCCAAGAGGGGCGACCGAGCTTGAGAAGGCCTGCGTGTTGGTGCGCGCCTTGTGTCAGCGTCCCCCTCGTCAGCCTTGAATTTGAGGCGCAACAGTCTGGCGCAGCGCCTCGTAGGGAGTTGCCTTCGGCCGTGGGGGCTCATCGGCGGGATGGCCTCCACCGCCCCCCATGCACCGCCGCGGCCGTCACCATGGCCACGCGCACGTGCCTGGCCACGCGCCAAGCACTTCACGTGCGCTCTGCCCACGCGCCGCACGCGCAGTCCGAAGGACCTTAGAGCTTCCGGCAATGGCAGCTTCAGCCTTGCCCCGAGCCGCCCGGTCCGGCGGCACAACAAAGGTACAAAACATGACGACCCACTACGACGACCAGGCTGGCTTCAACTCGGAGGTCTACCTCAGCACGCGCGACCTCACCCGAGAGGAGGTCGCAGCGATAAAGGTCCTGACAGGCGTGAACATGGATCCGCCGACCGACGACTCCGAAGAGGGTGCAGGGGACGACGCTGACGGGAACTACCCGCTGGCGATCTTCATCGTGAACGCCCTCATGTTCGACGCCTGCCCGCCTCTCGACTTTGACGATGAGGAGACGGTGTCAGACCTCGACACATTCGCGCTGTACTTGCAGGACGCGATGCACCTGATGACCAAGCAGACCGACCCGTCGGCCTTCGCTCAAGTAATTGCATCCATGACCGTCAGCGCGCAGGTCGAGGATTGGCAACGCGTCGAGGGCGCAGAGGGAGCGCCGACACGTTGGCAGCAGTATCTAGCCGAAGCGGACCGATTCCGGGCTGAACGCCTGGTGTCGCCCAAGAACAGCTGAGCTAGGCAAGGGTGGCAGCGCGTGTCGCTGCCACTCACAAACCTTGGGAAGCTGGCCAAAGGGTGGCGGACCTGGGTGGTCCCTTCGCAGCTGTCCGGAAATAGTCCGGAAAAACCACAGGGCCCCGGCACGGCAGCTACTCACCCCATGGCTATCATCTTATATTTCCGAAGAAATTTGGTGCCCCCACACGGACTCGAACCGCGGACCCACTGATTACAAATCAGTTGCTCTACCAGCTGAGCTATAGGGGCATCCATCAGGGCTCCCTGCCGTGCTGCAGAAAATGCCGGCATCAGTCAGGGCCTTGGACTGAGCTTCGGATATCAGTTGCTGCCATCCGCTGCAAGATGTGCCGGAACTTCCGATGAATGCGTCCGGCGCGGCCCCTCAGCACCTTTCGCCTTGGGAGGGCGGCAGTGGCCCGCGCGCCGCTCTCGACTTGGAGGCGCGGCTTGGCAGCCGGCTCACGGCCAGGGGTAGTCGGCGATGTAGATGCCTTCTGCTTCCAGTGTCGCGACCACCGCGCGGCGGAGGGTGACCACATCGGCCACCGGGATCGCGCGGCGCCGGGCAACCTCTTCCTCGGTGAAGGGCGTGCTGCTGCCATCGGACCATTCGCCGAGAATGTAGTTCATCACCTCCGCGATCTGGGCGTTGCCGAGCGATGCCCCTACCACGCCGGGCACGTGCATCATGTAGGTGCGGCCCTCGTCCAGGCCGGCGATCGCGCCGACGGAGCCGGGGAAGGCGGGCACGCCGCCTTCGACCGTGCCCTCGCCAGTCATGCCGTGGCAGCCGGCGCAGCGCAGGATGTAGTCGCTGCGCGCCTTGCCTTCGCCGGCCTGGAGCGGCGCGGCCAGCAGGGCGAGCAGCAGGGCAGGGGGAATGCAGCGGCGCATGGCGGTCTCCCTATTCGCCTGCCGGGCGCATCGCCCGAAGATCGGCATGCGACGGGTGCGCGTCGCGCGCGGCGGCGATGTCGGCCTCCGTCACGTCGGTGGCGAGCCCGCCCAGATCCTGCAGGACATAGCTCGCGGCGGCGGCCAGGTCGGCGTCTTCATAGCCCGCCACCGGCGGCATGATCAGGCCGACATAGGTCTGGCCTGCGGCCTCGATCCTGCCCGCGAGGCCGGAGGTCACCACGCCCGAGACATAGGAAACGGCCCGGTCGCCCAGCCCGGACCAGAAGCCGGGGCGGTTCAGCGCGGGCGCCAGGCCCGGATTGCCGATGCCCCCCTCGTTGTGGCAGGCGGCGCAGGCTTCGGCGAAGACCTCTGCGCCGTCGGCGGCAAGCGCGGGCAGCGCGGCGGCGGAGAGGAGGCAGCCCGCGAGGGCTGCCTTCAGCTTGGAGGTCATCGGGGTCACTCCGCCAGGCCGACGACGACCGACACGGTGCAGTGATAGCCCTTGTCGGTATTGGCCATGCACCAGTTGATGTCGTTGTAGAGGCCCATGCGGTAGCCGGGGCGCTCGCCTTCGGACGTGTAGCAGAAGGTCGCTGAGGAGACCATCGGCTTGCCGCAGCAGTCGTTGTAGCTGACCAGGTAGTCCTTGCCGTCCTCGGGGTTGGTGCAGGTGCCGACCCAGCTGACCGCGGAGGCGGAGGAGCCGGGCGGGCAGGAGGTCAGCGAGCCGCCCGAGGTCGAGCAGAGGTTGCCGTCGAGCGCGCAGTGGCGCCAGTAGCTGCACTCGTCGGACTCGGCGGCGCCGGCGGCGGAGGCGCGGCGGTCGAAGGGCAGGATCGGCGTGGCGGCTGCGGCGCCGACCATGGCCATCCCGGCCTTGGACAGGAAGCTGCGGCGGCCGACATTGCGGGCGGAGCCGCGCGCGGTCTTCTCCACCGCCTTGTCGAGGCCGCCAAGCAGCCGGTCGATGAACTTGGACATGTTGGGGGATCCTTTCTGTCTGAAATCCGGATCAGGCACTGAGGGGGGCGGACATCGCCGCCTGGAGCGAGGGGACGCCGGTCTCGGAGGCGGTGAACAGGCTCTCGAGCTGTTCGCGCGAGTTCACCAGCCCCTTGGCGAGCACCGTGCCGTGCGGGCCGATCAGCACCGCGAAGGGCAGCTTCGCGACCTTGAAGGCCATGCCGAGCTCGGAGCTGAGCACATACGGGAAGCTGCCGAGATCCTCGGACTCGATCAGCCGCCGATGCGCCGCCTCGCGTCCGTCCGAGGCCAGCACCACGTCCAGCCAGCGCGCTTCGTCATCGCGGATGGACCGGATCGCGGGCAGCAGCGCCTTGCAGATCGGGCAGGTGGTGGAGAGGAAGAAGACGAGCTGCGCCCGTCCCTCTCCGCCACCGAGCGGCAGGCTCTCGCCGTTGAGATTGGGCAGGGTGAGCGCCGGAACCGGCGCTCCGATTTCCGGTCCGTTGTCCGAGATCATCGCGCCGACGGGCGAGACGCGCTCGAACAGGATGCCGATCTGGCGGGCCAGCGCGAAGACGACCCCGATCAGGACCAGCACGGTGATCCACAGGACGATGTTCGTGAAGATCAGGAGTTCCATGGTCTTGGTTCCTTCCTTGGGTCAGGCGGTCCGCCGGATGTTGGGGAGATGCGAGGCGAGCTTTTCCGCGACGCCGTAGACGGCGAAGAAGGTCAGGCCCGCCGCGAGGCTGACGAGGGCGCCGGGAACCCCCACGGGACCGGCGGGGATCAGGGCTATGCCGAGGGCCAGGCCGGACAGGAGCGCGTTGCGCCCCAGCGTCAGGCCCGAGACCACCTGCGGGGCGCCGCCGCAGCCGCAGTCGATCTCGCTGCGGCCGTTCCTCAGGGCCAGGCCCATCAGCACGCCGTAGCCCGCGAACAGCCCCGCTGCCAGCAGCCCGCCGGAGGCGCGGGTCGCGGGCAGGAACATCAGGGCGATCGCCAGGATCTCCGCCGCCGTCAGCGCCCGCACGATCGGGTAGGTCCAGGCCGCCGGGACCAGCCCGTAGCCCTGGGCGAAGCCCACCGTCTCGTGATAGGCGGATGCCTTGTGCCAGGCGGCGCGCGCCAGGACGAGCACCGTGAAACCCGTCACCGCCGCCGAGGCGTAGGGGACAAGCGCCTCCATGCTACCGGTCCAGCTTCAGCAGCGTGACGAAGCCTGCGCCGGTCTCGAATTCCTCGGCCATCGCCAGCGAGACCTCGTCGCCCATCGTCACGTCGTAGCGGACGACATTGCCCTCTTCGGTCGCGCCGTAGAGGATCGGCTCCTCGGTCTGGGTCACCGCCAGGCCGTTCTCGTGATGCGCCGGCGAGCGGCCGACCACGGTCTTGGTCTCCATGTCGATCGACCAGATCTCGGTCGCCGGGTTCTTGTGCGACCCGTCATAGGTATCCGAATGCATCAGCACGAAGGCGGTGTCCGTGGGGGCGTTGTAGGCTATCAGCTCGGAGCCGGAGGGCGCCCAGCGGCCCAGAACGCCTTCGGTCAGCGGCGCGGTCCCGGTCAGCACCGGCGCCTCGCCCGAGTCGTCGACGAAGTAGAGGTTGCCGTTGAACGAGACGAAGACCAGCTCGCTGCCGATCCGCACGCCGTTGGTGAACAGCGCGTCCTCGTCGACGTCGAAGATCTTCTCAGACTTGGCCGGGTCGCCGAAGCTGCCGTCGGCGGCGAAGCTGTAGCTCGCCAGCGTGCCGTCGCCGCAGATCGTGGTGAATTTCAGGCCCTCGACGGCCGGGAAGGCGCCCCAGCAGCCCGGGGTCGGGATCTCGGCCAGCTGGGTGCCCGCGGCCAGGTCGACCACGGTGATCGAGGTGGCGGGGGTCGCGTTCTGGGCCAGCAGGTAGCCTTCGTCCGCGGTCAGCGACAGCAGCGCGGGCTGCGATTCCACATGGGCCAGGCGGTTCGAGATCTCGAACTCGCGGCGCACCGACAGGGTGGGCACGTCCCATTCGTGCATCACCACGGTCACCGGACCGTAGGTGTAGCGCTCCATGTAGACCGAGGTGGTGTAGAGCGTGCCGCCGTCCTTCGACAGCGCCATCTGGGCCGTGGTGCCGGGGCCCATGTTGCCCTTCACGGCGAAATCGTCCGCGCCCAGCACGTCGACCTTGCTCGGTCCGGCCCAGGCCTGGTCCATCACGAAGACGTTCGGGCCCTCGGAAATGGTCTCCTCGATGGTCAGCGTCTCGGGAACGAACTCCGCCGTGCTGTCCTGGGCCATGGCCTGGCCTGCAGCCACGGCAGAGGCCAGCGTGACGGCATAGGTTGCTTTCATGGTAATTCTCCTCACGGGTACTCGGAGCGGGCATAGCGGCGCCGCGGCCGTGCCCGCTATCCAAGCTCGGCCGGAAAATGCGGTGAAAAAATGGGCATATGGCAAAATCCGGGCCACGCTGCCGTGAACGGAAGCTGGGAGCCGCGGCGCCTAATGTCTAATCATATCCCATCGCCACCATCCGTGGCGGCAAGGGGAATCATCGTCATGGACATGCAGCAACCTGCGGGCGCGGCCCGCCGGGCGGCGCGCCTGTCGCGCCGGGTATCGCAGAGCTTTCTCGAGCACGAGCAGGCGCTGGACGGCTGGGAGCAGATCTACCGCCAGCTTTCGGCCGGGCAGTTCTCCGGCCGGGTGGAGGCGCTCGAGATCGGCGGGATGTGCCTGCAGCGAGAGCGGGTGGAATGCTGCGTGGAGAACCAGTTCCGCGTGCCCGAGGGTTCGGTGGTGATCGGCTTCAACCTGCCGGGCTCGGACATGTACAATTCCGATCTCGGCCCGGTTGCCGCCTGGGAGCCCCTGGTGATCGAGAGCGCGCGCGACCACCGGGTCTATGCCCGCGGCTGCTTCGACGTGCTGATGGTGAGCTTCCCGCAGGACCGCCTGCCCGAGGAACTTCGGGCGACCGCGCGGCTGGCCGACGATCCTCAGGGGCAGACGGCGCGGTGGCTGCTGTCGCTGCTGGGCAGCGTGCAGTCCGGCCATGCCAGCGACAGCCTGCTGCAGATGGCGCCCGACCTCGTGGCCGATGCGCTGTCCTTCTGGGGCGGCACCGCGGCGGTGCCGGACCTGCCCGCGCGGCGCAGCATGGCGCTGTTCGACGAGATCCTGGCGGCGGCGGAGACCGCGCTGCCCGAGGCGCTGTCGGTGACCGGCCTCGCGGCCGCCCTCGGGCGCCCCCGCGCCGAGCTGCGCGCCGCCTGCCGGACGGTGACCGGGGTCGACCTGGCCCAGTTCCTTCAGGCGCGGCGGCTCAGCGAGGTGCACCGCGTGCTGGCGGCGGGCACGGCGCAGGGGACCAAGGTCTCGGATGTCGCGATGGATCACGGCTTCCTGCATTGGGGCCGCTTCTCGCAGGCCTACCGCAAGATGTTCGGCGAGCGTCCTTCCGACACGCTGCAGCGGCCGGGCCCGGCGCTGCGTGCGGCCGGACCCCTGCTTGCCTGAGCGGACTCAGCGGCGCTGCGGAACGCCCGGCAGCGCGCAGAGCATCTCGTAGAGGAAATTCGCAGCGATCACGGCGGTGTTTCCGGCCATGTCATAGGGCGGGGACACTTCCACCAGGTCGCAGCCGACGAGGTTGAGGCCCGCGCAGCCGCGGATGATCTCCAGCCCCTGCATCGTGGTCAGCCCGCCGACCTCCACCGTGCCGGTGCCGGGCGCGAAGCCGGGATCGAGGCTGTCGATGTCATAGCTCAGATAGACCGGCGCATCGCCGATCTTCGCGCGGATCTCGGCCATCAGCGGCACCAGCGAGCGGTGCCAGCACTCGTCGGCGCGGACCACCGTCCAGCCCTGCTTCTGCCCCCAGTCGAACTCCCCCGGCGAATAGCCCGAACCCCTCAGCCCGATCTGGAACACCTTGTCGTTCTGCAGGCAGCCCTCTTCCCAGGCGCGGCGGAACGGGCAGCCATGGGCAACGGTCTCGCCGAACATCTCCTCGTTGGTGTCCGAATGCGCGTCGACATGGATCAGCGCGACCGGACCGTGGCGTTCCTTCATCGCCCGCAGGATCGGCCAGGTCAGCGTGTGGTCGCCGCCCAGCGTCAGCGGGATGGCACCGTGGGACAGCACCCCCCGGTAATGCTCCGCGATGATCTCCACCGATTTCTTCAGGTCGTAGAGGTTGATCGGCACGTCGCCGATATCGGCGACCTGCAGGTGCTCGAAGGGCGCGGCCCCGGTGGCCATGTTGCAGGGGCGGATCATCCGGCTCTCGTCGCGGATCTGGCGCGGCCCCAGCCGGGTGCCCGGGCGGTTCGAGGTGCCGATGTCCATCGGGATGCCGAGGAAGCAGGCGTCGAGCCCTTCGGCGGTGTCCTGCGAGGGCAGGCGCATCATCGTCGCGGGGCCGCCGGTCCGGGGCATCTGGTCGCCGCCGAGCGGCTGGTTGAAGCGGTGGCTGGTCATGTCAGGTCCTTTCGCGGGCGGGCCGGATGGGCCGCGGGGAGGTGCGGCATCCGGAAAATCTCGGAAAATTGCGGAACCGTGCGGGAACGCGCCCTGTTGGTCTTCACGTAACCTTCAGTTCGCAACTTGGAGTCAGTCATTTGGAACAGCTCGCCCGACGTCTCGGCCTCAGGACCGACCCGACGATCTTCTTCCTTTCGGCAGGCATCACTGTGGCGTTCGTGCTCGCGCTGGTGCTCTTTCCGGAACCGATCGGCAGCGCCTTCGCGGCCGGGCGCGCCTGGATCGTGACCAATCTGGGCTGGTTCTTCGTGGCGGGCGTCAATCTCTGGCTCGGCTTCCTGATCTGGGCGGCAGCCTCGCGCTACGGCCATATCCGTCTGGGCCGCGAGGGCTCGCGCCCGGAGTATTCCAATCTCAGCTGGTTCACCATGCTCTTTGCCGGCGGCATCGGCACCGTTCTGATGTTCTGGGGCGTGGCCGAGCCTATCAGCCATTTCGCCGCTCCGCCGCTGCCGGGCGTCGATCCCTTCACCGAGGAGGCCGCGCAGGACGCCATGTCCATCGCGATCTACCATCTGGGGCTGCACACCTGGACGATCTTCACCCTGCCGGGGCTGGCCTTCGCCTATTTCATCAACCGCTACGACCTGCCGGTCCGGGTCAGCTCGGTCTTCTACCCGCTGCTGGGCGAGGGCATCCACGGGCCGGTGGGCAAGGCGATCGACATCGCCTCGATCCTCGGCACGCTCTTCGGCGTCGCTGTCTCGCTGGGGCTCGGCTCCAGCCAGATCGCGGCCGGGCTCGACGCGCTCTGGGGGACCGGCGACGGGGTCACGGTGAAGGTCGCGATCCTTGCCGTACTGACCGTCGTGGCCGTGGGGTCGATCGTCGCCGGGCTGGATGCCGGGGTGAAGCTCCTGTCGAACATCAATATCGGCATGGCGGTCGGGCTGATGGTCTTCGTGCTGGTCACCGGCTCGACCCTGTTCCTGCTGCGCGGCATCGTCGAGACCTTCGGGCTCTACTTCTCCAACCTGCCGCACCTGGCCTTCTGGAACGACATGCTGGCCGACGAGAACCCGTCGAACGACGGCTGGGGCTGGCAAGGGTCCTGGACGGTGTTCTACTGGGCCTGGACGGTGACCTGGTCGCCCTTCATCGGGCTTTTCGTGGCGCGCATCTCGCGCGGCCGGACGATCCGCGAATTCGTCTTCGGCGTGCTGCTGGCGCCGTCGCTCTTCACTCTCGTCTGGTTCGCCATCTTCGGCTGGCAGGCGATGGAGTTCGACGGGCTGGGCCTTGCCGCGCGCGAGGCGATGGGGGGCAGCGCCGGGCAGATCAGCGATGCGGTGGCCGAAAGCGTGCCGCTCGCCATGTTCGCCTTCTTCGAGAACTTGCCCTGGACGCCGCTGATCCAGGGGCTGGCCGTGGTGATCGTGGCGATCTTCTTTGCCACCTCCTCGGATTCGGCCTCGCTGGTCGTCGACATGCTCTGCACCGGCACGGCGCAGCCCGGCCCGGTGCACCAGCGGGTGTTCTGGGGCGCGGCCGAGGGGCTGGTCGCCGCCATGCTGATCGTGCTGGCGGGCGAGGCCGGGCTGACCGCGCTTCAGGAGGTGATCACCGTCGTCGGCCTGCCGATCTTCGCGCTGGTCTGCATGATGATCCCCTCGCTGATCCGCGGGCTGGCGCTCGAGGACATCGACCATGTCACGGTCGGCGCGCGCCCGGATCTGGAGGAATTCGGCCATGGCGCGGAGTCAGGCGCCGTGGCTGGCCAGCCAGGCCGTGATCATGGCGCGCAGCCGGTCCCCGGAGAATGACGGGAAGTGCCCGCCATGGACGGTCCTGACCGGCAGGGACAGGAGCCGCTCCATGGAGCGGACGTAACCGGCGGCATCGGCATGGTAGGTGTCCTCGATCAGCGGCCCGTCATAGACGATGTCGCCGGAGATCAGGATGCCGGTCGCCGCCTCCCAGAGCGCGATGCCCCCCGGACTGTGGCCCGGCGTGTGGATCACCTCGAAATGGCGGTCGCCGAGGTCGATCATGTCGCCATCCTCGAGGATCCGCGTCGCGGGCGCGGCCTTCACCGCATAGGTCGCGGACTGGTAGGGCACATCCGGCAGCGCGTCGAAGATATCGTCGGTGACGTAGGGATCCGCCAGTGTCGAGGCGCGGGTCGGCGCGGCGAGGATATCGGCCTCGCAGCGGTGGCAGAGCCGGTCAGGGAATTCGTGGTGGCAGCCGACATGGTCGAAATGGGTGTGGCTCGCAACGGCGTCGAGCGGCCGCTCGCTGACCAAGGGCACCCATTGGCGCAAGCTGACGACGCCCATGCCGCTATCCACCATCATGTCGCGGTCGCGGCCGCGGACATGCCAGATGTTGCAGCGGTAGAACTCCTGGATGAACGGCTCGTCGATCCAGGTGATGCCATCCCCGACCTTGCGCAGCCGGTACCAGTCCTTCGGGGGAATGCGGGTCATGCGGCCTCCGGCAGGATGACGGGATCGCGGCCGAAGAGCTCCACCTCGGCGCCGATCTCGGGGTGGCTGCCCTGCGGGAGGTGCGCGACGAGGCGCATGTCCGGGGCCGAGAGGGGCGCGAAATGGCAGCGGTGATGCGCGCCGAAGAAGGCGGCCTCGGTCAGGCGGGCGCGGCCGAGGCTGAAGCTGCCCGTCAGTCCGACGCTTTCGGGGCGCAGGCAGAGGATGCCCTCCGAGGGCGGAACGGGCAGGGGGCCGAGCGGACTGGCGACGCCGCTGCCGTCGGGACGGACCGGCAGGCGGTTGAGCTCGCCCATGAAATTCGCCGAGAACAGCGTGCGGGGGCGCAGATAGACCTCTTCCGGCGTGCCGCAATGCTCGATCTTCCCGGCATTCATCACCACGATCCGGTCGGCGATGGCCATGGCCTCTTCCTGGTCGTGGGTGACATGGATGAAGGTGGTGCCGACGCGGCGCTGGATCGACTTCAGCTCGTCCTGCATCTGCCGCCGCAGCTTCAGGTCGAGCGCGCCGAGCGGCTCGTCGAGCAGCAGAACGTCTGGCTCCGCCGCCAGAGCGCGGGCCAGCGCTACGCGCTGCCGCTGCCCGCCCGACAGCGCATGGGGCTTGCGTCCCGCCTTGTCGTCGAGCCCCACCATGGCGAGCATCTCCATCGCCTTGGCATCGCGCGCGCGCCGCGCCATCCCGCGCATCCTCAGCCCGAAGCCGACATTGTCCCTGAGCGTCATGTGCGGGAAGAGCGCGTAGTCCTGGAACATGGTCGTGGTGGGCCTGAGCTTCGGCCCGACATGGGTCATGTCCCTGCCGCCGATCAGGATCTGGCCCTCCGAGGGCGTCAGGAACCCGCCGATCAGCGACAGCAACGTGGTCTTGCCGCAGCCGGAGGGCCCGAGCAGCACGACGAACTCGCCGGCATTGATCGACAGGTCGATGCGGTGCAGCGCGGTGAACAGCTCGAACCGGTGCTCGACGGCCCGGATTTCCACGTCAGCAGTCATTTGGAAGCCTTTCGGAATAGCGCGAGTTCCAGCGTCACGACCAGGAGGACCGAGACGAGGAAGACTAGCGAGCCCACGGCATTGGTCTCGGGCGAGAGGCCGGAGCGGAGCATCGACCAGATCTCCACCGGCAGGGTCACGTCGAAGCGGGTAAGCAGGAAGGCGATGATGAACTCGTCCCAGCTGAAGGTGAAGGACAGGAAGAAGGCCGCGGCCAGCGAGGGCGCGATCATCGGCGCGAGGATCAGCAGCAGGACCTGCGCCTCTCCCGCGCCGAGATCGCGGGCCGCCTTCAGCGCGGATTTCTGAGGCGCACCGATCGCCGCCGACAGGATGGCAAAGCAGAGCGGCAGGTTGATCACCACATGGCCGATCCCGGTCGCCATCAGCGAAGGGCGGACGCCCGCCCAGTTGAACATCTGCAGCAGGCCAAGCCCGATGATCAGGTAGCTGACCGTCATCGGCGCGATGATCAGCCCGCGCATCAGCGCCCCGCCGGGCAGGCGCGTCTGCGCGAAGCCCGCTGCGGCGAGGAAGCCGAGAGCCAGCGCTACCGCCGAGGACAGCAGCGCCACCAGCATCGAGTTGCCGAGTGCCGCCATCAGGTCGCGGTCGCCCAGCACCTTTGCGTACCACTCCGTCGTCGGCCCGTTGAACGGCGGCACCGGCAGGCGGCCGTCCTGGAAGGAAAAGACCACCAGCACTGCCACCGGCAGCAGGATGAAGCCGAACATCACGGCCAGATAGGCCCAGGAAAGATAGCGCATCAGACCCGCTCCATCTTCAGCCAGCGCGCGCACGCGGCATAGGCGAGGGTCACCATGACCATCAGCACGACCGACAGGCCGGAGGCCAGCGGATAGTCGCCGCGCCGCCCGAGCTGCAGCATGATCAGCTGCGGCAGGCTGAGCTCGTTGTTGCCGCCGAGGATCTGCGGCGTGATGTAGTCGCCGATGCACAGCACGAAGGTCAGGAAGGCGCCGGTCATCACCCCGGGCAGGGTCAGCGGCAGGATCACCAGCCGGATCACCTGCCAGCGCGACGCACCCAGGTCTTCGGCCGCGCGGGCGTAGTTCGGCGAAAGCTGCACGAGGTTGGAATAGATCGTCAGCGTCAGCAGCATGACGAAGAAATGGGTGAAGCCGATCACGGTGGCGGCGCGCGTCGCCAAGATCTGCACCGGCTCGGCGAGGATGCCCAGCCCGGTCAGCGCGTTCATGATCACGCCCTTTTCGCCCAGAACCAGCGCCCAGGAATAGGAGCGGACGACATAGGAGGTCCAGAACGGCAGCACCGCGAGCAAGAGCGCCAGCCGCCGCCAGCGCGCCGGGACCCGCGTGGCGATGATCCAGGCCAGCGGCCAGGCGAGCAGCACCGAGAGCACCGTGACCGTTGCGGTGATCTCCAGCGAGACGCGGATGCCCTTGTAGAGCGACGGATCGGTGAAGATCCGGGCGTAGGTCCCGAGATCGGGACCGGGGACGACCGTGCGTCCCTCCAGATGGCCGAGGCTCATCCAGACCATCGCCGCGAAGGGCAGGACGAAGAAGGCCCCCGTCCAGAGCAGGGCCGGCGCGGCCAGCCCCGCGCCCAGGCGTTTCTCGGTGCGCTCGATGCTCATGGCGTCAGTTCTGCAGCATGTCCGTCCAGAGGTCCTGCATCGCCGTGTCGGTCTCGGCATCCGGGACCGGGTAGAGCTGGGCGCGGGCCAGGTAGCCTTCCTGCTCGTCCCAGCGCAGCACGGATTTCTGGTCGTCGGTCAGAACCTCGCCCGCCGCCTTGTTCGCGGGCATCCCCCAGTAGCAGGACGATGTCGCCAGCCGTGCCTGGCCCTCGGGCGACAGGATGTACTTGATGAACTCGACGGCCAGATCGGGCTTCTCGGTGCCCTCGACCATGGCGATGGACTGGGTCCAGACCAGGCCGCCCTCCTCGGGGATGGTCCAGTCGAGATCGGGGTTCTCCGCGTTCAGCACCGCGGTCAGCCACTCGCCGCCGCCGACCAGAACGTCGACCTCGCCGGTGGCCAGCGCGGTCTGGCTGCCCACCACGTCGGACACCTGGCGCGAGGCGGCGCGCAGCTTCATCAGCGGATCGCGCAGGGCGTCCAGCGCGGCGGCGTCCAGATCGGCGGTGTCCACGCCCTCGGCCAGCCCGACGATCCCCAGCACCGGCATGTAGTAGTCGTAGATCGCGATCTTGCCGTCATACTTGCCGGACCAGAGCGATTTCAGGCTCTTCATGTCCTCCGGATCGACCGCCGCCTTGTTGTAGGCAATGGTGTTGTAGCCGTATTTCTCGGTCACGCCGTAGAGCTTGCCGTCCACCGTCATCGCATCCGCCAGCGCGACCTCCCGAAAGGTGCCGGAGGTGTCGATAGCGCCCTCGGGCAGCGGCGCGAGAAAACCGGCCTCGGCCGCGCGGGCCACGTCGACCCCGTCGATGACCATCACGTCCCAGTCGCCCGGGCGGGATTGCTCGAGGATTGTCAGGCCCGCGGCGGTGCCCTCGTATTCCTTGACGTTGACGCGCACGTCATGGGCCTTCTCGAACGGCTCCAGCAGCGCCGCATCGGCATGGTCGCACCAGATCAGCGCGTTGAGGTTCTCGGCCGCCTGCAGCGCGGTGGTCGAAAGCAGCCCGCCGAAAGCGGCAAGGCCCAGGGTTTGCATCCTGAAGGTCATCTATGGTCCCCGTTGTCGGTTTTCTTGCTGTTTTTCCGGCTTCAGCTTGACCAGCTCAAAATCTGTAGTCAATCTGAACTTGAAGTCACTACAGGTTTTTCGAAATGGCAGGTCTGCGCGAGCGGAAAAAAGCGGCAACGCGCAAACGCATCCTCGACTGCGCGGCGCAGATGTTCCGGGAGGACGGCTACGAGGCGTCGCGGATCGAGGACATCGCCGAGGCGGCCGAGCTGTCGGTGGCGACCTTCTACAACTACTTCGGATCGAAGGCGGATCTGCTGCTGGCCGCGGTGCTGGAAGAGACCGCGATGGTGATGGAGGCGGTGGAGGCTTGCATCCGCGCCCCGGTCGCGACGCTGGAGGAGGGCTTCGGCGCCATCGTGGCGACCTATTTCCGGACATCCTTCCAGTACAGCTCGCGCGAGGTCTGGCGGATGGCCGTGGCGCGCACGATGCTCGATCCCGAGGCGGAATTCTCGCGCCGCTACATAGAGATCGACCGGGAGCTTTCCGATCAGCTCTGCCGCTTCCTCGCCGAGATGCAGGGCAGGGGGCTGGTGCGGGCGGATGTCGGGACCGAGCCGGCCGGGCGGCTGCTGTTCAACAACGTCAACATGAACTTCATCGAGTTCATGCGCGCCTCCGCCATGACGGCGGAGGAGATCAGGTCGAAGGTAATGGCCGAAAGCGCGCCGCTGCTGTCGCGGCTGGCGGCCTAGCTAGCCTGCCGCGGCAGGCTCCGCCGCGCGGGGCGCGGGCTCCGGAACGGGCTCCGGGGCGGTCATGTCGTCCCAAGCGGCCAGCTGGCGGCGGAAGCTGCGGATCACCGCGGGCGGGTCGTCCTGGATGGTGCTGGTCATCAGCCGCGAGGTCTGGCGGTGCGAGGTCCAGGCGATCAGGCAGGGCGCCATCAGCAGCGGGACGCCGACCGGCATCAGCCAGGGGATCAGCCGAGGCGCGAAGACGGCGGCGACGGCAAAGAGCAGGATCCCCGCGAGGCTCATCCACCAGCTGCCGGCGAAAGCGGTCTTCAGCGGCACCTCCGCGCTGTCGCGGCTTGCCGTGGGCCAGCCGCCGTCGCGGCCCGACAGGATCTGCCACAGCGCGCGCAGCTGGAACATCATCAGCAGGGGCGCGATGACCGAGGACAGCAGCAGCTCCGTCATGGTCGAGACGAAGGTGTTGCCCGCCCCGCCGAATTCCTTCGCCCGCCCGGTCACCAGCGCGTGGCCCAGCACCAGGAACTTCGAGATGAACAGCAGCCCGATCACGCCGGCGAAGAGGCCGACCGCGGCTGCGGTGCGCTCGCCGGGGAAGACCGGAACCGGGAAATCCGGCATCGGGAAGTAGTTGATCGTGCTCTCGGTCGCGGCGGCGGCGAGGCTGAGGATCAGGAACAGCGCCCAGATTGCCGGCGCCGTGTAGGCGACGATCCCCTGGAACAGGGCGAAGCGGCTCCAGCCCTTCAGGCCCGGGGCGAAGATCAGCCGGCCGTGCTGCAGGTTGCCCTGCGCCCAGCGGCGGTCGCGCTTGGCGTATTCGATCAGGTCGTCGGGGCCTTCCTCGAAGGATCCGGTCAGGTCGGGGTCGATCCGCACCTGCCAGTCGGCCCGCGCGAGCAGCGCCGCCTCCACCGAGTCGTGGCTCAGGATGTGCCCGCCGAAGGGCGGCTTGCCGCGCAGTTCGGGCAGGCCGCAGCTCTGGGCGAAGGCCTTGACCCGCACGACGGCATTGTGGCCCCAGAAGGATCCGGTGCGCCCCGCCAGCGCAGTCAGGCCGTTGCAGTAGATCGGCGCGTAGAACCCGGCCGAGAACTGCATCATCCGGCCGAAGCGCGAGCGCGCGCCGATCACCCGCGGCAGGCTCTGCAGCAGGCCGACATTGGGCGACTCTTCCATGCGGCGCACCATCTCGCCGATCGTGGCGCCGGACATCAGGCTGTCGGCGTCGAGGATCAGGGCGAAATCGTATGCGCCGCCGGAGCGCATGATGAAGTCTTCGATGTTGCCGGCCTTGCGCCCGGCATTGTCGGTGCGGCGGCGGTAGAAGATCCGGCCCGTGCCGCCGGTGACGTCGAGCAGCCGCGCCAGCTCCTCTTCCTCGCGCTGGGCCACGTCGGCCTTGCGCGTGTCGGAGAGGATGGCGAAGTGGAACTTCTCGGCGATGCCTTCGGCCCGCAGGTCGGCATCCATCGCCGCGATCCGCGCGTACACGGCCACGGGGTCCTCGTTGTAGACGGGGACGAGGATGCAGGTCCGGCTGGCGATCGGGCCGTCATGCGTCGGGCGGCGCGGCACAGGCGTGACAAGTCCCGTCACGCCCTGGCAGGCGCCCCACGCGATCCACCACGTGGCCATCGCGATCACCACCGCAATCACGACATCGAGCAGGACGATGCCGACGCTTCCGGCGTGATAGATGTAGAGCGCGCCGGCCAGCACGCCGGCAGCGGCAGCCGCGGCAAGGCAGATCGCCCGCCGCACCCACGTGGCTAGGTCGAGCATCGGCTTATCCGTGCAGGCCGCGCCAGCTGACCAGGGCGATCAGCACGGTCAGCCAGGACATGCCCGGCCGCATTTCCGCGGAGGCTTCGAGAACTTGTTCCGGCATCGCCATCGGGCTGTCGGGAAGGGCAGTGACCGTGGCAAGCGAGTCGGGGACGTGAATTGCATCAGGCTTGGTCATTTCGGCACCCATTGATAGGTCCAGGTTTCGGAAAGGACACTGTCGAAACCCTCGAGCCATGCTCTTAGTTCCAACGGATCTGCGCCGGACGGCCTGACATCGAAAACCAGGCGCCAGAGCCCGGTTCCCTCGATCCTGCGCAGGGCGGGCGTGTCCACCAGCCCGCCGTTGACGGTGACCTTCGGCTGCACGGAGTCGATCTCCGTTACGCCGTCCAGCCGTCCGCCCTTGAAGTCGATGACGAATTTGCGTCCGCCTTCTTCGTTCTTGCTGCCCGATACTCCAGCTTCCCCGCTTGCGGTAGTCACCACATAGGCAAGTTTTTCTTCGTTTTGTCCCGCCAGATCGCCCCAGAGCATGCGATAGCGGTATTCCTTGCTGGACCCGGCTTCCGCAGGGTCGGCCGGCCGCCAGTAGGCGACGATGTTGTCGGTCGCCTCCTGCTCGGTCGGGATCTCGATCAGCCGGACATAGCCGGTGCCCCAGTCGTTGAGGGGCTGCACTTCGATGGAGGGGCGCTTCTCGAAGCGCGACTCGGCATCGGAGTATTCGTCGAACTGCCGGTCGCGCTGGTAGAGCCCGAAGCTCTTGATCGCGGTGGCGTTGATCCAGGACTGGCCCAGCCGCGGCGGGTTGGCGAGCGTCCGCCAGATGCGGCGCCCGTCTTCCTGCCGGATGCCCAGCCCGTTGCTGTCATGCACCTGCGGCCGGTAGTCGTGGAACCGGCCGGGCGTGGTGCGGTCGAACAGGAACATCGAGGTCAGCGGCGCGATGCCCATCTCCTCGACGGTCTCGCGGAAGAACAGCCGTGTGGTGACTTCCATCTCGGTGATGGCGCCGGGCGTGATCACGAACCGGTAGGCCCCGGTTACGCGGCGGCTGTCGAGCGCGGCATTGACGATCACCGTCTCCACGCCGGGCGCCGGGCGCTCGAAGTAGAAGGCGGAGAAGCGCGGGAATTCCTCGGCGCGGCCGGTGGCGGTGTCGATCGCCAGCCCGCGGGCCGAGGCGCCGTAGACGCTGCCCTGGCCGAGCGCGCGGAAATAGCTGGCGCCGAGGAAGGCGACGAGCTCGTCGAAACGGTCGGCGGTGTTCAGCCGCGACAGCATCCGCCAGCCGGCGACGCCGGGGATCGGCGTGCCGGGCTCGAGCCGGCCTTCCAGTTCCTCGCGGTACTCGAAATCGTCGGTGGTGAAGTTGAACGGCTTGGCCGTGCCCGAGGACACGTCGAACATCGCCACCGCGTCCGGGAACAGCCAGCCGCGATGGAAGGCGTGAAGCCGGAACTCGTCCGTCTTCTCGTTCCAGCGCGCGGCTTCCGGACGGAAGGCAATGTTGCGGTAGGAGTCATAATCCAGTCCGTCGAGCAGCAGCGGCGGGCGATAGGAGCCGGGGTCGGGCTGTTCTGCCCGTTTTTTCATCGCCTCGGCGAGCAGCTCGAAACTGAACGGCTCCCCTTCCGCCATCGGTGCTCCGGTATTGGGTTCGGCACGGACCATCGGGGCAAGCGCCATCGACAGCCCGAAGGCCGCAGCACTGCCGAGAAGTCTCCGCCTGGAGCACCCTGAGTCGGTCGTCATACGTTTGCTATCCCGCATCCAAGTTTGCAAATGCACAAGGTTTCCGGTCTCGTGCGTGAATGACTGGTTAACTGGTGCCCTGGCCGGGGGGTTCCCGCCCTGTGGTAAATCAAGGTCCTGTGGCGTGCTTCTGCCCAACGGAGCGAGTCGCTGCCCAGTATTCCATCATTATATCGGCAAACTCTTGCTGCGTGTGCATAATAAGCTAGCTGCCGCGGCGGGACATGGGGGATTCCGACCCCGCTTACAAGGATTTCCGGAATGACGGATGAAAAAATTTGCGTGGATAGCCGGATTGCCACAGCCCGCGCCGCCGCAGCCCGCTCCATGGCCCGCGCGATCTCCGCGACGGGGCTGTCGCAGCACCGCGCGGGCTTCGGCTGGCACGTGGTTCCGGCCCGCGGATCGGTCCTGGCCTCGATTCGCCCGGACCACTGGGATCCGGAGCCCGACTATTTCCACCACTGGGTCCGGGACGCCGCCATCATCGCCCGCGCCATGCCGCTGGCCATGGCCGCGGATGGCGACCGGGAGGGCTGGATGGCGCGGCTCAACGACTACATCGCCTTTTCCCTGCGCATTTCGGATCCGGCGCGGCGGGGCCCTGCGGCCAATCCGCTGCGGCCGACCACCGATGCCGAGCACCTGCAGTTCCTGCGCCCGGATGCGGAGCTTGCGGCGCTGCACGGATCCGCCTGGCTGGAGGAGCCGCGCTGCGCCGCCGATGGCGGGCCGGATCTCGAACGCTGGGCGCGGCCGCAGGATGACGGGCCCGCGCTGAGGGCGCGGTCGCTGCTGGCGCTTCTGGAGGCCCTGCCCGGGCTGGACGGCGCAGAGGCCGGGCTGCTCCTGCGCCGCGACCTGTCTCATCTGCTGGAGGTCGCCGGCCGTCCCGCCATCGGCCCCTGGGAGGAGGAGCCGCCGCGGCGCTGCAGCTTCACGCTGATCGCGCAGGCGGATGCACTGGAACGCGGCGCGGACTGGGCGCGCGGGCGCGATCCGCGCTTCGCCGCCGCGCTGAGGGCGAAATCCGGGGAGCTGACGGTGCTGCTCCGGCAGGCGGAGGAGCCCGATGGCAGCCTGCGCGAGAGCATCGAGATGCCGGGTCGCCACGATATCGGCACGGTCATGGCGCTGCTCGATGTTGGCCGCCGCGACGGACCGCTGGCGCTGGACGGGCGCTGGATGGCGGCGACGGTGGCGGCGCTGGAGGCGGTGTTCAGCGAAATCTACCCGATCAACGCGGGCCGCGCGGTCCCGGCGATGGGGCGCTGGCGCGAGGATGTCTTCTTCGGCGGCAATCCCTGGTATCCCTGCACGCTGGCCTGCGCCGAGCTCGACTACCGGCTGGCGGCGATGCACCGCGACCGGACCCGGTTCGGGCGCGGCGAGGCGCGGATGCAGATGGTGCTGGATCTGGCGCCGGAAGGCGACGCGCTGCCCGAGCAGTTCGACCGGCTGACGGGGGCCCCCCGGTCCTGCCCGGCGCTGACCTGGTCCTCGGCGGCCTTCCTGCAGGCCGCCGAAGCGCGCGATCTCGCCTGTCAGGCGCTGGGCGGCAGCTGAGGTGACGAGAATCCCAGCGCGGCCAGCCCGCGCCGGATCTCCGGCCGCTTCATGACCAGCTTCCACAGCAGTCCCGAGCGGTGGTTTTCGAGCCCCACGACGATCGGCCCCTGGTCGATCGCCAGACGGCTCTCCGCCACCCAGCCATGGTGCAGGCTGAACCCGTCGACGAAGCCCGCCTCGCCGAAAATCCTGTCGCCCAGATCGTCATGCATGTGCCGGACCGCGGGCATCGCCTCGTCCGGCACCATCGGGAAGGAGGTCAGCACCGCGGTCGGCGTGATCACACCGGTATCCTCCTTCGGGGAATGCGCGACATAGCCGGTGTGGTCGTCGCCCGCGGTCAGCCCCCACAGATCCGGCCCGTAGCCTTTCCAGCCATGCGGGTTCGCCAGGCAGTGCGCGCGGTTGATCAGCGCGTGGTTCCGCGCCAGCACGCCGTAATCGGCATAGGCGTCCTTCAGTCCGCGCGGATCGATCCCGAGGAACGGATACTGCGACAGGAAGAGCGGGCCGCCCCAGTCGGGCCCCAGAGGCAGCGGGATGCCCGCGAATTCCCAGCCGTTCAGGAAGCTGCGCGCCTTCGCCCAGCGGTCATGGTAGATGCCTGCGGGGATGCGGTGCGCCGGGTCCTCCGCCCCGGCGCCAAGCACGAAGACCGGGAAGGCCTCGTTCCAGCCGCCGAGATCCAGCGCCTTTTCGGGGAAGGGCCGGCCGGGATGGGCGTGCCACATGACGCCCTTGGGGCCGACATGCGCCGACCAGTCGATGCCGTGGACAATCGCCTCCATCCGCGCGGCAAGCTCCGGCACGTCGGAGAAATACTCCGCCGCCGCCAGCAGGCCGATGGCCAGGAAGGACGTCTCGACGATGTCGCCGCCATCGTCCCCGGCCATGAAGGGGATCACCTTGCCGGTCGAGCCGAAATAGAAATGCGCATAGACCCCGTTGAAGCGGTCCGCCGTCTCCAGGAACCCGGCCAGCTTTTCCAGCCGGTCGAGGATTTCCTGCCGCGGACGCCAGCCGCGCTCGGCGGCGGCGACCTGCGCCATGATGCCGAAGCCGGTGCCGCCGGTCGTGACCGTCTCCTCGACATCGTAGCCGAAGGCCCCGGCGGAGCGTTCCCGCGCCATGCCGCTGGCAGGATGGCTCCAGTCGAGGAAATAGCCGGCCGTCGCCTGGGCGATCCGGTCGCGCAGCTGGGCATCGTCGAGCCCGGTGGTCACGCCCCCCATGTGATCTCGACCGATTTGGTGGCGCGGCTGTCTGGCCCGACATGCACGACGATCCGGCCCGGATCCCAGACTTTCCTGGCTTCGGCCAGGCTGGGCGCGACGTGGTAGCTCAGCATTTCCGGCGTGATCTCGAAGGTGACGCGCTTGGTCGATCCCGGGGCGACCGGCACGCGGCGGAAATCCTTCAGCAGGCGGCCCGGCCGGGTGATCTGCGCCTCGGGGTCGGAAATGTAGAGCTGCACCGTCTCGGTCACCGCCCGCTCCGACGTGTTGGTGATGTCGACATGGACTTCGGCCATGCCGTCCTCGCCGCCGCCGGGCACGTCCGCCACGACATCGGAATAGTCGACATGGCCATAGGTCAGGCCGAACCCGAAGGGGTAGGAGGCAGGCACCGCGCTGTCATCCAGATCCAGCCAGCCGGTCAGGAACTTCTGGAAATGCCCGGGGAAGGGGCGGCCGGTGGGTTCGGTCGCATAGCTCAGCGGGGTTTCGCCCGGATGCACCGGCAGGGTGACGGCGAGCTTGCCGGTGGGTTCCGCCGCGCCGGTGAGGATGTCGGTGACGCCCTCGGGGCCGGCCACGCCGCCATGCCAGGCATAGAGCAGCGCGTCGACCTGCTCCGGCACCTGTCCCAGCGCCAGCGGCCGCCCGGCGAAGACCACCGCCACGACCGGCGTGCAGCCGGCCGCCAGCTCGGCGACCAGCCGCCGCTGCGGCTCCGGCAGGTCGGGGCAGAGGCGCGAGGAGCTTTCGCCCGCATGTTCCTTGGCTTCGCCGATGGCAAGGATCACCACGTCGGCGGCCTCGGCCGCCGCCTTGGCTTCGCGGAGCAGCTCCGCCTCGTCGCGGGGGTCGGGGGTGACGGTGACGCCATGGACGTTCAGCCGGTCGACCATCCATTTTTCGCGCACGAGGTTGGCGCCGACCGCCGTGGTCAGGGCGGCCCAGTTCTGGCTGCGCAGCGCGTCTTCCAGGCTGACCACGTCGCGCGCATCGCCCGAGACCGACCAGGTGCCCAGCATGTTGGCGCGGTCCGACCCCAGCGGCCCGATCAGGGCGACCTTCTGGCCGGGCTTCAGGGGCAGCAGGTGGTTGTTCTTCAGCAGCACGCAGGAGCCGGCCGCGGCCTTGCGTGCCAGAGCGCGGCCCGCCTTGCGGTTCGGCGTGGGGGCCAGCGGGTCCATGCCCTTGAAGGGATCCTCGAACAGCCCCTGCAGCGCCTTGAATTTCAGGACGCGCAGGCAGGCGCGGTCGATCAGCCCGCGGATCGTCTCGGCGGAGATCGACAGGCCGATCTGCGGCGCGTCGAGGCCGTTTTCGGCCAGACCCGGCAGGTGGCGCAGGTAGTCCTCGCCGACCATGTCCATGTCGATCCCGGCATGGAGCGCGCGGGCGACCACCATCTCGGGCGTCCCGATGCCGTGGGCGGTGAGCTCCTTGACGCCGGTGTAGTCCGAGACCACCAGCCCGTCGAACCCGGCGGTGCCGCGCAGCCAGCCCTCGATCAGCGGCTCATGGGCATGCATCGGCATCTTGTTGACCGCGTTGAAGGAGGCCATGACGCCTTCGGCCCCGGCTCTCACCCCCGCCTCGAAGGGCGGCAGGTAGATGTCCAGGAGGTCCTCCCAGGCCATGGTCGCGTTGTCGTAGTCGCGCCCCGACTGGGTGGCGCCATAGGCGACGAAGTGCTTGAGGCAGGCCGAGACCCGGCCGCCGTTGTTCTCCTGCAGCCCGCGGGTCATCGCCTCGGCGATGCACGACGCCAGATAGGGATCCTCGCCCGGGCCCTCGGCGACCCGGCCCCAGCGCGGATCGCGGCTGATGTCGATCATCGGCGCATAGACCTGGTGCAGCCCCTCGGATGAGGCCTCTTCGGCGGAGAAGGCGGCGCAGGCGCGGATCAGCTCCATGTCCCAGGAACAGGCTTGGGCGATGTTGAGCGGAAAGATCGTGCGGTGGCCGTGGATCACGTCCTCGGCGAAGAACAGCGGGATCCCGAGGCGGGACCCGGCGATTGCGCGTTCCTGCATCGCGCGGGTGGAGGCGCGGGACTTGGTGCCGAAGATGGCGCCGACCTCGCCCGCATCCAGCCGCTTCGCCAGCGGCGTCGAGGTCTCCGCCCCGGTGGTCAGGCCCTCGCCCGCGGCGAGGAGGTTGAGCTGGCCGATCTTCTCTTCCAGCGTCATCCGGGCCAGCAGGCCCTGCGGATCGTCTTGCGTGGTCACGTATGGACCCCCTTGCTACGGGGTCACTCCGCGACGAGCTGCGCGACCCCCAGATTGCCCTTGCCGACAGGACGGACCATGCCGATTCCGTTCCGGATTCCAAGCACCGCGTTGTAGAACGGCAAACCGTCCGGATCATGCGGCACTTCCTTGCCGTGCAGAACGGCAAGCACCGAAGTCTCGGGAAGTTCCTCGCGGATCGTCATGTGGAATTCCGCCGTGGCGACCATGTCCATCGCCGAGGTCGCCTCGTCCAGAAGCAGGACCTCGGGCTTGTGGAGCAGGATGCGCGCCAGCACGAGGCGCTGCTTCTGCCCGCCGGAGAAGACGTTCCGCCAAAGCTGGCCGTCGTGCAGCTCCTCCTTCATGGCGCCGATGAACTGGCCGAGTCCGACGCGGTTCAGGACATGTGCGACCCGGATGTCGTCGAACGCGGTTTCGCGGGAAGGGTAGGTGGCCAGAGCCTTGAGCGTCAAACGGTCGGGCAGGTCGGGCTCCTGCCCGGCGAAGAACAGCCGGCTGTCGTCGCGGCGGCTGACCGTGCCGGTGCCGTAGGGCCAGAGCCCTGCCACGGCCTTCAGCAGCGAGCTCTTCCCGCAGCCGTTGCGGCCGTGGAAATAGATCCAGTCGCCCTTCCACAGCTCCAGCCGCGGAACCGAGACGAAGGCGTCGGCGCCATGGCCGCGGTGGTTCAGCGACAGGCCGGTGAGCTTCAGCACCGGGCCCGACCCGTGCGTGGCCTGGCGGAACTCGTTGACGCCGGTCTCGCGGTAGAAGGCCTCGCGGTCCTGCACGCGCTCCACCGCCCGGGCCAGCTCGGTCAGCCGGTCGGCATTGGCGCGCAGGTTGGCGATGGCGGGCATCACGTTGATGAACCAGGAGGTGTCGGCGATCAGCGCGGCGGTCAGTTCCGAGCTGGCCGCGAAGGTGCGGAAGCTCATCTGCCCGGCCATGTAGGCCGGCAGCGCCGGAAGATAGGCGAAGAGCCGCGAAGACAGGAAATTGTAGCTGTCGGTGAACAGCAGCATCCCCGCCGACCAGCGGTTCTGGCGGCCCCAGGTGCGGTCGATGTCGCCATAGAGCCGCTCGTTCACGTCGCGCTGCACGGTCTGGCCCTTGGAGGCCGCGAGCCGGGTGACGCGGTTCAGCATGGAGTTCCACTCGCCCCGCCAGGCGCCGTCATGGCGCTGGCGCAGCACGGTCAGGGTCTCGATCACCTTGCCGATCATCCAGGCGATGGCGGTGACCGTGGGGACATAGGTCAGCACCAGCAGGCCCGACAGGATCGCGGTGCCGTGCAGGCCCGGCTCGATCACGATGGCCTGGGCGAGGCCGGGCAATCCGAGCGCGGCGATGCCGTCCCGGGCCCAGGCGGCCCAGCTGTCGAGGAAGGCGACCGCCTGGCTGCGTTCCAGGAGCGCCTGCGACACGAACCAGATCGAGGCGATCGCGCCCCACAGCCCCATGGCCAGGCCGATCACTCCGCCGAACAGCCCGATCGAGCATTCGTCGATGCGCTGGTCGATGGCGTCGGGCAGGCGCTGGGCGCCGGGTTCGCCGCCCTTGTCCGAGCTGAGGTCGAGCGCGACGCGCTGGTCGGCCAGCACGGCGGCGTCGAAGCGGCTGACCATCCAGGAGCGCGCCTTGCGGTGCAGGTGGCTCGACATCAGATGGCGCGCGGCGACGCCGGCGGACTTGCCGAGGAAGATCGCCACGAAGACGACGGCGGCGGTGAAGAGGATGCCGACCGCGTCCTCGCCGGTGTTGAGGTTGCGGTGGAAGCCGGCCAGCGAGGCGATGAAATCTGCGCTGGCAGTGGCGGTCCAGACGCTTGCCTTGCTCAGCAGGGTCGTCAGCGCGAAGATCGCAACGGTCAGCAGCCAGGCTTCGCGCCAGCGCTCGGATACCCAGTAGGCCGTGATCAGGCCCCAGAAACTTGTGAACTTCTTCATGCCCGTTCCCCATTCGCGGAACCCCGGGAGAGCATGCTTGTTGACACAGGTTAACAAACTGCCTAGCGGCAGTGCCTGGGTGTCTGTGACGTTACGTGCAACTCGCCTGAATTCCTGTTTTCGCCCG
The DNA here is from genome assembly GCF_013184745.1 of Mangrovicoccus sp. HB161399. Classification (GTDB taxonomy): domain Bacteria; phylum Pseudomonadota; class Alphaproteobacteria; order Rhodobacterales; family Rhodobacteraceae; genus Mangrovicoccus. The sequence continues at coordinate 25,869 of NZ_JAATVU010000029.1, forward strand.
CGCCCCGGTCTTTGGTGAGGTCTTCATGAGCCCTTTCCTTGTAGGCGGATTTTCGCCACCTGTCCAATTATTGATGAATTTTTCAGGTCTAAATAGAGGTTTTCCGGATCACGATTAACGGCTCCGAAGGATTTTCCGCCGGCAGATTCGGTCAGCGCGGGAACCTTTTCGGGGAGCTGCGCGTTTAGCGCGACTTCCGCGGCCGATTCGTTAACGCCGGAACGGTCCGCGCGGCGCCTGCTGCCCATCGCCGCGCGGCCGCTGCCGCGCTTGACCGCGGCGGCCCGGCAGCCCAGCCTGAACGCATTTCCGCCACCGGAGCCTGTCCATGACCGTCCGCGCCGCCGCCCTCTGCCTCGCCGCCTTCTCCCTGCCTGCCGCCGCCCAGGACGCGCCGTCCCGCATCGCGGTGATGTCGGCCTTCGCCCCGGAATGGGGGATGCTGGTCGAGGCGCTGGAGGGCGCGGAAAGCACCAGCCTCAACGGCGTGACCTTCGTCACGGGACGCCTGGCGGGCCAGGAGGTCGTGCTGTTCCTGTCGGGCATTTCCATGGTCAATGCGGCAATGACGACGCAGCTGGCGCTGGACCATTTCGACGTCTCCGCCATCGTCTTTTCCGGCATCGCCGGCGGCGTCGACCCGTCGCTGCATATCGGCGACGTGGTCGTGGCCGGGCAGTGGGGGTCCTACCTGGAGGCGCTGCTGGCCCGCGAGACATCGGACGGCTACATGCAACTGCCCTTCGTGCCGACGGATTTCCCCAATTACGGCATGATCTTCCCGAAGGCGGTGGAGGTGATGCGCGAGGGCATCGACGCGCCCGAGCGGAAATTCTGGTTCGAGGCCGATCCCGCCCTGCTGGCCACGGCGGAGAAGGTTGCCGCCGAGATCGAGTTCGAGGATTGCGCGTCCGAAACCGATTGCCTCAGCGAGCCCCCCGAGGTCGTGGTCGGCGGCAACGGCGTCTCGGGCATGGCCTTCCTCGACAATGCGGATTTCCGCCGATACGTCTTCGAGACCTTCGACGCCCATGTGGTCGACATGGAAAGCGCGGCGGTCGCCCAGGTGGCCTGGGCCAACCAGGTGCCGTTCATCGCCTTCCGCTCGCTGTCGGATCTGGCGGGCGGCGGCGAGGGCGCAAACGAGATGGGCACGTTCTTCGCGCTGGCGGCCGGAAACTCGGCGACTTTGGTCACCGCCTTCCTTGCGGCGCTGGAGTGACAGGTAACGATCTGCCGCCGACGCCTGTGGACAAAGGGTCGCGCTTCCGCTAGAGGTCCCCATTCCTTGCGCCGGGACGGACCCCGCGCCGACCCGATGGACACGCCCCCATGATCACGACCCTCCAAGATGCCCTCGCCGAGCGCGGGTATGACAGCCTGACCTCCGTCCAGGAGGCCGTCACCAATCCCGAGCTCGCCGACAGCGACCTTCTCGTTTCCGCGCAGACCGGCTCCGGCAAGACGGTGGGCTTCGGCCTCGCCATCGCGCCGACGCTGCTGGGAGAGGCCGAGACGCTGGGCCCGGCGGCCGCGCCGCTGGCGCTGGTCGTGGCACCGACGCGGGAACTGGCGCTGCAGGTCGCGCGCGAACTGGGCTGGCTCTATGCCAAGGCGGGCGCAAGGATCTCGACCTGCATCGGCGGCATGGACGCCCGCGACGAGCGCCGTTCGCTGGAGCGCGGCGCGCATATCGTCGTCGGCACCCCCGGCCGCCTGCGCGACCACATCACCCGCGGCTCGCTGGATCTGAACGACATCCGCGCCGTCGTGCTCGACGAGGCCGACGAGATGCTCGATCTCGGCTTCCGCGAAGACCTGGAATTCATGCTGGGCGAGGCGCCCGAAGAGCGCCGCACGCTGCTGTTCTCCGCGACCGTGCCGCGCACGATCGAGGACATGGCGCGCACCTACCAGCGCGACGCGGTCCGCGTGACCACGCTCGACAAGGGCTCGCAGCATACCGACATCACCTACCAGGCCGTGCAGGTCTCGCCGGGCGACGAGGAAAACGCGATCATCAACCTGCTGCGCTTCCACGATGCGCCGACCGCGATCGTCTTCGCCAATACCCGCGCGGCCGTGACCCGGCTGTCGGCGCGGCTGGCGAACCGCGGCTTCCTCGTGGCCAGCCTCTCGGGCGAGCTCAGCCAGGACGAGCGCAGCCATGCGCTCCAGTCGATGCGCGACGGCCGGGCGCGGGTCTGCGTGGCCACCGACGTGGCGGCGCGCGGCATCGACCTGCCGAATCTCGATCTGGTGGTCCATGCCGACCTGCCGCAGAGCACCGAGGCGCTGCTGCACCGTTCGGGCCGGACCGGCCGGGCCGGGCGCAAGGGCATCTCGGCGCTGATCGTCACCGACCGCGCCGTGAACAAGGCGGGCCGCATCCTGAAATGGGCGAAGGTCCAGGCGGAATGGGTGTTTGCGCCCTCCGCCGACGAGATCCTCGACAAGGACGAGGCGCGCCTGCTGGATGACGAGGCCTGGTCGCAGGAGCCGAACGAGCGCGAGGCCGCTTTCGCCGCCAAGCTGATCGAGGCCTTCACCCCCGAGCAGATCGCGATTGCCTGCTTCCGCCTCTACCAGAACAAGCTGTCGGCCCCCGAGGAGCTGAACGTCGCGCCGATGCGCAAGCCGCGCGACGACCGCGAGCCGCGCGAACGCGGCGAGCGTCCCGAGCGCCGCGAATTCGGTCCCTCGGTCTGGGCGAAGCTGTCGATCGGCCGCGACAAGAACGCGGAGCCGCGCTGGATCCTGCCGCTGCTGTGCCGCGCGGGCGGGCTCGACAAGACCCAGATCGGCAAGATCCGGGTGACGGATGAGGCGACCTATGTGGAACTGGCCGAGGCGGCCGGTCCGGGCCTCGGCGCGCATCTGGGCGAGGGCGGCGTGCTGGAGGACGACATCCGCCTGGAGATGGTCGACAGCGTGCCCGACGAGGTGACCCGCCCGGCGCCCCGGCGCACCGGTGGCCCGCGCCGCGACCGCGACGACGATGCCCGTCCGCACCGCAAGGGCCCGCCGCGCCGCGACCGCGAGGCGGCAGCCGAGGGCGGTTCGTCCTACCGTTCCGCGCCTGCCGGCGACGCTCCGCGTCCGCCGCGTCCCGTGCGCCGCGAGGAGGGCGAGTTCCGGCCGAAGAAGCGCGAGTTCTCCCGCGACGGCGACCGCGACGAGCGCCCTAAGAAGCGCGAATTTTCCCGTGACGGCGATGCCGGCGAATTCCGCAAGAAGCGCGACTTCGACCGTGGCGGCGACGACAAGCGCCCGGCGGCGAAGCCGAAGGACGCGCGGTTCGGCGATGCCTCGAAGAGCTTCCGCCGTCCCGAAGCGGGCGAGCATTCCAAGTCGCGCCGTCCCGCGGGCGACAAGCCCTGGGCCAAGAAGGACGGCGACGAGCGTCCGCGTTCGGGCTTCGGCAAGCCGCGCGCCGCGGGCGAAGGCGCCAAGCCGCCCTACCGCGCCAAGACCGAAGGGTTCCGGCCGAAGACTGCAGGCGCCAAGCCGCGCCCGGCAGGCGGGCCGAAGAAGCCCGGCAAGAAATTCTGAGAACACAGGAAGGGGGCCCGCGCGGCCCCCTTTTTCATGCCGCCGGATCCCCGCGGCCGGTCCGGTGCAGCCCCGCCGGGCAGGGTATCCCCGCATCTGCCCTGCCACAGGGCAAGCAGGTCTTGGGCAGGGGAGTCGTGGCGCATCATCGACCGGAAGGCGGCTGCGGGAGCTGCAGCGAAGCGCCCGGCGGGCGCGCCCGCTGGCTGCGGATGCGTTGCCTGGTTTCAGGCGCTCCAAGGCCACGCTGCCCGTGAGGCAGGCTGCGGGCCTGCCAGAACGCGGATACCGGAAAGCTGCCCCCGCCAGCGCGCCCGGTGCCGGTCCTGCCCGGGGCGGCCGCGCAGATCGCCTCAGCCCCCGCTGCGCTCGCCTGCCTGTTTGCCGGACCGGAGCAACGCGGTGCCGGATGCGTCAGTCGAGCCGTTTCTCGTAGAACACCCGGGCGAAGCCGTCCTGTTCGCCGCGGCCGGTCTCCACGTAGCCCAGCCGCGGATAGATCGACAGGTTCGCCTCCATCTTCTGGTTGGTGTGGAGCGTCACCAGCGGCAGGCCCAGCCGCCGCGCCTCCGCCTCGCAGAAGGCAATGAGCGCCTTGCCGATGCCCTGGCCCGCCGCTTCCGGCAGCACGCCGATGGCATCGAGATGCATGGCGCCGTCCTCGGGGCAGAAGATGACGTAGCCTGCGACCCTGCCTGTGGCGTCTGCCGAGACATGGGTCTGCCCGGCGGCGATCTTCGCGGCGAAATCGGCATCCATCGGGGCCGGGCGGCGGCCGATCAGCGGCACGTAGCGGGCGAAGGCCGCTTCGGCGCAGGCGCGGATGGCTGCTTCGTCCGCGGGAAGGGCAGGGCGGATCATGGCGGGCTCTCCTCTGGCTGGGCCCAAGAAAAAACCGCGCCTTTCGGGGGCGCGGTTCGCAAGGTCCGGGACGCGGGGACGCGTCAGACGCGCATCGGCATCACGACATAGACGGCGGAGGTGTCGGAGCCCTCGCGCATCAGCGTCGGGTCGCCGGAGCTGTTGAACATGAAGACGGCGTTCTCGCGGTCGACCTGGGAGGCGATCTCCAGCAGGTATTTCGCGTTGAAGCCGATCTCCAGCTTCTCGTCGCCATAGGCCACGGCCAGCTCCTCGGTCGCGGCGCCGCTGTCGGGCGCGTTGACCGACAGGACCAGCCGGTCCTCGTCCATGGAGAGCTTCACCGCGCGGGAGCGCTCGGACGACACGGTCGCGACGCGGTCCACCGCCTTGGCGAAATCGGCGGCATCGACCTCCAGCCGCTTCGGGTTGTTGGCGGGAATGACGCGGGTGTAGTCGGGGAAGGTGCCGTCGATCACCTTCGAGGTCAGCGTCACGTCCGGCGTGGCGAAGCGCACCTTGGTCTCCGAGACCGAGACGGCGATGTCGGCATCGTCTTCGTCCAGCAGCTTCCGCAGCTCGCCCACGGTCTTGCGCGGCACGATCACGCCCGGCATCTCCTCGGCGCCCGAGGGCAGCTCCGCGTCGATGCGGGCCAGCCGGTGGCCGTCGGTCGCGACGCAGCGCAGCACGCGGCCTTCCTCGGACTCGGCGACATGCATGTAGACGCCGTTGAGGTAGTAGCGGGTCTCCTCGGTGGAGATCGCGAATTTCGACTTGTCGAAGAGGCGGCGCAGCACCTCGGCCTTCACGGTGAAGTTCGAGCTGTACTGGCTCGAGGGCATGACCGGGAAGTCTTCCTTCGGCAGGGTGTTCAGCTGGAACTGCGACCGGCCGGCCTCGACGGTCACGATGTTGGAGGTCGGGTCGGCATTCAGCGTCACCAGCGCGCCGTCGGGCAGCTTGCGGACGATCTCGTGCAGGGTCACGGCGGAGACCGTGGTCGACCCGGCGCGCTCGACCATGGCCGGGGCCTTGTCGACGACCTCGATGTCCAGGTCCGTCGCGCGGAAGGTGACGTCCGATCCCTCTGCCTCGACCAGGACGTTGCCGAGGATCGGGATCGTGTTGCGCCGCTCGACGACGGACTGTGCCTGCGATACCGCGCGAAGCAGTGCGGCACGTTCGATGCTGATCCTCATGGCGCGCAACCTTTTCCGGTGGGACGGGATTGCGACACTATCCTAAAGGCCCGTCGGCTCAAGCCCCTTTCGGCAGGTTTTACAGGCGCTAACGCCGAATGCCCGCGGATGCGGCAGAATGACCACACCGCCGGAGGCGTCACGCCTCCAGCGATCGGCGCAGCAGCTCCAGATCGTCTGCGATCTGGGTGTCCTTTTCCTTCAGTTCCTCGATGCGCTTCACGCCGTGCATGATGGTGGTGTGGTCGCGCCCGCCGAAGCGGCGGCCGATTTCCGGAAGGCTGCGGGTGGTCATGTACTTGCACAGGTACATGGCGATCTGGCGCGGCCGGGCGACGGTGCGCACGCGGGTCGGGCCGATCATTTCGCTGAGGCGGATGTTGTAGTGCTCGGCCACGCGGCGCTGGATCTCGTCGATGGACACCTTGCGCTCGGAGGCGCGCAGGATGTCGGCGAGGCAGTCCTGGGTCATCGCCATGTCGATCTTGCGGCCGACCAGCGAAGCCATCGCGAAGAGCCGCATCAGCGCGCCTTCCAGCACGCGGACATTGGTGCTGATCCGGTGGGAGAGGAATTCCAGCACGCCGTTCTCGATCGACAGCTGCGGATACTGCTCCGCATAGGCCTCGACCTTCTGCTGCAGGATGCCGAGCCGCAGCTCGTAGTCGGTGGGGTGCAGGTCGACGACCAGGCCGGACTGCAGCCGCGACACGATGCGGTTCTCCATGTCCGACATCTCGGTCGGCGTGCGGTCGCCGGAGATGACGATCTGCTTGTTCTGGTCCACCAGCGCGTTGAACGTGTGGAAGAACTCCTCCTGGGTGGAGTCCTTGCCGGCGATGAACTGGACGTCATCGACCATCAGCACGTCGACCGAGCGGAAGAGCTGCTTGAAATCCATCATCTGCTTCTCGCGCAGCGCCTGCACGAAGCGGTACATGAACTGCTCGGCCGAGAGGAACAGGATGTTCAGCCCCGGCTGCTGCTGGCGCATGTGCCAGGCGATGGCGTGCATCAGGTGGGTCTTGCCCAGGCCGACGCCGCCGTAGAGGAACAGCGGATTGAAGGTCACCGGGCCGCCCTCGGCGACGCGGCGCGCCGCGGCATGGGCCAGCTCGTTGGGCTTGCCGACCACGAAGGTGTCGAAGGTGTAGCGCGCATCCAGCGCGGCGCCGTGCACGTCGGTGCCGTTCAGCGAGCCGCGCGGGCGGGCCGGAACGGCCTCGGCCTGGGCTGCCGGAGCAGGGGCTGCGGCAGGCGCGCGTGCTGCGGCAGCGGCGGGGGCAGGGGCCGCATCGGAATCCGCGGTGGCCGGCACGCGGTCGCGGATGCAGGGGGTGCGGGCGGCGGCATTGGCCACCTCGAAGACCAGGCGGCTGGCCTCTTCGCCAGCCTGGTGCAGGCTGATCAGGATGGCATCGCCGAAGTTGCGGTTCACCCAGGTCCCGAAGAAGCTCGTCGGCACGGAGAGCCGCACGACGCCTTCCTCGCAGGAACGGAACGAGATGGGTTGGATCCAGGTCTGGTAGTTGTTTTCCCCGACTTGCTGACGGAGTGCGCCTTGAACCTTGCCCCAAGTCTCTTCGGTCATCTGCTCCAAACCCGTATCCTTGACTGCTGCCACGTGCAGCTTGACTGCTTCACTCATCTTTGCCGCCCGTTCCTCCCTGCCCGGAGGACAGAACAGCCGTTCCCGCGCAGGGCGCGGGTTGGCGGCCGGAACACGGCCGCACGGAAGGACCCGGGCCCGAACGATCGGCCCGGAGCACTTCCGGTTCATTTCTGGACATTTTGACCGGCTGGCCTGGCAGGGCCGATGAGCCGGGGTCCGCGTGCAGGTCTTCCTGCTTCTGCGGACGCGATGCGTTGGTCAAACCGGAGAGGGCCCTGTTCTGCCTGTGACAGGGCGGGACCCTCCGGTCCGATCAGCGTATCCATGTCCCCCAAGTACGACGCGAGTCGCCTAGGAAATTTATCAACGCCGCCGGAGGGGGCGCAACAGAACTTCGAAGTTGACAGGTTTTTAAGGAAATCCGAATCCGACAGCGTTGCTGAATTAGTATTTCCTAACAAAAAAGAACGCGGCGGACGATTTTCATCGTCAGCCGCGCTGGGGTCCGGAGTCCGGAGGCGCCCGGCCGGGCCGGGTGCGCAGGTATCTCAGTAGCTTCGCTGCCTCCGCCCGCGAAGGGGGCAGGGGCAAAGCCGGAGGATCAGGCGATCGCCTTCACGCGGGCGGAAAGACGGGACATCTTACGGGCCGCGGTGTTCTTGTGCAGGATGCCCTTTGTGACGCCGCGCATCAGCTCGGGCTGGGCGGACTGCAGGGCAGTTGCAGCGGCGGACTTGTCGCCGGTTGCGATGGCTTCTTCCACCTTGCGCAGGAAGGTGCGGATCCGCGACTTGCGGTTTTTGTTGACGGCGGCGCGGCGCTCGTTCTGGCGGGCGCGCTTCTTGGATTGTGGCGTGTTGGCCATGTGACAGCTTCCCAACGATTGCAGGGTGAATTTGTGAAGCGCGTCGTTAGACCCGACTCGGCCGTAAGTCAAGCGCCTGTGGACAAGTTCCGGCCCTATTTGTCCCGGAACTGCGCTTCGCGCTTCTCGAGATAGGCGGCCATGCCCTCTTTCTGGTCGTTCGTCCCGAACAGGGCATGGAACATGCGCCGCTCGTAGAGCAGCCCTTCGCGCAGCGGCATCTCGAAGGCGCGGTTCACCACCTCCTTCACCGCGCGGGTGCTGACGGTGGATTTCTCGCCGATCCGCGAGGCGGCGGTGCGGGCTTCCTCGGCCAGCTTCTTGACCGGCACGACACGGCTGACGAGGCCTGCGCGCTCGGCTTCCTCGGCCGACATGAAGCGCCCGGTCATCAGCATGTCCATCGCCTTGGCCTTGCCGATGGCGCGGACCAGGCGCTGGGTGCCGCCGAGTGCGGGAATCACCCCCAGGTTGACGTCGGGCATGCCGAACTTGGCGCTGTCCGCGGCGATCACGAGGTCGCACATCATCGCCAGCTCGCAGCCTGCGCCCACGGCATAGCCCGACACGGCGGCGATCACCGGCTTGCGGCAGCGGATCAGAGGGTCGGCATCGGGGCCGTAGTAGCTGCCGCAGAACAGGTCGGCGAAGCTCGCCTCGGCAAGCTCGGACACGTCGACGCCCGCGGAGAACACCTTCTCGTTGCCGCACAGCATGATGCAGCGCACCTTGTCGTTGCGGTCCGCCGATTGCAGCGCATCGGTGAGTTCGGCGGTCATCAGCTTGTTGAGGGAGTTCTTTGCGTCCGGACGGTTCAGCTTGATCTGGGCGATGTGGTCATCGACCTCTACGATCAGCGTCTCATAGGCCATGGGGACTGCCCTGATTGTTTCAACAGCCCACAGCCTTAACAGCCTCAGCCGCGCGTTCAAGCTATCTTTGGCATTTCGGACAGTAGAAGGACGACCGCGAAGACTGGACGATTCGCGTTACGGTGCCTGTGCAGCCGTCGGTCGGGCAGGGCTGCCCTTCGCGATCATAGACACGGAATCCGTGCTGGAAATAGCCCAGATCGCCCGAAGCCTGACGAAAGTCGCGCAGCGAGGATCCGCCGGCCGCGATCGCCTCTTCCAGCACCTGCCGGATGGCGGCGTGCAGCACCGCGATCCGCGCCGCCGAGATGTGCCCGGCAAGCCGCTTCGGCGAGATGCCCGACCGGTGCAGCGCCTCGCAGACATAGATGTTCCCCAGCCCCGCCACGATCTTCTGGTCGAGAAGCGCCGCCTTCACCGGGCTCGCCTTGCCGCGGAACGCCTCGGCCAGATGCGCCGCGCTGAAGGCGTTGCCCAGCGGTTCCGGCCCGAGCTTGTCCAGCAGCTTGTGGCCGGTTTCGGTCGGGAACAGGTCCATCGCCCCGAAGCGGCGCGGATCGTTGAAGGTCACCCGCATGCCGTTGTCGAAATCCAGAACCACATGGTCATGCTTTTCCGGCGCGGCGTGGCCATGGACATAAGTTCCTATGGCAACGGCATTTTCATCCTTCGTCACCAGCATCCGCCCGGACATGCCGAGATGGATCAGCAGCGTCTCGCCGCCGTCGAGATCGGCCAGCAGGTATTTCGAGCGCCGCCGCAGCGCCGCCACATGGCGCCCGGCCAGCCGCTCGGCCATGCGGTCCGGGAAGGGCCAGCGCAGGTCGGGGCGGTTGACCTGGGCACGGGTGATCACGGCATCGGCCATCACCGGCTCCAGTCCGCGGCGGACGGTCTCGACCTCGGGCAATTCGGGCATGGGATCCTCTCGGGACGTTCACAGACTGCCGCAGGAGCGTGAGCCGCTATCGCGTTGCTCCCCCGGCGGGGCGTCCTATAAGGAGGGTGAAACGACCGAGGCGGCAAGACCCATGAGTGACGCGGAAAGCAAGACCACCCATTTCGGTGCCAAGACAGTGCGCGAGGACGAGAAGGCCGGGCTGGTCCATGGCGTCTTCTCCTCGGTGGCGAACAAGTACGACGTGATGAACGACGTCATGTCCATGGGCATCCACCGCCTGTGGAAGGACGCGATGATGGACTGGCTGGCGCCGCGCGGCGGGATGAAGTCGCTCGACGTTGCGGGCGGCACCGGCGACATCGCCTTCCGCATCCTGAAGCGCGCCCCCGGCGCCGAGGTCACCGTGCTCGACCTGACCGAGGACATGCTGATCGAGGGCCAGCGCCGCGCCGAGGCGGAAAGCTTCGCCGACCGGCTGACCTGGGTGGTGGGCGACGCGATGGCGCTGCCGTTCGAAGACAACACCTTCGACACCTACACGATCAGCTTCGGCATCCGGAACGTGACCCGCGTCCAGGACGCGCTGAACGAGGCCTACAGGGTGCTCAAGCCCGGCGGGCGGCTCCTGGTGCTGGAATTCAGCCAGCTGCCCTCTGCGCCCTTGCAGAAGGCCTACGACCTCTATTCGTTCAATGTGATCCCTCGCATGGGCCAGGCGATCGCCAATGACCGCGACAGCTACCAGTACCTGGTGGAGTCGATCCGCAACTTCCCCGACCAGGAGACCTTCGCCGGGATGATCCGGCTGGCGGGCTTCGGGCAGGTGAAGTACCGCAACCTGTCCATGGGCATCGCCGCGCTGCATTCGGGCTGGAAGATCTAGGTGCGCGGCCCCCACAATATCTGGCGGCTCGTCCGGACCGGCGCGACCTTCGAACGGACCGGCGCGATGAAGCTGGTGCTCGACGCGATGGACGCGCCGAAGCCCCTGCGCATTGCCGCCCGCGTGCTCGGCTGGCCGTTCAAGTGGCTGGGGATCGAGGGCGATCCGTCGATGCCGCCCGCCACCCGCGCGCTGACCGCTCTGGGACCGGCCTACATCAAGTTCGGCCAGGTGCTGTCGACCCGGCCCGACGTGGTCGGCGACGACCTGGCGCGCCAGCTGCGCGTGCTGCAGGACCGGCTGCCGCCGTTCTCGCTGGCCGAGGCGCGGGTGCAGATCGAGCGCGAGCTGGAAAAGCCGGTCGAGGAGATCTTCTCCGAGCTGAGCGAACCGATCGCTGCCGCCTCGATCGCGCAGGTCCATCAGGGACGTCTGGCCGAGACCGGCGAGAAGGTCGCCGTCAAGGTGCTGCGCCCGGGCATCGAGCGCGCCTTCCGCAAGGATGTCGACGCCTTCTACCTGGCCGCGCGGCTGGTGGAGCTGCTGTCGCCCTCGTCGCGCCGCCTGCGGCCGATGGACGTGATCCGGCATTTCGACGGGGTGGTGCGCGGCGAGCTGGACCTGCGGCTGGAATCCTCGGCGGCCGCCGAATACGCGGCGACCACGGCCAAGGACGAGGGCTTCTGCGTGCCGGCGGTCCACTGGGCCTATTCCTCGCGCCGGGTGATGACGCTGGAATGGGCGAACGGCATCAACGCCAACGATCTGGACGCGATCGACGCGGCCGGCGTGGACCGTGCCGCCGCGGGCGAGCGCGTGCTGCAGATGTTCCTGAACCACGCGCTCAGGGACGGCTATTTCCATGCCGACATGCATCAGGGCAACCTGAAGATCACCGCCGCGGGCGAGATCGTGGCGATGGATTTCGGCATCATGGGCCGGATCGACGAATATACCCGCCGGGTCTATGCCGAGATCCTGTTCGGCTTCATCCGCAAGGATTACCGCCGCGTCGCCGAGGTGCATTTCGAGGCGGGCTACGTCCCGGCCGACCAGGACATCGACGAATTTGCCCGTGCGCTGCGGGTCATCGGCGAGCCGATCTTCGGCATGGATGCCTCGCGGATCTCGATGGCGCGGCTGCTGGCCTATCTCTTCGAGGTGACCGAACGTTTCGGCATGCAGACCCGGACCGAGCTGATCCTGCTGCAGCGCACCATGGTGGTGGTCGAAGGGGTGGCGCGCTCGCTGAACCCGCACATCAACATCTGGGACGTTGCCCGTCCGGTGGTCGAGACCTACATCGCCAAGAATGTCGGGGTGCATGCGCTGGCGCGCGACCTGGCGCTGACGGCGCGGGTGCTGACCCGGATCGGACCGCGGCTGCCGGGACTGGCGGAGGCGGCCCTGGTCGCCCAGTCGCAGCCCAAGCCGCAGCCCGGGCGCGCCGGCGGGATCCTGTGGTTCCTCGCAGGCGCCGGGACGGCCGCGGCCTGCATCCTGATCGGCACGCAAATCCCGTCCTGAGTGTTTCCGCCTGGGCGGAAACCCGCCCGCGGCGAGAAGATTTCTTCGACATCGGGGACCCTTTCCGGCATTCGGAGGTTCACAGGGGGAAAGGAGATCTTCCGATGCTCAAGAAGACAGTGACCACTACGCTCTGCCTCGCGGTCCTCGCTGCGCCGGTGCTTGCCGAGCCGCACGGGCACAAGCCTGGCTGGAAGAAGCATGGCGATGGCCATCACGAACGCTCCCATGACGACCGCGACGGCCGCTACTGGCTCGCCGGGAACGGCAACGGCCATGGCAACGGAAACGGCAACTTCGTGCCGCCGGGGCTGGACAAGAAGCCGGGCAACATGCCGCCGGGCCAGTACAAGAAGATCCACGGCGACCGGATCGACTGGCACGACTACCGCCTGCCGCGGCCGCCGGACGGGCAGATCTATGTCCGCCAGGGCGACCAGCTCTACCGGGTGATGCGCGACACCATGATCGTGGCCGCGGCCCTCGGCGTGATCTCGCAATACCTCAAGTAGCGCTCAGCGCCGCCGCTTCGGGGAGCTCTTCCCCGAAGCCCAGGGCATCCACATGTCGATCCAGGCCTCCGTGCCGGAATTCACGGCCTCGGTCCATTGCGCCTGGCAGGTCTTCATCATCGCCTGCTGCTGGCGCGTGACTTCCTTCGCCCAATCCTCCTGCGCGGCACGGGCGGTGCGGTGGTAGTCGCTGAGCCAGGCGCTCATGAACGGGTTCTTCTTCACCTTGCCGGGCCTCCTCTGCAGATAGTTTCCTTTAGGGTACCACAAAAACGCGCGCCGTGCCGACTGCGCCTTTCGGGCAGGTCAGTAGCCCGCCGCCCGGTCGACGAGATTGAGCAGCGGAAGGCCCGACTCGCAGCGCCTGACGTTCTCCGCGATCACCCGCGAGGCCGAGGCCGCTCGCGTTTCCGCAGCGATATGCGGCGTCACCGTGACCTTGGGATGCGCCCAGAACGGGTGCTCCGCGGGCAGCGGCTCGGTGCGGAACACGTCCAGTGTGGCATGGCCCAGATGGCCGGCATCCAGCGAGGCCAGCAGTGCCGCCTCGTCGACCAGCGCGCCGCGGCCGGGATTGATGACCGCCGCGCCCTGCGGCATCCGCGCCAGGGTTGCGGCATTCACGATGTTCTCGGTCTCGGGCGTGCGCGGCAGCAGCAGCACCAGGATCTCGGCCCGCGCCAGCGCTTCGTCCAGTCCGTCCGCGCCGGAGAGGCAGGTGATTCCCTCGATCTCCTTCGGACGGCGGCTCCAGCCCGCCACGTCGAAGCGCAGGCCCGCCAGCGCCTGCGCGCAGGCGGTGCCGAGCTGGCCCAGCCCCAGCACAGTCACCTTGCGGTCGCGCGCCAGCGGCGGGACGACCTTGTTCCAGCCGGTGGCGCCGATGAAGCGGTCGATCCCCAGATGGTAGCGCAGCACATGGCCGGTGACGTATTCGACCATGCCCTCGGTCAGGCTGTCATCGACCATCCGCGCCAGCGGCTGGGTCAGGGTCTTGTCGCCGACGATGGTCTCCACCCCGGCCCAGAGGCTCAGCACGGCCTTGGCGTTGGTAAAGGGCGTGAAATCGGGCACGGTGCCGGGCAGGTAGACGAGGTAGTCCACCGCGGCCGGATCGGGGCAGGTTGGGGACAGCACTGCGGCGACGCCCGCCTGCTTCAGGGCGACCAGCAGCGGGCCCTTGTAGCGGCGCCAGGCCTCGTGGCCGCCGGTGAAGTAGATGTTCGCAGTCATGGTGGATTACCTCGGACGGTGCACATGGGCGCTCTGGACAAGGCCGAAGGCGCCGAGCAGCACCATCATCGCCGAGCCGCCGTAGCTGACCAGCGGCAGGGGCACGCCGACCACCGGCGCCATGCCCATGACCATCGCCATGTTGACGGAGAAGAACAGGAAGAAGGTCGCCGCGATCCCGAGGATCAAGAGCGACGAGAAGCGGTCGCGGTTGGCCAGCGCGGAGACGTAGCAGAAGACCAGCACCAGCGCGTAGAGACCCAGCAGCGACGAGGCCCCGACGAAGCCGAATTCCTCGGCCAGGGTGGTGAAGATGAAGTCGGTATGCTTCTCGGGCAGGAAGTTCAGCCGCGACTGCGTCCCCTGCATGAAGCCGCGGCCGGTCCAGCCGCCCGAGCCGAGCGCGATCGTCGCCTGGGTGATGTGGTACCCCGCGCCCAGCGGATCGGTGGTCGGGTCGAGGAAGGTGTCGATGCGGCGGAACTGGTAGTCCTTGATCAGCTGCCAGTCGGTGCCGCGCGAGGCCATGACGGCATAGACCAGCGACGCGCCCGAGGCGATCACCGCCAGGAAGTAGGCCCAGTGGACGCCCGCCAGCCACATGATGAAGCCGCCGCCCGCCAGAAGCAGGATCGCGGTGCCCAAGTCGGGCTGCTTCAGCACCAGCGCGGTCGGCACCAGGATCAGCAGGATCGGCGGCAGCATCCACAGCGGCCGGCTGACCTTGTCGACGTCGAGCCAGTCGTAATAGGCCGCCAGCACCATGATCAGCGCGATCTTCATCAGTTCGGAGGGCTGGAGCTGGAAGAAGCCGAGATCGATCCAGCGCTGCGCGCCCATGCCGATTTCGCCCATGATCTCCACCGCCACCAGCAGGAGCAGCGCCACCGCGTAGGCGACGAAGGAGACGTTGCGCCAGAACCAGATCGGCACCATCGCGACGGCGAACATCGCGGCCATCCCGGCGGCGAAGCGCTCCATCTGCGGTTCCATCCAGGGCTGTGGCGAGCCTCCGGCCACGGAATAGAGCATCAGGAAGCCGACCGAGCAGATCGCGCTGAGCAGGAAGACCAGCGGCCAGTTGAGATATAGCACCTTGCGGATGCCCGAAGGCACCGTCTTCACCGCGTATTCGAGATAGCTCATGCCCGGCTCTTTCCCTTGCCGGTCCGGAACTGGTCGCGCATCGGCATGGCCTCGAAGCGCGCGGCCACCTCGTCGCGCTGCGAGGACGGATAGGCCGAGAGCGGCGGCACGCCGCCCGACATCGCCGCCAGCAGCACGTCGCGCGCGATCGGCGCCGCGGCCGAGGAGCCGCCGCCGCCATGCTCCACGATCACTGCCACCGCATAGCGCGGCGACGGCACCGGGCCGTAGGCGACGAACAGCGCGTGGTCGCGCCGTTCCCAGGGCAGCTGGTCGTTGCGGGTCACGCCGCGGGCGCGCTCGGCCTTGGTGATGTTGCGGACCTGGCTGGTGCCGGACTTGCCGGCGATCTTCATGGCGTCATCCACGACCCGGCTGC
Source organism: Mangrovicoccus sp. HB161399 (assembly GCF_013184745.1). Taxonomy (GTDB): domain Bacteria; phylum Pseudomonadota; class Alphaproteobacteria; order Rhodobacterales; family Rhodobacteraceae; genus Mangrovicoccus. The sequence continues at coordinate 41,414 of NZ_JAATVU010000029.1, forward strand.
GGTAGCCGGTGCCGCGGTTGGAGTTGCTGACCGCGTCCATCCCGCCCTGCACCGCGCGCAGGTGGCGCGGATTCAGGCCCAGCGGCTCGGCGCTGACCGGCTGCTCGACCCCGTCGATGGTCTTGATCAGCCGCGGCACCACCGCGTTGCCGCTGGCGATCCGCGCCGTCATCACCGCGAGCTGCAGCGGCGAGGCCAGCACGTAGCCCTGGCCGATCGAGGCGTTCACCGTGTCGCCGATCTGCCAGTCCTGGCCGTAGCTCTTTCGCTTCCAGTCCTTGTTGGGCGCGATGCCCTCGGAGACCGCGGAAAGCGGCAGGTCGAAGCGGGTTCCGAGGCCCAGCCGCTGCGCCATGGCGGAAATGCGGTCGATCCCGACCTTCTGCGCTACGTTGTAGTAGTAGACGTCGCAGCTCTGCTGCAGCGAGGCATTGAGGTTCACCGTGCCGTGGCCGCCATGCTTCCAGCAGTGGAAGCGGCGGCCGCCGGTCTCCAGGTAGCCCGGGCACCATTCGGTGCTTTCGGGCGTGATCACACCGGCCTCCAGCGCGGCGAGCCCGACGACCATCTTGAAGGTCGAGCCGGGCGGATAGGTGCCCTGCACGGTCTTCGAGGCCAGCGGCCGGTACTTGTTGCCGGTCAGCGCCTTGTAGTCGGCCACCGAGATGCCGCGGACGAACAGGTTCGGGTCGAAGCTGGGCGAGGAGACCGCGGCAACGATGTCGCCGTTGGTGGTGTCGACCACCACCACGCCCGAGCTTTCGCCGTCGAGCCGCGCCTGTGTGAAGTTCTGCAGCCCGGCATCGATGGTCAGCTGCAGGTTCTTGCCGGACGCGCCCTCGGTGCGGGACAGCTCGCGCATCACCCGGCCGACGGCGTTGACCTCGATCTGGCTGTTGCCTGCCTTGCCGCGCAGCACCTCTTCCATCCGCGCCTCGACGCCCGACTTGCCGATCTGGAACTTCGGGATCTGCATCAGCGGATCGGGGTCTTCCATCTTGGACAGGTCGTAGTCGCTGACCGGGCCGACATAGCCGGTGACATGGGCGAAATCCTGGCCCAGCGGATAGTTGCGGGTCTGGCCGACCTCCGGCCGGACGCCGGGCAGGGCGGGCGCGTTGATCGCCACCCGCGCGAGATCCTCCCAGGGCAGCTGGTCCTTGACCGTCACCGGCACGAAGGCGGAGCGGCGGCCGACCTCGCGCAGCGTGCGCTCGATATCCTCGGGCGACAGCGGGATCAGCTCGGACAGCCGCTCCAGCACCGCGGCGACATCGCCGGCATCCTCGCGCACGATCACCACGCGGTAGTTCTGGTCGTTCTCGGCGACCGGGCGGCCCTGGCGGTCGAAGATCAGCCCGCGCTGCGGCGCCAGCAGCCGCACGTTGATGCGGTTTTCCTCGGCCAGCATGCGGTACTCGTCGGCCTGCTCGACCTGCATGTGGCGCAGGCGCAGCCCCAGCGCGCCCATCATCGCGACCTGCAGCCCGCCGAGGACAAGGCCGCGGCGGGTGATCATCCCCGCGCTTTTCTCGACATCTTTTTCGGAACGCTTCATGTCCGGGTCCTTCGGATCACCCCTTGAGGGTAGTCGAGGCGGCGGATCCCGGCAAGCCGCAGGGCAAGCGCGGGAAGGGGATATGCCGCGATGGTGACCGCTGTCGCCGCCAGCATGTGCGCCAGCGGCGCATGGCTGGCCAGCGTGACGGTCAGCAGCACCCAGTCGGCCAGAGCCATCGCCGAGATCAGCAGCGCCACCAGCGCCCATTCCATCGCGAAGGACAGCGGCCGCGCGGTGCGGCGCCGGCTGCGCAGCACTTCGGACGCCGCCAGCGCCAGCGCCGCCCAGAGCCCGGGCGGGCGCTGCAGCATCAGGTCGGCGGTCAGCATCACCGCGGCGATCAGCAGGACCGGCACCTGCTCGGGACGGCGCAGCACCCAGGCAAAGGTCAGCCCGGTCAGCAGGTCGGGTCCGGGCAGCCCCCCGGGCGGGATCCAGAGCGGCATCAGCAGCACCGCCATCAGCCCCAGCGCGGCCCCCGCATAGGCGGCATGCGCAAGCCAGAGCCGGAGCCCGCGCGACCTAGCCATCGGGCAGGTCCGGGCCCTGCATCTCCGGCGCGGCGAGCATCGGGTTGGGCTCGATCAGCCGGCCGGCATCGTCGATCTTCTCGCGTTCGGGCGTGCGCAGCACCTGCAGCACCTCGAGCCGCGAGTAATCCGCCGCCAGCCGCACACGCAGCCGCCCGTCCGGGGTCTGGGCCACCTGGCCGACCAGCAGTCCCGGCGGCAGCACGCCGCCCGCGCCGGACGTCACCACCCGGTCGCCCGGCCGCACCAGCTCGGCGCTTTCGAGGAATTCGATGAAGGGCGCGACCGTGTTGTCGCCCTGCAGCAGCGCCTTCTGCCCGGAGGGCTGGATGGTCACCGGCACGGCCGAGTTCGAGTCGGTCAGCAGCAGCACCCGCGAGGTGTTCTGCGCGACGCCGGAGATGCGGCCGACCACGCCCAGCCCGTCCATCACGGCCCAGCCGTCGCGGATGCGGTCATGCGCGCCGATATTGATCAGCACCGACTGGCGGAAGGGCGAGCCCGAGTCGGCCAGAACCGTGCCGCTGACATAGGTCAGCTTGGGATCGAGCCGCACGTTGTTGAGGTCCAGCAGCTTGGCGTTCTTCTGCTCGAGCTGGAGCGCCGCCTCCTTCCAGGCCTTCATCTGCTGGAGTTCGCGGCGCAGTTGCTGGTTCTGCTCCCAGAGCCGGTTGTAGGACTGGAAGTCCTCGGCGATCTTGCCCGCCCAGGTCACCGGCGCGGTCACCCAGGCGAAGCGCGGCGCCAGCTCGTCGATCACCGCCATGCGCAGGCGCTCGGCGCGCGGGCTGTCGATCCGCCAGAACAGGAAGATCCCCAGCAGGCACAGGATCAGGATCCCGACCAGGATGCGCCGGATCGGGCGGGTATAGGGGGCGCTGCTGTCCTTGTCCTGTGGCAATCCGGACCTCTCGACCGAAGCCTGACGCGGTCAGGTTACCGCGGTCAGCTGTCGTAATCGATGACGTGGCGCAGCAGGTTCTCGTATTCCAGCGCCTTGCCGGTGCCGAGCGCCACGCAATTGAGCGACTCCTCGGCCACCGAGACGGCCAAGCCGGTCTGCTCGCGCAGCGCCATGTCCAGGTCGCCCAGCAGCGCGCCGCCGCCCGTGAGCATTACGCCGCGGTCGACGATGTCGGCGGCCAGGTCCGGCGGGGTGGCTTCCAGCGCGCTCATCACCGCCTCGGTGATCTGCTGCACCGGCTCGGCCAGCGCCTCGGCCACCTGGGCCTGGGTGATCTCGATTTCCTTCGGCACGCCGTTCAGCAGGTCGCGGCCGCGGATCTGCATCGACGCGCCGCGCCCGTCATCGGGCATGCGCGCGGTGCCGATCGTCGTCTTGATCCGCTCCGCCGTGGCCTCGCCGATCAGCAGGTTGTGCTGGCGCCGCAGGTAGCTGATGATCGCCTCGTCCATGCGGTCGCCGCCGACGCGGACCGAGCGGGCATAGACGATGTCGCCCAGGGACAGCACGGCCACTTCGGTCGTCCCGCCGCCGATGTCGACCACCATGTTGCCGGTCGGGTCGGTGATCGGCATGCCCGCGCCGATCGCGGCCGAGATCGGCTCGGCGATCAGGCCCGCGCGGCGCGCGCCGGCCGACAGCACCGACTGGCGGATCGCGCGCTTCTCCACCGGAGTGGCGCCATGCGGCACGCAGACGATGATCTTCGGCTTGGAGAAGGTCGTGCGGCGGTGCACCTTGCGGATGAAATGCTTGATCATCTCCTCGGCGACGTCGAAATCCGCGATCACGCCCTCGCGCATCGGCCGGATCGCCTCGATCGAGCCGGGGGTGCGGCCCAGCATCAGCTTCGCGTCCTCGCCATAGGCCAGCACCTTCTTCACGCCGTCCTTGACGTGATAGGCGACCACGGAGGGTTCGTTCAGGATGACGCCGCGCCCCTTCACGTAGACCAGCGTATTGGCCGTGCCGAGGTCGATCGCCATGTCAGACGAAAACAGTCCGCCGAAAAGTCCCATGCGCAGAGGTCCTGTGTGCTGCCCGTGTATGCATTGCAGGTCCGCTGAGTCGGAACGCGCGGACTTCGCGGCCTTATACGGAGGGGCGCGCAAAGGCGAAAGGGGCAGATGCGCGCCGGTCCCCCTTTCCCTCGGCGGCGGCTGGGCGATGTTCCGCCGATCTCCGCCCGCGGAAGCGGCAGCAGGGCGTGGACATTGCGGAAATCCCTGCTTGGGCAGCCGTGGCGGCGGCGCTAGGGTCGGGCCGGATGACCGAGGAGACCGCGAGATGATGACTGTGCTGATCCGGGCGGGGCTCGTGGCGCTGCTGCCGGCGGCGGCCATGGGCGACGAAGTGACCGATGCGATCGACGCCGCGCGCAAGGCCTATGACGCCGGGGATGCCGGGGCGGCGATGGACGAGCTGACCTACGCGATGGGCCTCCTGCAGGCGATGCGGGCCGACGGGCTGGCGGCCTTCCTGCCGCCCGCGCCCGAAGGCTGGACCCGCGAGACCAGCACCGAAATGGCCGGGGCGATGGCGATGATGGGCGGCGGAACGGGGGTGGAGGCGACCTATGCCTCGCCCGGCGCGACCTTCTCGATCTCGGTGATGGCCGACAGCCCGATGCTGATGGCGATGTCGCCGATGCTGGCCAATCCGATGATGCTCTCGTCCTCGGGCGGCAAGCTGCACCGCCTTGGTGACATCAAGGCGGTCGAGATGGACGGATCGCTGATGGCGCTGGTGGCCAACCGCTTCCTGGTCCAGGCCGAGGGCGCTCCGGTCGAGACCATGCTGCCGCTTTTCGGACAGGTCGATTTCGCCGGGATCGAAGGCTACATGCCCTGACCGGGCCGGCTCCCTCTCCCCCGCGGGGGAGAGGGCCGGGGTGAGGGGGCCACGCGCCGGGGGCTCAGGGCCGGAAGGCCTCGAAGCGCAGCCGCACGTAATCGGCATGGGCAGTGCTGGTCTCGTCGGTGAGGCCGGAAAGCCTGCGGGCGCAATCGGCGGCGACCGCCCGCGCCGCCGTCTCGGACAGCTCGCCCAGGAACGGCCCGCCGAACGTGGCCAGCCAGCCCTCCCAGCCGGTCGGCAGCGGCGTGGAGCGCGGCACCAGCCCGATCCGCGCCACCCGGAATCCCGCCCTTTCCAGGCGCGCGGCCTGCACCGCGGGCGTCGGGAAGTCCCAGGGCTCAGCCGCCGGGCCCAGCCCCTGCGCCTCCAGCGCGGCGGCCAGCGCCACGCGGATCGCCGCGACATTGCCGAAGCCGCCCTGCTCGGCGACGAAGCGCCCGCCGGGCTTCAGCGCGGCGAATGCATTTGCCAGCACCGGTTCCGGATCGCGGATCCAGTGCAGCGCCGCATTCGAGAACACCGCGTCGAAGGCAGCCTCGCCGAAGGGCTGCCGCGCATCCTGCTCCAGCACCGCAAGGCCCTTCGCGCGTGCCGCGGCCGCCATCGACGGGTCGGGCTCCAGCCCGGTGGCCACGGCCCCGGCCCCGGCGAGGCGCGCCGTCAGCACGCCGTCGCCGCAGCCCAGGTCGAGAATGGCCTCGCCCGGCCTGGGGGCGAGGGCCGCGAAGATGTCCGAGCCGCGCTCGGCGACGAAGCCTGCGTGATGCGCATAGCCCGCCGCATCCCAGGCCTGTCCGGCCCGGGGCGTGTAAGTTCCGCTCATCGGGAATGGCCGGCGAGGCGGGCGCCTCAGCCGACATCCTTGTAGCTGACCGGACGGCCGGCGTCGCGCTTGACCAGCAGCCGGTTCAGCGCGCCGACATAGGCCTTGCAGGAGGCGACCACCGTGTCGGTATCCGCGCTCTGGCCGGTGACGATGCGCCCGTCCTCTTCCATCCGCACCGACACCGTCGCCTGCGCGTCGGTGCCTTCGGTCACGGCATGCACCTGGTAGAGCTGCAGCCGCGCGTTGTGCGGCACCAGCTTCTTCACTGCGTTGAAGGCGGCATCCACCGGACCGTCGCCCTGGGCGGTGACCTGCTGGTCCTTGCCGTCGATGGTCAGGATCAGGTCGGCCGATTGCGGCGCCTCGGTGCCGCAGATCACGCGCAGGAACTTGACCTGGATGCGGTCCAGATCCTCGCCCGCCACGGTGTCGCGCATCAGCGCGACCAGGTCGTCGTCATAGACTTCCTTCTTGCGGTCGGCCAGCGCCTTGAAGCGGACGAAAACGTCCTGCAGCTGGTTGTCGGCCAGGTCGTAGCCCAGGTCCTTCAGCTTCTGGCGCAGCGCGGCGCGGCCGGAATGCTTGCCCATGACCAGGTTGGTGTCGGTCAGGCCGACATCCGCGGGGCGCATGATCTCGAAGGTCTCGGCATTCTTCAGCATGCCGTCCTGGTGGATGCCGGACTCATGCGCGAAGGCGTTCTTGCCGACCACGGCCTTGTTGTACTGCACCGGGAAGCCCGAGACGGTCGAGACCAGCCGCGAGGCCTTCATGATCTTGGTCGTGTCGATGCCGGTGCGGAAGGGCATGACGTCGTTGCGCACCTTCAGCGCCATGACGACCTCTTCCAGCGCGGTGTTGCCCGCGCGTTCGCCCAGGCCGTTGATCGTGCATTCGATCTGGCGCGCGCCGGCCTCGACGGCAGCCAGCGAGTTCGCCGTCGCCATGCCCAGGTCGTTGTGGCAATGCGTGGCGAAGATCACGCCGTCGGCGCCCGGCACCTCGTTGATCAGCATCTCGATGATCTTGGCGCTCTCGCGCGGGATCGTGTAGCCGACGGTGTCGGGGATGTTGATCGTGGTGGCGCCGGCCTTGATGGCGATCTCGACGACCTTCTTCAGGTAGTCATGCTCTGTGCGGATCGCGTCCATCGGCGACCACTGGACGTTGTCGCAGAGGTTGCGCGCATGGGTGACGGTCTCGTGGATCTTCTCGGCCATCGCGTCCTGCGACAGCTGGGTGATGTCGCGGTGCAGCGGCGAGGTGCCGATGAAGGTGTGGATGCGCGGCTGGCGGGCGTGCTTCACGGCCTCCCAGCAGCGGTCGATATCCTTGTAGTTGGCGCGCGCCAGGCCGCAGATCACCGAATTGACGGAGTTCTTCGCGATCTCGCTGACCGCCGCGAAGTCGCCCTCGGAGGCAATCGGGAAGCCGGCCTCGATGATGTCCACGCCCATCTCGTCGAGCAGCGCGGCGATCTCCAGCTTCTCGGCATGGGTCATGGTTGCGCCGGGGCTCTGTTCGCCGTCGCGCAGGGTCGTGTCGAAAATCAGCACGCGGGGCTGTTCGGTCATGGGTCTTGTCCTGTCTTGCGCCTCGGTGGACGCGATCTCTTTTCCGTTGGGTGAGTGTGGCGCGGCGGATACCCCTGAGCGGTCGCGCCGAATGGCACGCTCAGAGGCGCGTAAGGAGAAGGAGAGCCAGGGACAGGATCTGTGCGCGGTGTGCCATGCCCGGCGTTATAGCGCCTGACCGGCGAATGAAAAGCAAAAACTGCCCCGGCCGGGCGATGGACGCGGGGCGGGCAATCGCCTAAGTCTCGGGCAGTTGGCAATGAAGGAAGTTCCATGCGCTGCGTGCTGGCGGTCCTCGGGGCGGGGGTGGCGGTGGTCTTCGGGCCGCTCGTCTGGCTCTGGCTGACGGTGCCGATCGAGACCGTGGAGACCGCGCGGCCGGCTGAGGCGGCGCTGGTTTTCGGCGCCCTGGTGCGCGACGGCGCGATATCGCCGCTGCATGCCGAACGGCTGGAGACCGGGATCGCGCTGCTCGACGCGGGAAAGACCGGAGTGATCGTCGTCTCGAACGCGGAACGCGCGGCGTCGATCATGAAGGACTACCTGCTGGAAAGGGGCGTGCCCGAGGCGCGGATCGAGGTCGACGGCGAAGCGCTGTCGACCCCGGATACCTGCGTGAGCGAAGCGGCCCGGGCGGAGCCGCGCAGCGTGCAGCTGGTCAGCCAGGCCTACCATCTGCCGCGGATCGCGCTGCAATGCCGGCGGCTGGGCGTCCGCGGCCAGTACGTGGCCGCGATCCGGAAGGAGGGCGACGAAGGCACTTCGCTCTGGACCAAGATCCGGGTGCGGTCCTCCCGCCACACCCGCGAAGCGCTTCTGGTCTGGGCCGAGCTTCTCGGCCAGTACCGGGAGCTGGAGCGGTCGGTTTCTCCCTAGCCCCGCGGCAGCCCGAGGGCCGGCAGTCCCGACAGCACGCAGCCGCCCGGATCGTCGGCCGAGGCGGCCATCGGCGGGATGTCGTCGTCGCCGGTCGGCTCGTAGGTGAAGGCCGTGATCATGTCGCCGTCGTCATAGGCGATGAAGACCGTGTTGGTGTCGGGCTGGATGGTGATGCCCTCGGCATCGTAGCCGCCCATCGCCAGCGGGATCACGTCGAGCAGCTGGCCCTGGGCGTTGAACTCGAAGAGGCTGTCGGATGCGTCGGCATCGTCCACCACAAGGAAATGGCCGGAGCGCGGGTCGCGGGTGATGCCCTGCGGCTCCATCAGCGGCGAGGCCTGAGAGGCGCCGTCGACGCGCTGCATCACGGTTCCGTCGGAGCTGACGCGCACCAGCTGGGCGATGCTGTCATCGGCAACCCAGTAGTCGCCGGTATCGTGGTCGACATAGAGCCCGTCGGTATCCATCAGGATGCTGGCCAGCCGGAACGGCTCGCCATGGGGCTGGCCGCCGCGGTCGACCCGCTGGTACAGGCCGTTGCCGTCCGACAGCACCAGGTCGTCGCCGTCGATCGCGATCGCGTCGACGCGGCTGAGATTGGCCTCGAAGCTCATGATCTCGTCGCCCCAAGGGGAGATGAGCACGACATGGCGGGACTCGCTTGCTACCCAAATTCCGCAGTACCGGGCGTCATAGGTCAGCCCGGAAGGTCCGGAATAGGAAAAGCTTCGTAAAAGGGTCAGTTCTGCTGATACAGCTGGCACGGCAGCCGTCAGCAGGGCGAGGGCGGGGGCAACAATGGCACTGATCTTGGTCATGGGATAAGGGTGGAGGACTGACCCTTTCCGGAGAATTACAACATCGGTCGCAGTGTCGTGGCAGATTGCCACGCTGCATTGCAGCAACGGCGGTTCCGGGCTGTTTCCGCCATGTCGGGCGCCCGGTTTTCCGCCTGCACCGGGAGCGGCGGAAAGCCGGGCGCCAACAGGCCTCGACGTGACCGCTGGGCCGGTTGGACGCGCACCTGCCCCACGGCTTGCAGCGCCGCGCGAGTGGTGCCGCACCCGGACCAACGCTGGGCCCCGGCGCGTCCGTGGCTGGCCGCCGCCGGCCAAGTGTGCGTGTAACGGAAATATGAAAATCAATTATTTATGCCCCAAGGGAAAGCGGCCATCCCTCCGGCCGCGGTCATCTCCGGCGGGTCTCAGGCCGGGCCGTCCGCCGCCGCAGCCATGCAATTCCTGGATGCGGCTGCCCGGTGATTTGCAGGAAGGGAATGGGTCCCGCGGCAGGGCGCGGCGCCTCCGGCGTCGCCGCCCTTGCTGCACCTGCGAAGGCGCGCGGCGCTTTGCCTATGGCTGGCCCGGAAAAACCGCATCGCCGCGGGGCTCGCTGCGGCGCGGCATGAGTGGCGGAGCCTGAATGGCCCGCCGGTCACCGCCCCAAGGCGCAATTTCCGGAAGCAGAGGGAAATGTGCGCAATATATGATCAAATCGGAGATTTCAGATCATAAAGTGGGCGTTTCGGGTCGGCTTCCCTAGGGTGATTCGTCATGCCGGCTGCGGAGCCGCGGTGTTGCTGCTCCGCGGCATTGGCCTGCGATGCGGCCTTTCCTGCGACATCTTCCGGTAACCAGCCACCCGAGTTTGTGCTAGGCCGGAGCCAGGGCAACGAAACCGGGCCCGGCCGCGTACAGGGCAGGCGGACCGGGCGGAGCAAGCAAGGAGGACCCGCATGGCTGACGCTGCGAATGGGCTGGTGCCGGAGCACCTGCCATTCTTCATCACAGGACCGGGACAGACGGACACGCTGTTCACGGTCATCACCGTCTTCGTGATCGTGGCGGTTCTCGGCATCGGCGTGTTCTACCTGCACCTGCATTCCATCCCCGACCGGATGGCGCACCAGGTGAACCACACGCAGCTGCAGCTGATCGGCATCCTGACGCTGATCGCGCTGCTGACGCACAGCAACATCTTCTGGGTGATCGCCATCATCATCGCGGCGATCAACCCGCCGGATTTCGTCACCCCGCTGAACTCGATGGCCCGGTCGCTGCGCCGCCTGGCCAGCGAGCCGGAGCCCGCGCCGGAAGAGAAGCCGGCCGAGGAGACCGCGCACCATGTTTGAGTTCATGTTCTGCTCGATGCTGACGATCCTGCCGGACTACCTCTACCGCCGCTACGGGCAGGGGAAGCGCATCGGCAAGGAGATCAACCTCTATTCGATGTGGTTCGAGCTGCGCTACGGCATCGTGTCCTGCGCCGTGCTGACGATCTCGCTGATCACGGTGATCTTCTACTACCACCCGGCGACGACCAACATCACGTCCTTCTACCGCACGGTCACCATCCTGCCGGAGAGCCCCGGCCGCGTGACCGAAATCATGGTGAAGAATTTCGACGTGGTGGAGCCGGGCCAGCCGCTCTTCCGGCTCGATGACAGCCGCCAGAAGGCCGCGGTCGAGGCAGCACGGTCGCAGCTGGCCGAGGTCGAGGCCGCCATCGCGGTCGGCGCCTCGGAAATCGCGGCGGCCGAGGGGCAGGTCTCCGGCGCGCAGGGCGCGCTGAAGCAGGCAACCGACGAGCTCGAGACCCGCCAGACCCTGCTGGACCGCGGGTCCAACGCGGTCAGCGAGCGGGATGTCGAGCGCCTGGAGAACACGGTGAACCAGCGGCAGGGCGCGCTGGATGCGGCGACGTCGAACCGCGACGCAGTCGAGGCCAAGGTCACGACGCTGCTGCCCGCGCAGCGCGACGCGGCGGCGGCGGCGCTGGCCAGCGCCCAGGCGGATCTGGACAAGACCGTCATCTATGCCGGCATCCAGGGGATCGTCGAGCAGTTCGCCCTGGCGGTCGGCGATTTCGTCAGCCCGATGCTGCGCCCTGCGGGCATCCTGGTGGCGAACGAGAATTACGGCCTGCGCTACGCGGCCGGCTTCAACCAGATCACCGCTCAAGTGATCAAGCCCGGCATGCTGGCCGAGATCGTCTGCGTGTCGAACCCGTTCGACGTGGTGCCGATGGTGGTGACCGAGGTGCAGGACGTGATTTCCGCCGGCCAGTTCCGTCCCTCCGACCAGCTGGTGGACGTGACCAGCCGGGCGGCGCCGGGAACGCTCACCGTCTTCATGGAGCCGCTCTGGCCGGAACAGGTGAAGCCGATTCCGCCGGGCAGCAAATGCGCGGGCAATGCCTATACCTCGAACCATGACCGTCTGGCCCATGAGGATCTGAGCACTGCGAAGTACCTGTGGCTGCACGTGATCGACACGGTCGGCGTGGTCCATGCCGCGATCCTCAGGATGCAGGCGCTGCTCCTGCCGGTGCAGACCCTGGTGCTGACCGGGCACTGAGCCGGGCATCTGCAGGCGGAACGGACGCCCCGCCGGGAGACCGGCGGGGCGTTTTCCGTCCGGGCGCCGGACACGAAAAGACGCGCCGGAGGGGATCCGGCGCGTCGAATGCGGGCGCGGGAGGGCGCCCGGGGAGCTTCGGTCACTCGGCGGAGGCGAGCTGCTTGGGCAGGCGGAAGGTCCAGAGCATCGCGCCCTGGTTCAGGTAGTTGACCTTGCTGGCCACTTCGCCGCCCCAGAGCGGAACCGCGCCGCCCCAGCCCGACAGGATCGAGACATACTGCTCGCCGTCCTGTTCCCAGGTGATCGGCTGGCCGACGATGCCCGAACCGGTCTGGAACGACCACAGGACCTCGCCGGTCTCGTCGTCCAGCGCCAGGAACTCGCCTTCGGGATTGCCGGTGAAGACCAGGCCGCCCGCGGTCGACATCACGCCGGCCCAGAGCGGGGCCTCGTTGTGGTACTCCCACTTGATCTCGCCGGTCATCGGATCCAGCGCCTTGAGCGCGCCGATATAGTCTTCGTAGAGCGGCTTGATCGTGAAGCCTGCGCCCAGATAGGCCGCGCCCTTCTTGTAGCTGATCGGCTCGTTCCAGATGTCCATGCCCCACTCGTTCGAGGGCACGTAGAAATTGCCGGTCTTCTGGCTGAAGGACATCGGCATCCAGTTCTTGCCGCCCAGGAAGGACGGCACCGAGAAGATGGTCTCGCCCTTCTCGCCGTCGGCCGCGGCCAGCGGATTGCCGGGACGGTTGGCCTCGTTGTAGATGGGCCGCCCGGTCTCGTCGATGCCCTCGGCCCAGGTGATCTCCTTCACGAAGGGATGCGCGGTGACGAAGGCGCCGTCCTCGCGGTTCAGCACGTAGAAGAAGCCGTTGCGGTCGGCGGTGCCGAAGCGCTTGTTGCCGTCGCGGTCGGTGAAGGCCACGACCTCGTTCACGCCGTCGAAGTCCCAGCCCTCGCGCGGGGTGGTCTGGAAGTGCCACTTGATCTCGCCGGTGGCCGGATCGATGCCGAGGCGGCTGGCGGCATAGAGGTTGTCGCCGGAATTGTCGTCATTGGGCTCGCCCGCGCCGCGCAGGTGGCTGTTCCAGGGCGCGGGGTTGCCCGCGCCGAAGACCAGCGTGTCGGTCTCGGCGTCATACGAGCCGCCCAGCCAGGTCGCGCCGCCGCCGGTCTTCCACATGTCGCCCGGCCAAGTCTTGTTCATCTCGCCGGTCATGGTGGAGGGCTCGCCGTTCAGCTCGCCCATGTGGCCCTCGATGGTCGGGCGCTTCCACAGCATGTCGCCGGTCTCTGCGTCATAGGCCGACACCGCGCCGACCACGCCGAATTCGCCGCCCGAATTGCCGACGATCACCTTGCCGTCGACGATCATCGGCGCCGCGGTGTAGGAATAGCCTTCCTTGTAGTTCTCCATCTTCTTGTTCCAGACGACGTCGCCGGTCTTGCGGTCGAGCGCGACCAGGCGGGCATCCAGCGTGCCGAAGAAGATCTTGTCGCCGTAGATCGCGGCGCCGCGGTTGATCACGTCGCAGCAGGGCAGGATGCCCTCGGGCAGGCGGGCGTCGTACTGCCAGACTTCCTTGCCGGTCATCGCGTCGATGGCGAAGAGGCGGGAATACGATCCGGTGACGTAGATGATGCCGTCATAGACGATCGGCTGCGCTTCCTGGCCGCGCTGCTTCTCGCCGCCCATGGAGAAGGCCCAGGCGGGGACCAGGTTCTTGACGTTGTCCTTGTTGAGGATCTCGAGCGGGCTGTAGCGCTGCAGGTCGCGCCCCATGCCGTTGGTGACCACCTGGCTGGTGTCCGACTGGTCGTTTGCCAGGTCCTCGTCGGTCACCTGGGCGTGGGCCGACGTGGCAATGAGCGCCGCGCAGACGGCGAGCGTGAAACGGTTCATGGGTCTCCTCCGGTGTTGCAGCGCACGGGGGCCGGCGCCGTCATTCTGGTTGGCACCAGAAATCACCCGGAACGGTTCGCCTTGAAATTGAACATTGGTCGTACGGGATGCCCGCGGCCTAGGACCAAGACCCGATGGCGCGGGCCCGCAGTTCCGGCATGCCGGGCGACTCAGGCCTTGTGGTAGGGGGATCCGGCGAGGATCGTCGCCGCGCGGTAGAGCTGTTCGGCCAGCATGGCGCGGGCCAGCATGTGGGGCCAGACCATCGATCCGAAGCTCAGCAGCAGGTCGGCGCGCTGCCTCAGCCCGCCGGAATGGCCGTCGGCGCCGCCGATGGCGAAGACGGTCTCGCCGATGCCGTCGTCGCGCCACCGTGCCAGCTGCGCGGCGAAATCCGGCGAGGTCATCACCCGCCCGCGCTCGTCCAGCGCGACCAGCTTCGCGCCGTCGGGCACGCCTTTCAGCAGGAGGCGCGTCTCTTCCTCCTGCCCGCCCTTCTTGGCCTCGACCTCGCGGATGTCAGCGGGGCCGAGCGATAAGGCGCGCCCGGTCCTTGCGAACCGGGTGAGATAGTCGTCGATCAGCGCCGCTTCCGGTCCGCCCCTGAGGCGGCCGACGGCGCAGATTTGGATGCGCATGGATCAGGCCCGGACGGACCCCGCGGGCATCCACATCTTCTCGAGCTGGTAGAACTCGCGCACTTCGGGGCGGAAGATATGGACGATCACGTCGCCCGCATCGATCAGCACCCAATCGCCGTGGTCCTTGCCCTCGATCTTGCAGCTGGAACCCGAGAAGGCCTTGACCCGCTCGGCCAGCTTCTCGGCCAGCGCCGCGACCTGGCGGGAGGAGCGTCCGGACGCGATCACCATGTGATCGGCCATTTCGGAACGTCCGCGGAGATCGATCGTCACCACGTCCTCGGCCTTGTCGGAGTTCAGGGAGTCGAGGATATTTTCCAGCATACTGTCGCCGGACGGGTCCTCGGATGCCCCGGGCAGGGGCGTTGCAGATGCGGCGGTCATTGCCGCCACCTCAGAGCTAAGAGACAGGACATTGTCCTCCTTCGAAACGCGTCTGCGGAAATACGACGCTCATGACCCATTCAGGATAGCAAAAAAACCGGAAAGCCTCAATGGATCGGCGCTGCATCGCGGAATCGTGGCCCGGAGCGCACGGAATCCGGCGAATCAGTTGCAGGCCGGGAGCTTGGCATGCATCGCCCTGGCCGAGACAGGGGCCGGGCTGGACATCAGCACGGTGCCGTCGCGCAGGTCCGAGAGCTCGACCACGGGCGCGCTGCTGCCGGGGGATTCGCCCGGCTTGCGGCAATACGGGACCTTGAGCTCGACCTTGACCTGGGCCTGCGAGCCGATGCTGGCCACCACCCGGTTCTGGAACTGGGCGAAGCGCCGGTAGTCGCCGCTCTTCAGCCGGTGGGCGCCGGTTCCGCCGCTGACCGGGGCGAGGGTGAAGCTCTCGCTGCGCGCGGCGCTGCCCTGGCTTTCCCTCAGCACCATGACCAGCTGGATCGGCCCGGACGTTCCAAGCCCGGCGGGCAGCCGGGTCTCGGCCTCCAGGTTGCGCGGCGAGGTCCAGAACAGCTGGGCCAGCGCCTCGTCCTGTGCAGAGGGGGCGGCGCAGGCCCCCGCCAGCAGCGCCGCGCCGAGAAGCGCGAACGCGCCCCGGCGGCGCTCAGACACAGAACCCGACCTGCGGCTGGATCGACGAGGCGGGCGTGTCGATGCGGAAGGTGGTGATGGTCTCGCCGGTCTTGCCGTCGAACAGCACCGAGATCACGTAGTCGCGCTTCGAGTCGGTGCCGGCCATCCGGCAGAGGTCGGGAATGACCGCGACGCCGAGATAGTAGTAGCCCGCGAGCAGCTGCGCGCGCTGGCGGATCTGCTGGGTCTGGAACGCCTTGTACTGCGACGGAACCAGCCGGTAGGTGACCTCGGTCGTGCCGTCGGCCTTGGGCATCGGCTCGCCTTCGCGGACCAACTCCATGTCCTCGACCGTCTCTGTCTCCGAGGTATGGGTGACGATCGCCCAGCGGAAATAGGCCTCCCCGGTCTCGCCGAGACCCGCGGGAATGCTGGTGCGGACGCGAAAATCCTTCGGGTCCAGCCGCACGAGCTGGGTGACCTGGATCGGATCGTCCCAAGGCTTCGGCGCGCAGGCCGTGAGCGTGCAGAGCAGGGCGAGTCCGGCGAAGACGCGGCGGAGATGGGAACTGGTCATTCTGCCGACTTATCCGGCCCGGCGGGTTCTGTAAACGCGGCGCAGCGCAACGGCACGAGATTGGCGCCCTGCGCGCGGGCTGCCGCGCTCTCTTGCAGCGCCGGGGCGCGCCGGCTAGAGGATGCGGCATGACACCGATCACGGATATCGCGGACCGGCGGCGCCTGCCGTGGCGCTTCTTCGGCCAGCGCTGCACGGTACTTGCCGGGCTATGACGGGGCCTCTGCGCCCCGATCCAAGCCCGTGACCCTAGCCAATTGACGACCTGCTCGGAGACGTTCCCGATGACCGCCACGCCGAAGACCCTCTACGACAAGATCTGGGATGCCCACCTGGCCCACGAGGCCGAGGACGGCACCAGCCTGCTCTACATCGACCGCCACCTGGTCCACGAAGTGACCAGCCCGCAGGCCTTCGAAGGCCTGCGCATGGCGGGCCGCCAGGTGCGCGCGCCGGGCAAGACCATTGCCGTGCCGGACCACAACGTCCCCACCACCGAGGACCGGGTGAACGGCATCACCAACGAGGAAAGCCGCATCCAGGTCGAGGCGCTGGACAGGAACGCCAAGGATTTCGGGATCAACTACTATCCGGTCTCCGACATCCGCCAGGGCATCGTCCACATCGTCGGCCCGGAACAGGGCTGGACCCTGCCGGGCATGACCGTGGTCTGCGGCGACAGCCACACCGCGACCCACGGCGCCTTCGGCGCGCTGGCGCATGGCATCGGCACCTCCGAGGTGGAGCACGTCCTGGCCACCCAGACGCTGATCCAGAAGAAGTCGAAGAACATGAAGGTGGAGATCACCGGCAAGCTGCGCCCGGGCGTTACCGCCAAGGACATCACGCTGTCGGTGATCGGCAAGACCGGCACCGCTGGCGGCACCGGCTACGTGATCGAATATTGCGGCGAGGCGATCCGCGACCTCTCCATGGAAGGCCGCATGACGGTCTGCAACATGGCGATCGAGGGCGGCGCCCGCGCCGGTCTGATCGCGCCGGACGAGAAGACCTTCGAATACGTGAAGGGCCGCCCGCACGCGCCGAAGGCCGAGGACTGGGACAAGGCCGTCGCCTGGTGGAAGACGCTGTTCTCCGATGACGACGCGCATTGGGACAAAGTCGTGACCATCGCGGGCGAGGACATCGCGCCGGTCGTCACCTGGGGCACCTCGCCCGAGGACGTGCTGCCGATCACCGCCCTGGTTCCGTCCCCCGAGGACTTCACCGGAGGCAAGGTCGACGCGGCCAAGCGCTCGCTCGACTACATGGGCCTGACCCCGGGCATGAAGCTCGAGGACATCAAGATCGACACGGTCTTCATCGGCTCCTGCACCAACGGCCGGATCGAGGATCTGCGCGCCGCGGCCGCGATCGTGAAGGGCAAGAAGGTCAAGGACGGCATGCGTGCCATGGTCGTGCCGGGCTCGGGCCTGGTGCGCGCGCAGGCGGAAGAGGAAGGCCTGGCCGACATCTTCCGCGATGCGGGCTTCGAATGGCGCCTGGCCGGCTGCTCCATGTGCCTGGCGATGAACCCCGACCAGCTGAGCCCGGGCGAACGTTGCGCGGCGACCTCGAACCGCAATTTCGAGGGCCGCCAGGGCCGCGGCGGCCGCACCCATCTGATGAGCCCGGCCATGGCCGCGGCGGCGGCCGTGACCGGCCACCTGACCGACGTGCGCGAGCTGATGTGATCCGGCCGCCCCTCGGGGCGAAGCGGCATCTTCCGGCGGCCTCCGCATTGCGGGGGCCGTTTGCGTTCCGGCGGGGGCGATCAAGCGACTCTTGCCCGGGGCTCCTCGCCGGGCCGTTCCCCGGCGTCGGCTTCCCCGACACGGAAGGCGGCCATTTCCCGCGACAGGGTCTTCGCCTCGGCCTCCAGCGTCTGGATGGCGGCGTTGGTCTCCTCGAACATCGCGGCGTTCTGCTGGGTGGTCCGGTCGAGCTGGGTTGTGGCCTGGCTGATCTCAGCGATTCCCAGCTTGGTTTCCTCGAACGTCGCCGCGATCTGGTCGATGGCGCCGGAGACCCCGCGGATGTCGGTCACGATATGGCGCAGCGCATCGCCGGAATTCGCGGCCATCTCGACGCCGCGCTTCACGCTCTGCGACGAATGCGCGATCATCTCGGCGATCTCCCGCGCCGAATCCGAGGACCGCTGGGCCAGCGCGCGGACCTCCGAGGCGACGACGGCGAAGCCTCGTCCCGCCTCGCCCGCGCGGGCGGCCTCCACCCCGGCATTCAGCGCCAGAAGGTTGGTCTGGAATGCGATGTCGTCGATCACGCCCAGCACCTTCTCGATCCCGGCGGAAGCGGCGGAGATCTCCTCCATCTGAAGGATCGTGTTCTGGACGATCTCGTTGCCCTGTTCGGCGCGGGCGGACATCTCGTCGACCGACCGCTTGGCCGAAACGGCGGCGCCGGCCGCGGAGCCGACCGATCCCGACATCTGCTCCAGCGAGGCGGCGGTTTGCTCCAGCATGGCGGCATTGCGCTCGGAGCGGCGCGCGAGGTCGTCCGTCGCGCTCGACAGCTCCGCCGCCGAGCCGTTCACCGTCACGGCCGAGGCCGAGACCCGCGACAGGGTGCGGCCCAGATTGCTGCTGGTGCGGTCCATCACTTCGGCGATCTCGGCGAAGACGCCGGCCAGCGAGCCGTCCATCCGGTGGCCGAGGTCGCCGTCGGCCAGCCGTTCCAGCGCGGCGCGGATCTCGGCGAGGCCGCGATCGGCCACCTCGCCGATCCGGTTCACCCCGCCGCAGATCTCGGCGATCGCGCCGTCCTTGCCGTCGAGGCCGAGGCGGCGCGAGAAATCCCCGGCGGCGCAGGCATTGACCACCAGGGCGATTTCCTCGGCATTCCTCCGGTCCCGGTCGCGGAGCTCCGCGGCCTGGGCGGCCTCCCGCTCCAGCCGTTCCGCCTCGGCCCGGTGGCTGGCCTCGCGCTGCTTTGCCGCCTGCGTTTCGGCCTCTTCCTTGGCCTTGGATTGCCGTGCGATCTCGGCGCGGCCCGCGACGATGCTGTCGCGGAAATGCGCGAGCGCGCTGCTGATCGCCGCCAGTTCCGGCGGCGCGCTGTCCGGCAGTCGGGCCTGCAGGTCCCCGTCCGACATGCGCTGCGCGGCGCCGGCGATGCCCGCCATCGTGTCGAGCAGGCAGGACAGCGCCGTGCGCAGCATCAGCCCCATCCCTGCCAGGAGCACGGCCATCAGGCCGATCGCGGATGCCAGCACGGCCAGGCTCGTGCGGCGCATTCCGTCCACCATGGCGGCGATGTCGCCGGAAATCTGTTCCTCCATCGCCTTCATGGCGTTGATCCGCGCGGTCGAAGCGTCGAAGAAATCCTTGCCGGCGACGCCCTGGAGATCGCCGGTCCCGGGATAGCCGAAGGCGATCTCGCGCAGGCGCCAGACCTCCTGCGTTCCGGGAAGCGCGCGCATCGCCTCGTAGGCCTCGCGGTGGGACGGGGCGGCATTGGTCAGGAAGAAGTCGAAGCCCATGTCCTGCTGGGCGATCAGCCGCTGCAGGGTCAGGAGCCGCGGGATGTCGAAGCTGCCTGCCGCGAAGCCGCCCGAAGCGACGGCGCGCTCGATCCCGGCGCGTTCCTTGGCGGCGAGGAAGGCGACGAAGCTGCCCACCGCGGCGGTGACCCCGGCATCCGTGCTGATCCCGCCGATCCTGCGGATCTGGTCGAGCAGGGCGCCGTTGACCTTGGTGTAGTAGCCGATGGCCTCGGCTGCCGGGATGTCCAGCGCATCGACCCGCCTGCGAATCTGCGGCCGCTTCGCGATCTCGCCTGCGATCTCCGCCATCGCCGCGCCGAGCGGCCCGTCCATCGCCGCCAGGTCGAGATCGGCAAGCAGCGCGGCGAGATCCGCGGCGGCGCCGTCCGTCGCGCCGCGCTGCTTGGCCAGTTCCGGGCCGAACTCCCGGCCGCCGCTGCTGAGGAAGATGCTGGTGGCGCCGCGCTCCTTCTGCTGCTCGTGCACGAGATCGCCGGTCGCGTCGACGAGCCGCATCAGGCTGGACATTTGCCCGGTCTCGCGCACCTCCCTGGCCTCGGCGAAGACGATCACCGCGGCAAGCAACATCGCGACGGCAAGCGGCAGGCCGACGGCGGCCAGGAAGATCGCGCGAAGGCTATGTTTCTGCAGGCGTTTTTTGATGTGCATCCGACTCGCCTTTTCTCCGGGTCCGGATCTTCGTAGGCGGACAGGCTTTATTTTTTCCTGAGAAACACGCTTGCATTCGACGGATCCCGTCCCGGCATCCGGAAAAATCCGCTCCGGGGCGGGGCGATTGCCCGCCTATCCAAGCCGCTGCAACTGCGTTAACACTTTTCCGAGCCGCAACGGAACGGAGCAGGATCGGTTATGAAGACCTGGTTGAAATGGCTGCTGGTGGGCGCGATTTCCGCAGCCTTCGGCATTCTTGCATTGAGCAATACCGTGCTGGCCTCGGTCTCGGTCACGATCCTGACCGCGATCCTTCTGAGCGCTGCGGGCGTCTTCCAGATCGTTGCCGGCATCACGGACCAGAGGCTGGGCAACAAGATCTGGAACGTGGTCCTCGGGGCGCTGATGCTGTTTCTCGGCATCTCGTTCTGGAGCAACCCGCTGGAAGGCGCGATTTCGCTGGCGCTGCTCGTCACCATCCTGATCGCCTCCGGCGGGATCCTGCGGATGTTCCTGGCCTGGCAGATGCGCAAGACCCAGTATTTCTGGGCGATGCTGGTGTCGGGCGCAGTCTCGATCCTGCTGGCGGCGCTGATCTTCGCCGATTTCGAGACGCTCTCGGTCCAGATCCTCGGGATCTTCCTCGGCATCGAGCTGCTTTTCAACGGCATCAGCCTGATGGTCCTGGCCTTCTTCCTGCGCCGCCATCCCGAGCTGCTCGAGCGCTTCAAGAAGCATTGAGGACGGGGGACGCTGTCACAGCAGCGTCCGCTCCACCACCCACCAGGCCCCGACGGCCGCGATCAGCGCCGAAGCCGGAACCGCGATCCGGCTGCGGTACCAGGGCCGGTCGCCGAAAGGCCGCGCGATCAGCGCCCAGGCCAGCGTGATCACGGTCAGCTGCCCGATCTCCACCCCGATGTTGAAGGCGATCAGCCCGGTCACGAACTGCGCGTTGGGCAGCTGCAGTTCGCCGAGCACGCTGGCGAAACCCAGCCCGTGCAGCAGCCCGAAGCAGAACACGACGGCGATGCGGAACCAGCCGATCCGGCCGCCGCGGATGTTTTCCAGCGCGACGAAGGTGATCGAGGCGGCGATCAGCGGCTCGACGATGGCGGCGGGCACGGTGACGATGCCGAGGCTCGCCAGGGCCAGCGTCACGGTATGGGCGGCGGTGAAGGCCGAAATCTGAAGCAGCAGCGGCTTCATCCTCAGCGAGAAGAAGAACAGGCCGAGCACGAACAGGATGTGGTCGAGCCCCTTCGGCACGATATGCTCCACGCCGAGCACGACGAAGCGGCCGAAGACCGAGAGCGCGCTTTCGCTCGCCACGCCCTCGCGCGGCAGCGGGTCGCTCATCTGGCCGCCCGTCAGATAGGCGGAATAGAGGTCGTCTCCCTCGCCGTCCTGGCGCAGGACCAGCGGGCCGAAGCGCGATGCCCAGCCGATCTGCACCGGCGCGCTGCCGGGCGGCAGCGCGGCCGAGAGGATCAGCGTGCTGTCGCGCGGCAGGGCGCCGTCGCCGCCTTCGGGCACCGACAGGCTGACGATTTCGGGCGGGAGGCTCTCGCCGCCGCTCTCGATCCGGAAATCGCGGGACAGCTGCGGCCAGGCGGCGCGGAACCGCGTCTCGAGCTCGGCTGCGGGAAGGCTGCGGAGCTGGTCGTTCAGTCCCGAAAGCGGGCTGTCATTGGTGTCGCCTAGCCCGGTCAGGTCGATTCCGGCGAGAATCGGCTCCAGCACGATGCGGTACTGGACCAGGACCTTGCCGGGGCCGATCTCGGCATCCGCGACGGCCGGGCGCACTTCGTGCGCTGCGGCGGCCGCCGCAATTGACAGCACGCCGAGCAGCCCCAGAACTAGGGCATAGAGCCTGGAGATGCCCATGCGACTGCCTGTTTCACTCGTCCTGTACATTATGCTGGCCTCCCGGGCCTTCGGTCATGAGTTCTGGATATCGCCCGAGCGCTACCAGCTCGGTGCCGGGGATACGCTGCAAGTCACGACCCGGATCGGAGAAAAGTTCAAGGCTCCGTCCCGTCCGCACCTGCCGGGGGCGCTTGTCCGCTACGAGGCACTGACCCCGCAGGGCGCGCAGCCGGTGACGGGGCGGATGGGTGACGACCCGCTGTCGGTGGAATTGCCCGAGGGGCTGTCGGTCCTGGTGCTGGAAACCCGGCCGGTGGAGCTGACCTACAAGGATGCCGAAATCTGGAAACGCTTCCTGCGCCACAAGGATTTTCCCTGGGCCGAGGCGCGCAACGCCGCGCGCGGCCTGCCGGAGGAGGGCGTGCGCGAACGCTATGTCCGCTATGCCAAGGCGCTTGTCGCGGTCGGGGACGGGGCGGGGCAGGACCGCGCGGCCGGGCTGCGCACCGAGATAGTCGCGCTGGAAAATCCCTATCTCGGGGCCCGGGACAGCCTGCCGGTGGAGGTGCTGCTGGAAGGCGCGCCGCGGGCGGATGCGCAGGTGGAGCTGTTCGAGCGCGCGCCCGACGGGACGGTGGCGGTGACGCTGCACCGGACCGATGCCGGGGGCAGGGCGGAGCTGCCGGTGAAGCCGGGCTATGCCTACCTGGCCGATGCCGTGGTGCTGGAGGAACTGCCCGGCGACGGCGGCGCGGAGGGACCGGCCTGGCAGACGCTCTGGGCGTCTCTCGCCTTCGCCGTGCCGCGGTGAGGCGCGGGCCGGCTTGTCCTCCGGGGCAGGCTCGGCTAAGCGGACCTCCAGCATTCATGGAACGGCAGGGCCGGGCGCAGTGCGCCGGCCGCAAGGAGGCGACGATGGAAAAATTCACCAAGGTCACCGGTGTGGCGGCTCCCATGCCGCTGATGAACATCGACACCGACATGATCATCCCCAAGCAGTTCCTGAAGACGATCAAGCGCTCGGGCCTGGGCGTGAACCTGTTCGACGAGATGCGCTATGATTCCGAGGGCAAGGAAATCCCGGAATTCGTGCTGAACCAGCCGGCCTACCGCGAGTCCAAGATCATCGTCGCCGGCGGCAACTTCGGCTGCGGATCCTCGCGCGAGCATGCCCCCTGGGCGCTGCTGGATTTCGGCATCCGCGTCGTGATCTCCACGAGCTTCGCCGACATCTTCTACAACAACTGCTTCAAGAACGGCATCCTGCCGATCGTGCTGCCGCAGGAAGACGTCGACAAGCTGATGGACGACGCCAAGCGCGGCGCCAACGCGGTCGTCACCGTGGACCTCGAAAACCAGGTCATCACCGGCCCGGACGGCGGCTCGGTCTCCTTCGAGGTCGACCCGCACCGCAAGCACTGCCTGCTGAACGGTCTCGACGATATCGGCCTGACGCTGGAAAAGGCTGCCTCGATCGACGCGTTCGAGGCCAAGGCCGGGGCGGAGCGCCCCTGGGTCTGACAAGGTCCCGCCGGTTCCCGGCAAGACTTCGTTAACCAAGTTTGCAGAGCCTGCAGCCATGATGCTGCGGGCTCTTTTCCTTTGGCTCTGGGCGGTTTCGGCCGCGGCCGATCCGCTCCGGGTGGCGGTCTACAACGTGGAACTCGACCGTGACGGGCCGGGGCTGCTGCTGCGCGACATCCTGCGCGGCGATCCGCAGGCGCAGGCAGTGGCCGCGGTGGTGGCGGACGTGTCGCCCGACATCCTGCTGCTGACGCGCTTCGACTACGATCTGGGGCTGATGGCGCTGTCTGCCTTCAACGACCTTCTCGGTGCAGCGCGCTACCCGCACCTCTTCGCGCTCCGGCCGAACACCGGGCGCGCGACCGGGCTCGACCTGAACCTGAACGGGCGGCTCGGCGAGCCTGAGGATGCGCAGAGCTACGGCGAATTCGCCGGGCAGAACGGCATGGCGGTGCTCTCGCGGCATCCGGTGGGTCCGGAGGTGAGGGATTTCACGGGTTTCCTCTGGCGCGACCTGCCGGAGGCGCGCCTGCCCATGGCCGGGGACGATCCGTTCTGGGAACCGGAGGTGCTGGAGGCGCTGCGGCTTTCCACCACCGGGCATTGGGACCTGCCGGTCGGGATCGGCGGGCGGGTGCTGCACCTGCTGGCCTTCCATGCCAGCCCGCCGGTCTTCGACGGGCCGGAGGACCGCAACGGTCTGCGCGCCGCGGACGAGTTGCGTTTCTGGCAGCTGCATCTCGGCGGCGCCTTCGGGCCGCCGCCGGGACCGCTGACGGTGCTTCTGGGCACGGCAAATATCGATCCCGGCAAGGGAGACGGGCGGCACGGCACGATGCGCGCGCTGCTGGCCGATCCGCGGCTGCAGGACCCGCAGCCCCGCGATGCCGAGGGCACGGAGACGGCCGACTGGCCGGACGGGCCGGGCCGGATGCGGGTGGATTACGTGCTGCCGGGTGCTGCGCTGAAGGTGCTGGGGGCAGGGCTGGCGGGCACGCCGCCGGGCGAACCGGGCAGCCGGCACAAGCTGGTCTGGGTCGATCTGGCCTTCCCGCCGCCTTGACCCTTCCGCAGGGGGGCGCTACGGCCCACGGCGACTGTTTCGAGAGGAGACTCCCATGACCACGCCTTCCCTGTTGATCCTGCCCGGCGACGGCATCGGCCCCGAAGTGATGGCAGAGGTCCGCCGCGTCATCGACTGGTACGGCGACAAGCGTGGCCTGAAATTCGACGTCTCCGAGGATCTCGTCGGCGGCGCCGCCTATGATGTCCATGGCACGCCGCTGCATGACGACACGATGGCCAAGGCCCAGGAAGTCGACGCGGTCCTGCTGGGCGCCGTGGGCGGCCCGAAATACGACGTGCTCGACTTCTCGGTGAAGCCCGAGCGCGGCCTGCTGCGCCTGCGCAAGGAAATGGACCTGTTCGCCAACCTGCGCCCGGCCCAGTGCTTCGACGCGCTGGCCGACTTCTCGTCGCTGAAGAAGGACGTGGTCGCCGGCCTCGACATCATGATCGTGCGCGAGCTGACCTCGGGCATCTATTTCGGCGAGCCGCGCGGCATCTTCACCGAGGGCAACGAGCGCGTGGGCATCAACACCCAGCGCTACACCGAGTCGGAAATCGACCGGGTCGCGCGCAACGCTTTCGAGCTGGCCATGAAGCGGGGCAGGAAGCTCTGCTCGATGGAAAAGGCCAACGTGATGGAATCGGGCATCCTGTGGCGCGAAGTCGTCACCAAGGTGGGCGAGGACTACCCGGAAGTCGAGCTGAGCCACATGTATGCCGATGCCGGCGCGATGCAGCTCTGCCGCTGGCCGAAGCAGTTCGACGTGATCGTCACCGACAACCTGTTCGGCGACCTTCTGTCGGACGCCGCGGCGATGCTGACCGGGTCGCTCGGCATGCTGCCCTCCGCCAGCCTCGGCGCGCCGATGGAGAATGGCCGTCCGAAGGCGATGTATGAACCGGTGCACGGTTCCGCGCCGGACATCGCGGGCCAGGGCAAGGCCAACCCGATCGCCTGCATCCTGAGCTTTGCCATGGCGCTGCGCTACAGCTTCGACCAGGGCGCCGAGGCGGACCGGCTGGAAGCTGCGATCAACGCCGTTCTGGAAAAGGGCGTCCGCACCGCCGATCTGCTGGGCGAGGAGGGCGTCACGCCGGTCTCCACCGCCGGCATGGGCGACGCGATCCTGGCAGCGCTGGACGAGAGCCTCTGAGCCCTAGGGCGAAAAATTTGAACTGACGGCTTTACTGCCCCCGGAACCGGTGCCACGGTCCCGGGGGCGGAACTTTTTCTGCACCTGCGAAATTCATAACAAATCCGGCCGCGAAACCCCGCAAGAGGTGCCATGTCGTTTGCCAAGTCCCCGACGATGCAGGGCGCGCTGTCCTCGCTCGCCGCATTTGCCATCTTCTCGACGCATGACGTCGTCGTGAAATTCCTGGGGGCGGACTTCGCGCCCTTCCAGATCGTGTTCTTCTCGGTGCTCTTCGGCTTCCCGGTGGTGACGATCATGCTGATGCGCGACCGCACAGACGGCAACCTGATCCCGCGCTATCCGCTCTGGACCGGGCTGCGCACCGTCGCGCAGGTGACGACCTCGGTCTGCGTGTTCTACGCCTTCTCGGTGCTGCCGATGGCGCAGACCTACGCGATTCTCTTCGCCACGCCCCTGCTGATCACCATGCTGGCGATTCCGTTGCTGGGCGAGAAGGTCGGCTGGCAGCGCGGCGCGGCGGTGGTCGCGGGGCTGCTGGGCGTAATGGTGGTGCTGCGGCCCGGCTCCACCGAACTGACCATGGGCCATGCCGCGGCGCTGGTCGGCGCCTGCTCGGGCTCCTTCGCCGCGGTGATCGTGCGCAAGGTCGGCCGGGACGAGCGCAACGCGGTGCTGATGCTCTATCCGATGGTGGCCAATTTCCTGGTCATGGGTGCGGCGCTGCCCTTCGTCTACGTGCCGGTGCAGGTGGAGCATATCGGCGGCTTCTTCATGATGGCGGTGCTGGGCCTGTCGGCGACCTTGCTGCAGATCCTGGCCTACCGCACGGCCTCGGCGGTGATCGTCGCGCCGATGCAGTATTCCCAGATCATTTGGGCGGCGGTCTACGGCTTCCTGTTCTTCAGCGAGAGCCTCAGCTGGAACACGGTGCTGGGCGCCGCGATCATCATCGCGAGCGGCATTTTCATCGTCCTGCGCGAGGATGCGAAGCCCGGATCCGGCGCGCCGGTCCTGTCCACGCGGGGCCGCTATGCCCAGGGAACGCTGCCACGGCTGGGCAGCATCGCCCGTCTGATGAAAAGATCGCGGGTTCCGGCAGAATAGTTGAAATCGGCCCTTGCGCTCCCCGGCGCGGGGCTGTAGATCGCCGCTACTTGATCGGAGTGTAGCTCAGCCTGGTAGAGCACTGTCTTCGGGAGGCAGGGGTCGGAGGTTCGAATCCTCTCACTCCGACCAAGTTAAATCAGGGCCTTAGCCCTGAAATCAAAGACCCCCCAAATCCCGGAAGCTGTGAGGCCGCACAAGTTGCGGCCAAATCGGCCTTTCCGCAAAAGAAAAACCCCGCCGCAGCGGTAACTGCGAACGGGGCGGAAGTTGCGTGCGAAGCTGCCTTGCTTCACGGCAAGGATACCCCGAAGCACCGCCGCGCGGCAATGACCAAGTACGCCAGCAAGGCCCACAAGGCTGTCGCACGCGCCATCGGCTATGCACTCACGGTCGGCGAATCGTTCGACGCTTGGTCCGACTTCTCCGCCATCCTCTCGCTGCGCCTGACGATCCGGGAGCGGGCCATGCTCGCCCGGGCAGTCCTGCGCAGCCTTCCCGACGATGTGCTCGACCTCGTGCTCGACAGCCTCAACCCGGCGCCCGAGCCGGTGGATCCGCGCATCACCGAGGCAGCCATCGAATACCGCCGGCAGCAGGGCCTCGCGTCCTTCGCGGAGGTGCGGGCATGACTGTTCAGGATTGGCAGAAAGTCGTCGCGATGGTCATGGAAAGCGGCGAGGAACATCCTGAAGCGCAGCTCTACTTCCTGGTGCAGCGCTTGGAGGCCTGTCCGGGCGCCAAGGCAGCGATTGCCGCTTCCCTCCGGGACATGGGCAAGTGGTACGACGAACAGGCGGACGCGCTGGAGCGTGCGGACGGGGCAAACGTGGTGGCCTTCCCGGCGGAGGTGAACCGTGATGCCTGATGACTTCATGCGCGGTATCGAGGAAGAGGCCAAGCGCCAGCAAGGCGCCAGCTACCGGCCGCCGGGCAAGCTCCAGATCACCGAAACTCACCGCACGCTGGCAGCGCTCGAAGGTGGCACGCCGGAGATGTACGCCCGGCAGGAGCAAGAGCGGAAGCAGCAGGCGGCTGCAGATCGGCTCAAGGTGGATCTGGACCCGACGCCCTTCGTCTGGCGCGACCCCTCCGCCATCCCGCCGCGCCCGTGGCTCTACGGCCGCCACCTGATCCGCAAGCAGGTCTCCGTGACAGTTGCCCCCGGCGGCGTGGGCAAGTCCTCCCTGACGATCTGCGAGGGGCTGGCTATGGCCTCCGGCCGCGAGCTGTTGGGCGAATGGACCGAGCGCAACCTCAAGGTCTGGATCTTCAACCTGGAAGACCCGCGCGACGAGCTGGACCGCCGCATTGTCGGCGCGATGCAGCACTACCGGATTGCCCCGGATGAAATCGCCGGGCGGCTGTTCGTGGACTCCGGCCGCGAGCGCGGGCTCTGCACCGCCGTCCAGACCCGCGAGGGCGTGGTCATCAACAAGCCGGAGATCGACGCCCTGGCCCATGTCATCGAGGCGCGGGGCATCGACGTTCTGGTGGTCGACCCCTTCGTGTCGTCGCACCAGGCGAACGAGAACGACAACGGCGCCATCGACCTCGTGGCGAAGGAATGGGCGCGGCTGGCCGACCGCTGCAACTGCGCGATCGAGCTGGTGCACCACACCCGCAAGACCAACGGCGAGGAGGCGACCACGGAAGGCGCCCGCGGGGCCTCTGCGCTTCTCGGCGCGGCCCGCTCCGGCCGGGTGCTGAACAAGATGCCCGACGCCATGAAGGCCGAGGCAGGCGTGCAGGACGACCCCGCGACCTACTTCGCGGTGGACCGGGACAAGGCCAACCTCGCCCCCGTGGGCGCCCGTCTCTGGCGGCGTATGGCCTCGGTGCATCTGGCCAACGGCGACAGCGTGGGCGTGGCCGAGGTCTGGCACTGGCCCGACACCTTCGACGGCATGAAGCCCGACGATCTGCTGGCAGTACAGCGCGCGCTCGACGGCAAGGGCATGCGCTACTCGGACCAGTCCGGCGATGACTGGGCGGGCTGCACGGTGGCCGAGGTTCTGGGCCTGAACCCGGTCGCCGACAAGAAGCGCATCAAGAAGATGATCGAGGCTTGGCTCCGGTCTGGCGCGCTCAAGAAGGTGAAGCGCCCTGACGCGAACCGCATCGAACGGCCGTGCCTGGAGGTGGGCGAATGGGCGACCGAATGAAGTGCATCACCACCCCGAAAACCATGGTGATGCAGGGTGATGCAAAACCCCTTCAAAACAGGTGCTGCACCACCACCCCCCCTAAAGGGGTGGGGGTGGTGGTGATGCTGCTTCACCTGTTGCGCGCAGAGGTGATGCAAACGGAGGGCTGGAAATGACCCAAGAGCAGAACACCGAGGCCACCGTGAGCAAGATCCGACTGTGGTCCGGCCTGGAGAAGAGCACCCGGCAGCGTGTCTTCGTGGTGGACCTCATCGACGGCGAGGGCGGCGCCTTCAACGTCTGGACCGGCGATGACTACAGCGAGGCGGCGGCACTGGCCCGTCAGCTCTCGGCAGACAGCGAGTGCGAGATCGTCGCCAGCATCTTCGGAGCAGTCGAATGACGGCAGCACGGGACAGGGTCACGCGACGGGAGGGGGTGGTAAAAAGTCTGAGTGTTTTTGTCAGGGACCGCGGCGGGTCAGCCACTCACGCGCATCTCCGTTTCCAACATTTCCGCATGCAACAGCATACCGACACGAGGCACGCCATGCAGACCCCTGACAACATCATCATCGAGGAACTGGCCGCGAAAGCGGTGGACCACATTCTGAACGACGCGCGGCGCAACGGCACCGATCCAGTGCCAGATCTGGAGGCCCTGGCGGCCGTCACAGAGGCGCAGGCCAGGCTTGCCCGCGAGACCATCGCGGCGATCCGCGGGAACAAGAAATCCGGCGAATGAGGGCTATGCGGACATGAAAAATGCTGCTAGATTCAAAGGGTCAGAGCTTCGGGACGAAGTTTCTACGCGCGAGCAATTCTGCGGGATGCAGGAAAGCGACCGGAAAGAACCTGAAACCCGTCCCGAGGCTGATTTGCCCCATGAACATCTCGACCACGGCAGACAACGCCCGACGCGCGCCATCAGCAGCTTGCGCGAGTTCGAGCGCTTTCTCCGCGAAGATGGCGGTTTCTCCAGGTCCGAAGCAAAGCGCATCGCGGCCAATGGGTTCCTCTCCGAAGACAGCGCGCAAGACGACGTGGCGCAACTGATGCGCTGCGACCTCGAACTGCAGGACGCCCTGCAAGTGTTGAAGCACGCGGCAGCAGAGATCCGCGAAAACCTGAGAGGCTGAACATGAGCGCAGCTCAAGAGAACACGGCACCCAAGCGCGGCATCATGGCCGTGCGGGCAGATGCACGGCGGGAGATCACCGAAGTCCTCGCCGGTCTCCAGAGGGACTGGAGCGACTTCAAGGCATCAAGCGAAGCGAAGAACGAGAAACTGCGCGCCCAGGTCAACGATCTGCAAGCCGAGCTGGATCAGGCGGCCGTGAAGGCGGCCGCGTTTGGCATTAACGGCGGCAAATCCAACTTTTCGGATGACCTTGGCTCCCGGAACGAACGGGCTGCGATCGGCGACTTCGTGCGCTCCGGCAGCGAGGTCGGGGTAAAGGCGCTTTCGGTCGGGACGCCCTCCGATGGCGGCTATACCGTCCTGACCCAGTTCGCCAACGCCATCCGGGTGAAGGTCCGGGAAGTCTCGCCCTTCGCCAATCTGGTGCGGCGCGTGGTGCTCAATACGGGCGACAAATGGGCGGAGCCCTACGACATCGGCGAAATCGGCGCTGCTTGGGTCACCGAGACCGCGGCACGTCCCGGCCTGACGGAATCGACCTTCGGGCTTCTCGAAATCCCGCTGGCCGAGATCTACACGTCCCAGATCGTGACCCAGAAGCTGCTGGACACCAGCGACTACGACATCGGCAACTTCGTCTCCGGCCGGATCGTGAACAAGTTCGCGGTATCAGAAGGGGCCGCCTTCATTTCCGGCGATGGCGTGAACAAGCCCCAGGGCCTGCTGTCCTACACGACCAGCACCGATGACGACAGCACGCGGACGCATGGCGAAATCCAGTACATCCCCTCCGGCGCAGATGGCGCGTTCACGGCCACCAGCCCCTACGATACGCTGGTGGATCTGGTGCACTCCCTGCGGGCGCCGTATCGCCCCCGTGCCGCCTTCCTGATGAACCGGAAGACCGCGGGCACGGTGCGCAAGTTCAAGGACGCGAACGGGCAGCCACTCTGGCAGCAATCCATGGCAGCGGGGCAGCCCGAGACCATCCTCGGCTTCCCGGTCTACATCGACGAGCAGATGCCGGACATCGCGTCCGATTCCCTGTCCATCGCCTTCGGCGACTACGAGCAGGCCTACACGATCGTGGAACAGCCCGGCGTGAAAATGCTTCGGGACCCCTACAGCTCGAAACCGAACGTGATCTTCTACGCCTACCGCCGGGTGGGCGGCGCGGCGGCCGACTACGACGCGGTGAAGTTCATGAAGTTCGCCGCCAGCTAAGGGTTTGGGCGCGCCCGGCCCCGCATGAGGGTCGCAGCGCCTGGGATTACTGGGAGAGTGCCCGGCTTCATCTGCAGCCATAACCCCCAGAGGCACGGCGGCTTTTCCCTATTAGGCCGCGCGGTGCAGGGCGCCACGGTTGATACCCGGGGGCGCTCAAAGGGCCGGGCGCGTGGGCAACCATGCCCCGGCCACATCTCACCAGCAACAGCGAGGCGCCCATGCCACGACCCAAGACACCGCTCAGCAAGGCACGCCTCACGGGGGCCGACAAGGCGCACCCGGAGCGCTTCCGCGGCCGATCGGAACCGGCCGTCAGCGAAGACCCCGTGGGCGATCCACCGGCCTACCTTCCGCCCGACGCGAAAGCGGTCTGGGCCGAGTGCTCGGAAAACCTGCCGTGGCTTGTGAGGGCCGACAGGCAGGCGCTTGAGGCGGCATCCGTGGCTATCGGGCAAGTCCGCATGCTGGCCAAAGCTGGCGAGCTGGTGCCCGCCTCCATGCTTTCTGCAGCCAACACCGCAATCGGCAAGCTTGGCGCAAGCCCAACGGATCGCAGCAAGGTTTGGCAGAAGCCTGATGACGACGACGCGGATCCTTTCGCGCAGTTCGTGAACTGAGAGGCAGCAGCACATGGCCAAGGTAGTATCTGACATTGCCGTCCGCGTCGGGGCCGACATCAGCCTCTTGCAGCGCGGAATGAAGCAGGGCGCGCGGGAGCTTGACACGTTCGACAAGCGAGCCGTCCGCATGGGCGCGAATATCGCGAGCGTGGCAGCCAAGGTGACGGTCGCGCTCGGCACGATCACTGCCGGGACGCTGGCGCTTGCCAAGCAGGCCGCGGCGACGGGGGCCGAGATCCAGAACCTTGCCAGCGTGGCGGGCGTGGCGCCGGTCGAGCTGCAGAAGATGGCCGCGGCGACGCGAACCGTCGGCATCGAGCAGGACAAGCTGTCCGACATTCTCAAGGACGTGCAGGACAAGGTGGGCGACTTCCTTGCCACTGGAGGCGGGCCGATGCTGGATTTCTTCGAGCAGATCGCGCCGCGCGTCGGCGTGACGGCCGAGCAGTTCCGCAACCTGTCCGGGCCTCAGGCGCTGCAGCTCTACGTGGACAGCCTGGAGAAAGCTGGCGTCTCGCAAGCAGAATTCACGTTCTACATGGAGGCGCTGGCGAACGACGCGACGGCGCTAATCCCGATCCTGCGGAACGGCGGCGCGGAACTGCAGCGGCTCGGCAACGAGGCAGAAGCTGCTGGGCGCATCATGTCAAACGAGACCGTCGCCGGGGCGCAGGCGCTCAACGTCAAGTTCCAAGAGCTTGAGGGGACGATCCGCTCCCAGATGGTCACCGCGATGATCGGCCTGGAGGATGAGCTTGAGCTTCTGGCGCAGTTCGTCGTGGATTATGGCATCCCAGCACTGGAAGGGCTGATCCGGTTCGGCGCTGCGGCGGCCGAAGCCATCACAAAGGTCGGAGAGGCAATCAAGTTCGCGCGCGATCCTGGCGGCGCTGTCGGCGGCAACGTGGCGAACAACATTCCAGGCGTTAGCATGAGCAGCGCGCCGGAAAACACCGACGAGCAGAATTCAGCCCTTAACGACCTATACGGCATAGACGGCAGCGCGCCGGGCTCGGTTGATAACGGCTACGTCACGCCGCCAGCGCCCGAAATGCCCGTCTTTGGGGCAGGCGCCTTACCGGCATCTGGCAATGCGGGCCGCACGGTCGGCTCGGGTGGCGGCTCTTCGCGCGGCTCCGGCGGCGGCGCATCGGCAGACAACAGGCTGCAATATCTCACAGAGATGTTTGCCAGCGAGCGCGAGCTTGAGCTTGAGCGCTACCAGCAGCAGCTTGAGGACTTCGCGGAATACAGCGAGGCGCGGAACCTTTCGGAATCCGAAGCCAACGCCAAGCGCGAAGAGCTTGCAGAAGCGCATTCTCAGGCGATGCAAGCCATCGCACGGGCGCAGCAGATGGCGACGTTGGACGGCTTCCAGAGCATGTTCGGCGACCTTGCGTCGCTCATGTCTACCAGCAACAAGAAGACGTTCGCGCTCGGCAAGGCGGCGGCGATCGCGGAAGCGACGATTACGGGCATCAAGGCGGCGGTGAAGGCGTGGGACTACGGCATGGGCACGCCTGGAGGCCCGGCAGCCGCTGCGGCGTTTGCTGCGGCATCTCTGGCCAAGACGGGTGCGCTGATCTCGCAGATCCAGAGCACCAACCTGGGCAGCTCCGCGGCTGGCGGCACGTCTGGCGGGTTCTCGTCCGGCGGATCTGTGGGCGGCTCTGGCGGTCAGCAGAGCGGCCCGATCGACGTATCCCTGCGCGGCATCAATCCCGCCGACATCTTCATGGGCGAACAGCTCGGCTCGCTCCTTGAGGCGTTGACCAAGGAAGCGGGCGACCGCGGGATCCGGTTCGTGTGACGGTCTGGCCGGGCTCACGTGGCCCGGCCATTCAGTAAACCTATAGTAATAGTCTGTGACTTGCGCGCCCACGCACACTGGAACGCACGGGGTGCCGAAATACCCTCACCGGATGAGGCGGCGAAGGACCCAAGCCGTCTGACTCCCATGGACCACACCCGAAAAGGTTGATTGAGCGGTTCAAGTCGATAAATCTTGGCGCATCCATCGACCCGGAGGCCAGCATGAGACTGTACATTGCGGAAACCGATGAACATGGCGCGGTCACATGCGTTTGGGTGCAGATCAACGCGCGCTGTTCTCCCGTGGCCATATCGGCAAATCATGGGAGCCATTTGGCATTTCTGCCTGAGGCCGAGGTTAGCGGCGCGTCGAAGGACGAGGTGGCCGAATGGCTTAAGGCAGCCAGAGGTGCCGCAGTCTACTGAAAAATGTGCCGCCACTACGGAGCGTGACGGCACAGTTTACTTAGGGACCGAGAAAGCCGCCTTTGGAGCACAGCCATCGGTGCCGACCATCTAGAAACGAGAATATGTCATGCGTCAATCTGCTTGTGGTTGACGGGTCCGACGCTGAACCGGGAAACGGGGTGAGGGCGGCCATTACCCCGTTGCAACCTCGGGAGGGCACCCACCTGAGGTCAGACCAATGGGAGGGCGACCGCCTGTAACTCAGGAGGGCAACCTCCGAGGTTATCCCTTCCTCAGCCTAACCCCAGCCCCGCCGCCATTCTCCGGGATGAACTCTACCCCGGCAGCTTCCAGGGCGGCGCGGATGGCGGCAATTGCCTGATCGCTTCCACCATACTTTCCAGTCTCGAAGTTCGAGATGGTGTTCCTGTGCACGCCAGACTCTTCCGCCAGTTTGGCGAGAGACCAATTCAGCGCTGCCCGAGCCATTCTCACTTGTGCAGGCTTCACAAGTCCCTCCTGTTGTGTTATTTGCACAAGTGCTTTTAGCACAAGCTGATGGAGATTGCTATGACCGAAGACCGCGCCCGCGCGAACGATACCGCTTTGCCTGCCATAAACCGTCGCCGCTTCCTGGCCATGGCGCCGTACGCAGGTGCGGCGGCGGCGCTCCCTGCCGTGGCTCTGCCTGACACGGCCGAGACGCCCGTTGCCGCGATCTACCGCGAGTGGCTGGCCCATTCGACGTTCATCAGTTCCGCAGAGGCGGAAGGGCTGCCCGAAGAAGAGTTCGATCGCGTTTGTGATGAAAGAGGGCTGATCGAAAACCGTATCTGCGCCGTGCCGAGCAAGACGGTTGAGGACGTCATCCTCAAGCTCCACGCCATTACGATTGGCGGCGAGAGCTTCGGCGCTGCCGACTTCGAGGCCGCTGATGCAGTGCTGCGCGAGATAGCGGCCATGGCGGAGGCGATGGCATGACCGAGGAACGCACCATCACCGACGTGCTGGCCGAGATCGACGCTCTGGCTGTCGTCGGGCTGGCGGCCAGCGATACCGGCCGGTTCCTGACGCCGGAGACCTTCCACGACGCTATGGGGCGGCAGTTCGGCGTGATCAGGGCTCTGGCGGGGGAGGCGCTGGAGATGGCGGGGAGCCACGCGAAGGTGTAACTTTGGCTCAAGGCGAACCAAAGAGTTGCGCGCCACCCTTCTTTGGTCTAAGGTGAACCAAAGAGAGGTGGCCATGACCCTGCAGACCAACTTCACCCTCGCCCAGATCGGCGAGATCCTGGACAAGAACCCTTCGACCTTGCGCACGCACATCAACCGCGGCTTGGTCGTCGGGCAAGGGCCGCGCAATTCCAGTGGCGACAAGCCCGCAGGCAAGCACGTCCGCTTTAGCTACTACACGCTGATGGAATTCGCGCTCGCCTACGAGATGGCAAATCTCGGTGTCCAACTGGAAAGCGCGTTCAAGTATGCGGCTGACTTCGCGCATGCAGGCGGTGGAGGCGCAGGCCTGCCGGAACGCCTGCCTGCCCTCCCGTTCCATCACAGCCACGGCATCACGATCTTCGCCGCGGGCACGCGCGGAACCACGGAAGACCTGATGAAACCCCGCGAAAGCTACGACACGCTGGGAAACCTGCTGCAAAATACGGGTGGCGGGAAGATGATCGTCGTTGACGCCAGCGACCTGTTCAACCGGCTCTGCGGCAGCATCAACGCCATAACTGGCCGCCGCATGCATCCCTACGAAGTGCTGGATGCCGAATACCAGGACCCCGCCACATAGGCGGGGAACCTTGAACAGCCGCGAGGGCATCACGGTGCCCTTCCGATTGTTCAACCTCCCGAGGACAAACGACATGGCCGATCCGCTCACGATCACCATCCCGGAAGCCGCCAAAAGGCTTGGCGCGCCGAAAGCTGTGGTCGAGAGGGTTGCCGCGGATCTCGGTCTGCTGATCGTCTTCGGGAAACGCAAGAAGATCGACCCCAACGACCTCCCGGAGATCATGAACGCATGCCGCAGCAAGCCAAGGGCCCTCGCATCTACCGCCGGAAAGATACCGGCATCTACATCATCCGCGACACCGGCCGCGGGGAGCGCTCAACAGGCACTCGCGACCGCGGAGAGGCTGAAAAGGCTCTCGCCCGCTACCTCCAAGAACGCGACCGCCCCGGTGGTCCCGCTACGCCAGACCAAGTAACGGTCGCGGAGGTTCTGACGATCTATGCCGAGGAACACGCCCCGACCGTCAAAGACCCAGTGCGCATTGCCTACGCGATCGTGCCGCTGGTGCAGTACTTCGGAGATCTGACCCTATCCGCTGTCACGCGCGAAACGTGCCGCGGCTATGGCCGGAGCCGCACGAAGGTCACAAAGCGCGACCCGAAGACCAAGGAGCCGCTTGAGACCGCCCCTCTGGGCGTGGGCACCATCCGCAAGGAGTTGGGCGTTCTGGCCGCTGCCATCAGCTACTGCAAGGAAGAGGGCAGGGTGGTGAACCCGCCCAAGGTGCACCTGCCGGAGAAACCCGAGCCGAAAGACCGCTGGCTGACGCGCTCCGAGGCCGCGCGCCTTCTCCGGGCCGCTTGGCGCAATCCGGAGGCGACGCACCTAGCCAAGTTCATCCTGATCGGCCTGTATACCGGCACGCGCAAGACGGCGATCCTGCAGCTTCGTTTTATGCCGCACACGGGCGGCGGCCATGTCGATACCGAGCGGGGCATGATGTACCGGCGCGGCGCTGGGCAGGTCGAGAGCAAGAAGAAGCGCCCTCCAGCAAAAATCGCGCCCCGCCTTCTCGGGCACCTGCGCGCATGGGAGCGCAACGGCAAGGGCCGCCACGTCATCGAGTTCGACGGCAACGGCGTAGGGTCCATCAAGACTGCTTGGGCGACGGCTGTGCGGGAGGCTGGGCTGGAGGGCACGGGCGTCACACCGCACACCCTGCGCCACACGGCGATCACCTGGGCGATGCAGGCGGGCGCCGACATCTACGAGGCCGCCGGTTACTTCGGCGTCAGCGTCGAAACCATGTTCAAAGTCTACGCCCACCACCACCCCGACCACCAAGAGAACGCGGTTGCCGCAGTTGGCCGAGGTGGGCGGAAACTGTGAGGCCGCACTGATTAAGCAAGAAATGGAGCCTGCGAACGTGAACAAAAACAGGTCCAAACCAAGAGCAGAAGGTGAACAAATGGCATGGAATAGTCTTCGGGAGGCAGGGGTCGGAGGTTCGAATCCTCTCACTCCGACCAAGTTAAATAATGTGGTGAAAAAAAGTCGCCTCAAATGGCCACTCACAGCAAGTGAGTGGCCATTGGCTTTTCTGCATAACCGTTCGCCTTCAAGAAAAATTTCGTGCCTCCAACAGTTTGAGCCTATCAGGGCTTTGTTGCGCAAATGCGGCTTGGGATTCACGTCGCGAATCCAGCATGATAGCTGGCGGCCATGAGCAGACCGGCGAAGACTACTTACAAGACCACCAACTGGCGTAGCTACAATCAGGCGCTGAAGCAGCGTGGATCGCTGACCGTCTGGTTCGATCCCTCCATGCAATGGGACGCGGTGCCTTCCGGGCGGCGCGGCGAGCTATGGCTGAATTTGGGTGACGCGGCTTGATCAGGCGGCGCGGCTTTCATCGGCGTCAGCCAAGGCGACACCGTCGGTGAATTTGACACCTTCGATCACGCG
>NZ_JAATVU010000290.1 GCF_013184745.1 Mangrovicoccus sp. HB161399
TCGGCCATAT
The DNA here is from genome assembly GCF_013184745.1 of Mangrovicoccus sp. HB161399. Taxonomy (GTDB): domain Bacteria; phylum Pseudomonadota; class Alphaproteobacteria; order Rhodobacterales; family Rhodobacteraceae; genus Mangrovicoccus. Next base: position 11 of record NZ_JAATVU010000290.1, read on the forward strand.
GAAGCCGGCGGGCGCCGCGCCCCCCGCGCCGGGAGGCAAGAAACGGCCGGAAGATCGCGCCCCTGCGCCAACCAAGGCAGAAAGCCATTCTGCGTGCCGGACTGTTTCAGCAGCCTGATAGCGCTCGGCGCCGACGACGCGATATTTTTCGACAATGCGCACGTCCATGATGCACCCAGCACCCTCACCTTTTACGTTCAGACCTGGCCGCGGTCACTGCCCATGAAGCGGTGATAATTGTGCCCAGACCAACGTCGCCTCCGCTATAGTCGGGTCGATAATGCAATCTGCAGCTATTCCTATTGAATGGTATTCGACCGGTCTCGGCCCTTCGCCATCAGTCGCGACGACGGCGCACTCGCGACGCCTTCAGCGGACATCTATGAGAAACAGACTGGCGGTACCGCTGCGAAGCCTAGTTGGTAATTTGCAGAAGCGGCAGGTCGCACCGGTCAGCAGTTGACAAGTTCCAACCAGACCGGGGCACCCCAGCCCAGCTGCTCGCGGCAGGTTTCGTCCACATTCACAGAGCGCAGGAAGTGGTCGGTCAAAATCCATAGGCCCTCGTGCCCGGCATTGAGTATTCATCCGGCGAAGGCCGCCTGACGGGTTTGGTGCTTCGGTGATAAGTCCGACCTTATGCGCGACCTTATGTTCGAACCCAAAATTGAAG
>NZ_JAATVU010000291.1 GCF_013184745.1 Mangrovicoccus sp. HB161399
CGGGGCGGCCCAGACCGTCTATCGCGGGATCGAGCGGGTGCGCTCGCGCTTCATCCTCACGCTCGCGGCGGCAAATCTCGCCCGGCTGCCGCGGCTGCTGGCCATCTGAGGACGGCTGCTCCCGCGCAACCTGCGCCGAGAGGCAAGGAACGGCTGGAAGATCGCGCCACCACGCACAGCGAGACGGAAAACAATTCCGCTCGCCCGACTATTTCAGAAGCCTGTTCTCATGATCGCTGTCAACCCTTTGTTTCAACGCAATTCCCCCGACAGGGCCGGGTGCAAGCTTTTGAAGATGCGCAAGGCTGGGGACGGAACTGAGACGACGGTTGAGCAGGCTCTCATACGCGGGTTGAATACCGCATGACCGTGGTTTCGTCTTGGGGCTGCCTCGCTCTAAGGGTCGAGCGTCGTTTCCGGCTCACAACAGGGCACGAGGGTTCCCCACCGCGTTCCGCCCCCGGCCTTGCGCATCAGCGGGCCGGGGTACTTCCGTTCTAAGCTTCCTGCGTCGCGTCTTCAGGCCGGGGCAGTCGTTACGGTTCGGGCGATGGCCCAGATGAAGCCCGCCATCTCGCGGGCAATGGTCGTGGTCACGACCACCTTCGGCTTCCCGGCCGCCGCCAGGCGGCGATAGCGCTGGCACATCCGCAGCTGCCCCTTCCAGGCAATGTCGCGCAC
>NZ_JAATVU010000292.1 GCF_013184745.1 Mangrovicoccus sp. HB161399
TGATCGATAATGAGGCGCAAGCGCCACTGGTCCGAGCGCAGCGCCGAATGGTGATCCGCGCCCATCAGCAGGCAGCGGGCTCAAGGGGGGGGGGACTCAGATGGAAGGTTTCGGCCGTTCTCGACTGTCCGGCGGGAAAACGATCCCGCGGATCGTTTTCTGATCCGCCTTCCACTTCACGACCAAGATCCACCTCCGCGTGAACGGTGCGGGGCTGCCGATGCGCAGCGAGATCTCCGGCGGCGAGACGGCTGACGTGAAAGGGTTCGACCTGGTGATGGCGCAGGATCTGCCGGAGCCTGAACATTTCCTCGCCGACAAGGGCCATGATGCTGACAAGATACGGGAAAAGCTCGAGGAACGTGGTATCGTGGCGGTCATCCCGATGCGGCGGAACCGCAAGGAATGGCGCGCTGTCGACCGCGACTTCTACCGCTGGCGCAACCTGGCCGAACGCTGCTTCTCCAAGCTCAAGCAGTGGCGCCGGGTGGCAACGCGCCATGACAAGACCGCCCTGAGTTTCCTCGGGTTCATCGGCATCGCGTCCGTCCGCATCTGGCTCCGCTTTTTGTCAACATGACCTAGGCTCTGGACACATTGAGTTTCACAGCCAGTAGATAACGACTGCCGCGAGGGCGATAGCTGAGAAGAACACCTTCGGGCATCTGTCGTATC
>NZ_JAATVU010000293.1 GCF_013184745.1 Mangrovicoccus sp. HB161399
AGAAAGCGGGACGCTGGCCAGCCTTCGGCATCGGCACGCCCGGCCAGCGCAGGCCAGTGGCGCAGGATGCTGGGCAGGCGCAGCGCAGTGAGCATGGCGGGCAGCGCATGCGCGTCGACGGGGCGCGGCACGGGCGCAGTCATGCCTGGCCCTCCAGCAGGGCGTCGAAGCTGGCGAGGTCGGTCAGGGTGACGGGCGTGTCTCAGGGCAGCTCGCGGCGCCGCGGCTCCAGCTCCGGCTTCAGGGCCCGAGCCTCGGGCAGGAGGCCTTCGCCAAGGGCCCCGGCGATCAGCCCCGCGAGCTCGGCCTCGCAGCCCTCGTCATGGGCGAGCCACAGCAGGTCGACCATCCGGCGGCAGGCGTCCCTGCGGGGCAAGGCCACGGACGGCGCGGCCCAGGCGGCCTCGTATTCGCTGCGGGGAAACAGGCCGTCGCGATAGACCGACCCGGCCAGCGCCTGCGGCTTGCGGCGCAGGGCGTGGATGACATGGCGGTAGTTCACGCAGTAAACCCGAGTGCCGTCATCACGGCCGCGGCGGCGGGGGTGGGTGACGACCGGGGCGGCACCGAGGAAAGCCTCGATCCGGTCGTCGTAGACATGGACCCGCAGCCGCTTGCCGATCAGCTGGGAGGGGGCGGAATAGAAGACGGCATGCACCAGGAAGCCGCCG
>NZ_JAATVU010000294.1 GCF_013184745.1 Mangrovicoccus sp. HB161399
CCCGCTGCGGACGAACCGGCAGGCGGCGAAGCGGGCCATGGAGCCGCCGTCGGTCCGAGGCCCATGGCGAACGCGCCCGCCGGCCGCGACGGCGGATTCGCGGCGCTCCACGCCGGTTTCCGCCGCCCTCGATCGCCCCCGAGCGGCTGGTCCGGGCAAGCCTGCTGCACATCCCGTTCCCGGTCCGCTCCGGGCGGCAGCTGATGGAGCAGCTGGACCGCGACCTGCCGGTCCGCCGGTTCGCCGGGCTCGGCATCGGTGACCCCGTGTGGGGCGAAGGGCGTCCCGGAAGTGTTCCGGGGGATCAATTCAGCCCTGAACGGGCGGAGCCCCGGGCCGGAGGCCGGCCGCGGTCGAGCCGGGACCGGCGCCCGGCCGCTGGCCACGGACAGGCCGCGCAAGGTGATGGCGGCCATTCCCGCGCATCGCGAGGCCGCGCCGCTTCTGCCGGACGGCCACTTCCCGCTCGACGGCACATTGGCGGAGGCCCGGGCCTCGATGAAGGGCGTCCGGCCGAAGGAGGACGGCGGTCCTCCCGCACGGGACACTGCCCCGCAGCCCGGTCCGGAACCCCGGCCGATGGCCCGGCCCGCCGGCCGCAGCCGCAATGCCGAAGCCGGTTTCAGGGGCGGGAAGCGCTCCAGCGCCACGCATGCCCCGGCCGCCGG
>NZ_JAATVU010000295.1 GCF_013184745.1 Mangrovicoccus sp. HB161399
GCCGCGACATCCGCCCGCGTTCCGATGCCAGCCAGTCGTGCAGGCCGGCGACCAGCGGGCGGGCCGACTCCTGCCGTGCGGCCAGACGTTCCGCGGCAGGCAAGCCATTGATCGCTCGCTCGATGTCGAACAGCGCGTCGATCCGGGACACCGTCTCCAATGCCACGGGCGATATCTCGTGCGCGGGACGCTTCTTGCGGACCTGTCCGGCAATGTCGGCAAGCTCGAAGAACTTGCGCCGCGCGTGGCTCCAGCAGAGCGCGCTGGCCACTGGTGCCGGGGCACGGTCCCCGAGGTAGAGATCGTTGTAGCCGCCATAGGCGTCGGCCTGCAGGATGCCGGTCCAGCCCGCCAGATGGCCGTTGGGATGGGTCTTTTCGCGGTCGGTGGAGAAGAAGAACAGCGCCGCCGGGGGCGCGCCGCCCGCGAAGGGGCGGTCGTCGCGCACATAGGTCCAGAGCCGCGCCGTGACCGTGCCGCCCTTCGCCAGCAGCGGCACCGTAGTGTCGTCGCCGTGCAGCCGTTCCGCCGCCAGGACATGGGCGCGGATCAGCTCGTGGACGGGTCCCAGCGCCGCCGCGCAGGCGCCCACCTGATCTGCCAGGGTCGAGAGGCTGAGTTCGACGCCTTCGCGGGCAAAGCGTTCGGACAGGCGGTTCAGCGGC
>NZ_JAATVU010000296.1 GCF_013184745.1 Mangrovicoccus sp. HB161399
GGCGTGGCGGTGCATCACCGGGTTCTCGACGCAGACCCGCGGCACCGGCGCGTGCCAGAGATCGGCGAAGAGCTGCACGCCGTCCTCGAGCTCTGCCCACATGTCGTCCAGCGTGCGGCCGCGCGGCGGGCGGTGCAGCCAGCGGACGCCGCTGTTGCAGAGCCGGGTGCAGGGCGGGTGCGCGACCATCAGCAGGTCCCAGCCGAGATGCAGAACCTCGCGGGCGTCGCAGCGGAAATGGGTGTTCGCGCCGTCCTCGGCCGGGAGCAGGTCGCAGCTCCAAGCGTCATGCCCGCGGCAGGCGAAGGCGCGGCGGACCACGCCGGAGGTCTCGCAGGCGACCAGGACGCGCATCAGGCGGCCGCCACGACGGCGGCGATGGCCAGCAGGGCGATGAGGATCAGCGGCAGGCGGAATGCGAGCGTGCAGGCGGTCATTGAAATGTCTCCGGGGGAAAGAGCCCCGGGGCTGATCCCCGGGGCAGGTGCCGGCGCCTTGGTCCCGCCAGGCAAGATCGCAGCAGATCGAGCGGGGCGGCGCCGGGGTGGCTCAGCCCATGCCGAGGGCTTCCTTGTAGAGGTCGAGCACGGCTTCTTCCTCGGCGATGTCGTCGCGGTCGCGCTTCCGCAGGGCGATGATCATGCGCATCACCTTGGTGTCG
>NZ_JAATVU010000297.1 GCF_013184745.1 Mangrovicoccus sp. HB161399
CCGTGTCCGACTACCTCAAGCGGGCGGACCGGGCGGGGCTGTCCTGGCCGCTGCCCGAGGGCACCTGCGATGCCGACCTGGAGCAGCGCCTGTTCCAGCCGGTGGGCGGCGCGACGCGGCGCGGCCTGGCGCCGCCGGACTGGGCGCATGTCCACCGGGAACTCCGCCGCAAGGGCGTGACGCTGTCGCTGCTCTGGGAGGAATACCGCGCCGCACATCCCGCCGACGGCTATGGCTACAGCCGGTTTTGCGACCTCTACCGCCGCTGGGAGGGGCGGCTCGCGCCGAGCATGCGCCAGCATCACGCTGCCGGCGACCGCGCCTTCGTCGATTTCGCGGGCGACACGGTCGAGGTGATCTGCCCCGAGACCGGCGAGGTCCGGCAGGCGCAGATCTTCGTCGGGGTGCTCGGCGCCTCGAGCTACACCTATGTCGAGGCGGTCTGGACACAGGGCCTGTCCGACTGGATCGGCGCCCATGTCCGGATGCTGGAGTTCTTCGGCGGCGTGCCCGCGCAGCTGGTCTGCGACAACCTCCGGGCAGGCATCGCCAGGGCCTGCTTCCACGAGCCGAAGGTCAACCGGACCTATGCCGATCTCGCCGCCCATTACGACACGGCGGTCATCCCGGCGCGGCCCTACAAGCCGCG
>NZ_JAATVU010000298.1 GCF_013184745.1 Mangrovicoccus sp. HB161399
GGTCTTGTAGGTCGTCTTCGGAGGTCTGCTCATGCTGCCCGGCTAGCATGCTGGATTCACGAGATGAATCCCCTAGATTTGCGCAACAATGCCGAGCAGCTGGACTACAACCTTCTGTTCCGCTGGTTCGTCGGGCTCGGCATCGATGACGCCATTTGGGTCCCGACCGTGTTCAGCAAGAACCGCGACCGGCTGCTGACGGCGGACATGTCGCGCAAGGCGATGGCCGCCATTCTTGCCCATCGCGAGGTGGCACCGCTGCTGCCGGACGACCATTTCTTGGTCGACGGAACACTGGTGAAGGCTTGGGCCTCGATGAAAAGCGTCCGGCCGAAGGAGGGCAGCGATCCCGGTGATCCTCCGGCACAGGATGCCGCCCCGCAAGACCCGTCCCCGCAGCCCTATACCGAGACCCGCCCGATGACCCTCCCCGCCAGCCGCAGCCGCAATGCCGAAGTGAACTTCAAGGGCGAGAAGCGCTCGAACGCGACGCATGCCTCGACCACCGATCCGGACGCGCGGCTCTACCGGAAGTCGCCCGGCACAGGCGCGATTCTGTGTTTCATGGGGCATGCTGTCATGGAGAACCGCAGCGGGCTTGCGGTCCAGGGCGACCTGACCCGGGCCGACGGCCGTGCCG
>NZ_JAATVU010000299.1 GCF_013184745.1 Mangrovicoccus sp. HB161399
GGTGTTGCAGAGTGAGGCGTCGAACGCGATCCGTCCGAGAGAGATGCCGAACGATCCACCTGCCGATCCCCGTGCGGGCTTCGGACCCGGTCTCGAAAGCGTTCAGGTAGACGCACTCGTACTTCAGCGACCGCCATAGACGCTCGATCATGACGTTGTCCATCCAGCGCCCGCGGCCGTCCATCGAGATCTGCACCTTCGCGTCCAGCAGCACGTCCGTGAAACGGGGACTGGTGAATTGCGAGCCCTGATCCGTGTGGAATATTCCGGGCCGCCCGTGGAGCCGCATCGCGTCTTCCAGCGCCTCGATGCAGAGTTCGAGCGTCAAGCGATTGATCCGGGGGATCAATCGTAGCGAAGAACGACGTCCATCGAGTTCGACAGCCGCCAAGACAGAACCCGGCGAGTTGCCCAGTCCATGATCGCCACAAGATACAGGAACCCGCGCCGCATGGGGAGTGAGGCATCGAACGCCATCGGTCCGAGAGAGATGCCGAACGGTAATGTCTGCGCACCAGACCTGGTCCGGGCGGTCGATGACCATGTTCCGCAGCAGATACGGATACTTGCGGTGCTCCGGATGGGGCACCGTGGTGCGTGGCTTCTGGTAGATGGCGCGCAGACCCATCATCGCCA
>NZ_JAATVU010000003.1:0-94063 GCF_013184745.1 Mangrovicoccus sp. HB161399
GGCAGTGAAGTGGCGGCGGGGCTGTCTGCTCATGTGGGGTCCCTCTATCTGGAAGTAATTTAACTCCCAGTCCGGCATCCGGGGGCAAGCTCAGTTCCGTCCTGGTTCACGCAGCGGTCGGGAGCCTCTGGCATGGCATCGGCAGGGCGCGCTCCGGAAAATTCCCCGGCGCGTCTGTGCATTCCGCCCAGCCCGGCATTTCGGGTGCCGCGGTGATCCGGTTTTCCCGGTGGCGGGCAACCCGGATGGCCGAGCGATGCCGGCCGGATTTTTCTACGGCCAGTGCCTGTGCGGTCCGGCGCGGCCACGGCGGATGGCGAAGACCGGCCGATCTTCGCCGCGCTTGCTGCCTGCCGGGCCGCGGGCGATCGCCGCGATCGCGAAGCCAGATGCCAGGCGGTGCACTTGACGGCAATGGCAGCCGCTGGGTGCCTATCCGGGCATCCGGGCATCCGGGCATCCGGGCATCCGGGCATCCGGGCATTCCGCCGTTCGGCTGTCCGCGCTCAGAGGGTGACGCGGCGCCCTTCCGTCGCGCTGATCCGTGCGGCGTCCAGCACTGCCAGCACCGCTGTCGCCTCTGCGGCGGTCACGGGCGGCGGCGTGCCGGCCGCGGCGGCCCGGGCGAAGGCCTCGTAATAGCGGACATAGGAGCCCTGCACCGAGGGGACGCGGCGCTCGCCGTCGGCGTTGCGCAGCGTGCCCCAGTGGCATTCCGGCTCGAAGCCCCAGCCCGCCGGGTCCGCCACCGGGCGCTTGCCCGCGAAGATGTCCTGCGCCTGGACGTCGGTGCTTTCGGCGACATAGCTGCCGAGCGCGCCGTAGAGGCGGTAGCCCTTCAGTCGCAGTTTGTTGAGCTTGGAGGCCTCCAGCACTGTCATTGCGCCGCCGGCATGGTGAAGCTGCAGCACGAAGCCTGCATCGGTCGGTCCCTCGGGCAGGGCGGCGATGTCGAAATGGCAGTCGACCGCCTCCACCGGGCCCATCAGATCCAGCGCCTGGTCGCACAGATGGCTGCCGAGATCGCGCAGCAGCCCGCCGGTCGGGCCGGGCTCCAGCGTCTCGGGCTCGTCGAAATCCATCCGCGAATGGAACCGCCAGAGCTGGCCCACGCCGCCGCTGCGGGCGACGGCTTTCAGCGTCAGGTAGTCGCTGTCGAAGCGGCGGTTGTGGAAGGCGGCGAGCGTCACGCCGGCCTCCTGCGCCGCCTGTCCGAGATCGGCAGCCCCGACCGCGTCCGGCGCAAAGGGCTTGTCGGCCACGACATGCAGTCCGGCGGCGACGGCTTCCAGCACCAGCTCGCGGCGGGTCTCCGGCGGAGTGGTGATGCTGACCGCATCCACCTTGCCCGAGGCGGCCATCTCGGCCAGGCTGGAATAGACAGGAAGGTCCGGGAAATCGGCGCGGACCCGCGCGATGGTGGCGGGCGCGCGGGCGACGATGCCCGCGAGAGTGCAGCCCTCGGCCGCCTCGATGAAGGGGGCATGGAAATGCCTGCCGCCGGTTCCGTAGCCGACCACCCCGATCCTGAGCATGTTCTGTCTCCTCCGTTCCGGTACACCGGAATCACTCGATCTGCCCCGCGCATCGCACCCCCGGGCGGCGGGGTCATGCACTTTCGTGAGGGAATTCCATCAGTTGCGGCATTCTGCCGGAAGGACCGCCCGCTCGGCCGGATCGTAGCACGATTCACCGGCGGGAGTGCACCTGTCCTGTCGGCGGCGCGGCTTGGGCGGCTCTCGCGGTTCGGGCCGGACATCCGGCCGATGACCGCTGCCGCGGAGGATTTCGGAGCTTGCCGCCGGAAGGCCCATGGCCGGCAGGTTGCCGCCATGGGGCGCTGCGTCTGCCCAAGTCCCCGCAACGGAACCCGGCGGGCTGCGTTCCCTGTGCGCCCCGCCGCCGGGCGGCCTGCAACAGGAATGCCGCGGGGACCCGGGCTGCGATCGCGGCGGTCCGCCCGCTGGCGCGGGTCGGTCAGGGCAGGGCCGGGGCGGCAAGGTGGTCGATCAGCGCGCGGAGCCGCCGCGGCATGGCGCGGGCGGCGGGCCAGACGAGGTGGAACTCGCCGGTCTCGAACGCCTCGTCTTCGAGCACGGGCACGAGCCGTCCCTCGGCCAGGTCCGCGGCGAGGATGAAATCCGGCAGCCAGGCCACGCCCATCCCCGCGGCGGCCGCGCTGCGCGCACCCTCGATCGAGGTCACGGACAGGCGCGGCGGGGAGAGGGCGAGGGGCTTGCCGTCCTTTGCCAGCCATCTCTGCAGCCGTCCGGTCGCGGCGAAGCGGAAGCCGATCCGCTCATGCGCGTCGAGCGTCTCCAGATCCGGCATGCCGCGGCGGGCGAGATAGCCGGGGGCGGCGAAAAGGCCGTGGCGGTAGCTGCCGAAGCGGCGCGTCTTCAGGCTGCTGTCGCGCAGCGGGCCGTTGCGCAGGCCCAGATCCGCGCCGTCGGCGATCAGGTCCGACATCGCATCGGCGAAGCGGAGGTCCATCGTCACGCCGGGATGGCGGTCGAGGAAGGCCGCGATCCGCGCATCGACCAGATGATAGCCGACCAGCGGCACGGTCAGCACGATCGGTCCCTCCACCCGTTCGGTCCTGTCCCGGGCCTCGGCCAGCACTTCGTCCAGCGCCTCCAGTGCAGGGGCGAGGCCGGCCAGCAGCCGCCGCCCTTCCTCGGTCAGTTCCAGCCGCCGGGTCGTGCGGCGGAACAGCGTCACGCCCAGCTCGTCCTCGAGCCGCTGGATCGCCTTGCCGATGGCAGAGGGTGAGACGCCCAGCCGTCGCGCGGCCGCCGCGAAGGAGCCCAGCCGGGCGGTCGCGGCAAAGCTTTCGAGAAGGGTCAGGCTCGGCATGCCAACTCCGGAGTTCATGTCCGCAATCTTCGGAAAAAATGGATTATTCAAAACGTTTTGGAAATGGCCGATCTCCTTCGGGACAGACAGGAGGCCGACATGAGCCAGACGATCCCGCTTCGTGCCGCCGGGGACAGCCCCGCGCGGATGATCCTTTCCATATGCCTTGCCGCCGCGGTCCTGCCGATGACCTTTTCCGGCGGCGCGATCGCGACCCCGGCGCTGGGACGCGCCTTCGATGCCTCGGGGCCGCAGCTGGTCTGGGTGGTCAATGCCTTCATGATGGTGTTCGGCGCGCTGCCGCTGATCGCCGGGGCGCTTGCCGACCGGATTGGCCGCAGGCGGGTGTTCCGTGCCGGGCTGGCCGGCTTTGCCGCCAGCGGCCTGCTGCTGGCGCTGGCGCCGGGGCTGCTGGCGATCGATTTGCTGCGCGGGCTGCAGGGGTTGGCCGCTGCGGCGACGCTGGCCGGGGGCACGGCGGTGCTGGCGCAGCTCCCCGGGGAAGAGCGGCGCCGCCGCGCCTTCTCGCTGATCGGGGCGACCTTCGGGCTGGGGCTGGCGCTCGGCCCGGTGATCGGCAGCTGGGCGCTGGAGGTCGGCGGATGGCGCGGCGTCTTCGCGGTCCCGTCGCTTCTGGCTGCGGCGTCGCTGGCCATCGGGGCAGGCGCAGTGCCCGAGAGCCGCAGCCCCGCGGCCGCGCCTTTCGACCTGGCGGGGGCGCTGCTTTTCGCGGGAACGCTGTGCGGCGTGACGGTCTGGGCGGTTTCCGTGCCGGCCTGGGGCGTGCTGTCCGGGGCAAGCCTGCTGCTGGCCTGCGCGACCGCCGCGCTGGCAGCCGCCTTCCTGCGGCAGGAGCGCCGCTGTCCCGCGCCGCTTTTCGATCTGTCGCTGCTTGCCGATCCGGCATTTCTGGGCGTCCAGGCGCTGCCGGTTGCGACCTGCCTGGGCTTCGTCTCGCTCCTGGTGATCGTGCCGGTCCAGCTGGTCGGCGCGGGGCATTCCGAGGTGGCGGCCGCGTCGGTGTCGATGGCCCTGTCGGCGCCGGTCTTCGCTGTCTCGGTGCTGCTGGCCCGGTTCGGCACTGCGAACCGGACCCGGCTGGCGGTCTCCGGGCTGGTGCTGGCGGCGGCGGGGCTGTTCGGGCTGGGCTTCGCGCCGTTCGACGGCCCGCTCTGGCGGCTGGTGCCGATGCTGGTGCTGATCGGGCTCGGAACCGGCTGTCCCTGGGGGCTGATGGACGGGCTGGCCGTGGAGATCGCCCCGCGCGAGAAGGCCGGGGCTGCCACCGGGCTGTTCTCGACCGTCCGGGTCGCCTCTGAGGGCATCGTGCTGGCGCTGGTCACCGCGGCCTATGCCGGGCTGATCGCGTGTCTCGGCAGCGTGCCGCAGGACACGGCGATGGCGGTCGTTTCGGGCGGCGCTGCGCCGGAGGAGCTGCGCGCGGGCGTCAACGCCGCCTGCCGCTGGCTGTTCTGGGGGCTTGGCGGGCTGACGCTGCTGTCGGCGGCGGTCATCGGCCGGCGCCTTCCCGCAAGCTAGGCAGGCTCAGGTCGGAGCGTCCGCGGCGGCGTTGGCCGACAGGATGCGCGCGGCCAGCTCCGGATCCGAGACCGCCCGGGCCAGGGTCAGCGCGCCGACCAGCCGGGCGAGGAAGCGCAGCGCCGCTTCCTCGCCATCCCCTGCCGCCGCCTCGATCTGGCCGACCGTCCGGCGAAGCCCCTCGTCGAAGGCCCGGCGCACCGGATCGTCGTGGCGCGGCGCCTCCGCCGCCAGCGCCGCATAGGTGCAGCCCGGACCGCGATGCCCGGCATGCGGATCGGACAAGTACCATTGCGCCACGGCCTGCAGCGGGTCGTCCCCGGCCCTTGCCAGAACCTCGTCCCAGGCCGCGGCATTGGCGGCCAGCGCCTGCTCGGTGGCCTCGGCCATCAGCGCCTCCTTGCTGGCGAACTGCTTGTAGAAGGCGCCGTTGGTCAGCCCGGCCGCCTGCATCAGCGCGGCGATGCCGACCCCGTCATAGCCATGCTCGCGGAACTGTTCGCTGGCGGTCCTGACCACGCGCTCCCGGTTCCGCGCCGCATCCGTCCGGCTCATCCGCATCTTCCGTCCCTCCTGGCGATGTCATTTGGATTGTAACCGTAATCTTAATGTTGACAACTGGGATGACGATCATAATCTAAATTTGGTTTCAGGAGAGCGAAGATGCCAGACAGACGCAACGATCCCGTCGCCGTGCTTGCCGCGCGGCGCACGCCGTTGGGCGCATTCATGGGGGCGCTGTCCGGCGTCCCGGCCACGGAGCTGGGCGCCGCGGCGATCCGGGCGGCGCTTGCCGATGCCGGGCTCGGCGGAGCGGAGGTGTCCGAAGTCCTGATGGGCTGCGTCCTGCCCGCCGGGCTCGGCCAGGCACCGGCCCGCCAGGCTGCCCGGGCGGCGGGACTGCCCGATGCGGCCGGCGCCACGACGGTGAACAAGGTCTGCGGCTCGGGCATGAAGGCCGCGATGCTGGGCCATGACCTGATCCGCGCGGGCAGCGCCGGGATCGTCGTGGCGGGCGGCATGGAGTCGATGTCCGGCGCGCCTTTCCTTGTTCCCGAGATGCGCGGCGGGCGCAAGGCGGGCAGCGCGGCTCTGCTCGACCACATGATGCTGGACGGGCTGGAGGACGCCTATCAGCGCGGCCGCCCGATGGGCGCCTTCGGCGAGGCCACGGCGGCGCGCTACGGCTTCGGCCGCGCCGAGCAGGACGCCTTCGCCGCGGAGACGCTGGAGCGCGCCCGCGCCGCCGCCGCCTCGGGCGCCTTCGATGCGGAATGCGTTCCGGTCACTGTTGCCGCGCGCAAGGGACTGGTCACCGTCTCCCGGGACGAGCGTCCGCCGCAAATCGATCCCGGCCGGATTCCGTCCCTGCGCGCGGCTTTCGGCGAGGATGGCACGATCACCGCCGCCAGTTCCTCGGCCAATGCCGACGGCGCGGCGGCGCTGGTGCTGGCGGACGCGGCCACGGCAGAGGCGCGGGGCCTGCCCGTCATGGCCCGCATCCTCGGCCACGCCACCCATTCGCAGGAGCCCGAATGGTTCACCACCGCGCCGATCCCGGCGATCCGCAAGCTGCTGGAGCAGGTCGGCTGGCGGGCGGAGGATGTGGATCTGTTCGAGATCAACGAGGCGTTCGCCGTCGTCGCGATGGCCGCGGCACGGGAGATCGGCATTCCGCGGGAGAAGCTCAACGCCAATGGCGGCGCCTGCGCGCTCGGCCATCCGATCGGCGCGACCGGCGCACGGATCATCGTGACGCTGATCCATGCGCTGCGGGCGCGTGGCCTGCGGCGCGGCGTGGCCTGCCTCTGCATCGGCGGCGGCGAAGCCACCGCCATCGCGCTGGAGCTGGAGGCCTGAGCCGCCGGGACGGCGGTCCGGGTCCGATGCCCCCTGCCGAGACTGCCATTGCTTCGGCGTGAAGGCCTGGAGCAGCCGCCGTCCGCGGCTGGCGGACCCGTTCCGTCCACCGGACAGGTCCCTGGCAGGGGGAACCGGCTGCCTGATGCCGCGCTGCACCTCAGCTGCGCGGCACCTCCGCCGCCACCGCGCTGCACAGCACGTCGATTTCCCGTTCCGTCGTGAGATAGGACACGCTGGCGCGCGCGATCTGGCCGATTCCGCGGGCCGCCATGTCGAGCGGCGTATAGGCCGTGCCGTTGACGCCGATGGCGATGCCGCGCGCGGCCAGCCGCTCGCGGAGCAGCGCGGGCGCGAGTCCCCCGACTTCGAAGGCCACCAGCCCCGAAAGGTCGCTGTCGCGGTCGTGCAGGGTCACGCCGGGAATGGCGCGCAGCCGCTGCCGCAGCAGCGCCGCCATCGCGGCCACCCGTGCGTGGATGCGGTCGGGGCCGAGCTCCGCGGCCAGTTCAAGCGCGGCGGCAAGCCCCGCCGTCAGCACGCCCGACATCTCGCCGCTTTCGAGCAGCCTGGCATCGCGGCGCGGCTGTGCCACGCCGCCGGAAAGCGGTGCGGACTGGATGTCCACCCATGGCGGGGACATCTCCGCCAGAAGGCCCTGCCGGACATGGAGCAGCGCCGTGCCCCGCGGGCCCCTCAGATGCTTGCGCGCGGTGCCGGCAAGGATGTCGCAGCCGATCCGCGCCACGTCCACCGGCAGCTGGCCGAGCGCCTGGGCGGCATCGACGGCATAGGGCACGCCGGCCGCGCGGGCAATCCGGCCGATGCCTTCGGCATCGTCGATCAGCCCGCCATTGCAGGGCAGCCAGGTCAGGCAGATCAGCCGCACCCGGCCGTCGATCCGGTCCTGCAGCGCACAGAGATCCGCCATCCCGCAGGGCCGGACCGGGATCTGCTCGATCACGGCGCCGCTGCGCGCGGCCATCAGCTGCAGCGTGGCGAGGTTGCCGCCCCATTCCTGGCGCGAGACGAGGATGCAGTCGCCGCTGCGGAACGGCGGCAGGGCGGCAACGGCCATTCCCCAGGCCGCCGCGCCGCTGGGTGCGAAGGCGACCTCTTCAGGCGTGCAGCCCAGCAGCCCCGCCGCCAGTCCGCGGGCGCGCGCCTTCGTCTCTTCGCCCGAGGCTGCGGCCTCCATCGGGCCGCGTTCCGCCTCGAGCGCCATCCGGCCGGACATCGCGTCCAGCACGCGCTGCGGCGGCAGGCCCGCGCCCGCCTGGTTGAAATGGATGCCGCGCGCGCAGCCCGGCGTCCCGGCGCGCAGCCGGTCGATGTCGAGCGGCCCGGTCATGGCCGCACGGGCTCCGGAGCGGCGGGCAGGCAGCCGCCCGGCCCGGCAGGTTTCGCGGCAATCGGCATCGGGACCCTCCTGTCTCAGCGCGCCCAGGATAGCCGCGCCGTCCGGAGGCCTCCAATTCAAACCGCCGGAGTTGCAATCTATCTCGCTAATGCCATGCTGCCCGGGCACCTCTTTGCCGGAGACATTCCTTGCGCCGTTCGGCCACGCTTCCGCCCCTCGAGTCCCTGCGCGCCTTCCGCGAGACGGCGCGGCTGGGCGGCTTCCGCAAGGCGGGGGACGCGCTCCTGATCTCGCAGAGCGCGGTCAGCCACCATATCCGGAAGCTGGAGGAGATGCTGGGCAGGCCGCTGTTCCTGCGCCATGCCAAATCGGTGTCTCTGACCGCGGAGGGCCAGCTGCTGCTGGAGGCCACTGAGCAGGCCTTCGCCGGGCTGGAGGGTGCCGCGGCGCAGATCCGCGGCGCCGATCCCGCCCGGCCTCTCAGGGTCAGCCTGCTGCCCTCCTTTGCAGCGGCCTGGCTGATCGGACGCCTGGGAGGCTTCCGCGCCGCGCAGCCGGGGGTCGAGGTGCAGCTCGACCCGACCCTCGATCTTGCCGAGCTGGGACGCGGCGGGGCGGATCTGGCGATCCGCTACGGCGCCCGGCCCGGAGGCGCCGAGGTTCGGCTGCTCTTCGCCGAGCGGCTCTGCCCGGCGGCAGCGCCGGACTATGCGGCGGACCCGCCGATCCGCAGCCCGCGCGACGTGCTGGCGCATCCGCTGCTCGACAGCCGGGGCAGCCGGGACTGGCGGCTCTGGCTGGAGGCGCACGGGCTTGACCCTTCCGGGGCGCAATTCCTGCAGCTCAAGGACTACAATGTCGTGCTGGAGGCCATGGCCGCGGGGCAGGGCATCGGCATGGCCCGGACCTGCCTGATCGCCAGCCAGATCGCGGCGGGCCGGGTGCGGCCCTGCCTTGCCGGTACGGTGGCGACGGAAGAGGCGGGGCATTGGGTTCTCCTGCCGGACGGCCCGGCCCGGCATCCGGCCGCAGGGCCCTTCGCCGATTGGCTGATGTCCGAGACCGCTGGCTTGCGCGGCTGAGCGCGCGGCGGGCAGCACTCCGGTCTGCGGGAGGCAGGGCGATCGGCTAGGCTCCCGTGTCGCATCTGCATGCCGATGCTGGCCAACGGGATGGCGCTGCAGCCGGTCTCCGGGAGCCGCTGATGTCCGCCGCGGCCCTGCAATTGGGGCCTGGCTTATGGACCGCGGCATCCTTCGGGGGCCGCTGGGGCGGGAGGGCAGGCCGAGCGGATCGTGGGTGTTCCACATGGTCTGCGCAGGACTTTTCCGTTCCACGGGGCTCCCGGACGGACCGTCATGAAGCTGGTTTCCGGTGCGGCAGGGCGGTGCGGGCCGTGCCATCTGGCGGAGGTCGGAAGCATGCCTTCGGGAGGGCTGATGTCCGGTCGCCGCCTCTTGTCCCGGCATGATGATCTCGGCGGCCCCGAGGGACCGGCGCTCGCCGCGGCGAAGGCCGCGCTGGCGCGCTGCATTTCCATGGCCGCTCGTTGCCGACCCCTGCGCCCGGCTGGGCCGCCGCCGGCGCGGCGCCATCCGCAGGCTGGACGCTTGGCTCGGGCGCGCGCCGGGCCGCGCATGCGGCAGATGCCGGTTTTCCTTCCGCCGGGTGGCCCGCCGTGATTTCTGCCGTCCGGGCGTGGCGGAAAACGGCCGGGCGGCGGCAGGCCGGGTCCCCTCCGGCCGCGGCGCGCCTTTTCCCGGCGGGGCGGCGCCCCTAGATGTCTGGCAGGCGGCAGAAGCCGCGCGGCGCAGAGCGGAGGCGGAGACATGGCAGGCAAGAGCGGGCAAGCGGCGCAATGGCGCCGGATGGCGGCCGCGCGATGACGTCCGGCACCGGGGTTTCCGGCCCGATCCTGTTCCTCGACGCCGCGGAGGGCGAGACGCTGCACCTGGCGGCCCTGTTCATCGCGCCGTCCGGGACCGTCCCCGGAGACATCCGCGCAGGCGACGCCGCGGCCGCGCCGGTCCTGCTGGCCCGCTACCGGCATGCCGACATCTGGCGGGCGCGGTTCGCGCTGCCCCTCGGCGGCGGCAGCTACGGCTGGCAGGGACAGGTCTTCGAGGTGGCGGGCTTCGGCGATGGCGGTCTCCGGCTGGCCTATGTCTCGTGCAACGGCGAGGAAACCGGCGACATGGAACGCGAGGGCTCCGAGCGCAACGCGATGTGGGCGCGGCTGCGCGCGGCCCATGGCGAGGCGCCCTTCGCCGCGCTGCTGCATGGCGGCGACCAGGTCTATGCCGACGAGGTGACCGAGGGCCATCCGGCCAGCAACGACTGGCCGGAACACTATCCCGGGCACCCCGATGCGTCCGAGCTGGAATCGCTCCGCGGGCATCTGCGCGAACGCTTCCTCGAACGCTATGCCGCGATCTATGCCGCGCCGGATGTCGCCTGGCTGGCGGCGCGCGTTCCGTCGCTGATGCAGTGGGACGACCATGACATCTGCGACGGCTGGGGCTCGCTGCCGCGTGCCGCGACCGCCTCGGCGGTGGGCAGGGCGCTCTTCGCCGCGGCGCGCGAGGCCTTCCTGCTGTTCCAGGCGGCCGCTGCCGAGGGCGACCTGCCGCCGCGCTTTGCCGATCCCTCCGGCGCGCATCTGGGCTGGTCGGTCGAGGCTGCGGGCGTCCGGCTCTATGCGCCCGACCTGCGTTCGCAGCGCGGGCGGCGGCAGGTGATGGGACCGGAAGGCTGGGCCATGGCAGAGCAGGTGGCCCATGCCGCCCGGCAGGGCGACGGTCATACCTTCCTGCTGTCCAGCGTGCCGCTCCTGGGGCCGCGCCTGTCGCTGCTGGAATTCGCGATGATGGCCGTGCCGCACATGCAGAAATACGAGGACGACCTGCGCGACCAGTGGCAGAGCCGCGCCCATCGCGGGGAATGGCGGCGGATGCTGCGGCTGGTGCGCGACATGGCGGAGGCCGACGGCCATGACATCACCGCCGTCTCCGGCGAGATCCACCTGGCCACGCGGGCGGTGATGGAACTGGGCGGCGGCCGGGTGCTGAACCAGCTGGTGGCCTCCGGCATCGCACACCGCCCGCCGCCCGTGGCCTGGGCGCGGACCCTTGGCACGCTGGCCTGCCTCGGCGAGTCGCCGCTGCAGGGCCACCCGATCCGCATCCGCCCGCTGCCCGGACAGCGCCACCGCTATGCCGCCGAGCGCAACTGGCTGCTGCTGCAGCGCATCGGCGGCAGCTGGAGCGCGCGCTGGGATCTCGAGGACAGCGGGATGACCGATCCGCTGCCGCTCTGAGCGCGGCCCTGCCGGACAATCCGGTGGTCAAATGATTTTCTTTCTGGGAAACTCGGGGCGGCCGCCGCCCCGAGGAGAACCGGATTGAAGTCCACGCGCACGCCCCTGTCGCAGAACCCCCACGCGGTCCGCGAGGGCCGGGAGAAGAACCTGGAAGTCGCCATCGGCCGCGAAGTGAGGGAGCTGCGCCGCCGCCAGCGCCTGACCGGGGCCGAGCTGGCCGCAGCGGCCGGGCTGTCTGTGGGCATGCTGTCGAAGATCGAGAACGGCGTGATCTCGCCCTCGCTGGCGACCATCCAGACGCTGGCCCATGCGCTGCGCGTGCCGCTGGTGCAGCTGTTCTCGGGCTACGAGGAGGACCGCGGCTGCATGCATGTCAAGGCGGGCGAGGGCGTCGAGACCGAGCGCGCCGGCACGCGGGCGGGCCACCAGTACAGCCTGCTGGGCCATATCGGCTCGAACAGCTCCGGCGTGGTGGTGGAGCCGTACCTGATCGCGCTGACCGACAGGAGCGACACTTTCCCGACCTTCCAGCACGAGGGGATCGAGTATCTCTACATGATCGAGGGCGTGCTCGACTACCGCCACGGCGAGCGGCTCTACCGGCTGGAGCCGGGCGACTCGCTGCTCTTCGACTCGGATGCGCCGCACGGTCCCGAGGGCCTGGTCGAGCTGCCCGCGCGCTACCTGTCGATCATCACCTATCCGCAGAAGGCCTGATCCGGCAGGCGGTCTGCCCGTTTTCCGGGCAGCTGCCGGAGGCGGCGCAAAAATGGATGGATAGGAAATAAACTTTCTTGCAAAGAAAACAGCGGAGGACTAGTCAGGCTCCGACGCCGGCAGGACCGGCCTGGAATGGAGAAGGACATGTGCGGCATCGTTGGCCTGTTCCTGAAGAATGACGCGCTGCGGCCCCGCCTGGGCGGCATGCTGACCGACATGCTGGTCGCCATGACCGACCGCGGCCCGGATTCGGCGGGGATCGCGATCTACGGCGAGGAAGGCGAGGGGGTGAAGATCACCGTCCAGTCCGACACGCCCGAAACCGATTTCGCCGGCCTGGCTGAGGCGCTGGCCGCCGGAACCGGTGCGGAGGTGGCGATGAAGGCCGCCGACACCCATGCGGTGCTGACCCTGCCCGAAGCGGCGGCCCCGGCCGCTCTGGCGGCGCTGGAGGCACGCGGGCTGCGGATCATGGGGGCCGGGAAGGCGATGGAGATCTACAAGGAGGTCGGCCTTCCAAGGGACGTGGCGGAGCGCTTCGGCATCCGCGCGATGGGCGGCAGCCACGGCATCGGCCATACCCGCATGGCGACCGAGTCCGCGGTGACGACGCTGGGCGCGCATCCGTTCTCGACCGCCGACGACCAGTGCCTGGTGCACAATGGCAGCCTGTCGAACCACAACCAGATGCGCCGCAAGCTGGCGAAGAAGGGCGTGATGACCCGCACCGAGAACGATACCGAGGTCGGTGCCGCCTACATCTCCTCGCGGATCGCCGAGGGCGCGACGCTGGGCGAAGCGCTGGAAGGCACGCTGGAGGATCTGGACGGGTTCTTCACCTTCGTCACCGGCACGAAGACCGGCTTCGGCGTGGTGCGCGACCCGATCGCCTGCAAGCCCGCGGTGATGGCCGAGACGCCGGATTACGTTGCCTTCGCCAGCGAATACCGCGCCTTCGCCGACCTGCCGGGGATCGAGGCCGCCCGGGTCTGGGAACCCGAACCTGCCACCGTCTATTTCTGGGAGCGCTGAGAATGACCGTTCTGGACATGGCGCAGGTCAGCCTGCGCGAGGTCAACGAGACCCTGCAGGGTGCCGCCAGGGCCCAGGCCAACGCGGCCTACGAAATCGTCAATCCGCGCGGCTCGCATGCCGTGGCGGTCGGGCTCGACGGGCCGCTCTCGGTCACCGTGAAGGGCTCGACCGGCTATTACTGCGCGGGCATGAACAAGGATGCGGCGGTCACCGTCGAGGGCTCGGCCGGGCCGGGCGTGGCCGAGAACATGATGTCGGGCACCGTCACCATCGAGGGCGATGCCAGCCAGTATGCCGGCGCCACCGGGCGCGGCGGGCTGTTGAACATCAAGGGCAACGCGTCGTCGCGCTGCGGCATCTCGATGAAGGGCATCGACATCGTGGTCCACGGCAATATCGGCCACATGTCCGCCTTCATGGCGCAGAAGGGCAATCTTGTCGTGCTGGGCGATGCGGGCGACGCGCTCGGCGACAGCCTCTACGAGGCGCAGATCTTCGTGCGCGGCACGGTGAAATCCCTCGGCGCGGACTGCGTCGAGAAGAAGATGAAGCCCAAGCATCTCGAACTGCTGGCCGGACTGCTGGAGCGCGCGGGCGCCGATGCCAAGCCGGAGGAATTCAAGCGCTACGGCTCGGCCCGCAAGCTCTACAACTTCAACATCGACCACTCGGACGCATACTGATGGACAGGACACCCCCGACCGAACCGCGCCAGAGCTGGACCTTCTCGCGCGAGGTGAACTCGGAAATCCGCCGCGCGGCGGAGACCGGCATCTACGACATCCGCGGCGGCGGCGCGAAGCGCCGGGTGCCGCATTTCGACGACCTGCTGTTCCTCGGCGCCTCGATGTCGCGCTACCCGCTCGAAGGCTACCGCGAGAAGTGCGAGACTTCGGTGACGCTGGGCACGCGCTTCGCCAAGAAGCCGATCGAGCTGAAGATCCCGATCACCATTGCCGGCATGTCCTTCGGCGCGCTTTCCGGCAATGCCAAGGAGGCGCTCGGCCGCGGCGCGACGCTGGCGGGCACCTCGACCACCACCGGCGACGGCGGCATGACCGAGGAGGAGCGCGGCCATTCCGAAAAGCTGGTCTACCAGTACCTGCCCAGCCGCTACGGCATGAACCCAGACGACCTGCGCCGCGCCGATGCGATCGAGATCGTGGTGGGGCAGGGTGCGAAGCCCGGCGGCGGCGGCATGCTGCTGGGCCAGAAGATCACCGAGCGCGTCGCGGGGATGCGCGACCTGCCGCAGGGGATCGACCAGCGCTCCGCCTGCCGCCACCCGGACTGGACCGGGCCGGACGACCTGGAGATCAAGATCCTGGAAATCCGCGAGATCACCGGCTGGGAGAAGCCGATCTACGTCAAGGTCGGCGGGGCGCGGCCCTATTACGACACGGCGCTGGCGGTGAAGGCCGGGGCGGACGTGGTCGTACTCGACGGCATGCAGGGCGGCACGGCAGCAACGCAGGACGTGTTCATCGAGCATGTCGGCCAGCCGACGCTCGCCTGCATCCGCCCCGCCGTGCAGGCGCTGCAGGATCTGGGCATGCACCGCGAGGTGCAGCTGGTTGTCTCGGGCGGCATCCGCAACGGCGCGGACGTGGCCAAGGCGCTGGCGCTCGGCGCGGATGCGGTGTCGATCGGCACCGCCGCGCTGATCGCGCTCGGCGACAACGACCCGAAATGGGAAGACGAATACCGCAAGCTGGGCACCACCGCCGGCGCCTATGACGACTGGCACGAGGGCCGCGACCCTGCGGGCATCACCACCCAGGACCCGGAGCTGGCCGCGCGGCTCGATCCGGTCGAGGGCGGGCGGCGGCTGAGGAACTACCTCAACGTGATGACGCTGGAATGCCAGACGCTGGCGCGGGCCTGCGGCAAGAGCCATGTCCACAACCTCGAGCCCGAGGACCTCTGCGCCCTGACCATGGAGGCCGCCGCCATGGCGCGGGTGCCGCTGGCGGGCACCGACTGGTGGCCGGGCAAGCCGGGCTTCTGAAGCGAGTGAACGACGGGGCGGGCATGGACCCGCCCTGCGCATGTGACAGGGAAAGAAAAGGGACGCGACGATGACCGACCTCGCCGCCTTCGCCCGGGACAAGGGCGTCAAGTACTTCATGATCTCCTACACGGATCTCTTCGGCGGGCAGCGCGCCAAGTTGGTCCCGGCCCAGGCAATCTCGGCCATGGCCGAGGAGGGGGCGGGCTTTGCCGGATTCGCCACCTGGCTCGACATGACGCCCGCCCATCCGGACATGCTGGCCGTGCCCGACGCCGCCACGGTGATCCAGCTGCCCTGGAAGCCCGAGGTCGCTTGGGTCGCCGCGAATTGCGTGATGGAGGGCCAGGAGGTCGAGCAGGCGCCGCGCAACGTGCTGCGCAAGCTCGTCGCCGAGGCCGCCGCCGCGGGGCTGCGGGTCAAGACCGGCATCGAGGCGGAGTTCTTCCTGCTGACGCCCGAAGGCACCGCGATCTCGGACCCGGCCGACACGGCCGAGAAGCCCTGCTACGACCAGCAGGCGGTGATGCGCCGCTATGACGTGATCTCGGAAATCTGCGACTACATGCTGGAGCTGGGCTGGGGCCCGTACCAGAACGACCACGAGGACGCCAACGGCCAGTTCGAGATGAACTGGGAATTCGACGATGCCCTGGTCACCGCGGACCGCCACAGCTTCTTCAAGTTCATGGTCAAGTCCGTCGCCGAGAAGCACGGGCTGCGCGCCACCTTCATGCCCAAGCCGATCGAGGGGCTGACCGGCAACGGCTGCCATGCCCATGTCTCGGTCTGGGATCTCGACGGCAGGGTCAACGCCTTTGCCGGGGACGCCGGCGGGCAGATCGGCGAGGTCGGCCTGTCGGCGGAGGGCGGCCATTTCCTCGGCGGAATCATGTCCCATGCCGAAGGGCTGGCGGCGCTGACCAACCCGACGGTGAACAGCTACAAGCGGATCAACGCGCCGCGGACGATGTCGGGCGCGACCTGGGCGCCGAACACGGTGACCTGGACCGGCAACAACCGCACCCACATGGTCCGCGTGCCCGGCCCGGGCCGGTTCGAGCTGCGCCTGCCCGACGGCGCGGCGAACCCCTACCTGCTGCAGGCGGCGATCATCGCCGCGGGCCTGTCCGGCCTGCGCGCCAAGGCCGATCCGGGACCGCGCCACGACATCGACATGTATGCCGAGGGCCACAAGGTGAAGGACGCGCCGCAGCTGCCGCTGAACCTGCTCGACGCGCTGCGCGCCTTCGATGCCGATGCCGGGCTGAAGGCGATGCTGGGCGAGGCGTTCTCCGCCTCCTACATCAAGATGAAGATGCAGGAGTGGAATTCCTTCGTGTCGCATTTCTCCCGCTGGGAGCGCGACCATACGCTCGACATCTGAGCCGGGATCAGCGCGGAAGCTTCGCCAGGATATGCGCCGGGGCTTCCAGATGCACCTTCAGGATGTCCCGGGCGCGGGCGGCATCGCCCGCGTCCATCGCATCGATCAGCGCGCGGTGCTCGCGGTCGATCACCGCCTTGCGGTCCTGGTCGATCGAGAAGGCGGAAAAGCCGATCCGGGTGACGCTGGCCGACATGGTCTCGGACATGCGGACCAGGATCTGGTTCCGGCAATGCGCCATCATCACCGCATGGAATTCGCCGTTCAGCTCGACATGCCCCAGCGCATCCGAGACCGGCATCGCCTCCATCGCCACGGCCAGGCGCCGCATCTCGGCCGGCGCGCCCTGTCCGGCCTCGCAGATCACCGTCGCGGCATGGCCCTCGATCAGCTTGCGCGCCTCGTAGAGATCCACCAGCTCCTGCGCCGTCACGTGCCGCACCATCGCGCCGCGCCGCGGCAGCATGTCGAGGAAGCCTTCTGCCGCCAGCCGGTTCAGCGCCTCGCGCACCGGGGTCCGGGACACTTCGGCCATCGCGCAGGCCTGCGCTTCCTCGATGAAGGAGCCCGCCGGGAATTCGCCGTTGAGGATCCCCGCCCGGATCCGGTCGTAGGCCCGCGTCCGGGCGCTGTCTTTCATCAATGCCGTCATGCGCCCACCCTTCCATCCGGGCCGTGCAATGCACGCGGGTTTCCGAATCGTGCATCCGGATTTGAGATTTCTGCCGCCATTGGCGCCAATTGTAGCGCTAAAAAGCCTTGAAAATGTGCATTTGACATAGTTACCGGTCCCAAGGGCGGTTTTTCCTGTCCTCCGCCGCAATGCGTATTCTTCATGTATACGAGACGAGACGCAAGAAATTCCGCAACCGGAGACGAGAATGGGCAAGTGGCGCGTGGGCGTGGACAGCGGCGGGACCTTCACCGATGTCTGCATGTTCGACGAGACCGAGGGACGGGTGAAGATCTGGAAGGTCTCCTCCACCCCGGACGATCCTTCGCGCGGGATCGCGCAGGGCGTCGAGGAAGGCATGCGGGTCCATGGCGGCGCCACCGACGCGCCGCTGAAGGAAATCGGCTATTTCGGCCATGGCACGACGGTCGCGACCAATGCGCTGATCCAGCACCGCGGTGCCAAGGTCGGGCTGATCACCACCGACGGCTTCCGCGACCTCCTGGAAATCGGCCGCCAGAAGCGTCCGAGCCTCTATGACATCTTCGCCGACAAGCCGCTGACCCTGGTGCCGCGCCACCTGCGCTTCGGCGTGCCGGAGCGGCTGCTGCACACCGGCGAGGTCGAGCTGCCGCTCGACGAGACCGCCGTGCGCGAGGCGGCAGAGGCGATGAAGGCCGAAGGCGTCGAAGCCGTCGCCATCTGCTTCCTCTATGCCTTCATCAATCCGGGCCACGAGAAGCGCGCCAAGGAGATCGTCGCCGAGATCCTGCCCGAGGCCTTCCTCTGCACCAGCCACGAGATCGCCCCAGAGTTCCGCGAATTCGAACGGCTGTCCACCGCGACGGTGAACGCCTATCTCGGACCGCTGATGCACCGCTACATCCACCGCCTGTCGCTGCGCCTCGACGAACTCGGGCTGAAATCCGCGCCGCACCTGACCCAGTCGAATGGCGGCGTGGCGAGCTTCGAGGCCGCCGCAGACGCGCCGGTGCGCACCGTCCTCAGCGGTCCCTCGACCGGCGTGGTCGCGGCCGAGGCGCTGGGAACCCAGGCGGGCTTTCCCGACATCATCACCTTCGACATGGGCGGCACTTCTTCCGACGTGGCGCTGATGACCGGCGGGGCGACCAGCCAGGCCAACGAGGCCGTGGTCCACGGCTACCCGATCAAGGCGCCGATGCTCGACATCCACACCGTGGGGGCGGGCGGCGGCTCGATCGCGCGGATCGACACCGGCGGCTTCCTCAAGGTCGGCCCGCAGAGCGCCGGCGCCGATCCGGGGCCGGTCTGCTACGGCAAGGGCAATGCCGAGCCGACCGTGACCGACGCGAACATCGCGCTGCAGGTTCTGAACCCGACCCATATCCTCGGCGGCCGCATGGAGGTCCATCGCGACCTCGCCATGGACGCGATCGGCAAGATGGCCGACGGCCTCGGCATGGGCGTGATGGAGACCGCGCAGGGAATCATCTCTGTCGTCACCGCCAACATGGCGCGCGCGATCCGGGTGATCTCGGTCCAGCGCGGCTACGACCCGCGCGACTACGTGCTGATGGCCTTCGGCGGCGCCGGTCCGCTGCATGCCGTGCGGCTGGCGCAGGAACTCGACATGACCCGCGTGCTGGTGCCGCGGACGCCCGGGACGCTCTGCGCCATGGGCCTCTTGCTGACCGACCTGCGCGCCAGCTTCCCGGTCACCCGCCTGACGCCGCTGGTCGCGGACTCGATCCCGGCGATCCAGACCGCTCTGGACGAGGTGGTCGCCAAGGCGGCCGGGTGGTTCGAGGCCGAGGGCATTTCCGAGACCGCGCGCCGGGTGCTCCTGACCATCGACGTGCGCTACGAGGGCCAGAACTACGAGCTCTCCGTGCCGGTCGGGCCGGGCGCCTTCGACGCCGAAAGCCTTGCCCAGCTGATCGCGGGCTTCGAGGCCGAGCATGAACGCCTCTACGGCTTCACTGCCGAGGGCGAGAAGATCAACGCCGTGACCTTCCGCGCCGAAGCACTGGGTCTCGTCGAGAAGGCGCAGCTTCCGGAGCGCCAGCTGGGCGATGCGGATGCCGCCGCGGCCGTGATCGGCGCGCGCGAGATCTGGTTCCCGGAAACCGGCGCCTTCACGGAAAGCCCGATCTACGACCGCGAGAAGCTTCTGCCCGGCATGGAATTCGCCGGCCCGGCCGTGGTCGAGCAGATGGACACCACCACCCTCGTGCCGCCGGGCGTCGCCGCCCGCGTCGATGCCTTCGAAAACCTGATCCTGGACCTCGCATGACCCGCCTCGAAAAACCGGCCGGCGACCGCCCGGCCACGCTCGATCCCATCACCGTCGAGGTGATCGGCTCCGCGCTTTCCTCCATCGTCGACGAGACCGGCGAGGCGCTGGTGCGCGCCTCCTACTCGACCAACATCAAGGAGCGGCGCGACTGCTCCACTGCGCTCTTCGACCGCGAGGGCCGCACGCTCTGCCAGGCGGAACATATCCCGATCCACCTCGGCTCCTTCATCGAATTCGTGCCGAAGGTGCTGGAACTGCATGACATCGAGGACATGCAGCCGGGCGACGTCTTCATCGGCAACGATGCCTACATGGGCGGCGGTACCCACCTGCCGGACATCGTGCTGGCCGAGCCGATCTTCGTCGACGGCGCGCTGGCGGCCTGGACGGTGAACCTCGCCCACCATTCGGATTTCGCCGACCGCGGCCACGAGCACATCTACCAGGAGGGCCTGCGCATCCCGCCGATCCGGCTCTACCGGGCGGGCAAGCTGCAGAAGGACGTGCAGGATCTGGTGCTGCTGAACTGCCAGGTGCCGCGCGAGCGCTTGTCGGATCTGCGCGCGCAGATGGCGGCGAACCGCGTCGGCGTCCAGCGCTTCCAGGGGCTCTGCGCCAAGCACGGCGTCGGCACGGTGCTGGCGGCGGGCGACGAGCTGCTGGATTACGCCGAGCGCAAGATGCGCGCCGGGATCGCCCAGCTGCCCGACGGCACCTATTCCTTCGAGGATGTCTTCGACGGGATCGACATCGACGAGCCGATGCCGCTGAAGGTAACGGTGAAGATCGAGGGCGAGACCATGGATCTCGACTTCGACGCGCCGCCGCAGGTGCGCGCCGGCATCAACATGACGATGACCGCGCTCCTGGCAACGGTCTACTACATCGTGAAATCCGTGGTCGATCCGACCATCCTGCCGAATTCCGGCCTGTCGCGCCCGCTGACGGTCTCGGCGCCGAAGGGCTCGATCCTGAACTGCGCCCATCCCGCGCCGGTCAACGGCCGGGTCCAGACCTGCCAGCGGGTCGCCGATCTCGTGCTCGGCGCGCTCGCGAAGGCGGTGCCGGACCGCGCGATGGCCTGCACCAACTCGGCCTGCACCGTGGCGGTCTTCGCCGGCACCCGCGAGAGCGGCCCCGAGAAGGGCAATCTCTGGGTCTACCTGGAAACCATCGGCGGCGGCGGCGGCGCGCGCCGCGGCGCGGACGGGCTCGACGGCATCCATGTCCACACCACCAACACCTCGAACCTCCCCGTCGAGGCGCTGGAGCTGGAATATCCGCTGGTGCTGACCCGCTACGAGCTGGTCGACGGATCGGCGGGCGAGGGCACCTGGCGGGGCGGCATGGGCCTGCGGCGGGTCTACCGCGCGACCGAGGACTGCCGCGTCTCCGTCGACATCGCCCGCACGGATTCCCGCAGCTGGGGCCTTCTGGGCGGCGGCGAGGGCGGCGGCAGCCACTTCACCGCGACCAATGACAGCTTCGAGCGCGGTGACGGCCTGATGAAGGCCGGGGACGTGCTGGAAGTCGTCTCTCCCGGCGGCGGGGGCTACGGACCGGTGGCAGACCGGTCCGCAGAGGACACGGCGCGCGATGCCCGCGACGGCATCGCGGCCGCCTGACGGAAACAAACGGGACGGGGCCGTGCAAGGCCCCGCCACACATCAACAGGAGCGACAGAGATGACCTTGAAGATGAACCGGCGCGGATTCCTCAACACCGCCATGGCCACCGGCACGCTGACCTTCCTCGGCGCGGCCGGGCTGCGCGCGCAGGAAGGCGGCACGCTGCGCTTCGGCCTTTCGGCCTATCCGCCCTCCTTCGACATGTGGGCCTCGACCGGCACCGCGGCTGGCACCGTCAAGCTGATGATCCATCGCGGCCTGACCTCCTACGACCCGCAGGGCGTGCTGCGCGGCGAACTGGCCGAGAGCTGGGAAGTCGACGACGCGGGCGTCTGGACCTTCAAGCTGCGCGACGCCACCTTCCATGACGGCAAGCCGGTCACCTCGGCAGACGTGAAATACACCATCGAGAAGGTCGGCGCCGAGGACAGCACCGCCTTCCGCCGCGCCCAGATGGCCTCGATCACCAATATCGAGACCCCGGACGAGAAGACCATCAAGCTGACCACGGCCGAGCCGATCGCCGTCGTTCCCGACTGGTTCGCGCATTACCACATGCCGATCCTGCAGGAAGGCTCGGAAGCCACCTCCACCGTCGGCGCGGGCCCGTTCAAGTTCGACAGCCTGGAGCGCGGCGTCTCCGTCAAGGTCACCGCCTATGACGGCTACTACAAGGAAGGCGAGCCCAAGGTCGACGGCATCGAGGCCATCGTCTATTCCGACGAGAACCTGCGCGTCGCGGCTCTGGAGGCAGGCGATGTCGACATCATCGAATACGTCCCCTGGGCAGCGATGGAGCGCATCGAGGAGAACGACGCGCTGACGCTGAACACCGTGCCGGGTCCGTTCATGTACCTGACCTTCAACGGCACCAAGGCGCCCTTCGACAACCCGCTGGTCCGCAAGGCGATCGGCCATGCGATCAAGCGCGAGGACGTGGTGGCCGCGGCCTTCTACAACCACGGCGCGCCGCTGTCTCACCTGCCGCTGGACGAATCCTCGTCCTTCTACAACGAGGACCTGGCCGATGGCTGGGACTACGATCCGGAGAAGGCCAAGGCTCTGCTGGCCGAGGCGGGCTATCCCGACGGGTTCAGCTGCACGATGCTGTCCACCGCGCAATACGGCATGCACCAGTCGACCGCGGAAGTCGCGCAGGCCTATCTGATGATGATCGGCATCAACGTCACGCTCGACCTGCCCGACTGGTCGACCCGCGTGCAGAAGGGCAACGAGGGCCAGTACGACATCGCCGTCATGGGCACCTCGGCCGACATGAACGATCCCGACGGCCTGACCACCATCATGGACGGTTCGGCGAAGCCCAGCTTCGTGCGCAGCTTCGGCATCGAGGTCCCGGCGGTCACCGAGGCGCTGAACAAGGGCCGCGTGACCTTCGAGCAGGCCGAGCGCAAGAAGATCTACCACGACATGGAGGCCGCCGCGATCGAGCAGTCGCCCTGCGTGTTCCTGTGCTCGCGCGCCCAGGGCTATGCCATGGCCTCGACCGTCACCGGCTTCTCGAACCTGCCGGGCCAGCTCACCTTCTATTCCGGCGTCACGCTGGAAGAGACCGCAAAGGGCTGAGCCCCTCCGCCCCCGCCCGCTGACCTCCCGGGCGGGGGCCCCTGAATTCTAGGAACGGACACGCCGCACCGATGCTCCGCTACGTCGCCCTCCGCGTGCTCATCGCGCTCGTGCTGGTCTGGCTGGTTTCCACGCTGGTCTTTCTGGTGCTCCATCTCGTGCCCGGCGATCCGGCCGAGCTGCTGCTTTCCGCGGGCAATACCGCGCCCGACCCCGAGGCCGTCGCCCAGCTGCGATCGCAGATGGGGCTCGACCGCCCGGTCCTCGCGCAATACGCCTCGTACATCGCCGACCTGACGCATCTGGATTTCGGCGTTTCGCTGCGCGACCAGAACCCGATCGCGCCCGAACTGGCGCTGCGCCTGCCGCGCACGCTGGAGCTGATCCTCGCCGCCGCGCTGATCGCCAGCCTGATCGGCGTGCCGCTCGGCACGATCGCCGCGATGCGCGACGGCGGCTGGTCGGAGAAGCTGGTCTCGCTGCTGGCCTCCGCCGCGCTCTCGACCCCGGTCTTCGTCGTCGGCACGACGCTGGTGCTGGTCTTCGCGCAATGGCTGGGCTGGATCTCGGCGGGCGGCTACGTGCCGCTGGCTGAAGACCCGGCACGCCACTTTGCGCTGCTCGCCATGCCCGCCGCGACCATCGCGCTGCCCTTGACCGCCGTGATGATCCGCATGACCCGCGCCTCGGTGCTGGAAGTGCTGGAGAAGGACCATGTCCGCACCGCCCGCGCCAAGGGCCTGGCCCGCGGCCCGATCATCCGCCGCCATGTCGTCCGCAACGCGCTGGTGCCGGTCATCACCGTGCTCGGGCTGGAAATGGGCACGCTGATCGGCGGCACCGTCCTGGTGGAATACGTGTTCAACTGGCCCGGCCTGTCGGGCTATCTCGTCCGTGCCGTGGAGGCCCGCGACTACCCCGAAGTGGTCGGCATCGTGCTGGTGATCTCCTTCCTCTTCGTGCTCCTCAATCTTCTCATCGACATCACCTACGCGGTGCTCGACCCAAGGGTGAAACTGGCGAAATGACCCGAGCTCAACGTTCCCTCTACATCTGGCTGGGACTGGCAGCGGTCCTGATCGCCTTCCCGCTCCTGGCCCCCGTCCTGCCGCTCCAGCCGACCATCGGCATGGACATCCCCCACCGCTTCGCCGGTCCCTCGGCCGCGAACTGGCTGGGCAACGACGAATACGGCCGCGATGTGCTGTCCCGCATCATCTGGGGCGCGCGCGCCTCGCTGGCCGTGGCCTTCGGCTCGGCCTTCTGCGCCGCTGTCATCGGCACGGTCCTCGGGCTCCTCGGCGGCTATTTCCGCGGCATTACCGAGGTGCTGGCGGTCCGCTCCACCGAGATCGTGATCTGCCTGCCGCCGCTGCTGCTGGCGATGCTGGTGATCACCATCCTCGGCGCGGGCGTTCTGACGCTGACCGTGGCGCTGACCATCCTCTTCGTGCCGAACTACACACGCGTGGTCTATGCCGCGACGCTGCAGACCGGCGGGCTCGATTTCGTGAAGGCGCAGGAGGCGATGGGCACCCATCCGCTGAAGATTCTCGCCCGCACCGTGCTGCCGAACATCGTGCCGCCGCTGCTGGTGCAGTTCTCGCTGACCGTTGCCTCGGGCATCCTGCTGGAATCCGGCCTCTCCTTCCTCGGCCTCGGCGTCGTTCCGCCCGCGCCCTCCTGGGGCCTGATGATCCGCGCCGCGCGCGCCGCGATGGACCAGCAGCCGCTGCTCCTGCTCTGGCCGTCGCTGTCGCTGGCGGGCACCGTCCTGCTGCTGAACGTGATCTGCGACCGCCTGCAGGACGTGCTCAGCCCCAAGACCGCCGCCCGTGGCGGGGCCGCCTGGCTGCGCCGCCAGATCAAGCGCACGCCCGGCGTCCCGGCGCCCGAGGTGCCGCTCCTGAAGATCGAGGACCTTTCGGTCGGCGTCGCGCTGGAGCATGGCTCGATGGGCCTGACCAAGGGCATTTCCTTCGAGATCAAGCCCGGCGAGACCATGGCGCTGGTCGGCGAGAGCGGCTCGGGCAAGACCCTGACCGGGCTCGCCATGACCGGGCTCCTGCCCAACGCGCTGAACGTCACCGACGGCCATGCCTGGTTCCGGACGGACAACGGCGTCGTCGACCTGTCCGCGCTGACCGAGGACGAGTTCGGGCCGCTGCGCGGCAACGAGATCTCGATGGTCTTCCAGGATGCCTCCGCCGCGCTGAACCCGGTGCACCGCATCGGCGACCAGCTGGCCGAGATCATCCAGCGCCACCGCCCGATGCCCAAGGCGCAGGCTGAGGAGGAGGTGGTGGACCTGCTTCGCAAGGTCGGCATTCCCGATCCCGAACGCCGCCAGCGTGCCTATCCGTTCGAGCTTTCGGGCGGCCAGCGGCAGCGCGCGATGATCGCCATGGCCGTCGCCAACGCGCCGAAGCTCTTGATCGCCGACGAGCCGACCACCGCGCTGGACCCGACGATCCAGGCGCAGATCCTGCGGCTCTTCGGCAAGCTGAAGGACGACAATCCCGGCATGGGCGTGATCTTCGTCACCCACAACCTCGCCGTGGTGAAGGAAATCGCCACCCATGTCTCGGTGATGTATGCAGGCCAGGTGGTGGAGCAGGGGACCGTCGCGGAAGTCTTCGCCGACCCGCGCCACCCCTATACCAAGGCGCTGCTGGCCTCCGTGCCGGAAAGCGATGCCGAGCGGCTGGAGTCCATCCCCGGCACCGTGCCGCAGCCCGGCGCCATGCCCGAGGGCTGCCGCTTCGCCCCGCGCTGCGCCCATGCCGCCGCCGCCTGCGCCGCGCCGCAGCCGCTGCTGGACACCGGCGCCGGCCGCACCACCCGCTGCCTCCGCTGGGCCGATCTCTGGAAGGATGTCGCATGAGCCCCGTCATCGAAGCTCTCGAGCTGACCCGCAACTTTCCCTCGCGCTCCGGGCTGATCGGCGCCAAGCGCGATGTCTGGGCGCTGCGCGGCATCAACCTGTCGATCGCCCGCGGCGAGACCGTCGGCGTGGTGGGCGAGTCCGGCTGCGGCAAGTCCACGCTCGGCAACATCCTGCTCGGCCTCGACAGCCCCACCGGCGGCGGCGTCCGCTTCGAGGGAAAATACCTGCATGACTTCAAGGGCGCGCACCGCCGCGCCATGCGCAAGCGCATGCAGCTGGTGTTCCAGGACCCGTTCGGAAGCCTCGATCCCCGCCGATCGGTCGGCGCCCAGATCGCCGACGGGCTGAGGAACCACGACGTGGTGCCCGGCTCGGAAACCGATGCCGAGGTCGCCCGCCTGCTGACGCTTGTCGGTCTCGATCCGTCGGTCGCGCCGCGCCGCCCGTCGCAATTCTCCGGCGGCCAGCGCCAGCGCATCGCCATTGCCCGCGCGCTGGCACCGCGCCCGGATTTCATCGTCGCGGACGAGCCGGTCTCGGCGCTCGACGTGTCGATCCAGGCGCAGATCGTCAACCTGCTGGCGGACCTGCGCGAGGAGCTCGACCTCGCCATGCTGTTCATCAGCCATGACCTGCATGTCGTGCGCCATCTCTGCACCCGCGTGGTCGTGATGTATCTCGGCCGGATCGTCGAGGAGGGCCCGGCAGAGCAGGTCTTCACCGATCCGCGCCATCCCTATACCCAGGCGCTCCTGGCCGCGACGCCCTCGCTGAAGCGTCCGGCGGGCGAGATGGGCGACGTGCTCGACGGCGAGCTGCCGAGCCCCGCGAACCCGCCCTCGGGCTGTGCCTTCCGCACCCGCTGTCCGCTGGCGACCGAGGCCTGCGCCGCGGGCGTCCCGCCGCTGGAGCACATCGCCCATGACCGCAAGGTCGCCTGCATCCGCGCCGAGCTGACCGGCGGCAAGGGAGGCCTGCAGTGAAGCTGGCGATGATCTCCGGGGCGAACCGCGGCATCGGCCTCGCCATCGCGCGCGAACTGGCCGCGGCGGGCTACCGGCTGTCCCTGGGCGTCCGCGATCCGCGCCGCCTGCCCAAGGACCTGGAGCATTTCGCCGATCTCAGCTTCGCCTATGACGCCGCCGATCCCGGCGCGGGCCGCGCCTGGGTCGAGGCGACCATGGCCATCTCTGGCCGGATCGACGTGCTGGTCAACAATGCGGGCATCGCCGAGCATCTGGGCCTGATGGAGGAGCCGCCGCTGCCCGATGCGGAGGCCGAGGCGACGCTCGACCGGCTGCTCGCGATCAACGTCAAGGCTCCCTTCCTGCTGACTCGGGCGGCGCTGCCGCATCTCTGCGCCTCCGGAGCGGGCCGCATCGTCACCGTGTCGTCGATGTCCGGCAAGCGGGTGCTGGGGCTGAACGCCGGCTACCAGGTGGCGAAGCACGCCGCGGTCGCCCTGTCGAATGCGGCACGCCGGACCGGGTGGGAGCACGGGGTGCGCGGCACTGCGGTCTGTCCGGCCTATGTCGCCACCGACATGACCGTGAAGCATGGCGAACTGGACCGCGAGGAGATCACCCAGCCGGAGGATCTTGCAAAACTCGTGGCGCATGTCATCCAGCTGCCGAACTCCGCCGCGGTGGCGGAGCTCTTGGTCAACTGGCGTTACGAACCGGGGTACTGATGCATCCTCAGCTTGATATCGTCGCGCCTTCGCCGGATGTCCCGGCGGAGGCCGATACGGTGGTGATCGGCGGCGGCATTGCCGGCGTCACGGCGGCGCTGGAGCTGGCCGAGCGCGGCCAGCGCGTGGCGCTGGTGGAAAAGGGCGAGATCGCCGCCGAGCAGTCCTGCCGCAACTGGGGCTGGGTGCGCTGTTCGGGCCGCGACCGGGCGGAATTTCCGCTGGGCGTGCTGTCGCTGTCGCTTTGGGACCAGATGGCGCAGCGCACCGGGCGCGAAACCGGCTTCCGCCGCACCGGCGTGGTCTACACCGCCTACAATAAGCGGGAACTGCGCGTTCTGGAGGAGAGCCTCGCCAATTGCCGCGACCACGGCATCAACGTGCGCTGGATGTCGCCGTCCGAATTTGCGGAATTCATGCCGCAGCATGCGCCGTCGGTGCTGGGCGCGCTGCATACGCCGGATGACGGGCGCGCCGAGCCTTCGATCGCCGTGCCCGCCATGGCCCGCGCCGCGCAGGACCGGGGGGTCGCGCTCCTGACCCGCTGCGCGGCGCGCGGTCTGGAAACCTCTGCCGGCGCCGTCTCGGGCGTCATCACCGAAAGGGGCGTGATCCGCTGCAAGGCGGCGATCCTCGCGGGCGGGGCCTGGTCGCGGCTGTTTGCGGGCAATCTCGGGATCGGGCTGCCGATCCTCAAGATCAAGGGCTCGGTGATGCGCACCGGGCCGATGCCGCTTGCCCCCACCACCGCGCTCGGCGACAGCGAGATCGGCGTGCGCGTGCGGCTCGACGGCGGGCTGAACCTGGCCTATCGCGGCGGCTCGCCCGCGCAGATCACGCCGGACAGCTTCCGCATGTTCTTCCGCTTCCTTCCGAGCCTGATCGAGACCCGCCACGAGCTGAGCCTTGAACTGGGCCGCAGCTTCCTCGACGAGGCGAAGATGCCCCGGACCTGGGACCCCTCCGGCCCGTCGCCGATGGAAACCGACGAATGGCGCATCTGGAACCCGGCGCCCACGGAACGGCTTCTGGCCCGCGCCCGCCGCGAATGGTCCAAGCGCTTTCCCGAATGCGGCGCGATCGAGGTGGCGGACAGCTGGGCCGGGATGATGGATGTCACGCCGGACGCCGTGCCGGTGATCTCCGAGACCTCCATCCCGGGGCTCATCCTGTCCACGGGCTATTCCGGCCACGGCTTCGGCATCGGGCCGGGGGCCGGGCGGCTGGCTGCCGATCTTGCGAGCGGCAGCACGCCCTGCGTCGATCCCGCGCCGTTCCGGCTCGGCCGGTTCGGCAAGGTCGCCGCGCCGAAGCACAGGGGGCTCGTCGCGGCGTGAGGCGCTCAGTATCCCCGGCGCGCATCGGCGAGGTCGGGGACGGTGCCCTCGGCCTCGAACTGCTTCAGGTTGGCCGCGATGATCTGCCCGCCGGTGGGCGCGTCGATCATCGAGGCGATATGCGGCGTCACGGTGATCTGCGGATGGGCCCAGAACGGATGG
Organism: Mangrovicoccus sp. HB161399; assembly: GCF_013184745.1. Lineage (GTDB taxonomy): Bacteria > Pseudomonadota > Alphaproteobacteria > Rhodobacterales > Rhodobacteraceae > Mangrovicoccus. The sequence goes on from NZ_JAATVU010000003.1 coordinate 28,327, forward strand.
TCGGAGGGCAGGGGCTCCACGTGGAAGACATCCAGCGTCGCCTGCGCGATCTGCCCCGATGCCAGCGCATCGACCAGATCCTGGTCCACCAGGTGCGGGCCGCGCGCGGCATTGATCACGCAGGCGCCGCGGGCGAGCTTGTTGAACAGCGAGGCATTGAGGATGCCGCGGGTCTCGGAGGTCAGCGGCAGCAGGTTGACGAGGATCTCGGTGCCCTTCAGGAACGCGTCGAAGCCCTCGGCGCCAGCATGGCAAGTGACGCCCTCGACCTCGCGCGGGGTGCGTGCCCAGCCATGGGTGTCGAAGCCGATGGCGGCCAGCGTCTGCGCCGCGACCTTGCCGAGATTGCCCAGACCCATGACGCCGACCTTGCGGCGGGTTGCCGGGGGAACGACGATCTGGCTCCACTTGCTTTCCGCCTGCGCGGCCAGGATGTCGGGCATGTTGCGATGATGGCGCAGGACATGCAGCGCCACGTATTCGCGCATCCGCTGGGTCAGGTCGGTGCCGACGGTGCGGATGATCGGCACGTCCTGCGGCAGGGCGGCGTCGGCCAGCACGTGGTCGATGCCCGCGCCGATCGAGACGATGGCCTTCAGTTTGGGGAACTGCGCCAGGTCGCCGGTTTTCGGGCGCCAGACGACGCCGTATTCCACGGCCGCCGGATCGGAGATGGCATGCATCGGCTCCACCTTCCAGCCGGGCAGCAGCTCTCCGAGCATGTTGCACCAGTCCTGGCTCTTTTCCTCGGAGGGCAGATAGACGGCGACGGTCACGGGCGATCCTTTCACTTCGAAACTCGGGGGAACTCTCCCCGCGGGGCCGCTGCCGGTCAAAGCAGAAATTTTGGCGCGGCAGATAGAAAAGCTTTATGGCAGGGGGCCATGCGATGAACTTCAAGCAGCTCGAGGCCTTCTACTGGCTGACGCGGCTCCAGTCCTTCCAGGCGGTGGCCGACCGGATCGGGCTGACCCAGCCGGCGGTCTCGGCGCGGATCGGCGGGCTGGAGGACGAGTTCGGCGTGCGCCTGATCGACCGCGACGCGCCGCGCTTCGCGCTCACCGGGCCGGGCCACGAGGTCGCCGAATTCGCCGAGCGCTTCATGAACATGCGCGAGGCGATGGTGGCGCGGCTGGCGCAGAAGCACCGCACGCGGTTCGCCATCGGCCTCGTCGGTCCGGCGGCGCTGACCTGGGGGGCGGTGCTGCGCCGCGATATCGCCGCCGCGGAGCCGGATCTGGCGGCGGATTTCCATGTCGGCTCGAACGTGGAGCTGCTGGCGCAGGTCTCGGCCGGGGCGCTCGACATGGCCTTCGTCACAGGCGAGGCGGGGATCGAGCAGGTGCCGGGCAGCTTCGCGGTGCGCTACGAGGTCGGCTGGGTGGCAAGGCCGGATGTGGTTTCCGCCGCCCGCGCGCTGACGCCCGAAGAGCTGCGCTCGCTGCCGCTGGTTCTCTACCCGCCGACCTCGCCGCTGCATTCGCCCGTGGCGGATTACATCGAGGAGACCCGCGACCGCACCGCGCCGCGCCATTTCGGCTATTCGATGTCGACCATCGCCGAGATGCTGCGCCAGGGCTTCGGCGCGACCGCGCTGCCGCTCGCCGTGCTGGAGAAGGAAATCGCGCAGGGCTTCCTCACCGAGCTGCCGGTGACGGTGCCGCTGGCTCCCTTCGAGATCCGCTGCATCCACCTGACCGGGGCAAGGCGCAAGTTGGCCGGGCAGGTCTTCAAGCTGGCCGAGACCGCCGCGCGCAACTGGTGCGCCGCCCATCCGCGCTATGCAAGGTTCATCGGGCCGGAGTGATCTACGCTTCTGGCCCGCCGCAATGCCGGTACGGAGCCCGGAAGCGCTCCGCGTCGGGCATTCCGCGCCGAGAGCGACGCCGGCCATCCGCCTTTCGGGGCCCTCGCGGAAGACGGCCGCCATGCAAGTGCCCGCCGCCAAGGAGGACATTCTTCGGGAAAGGCCGGGCCATGCAGGACATCCGGGCTCCGGCCGATGTCTTGCCGTCTGATTGCCGCGGGTCCCGGCGCCGGGAATGACGGCCTGCGGGGGCGCCGCCGCCCCTCGTTCCGCCGGCGGGAAACGCTCCCGCGGGGCGATGCATGGGTGCTTGGCACGGCGGACCGCAGATGGCGCGGCCTTCGGGGCCTGCTTCTCTGGCAGAGGCGTGCCAATGCAGCCCGGGATGCGGGGCAATGCCTGCCGGGCTGTCGGAGTTGGGCCGGCGCGCCCGGAGGCTGAGACAGGATCGCGGGTCCCATGCCGGGCACGCTGGACAGAGGAAAGGGCGATTTGGATTGCGCCGCCAAGGAGGCATGCCTTGTCCGGGCCGGGCAAGTTGCCTCGGCTGGGGAGGTCGGTGTGCCAGCGCCTGCCGGGGCCGTGCATCACGGCAATTGCATGGATAGGCAATGTCCCGAGCGGGCGAGCATGGTCTGGGCCTGCCCGGGAAGGACCCATTCAGTAGGCGGCGGCCGGTGGCACCAGGCGGCGCCGCAACCGCACTTGGAACCGCTGTGTTTCCCCGGTGCCCGACCGCCGGGACCGAGCAGCGATGGCGCGTGCCCGCACGATGGCTGACCGGAACGGCCGCACATCCGTCTGCTGCTGCTGCAGGCGGCGCGGACCCGCGCAGGGTTGCGCTGCCTGCAAGGGCGCCCTGCATCGGCGTCTTTCCTGTCGATTGCGGCAGAGGGGCTGTGTAGGACGGACCAACTTTCCCCGAAGCGCCGCCTGGCCAGGCCTTCGGACCTGTCGAGACGCGTAACGAGGACCGCCATGCCCCACGATCTCCGCCGCTGCGAGGAGGCCCGCCGATGGACCTGCTGATCCTCTTCCTCGCCATTGCCGCCTCGGGCGCGGTCGCGGGCGTCATCTCGGGGCTGCTGGGCGTCGGCGGCGGGATCATCCTGGTCCCCGCCTTCTTCCATGCCTTCCACGCGCTCGGCTACGAGCCGGCGCAGCTGATGCAGATCTGCGTCGCCACCTCGACCGGCACGATCATCTTCACCTCGCTGCGCTCCGTCACCGCCCATGCCAAGCGCGGCGCGGTCGACAAGGGGCTGATCCTGAGCTGGGGCCCCTTCATCGCGGTGGGCGCCATCCTCGGGGTCTTCGCCGCCGCGGCGCTGCGGTCGCAGCAGCTGCAGGTGGTGTTCGGCGCGATCGGCGTCACGCTGGGGCTCTACATGCTGCTGGGCAAGCGCAGCTGGCGGATCGCTGACACGCTGCCCGGCCGCGCGCTCGGCGGGCTCTACGGCTGGCTGATCGGCTTCTTCTCGGCGCTGATGGGAATCGGCGGCGGCTCCTTCACCGTGCCGCTCCTGACCGCCTATTCGGTGCCGCCCCACCGCGCGGTGGGCACGAGCCCCGGATTCGGCATGCTGATCTCCATCCCGGCCTTCCTGACCTTCCTGGCGACCGGCTGGGGCATCGCGGGCAAGCCTCCGATGACGGTCGGCTATGTCAACCTGCCCTCGGTGGTGCTGATCACCGGCATGACGATGCTGACAGTGCCCCTGGGGGTCAAGCTCGCCCACCGGCTGAGCCCGGCGCATCTGCGGCTGGTTTTCGCACTGACGATCCTGCTTCTCGCGGGCAACATGCTGCGGAAGGGCATCTGGGGCTGAAGGAGAACGGGCCATGGCGGAGATTGCGGTCATCGGCGCAGGCATGGCCGGCATCGGCGCGGCGCTGGCGCTGCAGGCGCGGGGGCACGAGGTTCTGGTCCTCGACCGGCTCTGGCCGGGCGAGGGGACGAGCCATGGCAATGCCGGCCTGATCCAGGCCGAGGCGGCCGAGCCCTATGCCATGCCGCGCGCGCCGGCGCAGCTTTTCGCCATCGCCACGGGGCGGACCAATGACGTCGTCTGGCATCCGCGCTCGCTGCCCGGCGAGCTGCCGGTGCTGTGGTCCTATTTCCGCCGGTCCGCGCCGAAGCGGCATGCGGCGATTTCGGAGGTCTACCGCCAGCTGACAGGGCGGGCGGTGGCGGACCACGCCCCGGTGATCGCCGAGGCGGGGGCGGAGGCGCTGATCCGGCGCACCGGCTTCGGCGAGGTGGCCGAGACCGGGGCGGCGCTGGAGGCCACGGCGCGCGAGGCGGAGCGGATGCGCGACCGCCACGGCATCGCGTCGCGTGTGGCCGGCGGGACCGAGCTGCGCGCGGAGGATCCGGCCTTCCGCGAGGGGCTGGCCGGGGCGGTGATCTGGCGCGACAGCTGGTCGACAACCGATCCCGGCGCGCTGACCGCCGCCTATGCGCGGCTGTTCAAGGCCCGCGGCGGCCGGGTCGCGCGGGTCGGCGTCACCGGGATCGTGCCGGACCGCGCGGGCTGGTCGGTGGCGACCGAGACCGGGCTGGTCGAGGCGGCGCAGGTCGTGCTGGCGGCCGGGCCGTGGTCGGCGCAGCTGCTGAAGCCGCTGGGCTACCGCATCCCGATGCTGCTGAAGCGCGGCTATCACGGGCATTTCCGGATGGAGGGCGAACTCAGCCGCCCGTATTTCCTGACCGGGCACGGGGTGGTCGTCGCCTCGATGGCGCGCGGGCTGCGGATCACCACCGGGGCCGAGCTGACCGGGCAGGAGGCACGGCGCGACCTGCGCCAGCTGGTCCGCGGCGAGGCGGCAGCGCGTGCCGTCCTGCCCTTGGGCGAGGCCGTGCCGGACAGCATCTGGCACGGCCACCGGCCCTGCCTGCCGGACATGATCCCGCTGGTCGGCCCTGCGCCGCGGCATGACGGGCTGTGGTTCGATTTCGGCCATGGCCATCACGGGCTGACGCTGGGCCCGACCACGGGCATCCTGCTGGCGGAGATGATGGAGGGCCGCGACGACGCGCTGGCCCGCGCGCTGTCGCCGCGCTGCCGCTAGCGCAGTCTCCGGGCCGGGAGGGCTCGCCATGCGACGGCGCTGGCGTCCCCGGCATCCGGCCGGAAAGGGCGGCGGAGCAGCTTGTGCCGCCACGCGGGACACGATGCCTTCGGGCCGGGGACGCCTTCGCTGTCGGCCAGGCAGGGTCATCCTACCGGATGGACCGGAAGAACGGCGCCGGACGTCGCGGCGCGGCAGGTCCGCGTCCGGTGTCTCCGGCCGTGACCCTCTGCCGACGCCCGCCGCACCGGCGCAGTCCGGCGCCAAGGGCAAACCTCCGGGGGCGGCATGGGGCCAGTCCCCGCCCGGGACCGACGGGGTCAGGCCGAACCGGCCAGCCGGAGCAGCCCCTACGGGCAGTTCCGGGGAAGCGCGGCCGGTCTCAGGCTTCGGCCCGGCCGGGTTCGTGCGCGCGGCAGCGCCAGCTGCGCAGGATCCAGGCCGGATGGCGGCCGATCCACTCCGCCAGATGGGCCTGGCCCTGCATCATGCAGGCCATCAGGCCGACATCGGCATAGAGCAGGCTGCGATCCTCGCAATGGCTCTCATTCGCCGCGAGGCAGATCACGAAGGCCAGTTCGATCATCGCCCCGCACCCCGCGGCACGGACGGCGTCCCCCCGGTGCGGACGGCCGGGTCTTGCAGGCAGTCGTTCATGGCAATTTCCTCCGTTCCATGGCCGCAGCCTAGTCCCCGCCCGGGGAGCGCAGCGTGAATCCGCGGCGCGATGCTTGCAGGCGGTGCATGGCGGGTTTGCGCGCGGCTCGCTGGCAGTCCGGCGGAGGGACCGATAGCCAGAGGGCGAATGCCCTCGATCCGGGCGGAAAAGGGCAATACCCATGGAAGCACTTGTCGGCGCGGTCCTGACCGCCGGGGAAAACGCGCTCTACACGGCGCTCTACATCTTCATGCCGCTGATGGTCGTGCTGATGGTGCTGCTGCGCTTCCTCGAGGGCTGGGGCTTCCTCGCCTGGCTGGAGCGCGTTCTGGCGCGGCCGATGCGGGCCTTCGGGCTCGGCGGGCTGGGCACGCTGGCGATCCTCCAGGCTCAGTTCGTCTCCGCCGTGGCGCCGGTGCCGGTGCTCGCCATGATGCAGGCACGCGGCCATTCCGACCGGCGGCTCGCCGCCACCTATGCCGCCTGCATGGCCTCGATGCCCGCCAATGCCAGCTTCCCGCTGGTGCGGCTGGGGCTTGAGATCGGCCCGGCGCTGGCGGTCTCCACGCTCGGTGCGCTGGCCGCGGGGGCGAGCGTGCATTTCCTGTTCGGCCGCGGCCTTTCGGACGAACGCGGCGAGGACACGTTCGGCGGCGAGGACGTGAAGGTGGACCGCTCGGTGATCGGGACGATCAACCGCGGCGGCTCGGAGGCGCTGCGGATCATCGCGGGCATGGTGCCGATGCTGATCATCACGCTCTTCGCGGTGGAAATCCTGGTGCTGACCGGCGGCGTGGACCTGCTGCAGCGGCTGCTGGCCGCGCCGCTGACCGCGCTCGGGCTCGACCAGGCGCTGCTCCTGCCGCTGATCACCAAGATGATCGCGGGGAACACGGCCGTGGTGGGGATGCTGATGGCGCCGGGCACCGCCACGGCGATTCCGGCAGACGAGCTGAACGCCACGGTGGGGCTGCTGTTCCAGTCGCTGGACCTTGCCGGGCTGGCGATCTTCCTCGCCGCGCTGCCGTTCCTTGCCAAGGTCTGGAAGCAGGCCGTTTTCGGTGCGGCCTTCGGGATCGCGGTCCGGATGGCCCTGACCGCGATCGTCGTCTGAGCCTCAGGCGGCTGCTCCGGCCTTGGCCAGGTATTGCGGCAGCAACCGCTCCAGCGTCCGCTCCATCACGTCGACGGTGATCTTGGTCTGGTGGTCGACCTCGATGTTGATCCGGTCGCCGGCCTTGTAGTCCGGGAAGGTGGTCTGGCGCAGCGTCTCGGGGATCAGGTAGATGGTGAAGACGTTGCCGTCGACCTCGGCCACGGTCAGGCTGCAGCCGTTCACCGCCAGGAATCCGCGGTCGAAGACGTATTTCGCCCACTCCTCCGGCACGCGGAAGGAGATGAAGGCGCCGGCACCTTCCGTCTTCAGCGCCACGAGTTCCGCGGTGCAGGAAATGTGGCCGGAAACCGGGTGGCCGCCGTTTTCCTCGGTCATCTTCATCGAGCGCTCGATATTGGCGCGGCCGCCCCGTTCGAGCCGGCCCAGATTGGTCCGGTCGAGCGTGGCGGTCATCGCATCGAAGCTGACCTTGGTGCCGTCGATGGCCGTGGCCGAGAGACACACGCCCTCGACGGCGACGCTGCCGCCGATCTGCAGATCCGCCACGCGCTCGGGCGGCAGGTCGAAGGTGAAGCTGGTGTGGCCCTCGTGGCGCTCCAGCGCGGTCACGGGGGCGACGGTCTGGACGATGCCGGTATACATGGCGGGTCTCTCCGGAACTGGACGCGGGCGCATCCTACGCGCCCCGGCGGCGATGGCAAGGCACGCGCCGTGCCAGCCGCGGGATCAGGCCTGGCCCGCCAGCATCAGCCCGCCGCGCGCCAGCAGCACCGCCGACAGCACGCCCAGCATCGCCTGGATCGTCTTCATGTAGACCTGTTCCGGCAGCTGGTGGGTCAGCCAGCGTCCGGCATAGGTGCCCGCGACCCCGGCCACGGCAAGCGCGGCGATCAGGCCCCAGTGCAGCCCGTCGAGCTGGCCGATGGCGGCATAGGCCGGAAGCTTGACCAGATTGCCGATGGCGAAGGCGATCGCGATCGTGCCCGCGAAGGTCAGCTTCGGCAGGCGCTGCGGCAGCAGGTAAGCCTGGGAGGGCGGGGCGCCGGAATGGGTGATGAAGCTGGCGATGCCGGTCAGCGTGCCCCAGAAGACGCCGGGAAGGACCCGCGGCGGAACGGCGTCCTCCTCGGCGCGCTTCAGCCAGCTGCGCGCGATGTGCCAGATGCCGATGCAGCCGGTGAAGATCAGGAGCGCGGATTCCGGCGTGTAGGGCGTGATCACGGTGGCGATGGCCACGCCCAGCAGGATCGCGGGGGTCAGGATCAGCACGTTCGGCTTCGAGAAGTCCTTGCGATAGAGCCAGACGCCGATCCAGTCGGTGACGATGTAGACCGGCAGCAGCGTCGCCGCCGCTTTCACCGGGTTCATGAACAGCGCCAGCATCGGCACCGCGATGGCTGCGGCCGAAGCCAGGCCGCCCTTCGAGGCGCCGACGATCAGCGCGGCCAGGATCAGCAGGAAGGTGTCACTCATGGGAACTCGCTACATGTGGTCTGGAACTTGCGCGCCTCCGGACGCCCGGCAGAGCTAGGCCGGGGCGGGCAGGCGGTCCAGTCACGGAAAAGTGCGGCCCGGCTCAGGCGGGCGCGGCAAGCTCCGCGGCCAGGTAGTCGATCAGCGTCCGGACCCTGCGCGCCTCGTGCCCGCGCGGGGCGAAGACGGCATAGAGATTGGTCGACTCCGCGGTATAGGCGTCGAGCACGGTTTCCAGCCGCCCGGCCGACAGATCGGCGGCGATGTCGAAGCCGGACTTGAGCACGACGCCGGCGCCCGCCACCGCCCAGTCGCGCAGCACCTGGCCGTCATTCACCAGCCGGTCGCCGGAGACGCGGATGCGGAACCGCGCGCCGTCCTCGCGGAAGGACCAGAAGGCCTGGGTCTCGCCCGGCGGCGCCAGCACCAGGCAGTTGTGGCCGGCCAGCTCGCGCGGATGCGCCGGCCGGCCGTGCCGGTCCCAGTAGCCCGGGCTGGCGCAGATGTTCTTCCGGCCGCGCAGCAGCAGCCGCGCCTTCAGCCCGGAATCGCGCAAGGGCCCGGTCCTGAGCCCGAAATCGAAGCCGCCTTCGACCAGGTCGACCAGCGTGTCCGACAGGAAGAGATGCACGTGCAGACCCGGATGCAGCCGCATGAAGCCGTCGATCAGAGGCGCGATCCGCTCGCGGCCGAGATCGTTGGTCGCGGTGATGCGGATGTCGCCCGAAAGCGGCCCGTCCTCGGCGAAGCCAGACATGATCTCGTCGAGATCGCCCAGGATGCGGCGGCTCTCGCCGAGGAACCGCTCGCCCTCGGGGGTCAGGGACAGCCGCCGGGTCGAGCGCAGGACCAGCTGCGCGCCCAGCCGCTCCTCCAACTGCTTAAGCCCGTGGGTGATGGTGGAGGGCGCGACGCCCCAGGACCGCGCGACAGCCGACAGCGTGCCCAGATCCGCAACCGCCACGAAGAGCCGCATGAGCTTGGGATCGTCCATTCTTCGATTTCTCCGAACACTGTTTGCTGTGCGCCGCACATTCTTCTTTCGTCCAGAAAATTACGTGATGCAACAGCGGCCCGAGGGCCGCCTGAGTGACTTTAGGAGGTACCCCATGTCCCAACCCCATGCGCTTGTCGCGGGCGGGCTCGGCGTGATCGGGCGCAATCTGGCGACGCATCTGGCCGATGAACTTGGCTGGACCGTCACCGCGATCTCGCGCCGCTCCCCGGATTTCGAAACATCGGCGCGCTACCTGTCCGCCGATCTGGAAGATGCTGCCGCGACAGGAACCGCGCTGGCCGAGGCCGGCCCCTTCACCCATGTCTTCTATGCCGCCTATCAGGACTGCGGCGGCGATGCCGCCAGGCAGGTCGCGGTCAACACCGCGATGCTGAAGAACTGCGTGACGGCGGCGGAGAAGGCCTCGCCCGGTCTGCAGCGGGTGCTGCTCTACGAGGGCGCCAAGTACTACGGCGCGCATATCGGCGCTTTCCCGACCCCGGCCCATGAAGACGACCCGCGCGTCATGCCGCCGCTCTTCTACTACGACCAGGAGGACTGGCTGACGTCATTCGCCGAAGGCAAGGCCTGGGACCGCGTGGTGATGCGCCCCGACGTGGTCTGCGGCTTCGCGATCGGCAACCCTATGAACCTGGCGATGGTGATCGCGGTCTATGCGGCGATCTGCAGGGAACTGGGCTTGCCGCTGCGCTTTCCCGGCTCCGCCGAGTGCTACGGCAAGCTGGCGCAGGTGACGGATGCGGCGCAGCTGGCGGCCGGCTCTGCCTGGGCAGCCACGGAAGCGCCCGGCGCCACGGAATACAACCTGACCAACGGCGACATCTTCCGCTGGAACCACCTGTGGAAGAAGATCGCCGCGCATCTGGACATGGATCCGGGCGAGCCCATGACGATTTCCCTGGCGGAGATGATGGCCGACAAGGGCCCGGTCTGGGAGCGGATCAAGGCGAAGCACGGGCTTGTCGACGTGCCTTTCGACAAGGTCGCGGCCTGGGGCTTCGGCGACTTCATCTTCAACTGCGACTGGGACGTGATTTCCTCCACCACACGGATTCGTCAGGCCGGATTCGGAACAGTTGCCGACAGCGAAGCGATGTTTCTCCGTCTGATCAACGAGTTCAAGGAAAGGAAGGTCATCCCATGAGCACCATCCGCGGCATCGAGCATCTCGGCATCACCGTTCCCGACCACGACGCGGCGGTCGCCTTCTTCAAGGCTGCCTTCGGCGCGGAGGTCATGTTCTCCCAGACCGCCGCCCATGGCGGTCCCTTCCCGGCGGAGGAAATCGGCGCGCTCAACGGCCTGCGCGCGGGCACGGCGATGAAGAAGGTCACCGTGCTGCGGCTCGGCAACGGGCCGAATGTGGAAATCTTCGAGATCGACCGGCCCGGCGGCAAGTCCGAGACCAACATCGCCGATCTGGGCATCAGCCATTTCAGCGTAAATTCCGACGATCTCGGCGCGCTGGCTGAGAAATTCTCGGAGGCGGGCGGCGAGCTTCTGTCCAAGATATACGATCTCGGCGACCCGGAGGACGGCCAGGGCAACCGCGGCGTCTTCGGCCGCACGCCCTGGGGGCTGCTGGTCGAGATGCAGCAGATCGAGTCCCCCATGACCTACCTTCCCGGCGCGACCGCGCGGCGCTGGCTGCCCGAATCCGAGGAGGCCTGACATGCTCGCGAATACCCGCATCCTCGTGCTCGGCGGCACGTCCGGCATCGGCTTCGGCGTGGCGCAGGCCGCCCGCGCCGCCGGGGCGCATGTGACCGTCGCCTCCCGCTCGCAGGAGAAGGTCGATGCTGCCATCGAGCGGCTCGGCACCACCGCCCATGGCGCGGTGCTGGATACCGGCGACGCGGCGGCGCTGGAGGCGTTCTTCGGCTCCGCGGACGCGTTCGACCATGTCTTCTGCTCGGCCTCCTCGACCAAGGTCGCCGCCGTGAAGGAGCTGCCTCTGGAGGACGCCTATGCGTCCTTCAACTCGAAATTCTGGGGCGCCTACCGGCTGGCCCGGGCGGCGAAGATCAGGGAGGGCGGCTCGCTGACCTTCACCTCGGGCTTCCTGTCGGTCCGGCCGAAGCCCGGCGCGGCGATCCAGGGCGCGATCAATGCCGCGCTCGAGGGGCTGACCCGCGGGCTGGCGCTGGAACTGGCGCCGGTGCGCGTGAACTGCGTCTCGCCCGGCCTGGTGAAGACCGAGATGTACGGCACGCTCGACGGCGACGGCCGCAAGGCGATGTTCGAGGGCGCGGCAGAGAAGCTCCCCGTCGGCCGGGTCGGCACGCCCGAAATGATCGCCGTGCAGGCGCTGGCCTTCATGGAAAACCCCTACATGACCGGCTCCACCGTCTTCGTCGAAGGCGGCGGGGCCCTGATCTGACAAGAAAGGACACCCTCATGCAGATGAAGAAACTGGGCAGCACCGGCTTCGAGATCGCCCCGATCGTCTTCGGCGGCAACGTTCTGGGCTGGACCACCGACGAGGCAAAAAGCTTCCGCGTGCTCGATGCCTTCGTCGATCACGGCTTCGACGCCATCGACACGGCGGATGTGTATTCGGCCTGGGTCGACGGCCACAAGGGCGGAGAGTCCGAGACCGTGCTGGGCAAGTGGTTCGCCGCGCGTCCGGGCATGCGGGCCAAGGTCAAGCTCTTCACCAAGGTCGGTTCCGACATGGGCGGGCCGGGGGAGAAGGGCCTGTCCGAGGCCTGGATCATGAAAGCTGTCGACCGCTCTCTGGAGCGGCTGCAGACCGAGAGCATCGACCTCTATTTCTCGCACTGGCCCGACCCGGACACCGGCCATGCCGAGACGCTGGGCGCCTATGGCAAGCTGCTCGCGGCGGGCAAGATCAAGGCGATCGGCGCGTCGAACTACGATGCCGAACTGCTCGGCTCGGCGCTGAAGATGGCAAAGGCCGAAGGGCTGCCCGCCTACCAGGTGATCCAGCCGGAATACAATCTCTATGACCGCGGCAGCTTCGAGGGGCCTCTGCGCGACCTCTGCCTTGCAGAGAATATCGGCGTCGTCACCTATTTCAGCCTCGCGGCCGGCTTCCTTTCGGGCAAGTACCGCTCCGAGGCCGACATGAAGGGCAAGGCACGCGCCGGGATGGTGGAGAAATACCTGACCGAGCGCGGCATGCGGATTCTCGACGTGCTCGACGACGTGGCGGGCGCGCATGACGCGAAGTCGGCCGAGGTCGCTCTGGCCTGGCTGATCGGCCGCGAGGGCGTGACCGCGCCAATCGCCTCGGCCACGTCCGTGGCGCAGGTGGAAAGCTTCGCGAAAGCTGCGTCGCTGAAGCTGACCGCCGAAGACATGGCCCGGCTGACCGAGGCCGGCGCGGTCACCGAGGCCGCCTGATCCGCAGCCCTGTTCCGCGCGGCGCGCGGGGCAGGGCGCTTTCTTCGCCACCGGGACAATTCCGTCCATGGCCGCGGGACGGTTTCCTTGGCAGGGTGTCGGCACCTGTCCCGTTCCGGAAGCCGTCCCCATGATCCGCCTGGCCTGCCTGCTCCTGCTGCTCTTCTGCACCTCCGCCGCCGCGCAGGATGCGGGCTTCGCCGGTTCGGAGATCTGCACCGGCTGCCACGACGCCGAGGCGGAGGCCTGGTCGGGCTCGCATCACGCCGCCGCCTGGACCGCGGCCACCCCCGGGAACATCCGCGCCGATTTCGACGGCACCTCCTTCTCGCTCGGCGGCATGGAGGTCCGGTTCCGCATCGCCGCCGACGGTTCGCGCCATGCCGAGGTGACCGAGCTCGACGGCAGCGTGACCGGCTACGAGGTGCAGTCGGTCGTCGGCATCGAGCCGCTTCAGCAATACCTGTTCGAGACGGAAGCGGGCCGCCTGCAGAGCTTCGACGTGGTCTGGGACACCGAACAGGGCCGCTGGTTCCACCTCTATCCCGGGCTGAACCCGCCGCCGTCCGACGCAATGCACTGGACCGGCCCCTACAAGACCTGGAACGGCCGCTGCGCGGTCTGCCATGCCACCGGGTTCGAGGCGGATTACGATCCCGAAACCCGCAGCTACGCCTCGGTGCAGGCAGAGATCGGCGTCGGCTGCGAGTCCTGCCACGGCGCGGGCGCCGCGCATGTCGCCTGGGCCAGCCGCCTGCAGGACACGCAGGAAGAGCCGCCCGCGGATTACGGCCTTGCCGACCTGTCGGATCCGGCCAGCTTCCTCGATGCCTGCGGCGGCTGCCATTCCCGGCGCGAGGCCTATTCCGATGCCTCGCCGCCCGCCGGAACGCCCTATCACGACGCCTACAACCTGTCGCTGCTGCGGCCCGGACTCTACTGGCCCGACGGGCAGATCCGCGACGAGGTCTATGTGCTGGGAAGCTTCCTGCAGTCGAAGATGCAGGCCAAGGGCGTGACCTGCACCAACTGCCACGACCCGCATTCGGGCGGCCGCATTGCGGAGGGCAATGCCGTCTGCACCCAGTGCCACAGCCCGGCCGGCAATCCCGATTTCCCCAGCCTGCCGCTCAAGGTGTTCGACGGGCCGGAGCACACCCATCATCCGGCAGGCAGCGCAGGCGCCGAATGCAAGTCCTGCCACATGCCCGAAGCGGTCTACATGGGCAATGACTGGCGCGCCGACCATTCCTTCCGCATCCCGCGCCCGGACCTTTCCGCGGAGACCGGCGCGCCGGATGCCTGCACCAGCTGCCATGAGGGCCGCGACCCAGCCTGGGCCGCCGCGGTGCTGGAGGACTGGTTCCCGGAGAGCACGCATCGCGGCCCGCATTACGGCCAGATCCTCGCACGCGGCACCGCCGATCCGGTGGCCGCGGCCGGGGACCTCTCGGTCCTGGCGCGGTCCGAGGAGCCGGGCATCGTGCGCGCCACGGCGCTCTGGCTGCTGGGCCAGGGCGGCGGACCGGCCGAGGCGGATGCGGTCGAGAGCTTGCTGGCCGATCCCGATCCGCTGGTGCGCGCGGCAGCCATCGACGCGCAGCGCGGCGCCGATGCGCAGCTCCGGGTGCAGCGCATCGTCGGGCTCCTGGGCGATCCCTCGCGCTCGGTCCGCATCGCGGCCGCGCGGGCGCTGCTCGGCGCGCCGGTGGCGCATCTGCCCGGGCCGATGGCGGAGAACCTCCGCAGGGCGCAGGGAGAATGGCGCGGCGCGATGGCGGCGCGGCTCGACTTTCCCGAAACGCATGTGCAGCTGGCCGGCATGGCGCTGACCCTGCGCAACTTCCCGGCGGCAGCGCAGGCCTTTGCCGAAGTCACCGCGCTCGACCCGCAATATGTCGACGCCTGGGTGATGCGTGCCAGGCTGGCGGCGGCGCTCGACGGGCCGGATGCCGCGCGTTCTGTGCTGGAGGAGGCCGTGGCCGCCAATCCCGGCGATCTGGGGCTGTCCTCGCTGCTGGCCGATCTCGGCGGGCCGCCGCCGGACCTGACGCCGCCCCGCCGGGACTGACCGCGGACAGGGCCCGACCCGGCTGCCGTTCCGCCGGATGCCGCAGGACATCCGGATCGGGCCAGCCCGCCGTCCTCGGGGTGGCATTTGCGTTCAACCGATCATGATCTAGGCCACCTTCCGGCCACCATTGTCACTTGGCTCCGTTTCCGTCCGGTCTTCTGCCGGAACAGAAAAGCCGCTGACGACCCTCGACAGCAGCCCGGCCTCGTGTTCGAGCGTGCTGCAAGCTGCGGCAGTTTCCTCGAACATTGCAACATTCTGTTGCGTTGCGGAGTCAAGCTGGCCAACGGCAGCGTTGATCTCTCCTATGCCGGTGGACTGCTCGTTTGAGGTCGACGCGATGGCGGCTACGTTGCCCGAAATTTCTCCCACGGAGGAAATGATTGTCTCCAAGGCAGCCTCCACCTGGGCAACAGAGGAAACACCGTTCTTGACGTGCCCGGTCGACACGTCGATCAGCCGGTTGATTTCGCTGGCGGCATCGGCCGCGCGGAGCGCGAGGCCGCGCACTTCCGAGGCAACGACGGCAAAGCCGCGCCCGGCTTCGCCCGCGCGGGCTGCCTCCACCCCGGCATTCAGTGCCAGCAGGTTTGTCTGGAAGGCGATGTCATCCAGAACCGACGTGATCTTGCTGATCTGTTTCGAGGAATCGTCGATGCTGCCCATCGCCGACACGGCATCTGCCATGATCGAGCGGCTCATTTCGGCGCTCTGGCGGGCCGATGAGACCTGCCCATCGGCGCGGCGCGCGCCCTCTGCGGAGGAGGAAACCGAGGCCGTCAGCTGCTCCAGCGCTGCGGCCGTCTGTTCCAGGGTTGCAGCGCCGCGTTCGGTCCTGTGGGACAAATCGTTCGAGGCCTGGGCAATTTCGGTCGAAGACGAACCGATGACCATGACCGAGTCCGCAAGCTGGCGGATGACGCCGCCGAGAGTCCCGATCGCCATGTTGAAATCCCGACGGAGCGCTTCGTAGGCCTCCGGAAAGGCCATCTCGATGCGATGTGTCAGATCTCCCTTGGACAGGTGGTGCAATCCCCGCGCCAGGGCGGCAACGACCTGCTGCTGCTCGGCAGCATGGGCGCTGCGCTGCGCTTCGGCCTCGCGGCGCAGCTCTTCCTCCCGTGCCGCTTCGGCCTGTTCCCTAGCCTTTGCTTCCTCTGCACGGGCCTGTTCCAGCGCTTGCGCCTCGGCCTCGCGGCGCCTGGTTTCTGCTTCCTCATCGCGCGCGCGCGCGCGCTCCGCTTCCTCCCGGAGGCGTTCTTCCTCCTGCAGGCGCAGCCGTTCCTGCGCATTTTCCCGGAAAATGCGCAGGGCATCGGCGAGCCGTCCCAACTCGCCGGAAGCCCCCAGTCCGGAGACCGGAGAAAGGTCGCCCTGCGAGAGGCGCTCGGTCGCGCCCGTGATGCGGTTCAGCGGCCGGACGATGATCATCCAGGCTAGGACCGGCGACGCCACGAGTATCGTGAGTGCGACCGCTCCAACGACGCCCATGCGCGTCTTGGCGGCAGAAACTTCACCCGCAATGAGAGTCGAAGTTCCGGCAATGGCGGCACGTTCCTGGGCGCTCGCGCTGACGATCTGTTCGGCGATATCGGATACGGCGCGGCTTGCATCCAGGCCGGCAGCGGAGGCTCGCGCGCTGGCCTCGAGCCCGGCCCTGCGGCTGGCTGCGATTCCGCCCTCTGCATCGGCCAGCGCCAGCATGCTCCCGATCTGCTCCGCTAGGTCGGGATCCTCACCGGCAGCCAGCCCGGAGAGCTGCGCCGACAAGGCCTGCAGGGCGCGGTCGCGCTGTGCCAGTTCAAGCTCGTCGCGCGACAGCGCGACTTGGAGGGCCTGGGCGAAGAACTGCTTCGACGCGGATTCGAGGGCGCCGATATCCCGGATCCGCACAACCTGTTCATCGAGCAGCGTCCTGAGCGCTGCCTGGTTCGCGTCGCGGGTGTCCTCTCCGTTGATCACCAGCTCGAAGTTGATGTCATCGAGAGCGGCCGCCAGGGCGACTTCGGCCTCCCGCCGGAGGTCGAGAATGCGGCTCGCGCTGGGACGGGCCGCCTGGCCCGGCGCCGCGAAGGCCTGCATCAGCTCGCCGCGCGCCGCGGCTATGGCCTGCGCCGCAGGTTCGGCCCGGGACGAGGCCGAGAGGACATCTTGGAGCCCGGCCAGCGTTCCGTTCGAGGTCCGCGCCACATCCGACAAGATCAAGGTGAGCGCCGGATCGCGGGTTTGCACCGCGCTCAGCGCCAGGCCGCTGATCAGGTTCATTTCCGCCCGCGCCTGGAGCGTCGAGGTCAGCAGTGCGACGTCGCTGTCGAGAAGTTCGGTCAGGCCGGAATCGACCTGTGCCATCGTATCCTCGCCCTCAATGACGACATCGAAATAGGCCGAGTCCACGGCATTCGCCAGCGCAATGCCCACGTTGTTCTCCAGCGCCGCGGCCCTTTCGACCGAAGCGCTGATGTCGTCCAGTGCGGAGAACTGCGCGCGCCGCGCGGTCCGCAGCTCTTCCAGTGCCGCCCCGGCGGACTCGAGTTGCGGGCCGAGCGCCGCCGCCCTGTCAGCCGAGAGCCCGCCGATCAGCGCGGCAGCCCGCGACAACGTTGCCTCCGTCTCTGCGTCCGCCTTTTCAAGGCTTTCCGCAGTCGGTGCGCCCATCATGTCGGCCAGACGGCCGCGGAGCTCGCTAGCGGCAGCGTTGATCTCCGCGCTCTGCTGCAGCTGCGGGATGCGCTGCTCGGTGAATTCCGAGAGCCCGCCGGCGATGGTCTGGAAAACGGTCCAGCCGATGACCACCGCCGCGATGGTCATCGCACCCAGGGCGGCAAGGATGGCGATCACCCGCGCGAGGATGCTTCCGGAGAGATTGCGAACCTGTTTCATTTCCGACTATCCGTACCCGAACTGAAGGCTGGGACCGTGCGGTCCGCAGCTGCGAATGCGTCCCGCGCGCTGTGGCGCGGGACATTTGCCTGCCGGCGCGGGGCCAGCCTAGCTGCCGCCGAGCGTGACGGGCCTGAAGCCGCCATCCGGTCCGATTTCGGTAAGGAAGACGGCGTCGGAGCCCTGGTTGTCGCCGGGGCCGTAGGCCAGGGTGAACCCGCCCAGATCCAGCGTCCCGAGATTGCCGAGCGCCGCGAGATAGCTTTCGCGGGTGAGATCGCTGCCTGCCGCCTGCAGTGCGGCGATGGCGACGCGGCCGGTGACGTAGCCTTCCAGCGTCACGAAGCCGGGATGGGTTTCGGGCGCGACGGCCTTGAGGGCAGCCTGGTACTGCGCGACGAGCGGGATGGACGCGTCCCAGGGGAAGGGCACCACCTGGCTGATGATCACGCCCGCGCCCTCCGGCCCCAGTTCCCCTGCCAGGGCTTCGGAGCCGACGAAGGAGATATTCACGAAGACCGGATCCATCTTCATCTTCCGCGCGAGCTTGACGAATTCGGCGATCGGCTTGTAGGCGCCGACCATCACCACCGCCTCCGGTGCGGCCTTGCGGATGTCGAGCAGCGCGGTCTTCACCGCCACGGTGTTGCGCGTGTAGGTCCCTTGCGCCACCAGTTCCATGTCCCGGTCCGCCAGCGCCTTGGTGACGCCGTCGAGGCCGACCCGGCCGAAACCGTCATCCTGGTAGAGGATCGCGATCTTGGCCAGGCCCAGGTCGCCCACCAGGTAGTCGATCCAGACCTTGGTTTCCGCGCCATAGGTGGCACGGATGTTGACCACGTTCGCCAAGTCCTGAGCGCGCAGGAAGCCCGCGCCGGTGAACGGCCCGATATACGGCATCCGTGCCTCCGTCGCCAGCGGCTGCGTCGCCAGCGCGGTGGGGGTGCCCACCGGCCCGATCAGCCCGATATGGGCATTCCCGTCGATGACCTTGCGGACCTGAGCGACCGAAAGGTCGGGCTCGTAGCCGTCATCGAAGGCCTCGACGGCCAGCTTCCGGCCATGCACGCCCCCTGCGGCATTGGCCTCTTCGAAGGCGGCGCGGATGCCGAGGTTCATGCCGGTTCCCAGGGCCGCGGCCGGCCCCTCCATCGCGGCGACCTGCGCAAAGCTCACGCTGTCCGCCGTCACTCCCTCTTCCGCAATCAGCGGAGATGCCGCAAGCGCGACAGCCGCGGCAAGCGCCCCGCATATCGATCTGATCATGTCCAGCCCTTCCCGGCAGTTGCTTTCGCGAGGCAGAGTGCTGACCAAAGATGTTCAAAGCCTTAGAAACGGACCGGATTTCGATGCATTTTATCGACGATTTGACGGAAACGGTTTCCGGACCGCCCAGGTCCGGGGGGGCATGCAGGCCTGTCCGAGCGGGCAGCGCGCTTGCTATGCGCAAGTTTGCCCAAGCTCTGCAGTGGAGCCGCCGGATCGCTGCGGACACGGCGGTTCGACCCGTCTCGCAGGAGCCCAGCTCAAGGTTTCGCAGCCAAGCGCAACTGCGCGCTCCGCCGCGTGATGCAAGGGCTGCGTCACCGCGGCGAGCAACGAGGTCGCCCGGCAGGGCGCCGTGAGGACTGCAAATGGCGTGACCCGGGCGCCGGCTGTGCCGCACGCGGCTATGGACGGCGGCTGGGGCGGTCTGGATCAGCCCGAGGAGATGCCGCGAGCCTGTGGGGCCGCCGACGCGCTCCCCGGGCCATCAGCCGGTGGCGGCCCCATGGCCGGGCCGAACAGTCGAGGGGCCTCATGAAAGGTACCGGCTTGCTCTGCCGTCTCGAGGATTGTCGCCGAGCCGCGATCCGCCGGGAAGGACGGCCGCCGGTCTCCGTGCCGGCCATGGCCCCGATGCCATGCCCACGGCAGTGAACCCGGACTCTAGTCGGTGAGAAGCTTGCCGCTTCGCTCGGGCAGGGGATCCTTGCCGGCCACCTTGCCGATCACCTTGCCGGGCCAGGCGTAGGGCTGGTCGTGGCGGGCAAAGAGCACCCCGTCGGTCGACGCCTCGACATCCGTCGTGCCGCCGAGCGGGTCCGTGACCGTGGCGATGACCTCGCCTGCGCGAACCGTGTCGCCGAGGCGCACGTGATAGACCACGATGCCCTCGACCGGCGAGATCACCTGCTGCATGGCCTCGAGCGGCATTGCCTCGCACAGCAGCCGCGGCAGCGCGCCGGCCTCGCCCGCAACCGCGCCGCGATGCTTCAGGAAGCGCATCAGCGCCGCGGCATCGTCCCCGGCCAGCCGCTCGTCGACGTCGTTGTTGGACCGCAGCTCGACCGTCGCGGCCATGCAGGCGGGCGGCACCGGAACCTCGGGAAAGGCGGCGGCAAGCGCCCACCACGGACCCGAGCAGGCCTCGTCGAACGGATGCCCGCCCGAGAGATCGCACAGCAGCACCGCGCGGGCGTCGATCTCGGCGGCAAGATCCGCGGCAGCGGGCCAGAGCGCGTTGCCGGTATAGAGATGCACCAGCGCCTCGTTGTCGGCATGCAGGTCGAGCACGATGTCGGCGTCATGCGCCAGCTCCATCAGCCGGATGCGCAGCCCGTCGAGTTCGGTGCGGACCGGCAGCCCGGCGATCGCCTCTCCCATGGCGGCGCGGATCGCGGCGACATTGGCCGCTGGGTCGGCGCCGAGGCTGCCGCCGATCGTGCCGGAGATCATCTCGGCGAGGTCCGGATAGCCGCGGTTGTAGTTCTCGCCGGTCGCGTCGTCATGGCGCCCGCGCAGGTAGCCGCCATGGACCTGCGCGAGTCCGATCGGATTGGCGACGGGGACCAGCACGATCTCGCCCGCGATGGCGCCCTTCTCCGCGGCCTCCTCCAGCGCGGCGGCCAGCTTGCGCAGCACCAGCATGCCGGGAAGCTCGTCGGCATGGAGCCCGGCCTGGATGTAGGCCTTGGGCCGCGCCCCGGGCGTGCCGAAGCGCAGCACCGTCAGCGAGCGCAGATTCTCCGGGCCAAAGCCCAGGAGCTCGCGTCCCGCGGGGGAAGGTCCGGATGCGGCGCCAGGGGAAGCGGGGGAAAGCGTGCGTTCGTCAGTCGAATCCGTCATGGCAGTGCTCCGCGATGTCGACAGTGTCAGTTCCTGTGTGGAAAAAAAGCTGCTCCCGGTCAATGCGGCGCGCTGCGGCACGGCCGACGCGGCGGAACGTCAAATTTTCCTTTCCGGCCCCCCGTCACGGGGGGTAGGCATGGGGTATCGCGGAATTTTACGGTCGGAGCGGAGATTGAGCATGCAGATTGTCAAGACCTCGGTCTATGTCGGGCCGAACATCTATTCGAAGAAACCGCTGATCCGCCTCACGGTCGATCTGCACCGCCGCGCCGGCAAGCCCGTCTCGGAATTCGCCGGCCTGCTGATCGAGCCGCTGCTCGATTACGTGCCCGCGCTGTCGAAGGCGGCCGACGAGACCGGCGCGCCCTTCCTGGAACGCGCGAAGACCGCGGAGGATTGCGGGCTGGGCGAGCTGATGGCGCAGCTGGCGCTGGCGCTGCAGGCCCAGGCCGGCGCGCCGGGCAGCCTGGCCTTCTCGCGTCCCGCCAGGCATCCCGACGAGGTCGAGGTGCTCTTCGGCTATGAATCCGAGGATATCGGCCTGATGGCCGGCGACACGGCGCGCGACCTGATCCTGGACCTGATCGCCCCGCAGGACGACACCAGCCCCGAGACGATCCGCGAGGCGGTCGAGGACTTCATCTATTTCGCCGAGCGCAACTCGCTGGGCCCGTCCGCGCTGGCGCTGGTCAAGGCTGCCGAGGAGCGCGACATTCCCTGGGTGCGCCTGAACGATGCCAGCCTGATCCAGGTGGGGCAGGGCAAGTACCAGAAGCGGATCGAGGCGGCGCTGTCGAGCCAGACCTCGCATATCGCGGTGGAGATCGCCGCCGACAAGGAGCTGTGCACCAAGCTGCTGTCGGATCTGGGCCTTCCGGTGCCCGACCAGTGCTTCGTGCGCGATGCCGAGGACGCGGCCGAGGTCGCGGCCGATTTCGGCTTCCCGGTGGTGATCAAGCCGATCGACGGCAACCATGGCCGGGGCGTGACCGTCAACGTGATGACCGAGAAGGAGGCCGAGGAGGCCTACGAGATCGCGGCCAAGGAAGGCTCGGGGGTCGTGGTCGAGAGCATGATCCAGGGCGACGACCACCGGCTGCTGGTGGTTGACGGCGTTCTGGTGGCGGCCGCCAAGCGGATGCCGGGCCATGTCGTCGGCGACGGCTCCAGCACGGTTGCGGCGCTGGTCGACAAGGTCAACGAGGACCCGCGCCGCGGCAAGGGCCACGAGAACATGCTGACCCGGCTGGAGCTCGACGCGGTGGCCGACAAGCTGCTGGCCGAGAAGGGCTATGACCACGGCACCGTCCCCGCCGAGGGCGAGGTGGTCTACCTGCGCAAGACCGCGAACCTGTCGACGGGCGGCACCGCGATCGACGTCACCGACGTGATCCACCCCGACAACAAGCTGATGGCCGAGCGCGCGATCCGCGCCGTCGGCCTCGACATCGGCGGCGTGGACTTCCTGACCACCGACATCACCCAGAGCTACCGCGATACCGGCGGCGCGATCTGCGAGATCAATGCCGGGCCGGGGATGCGGATGCATATCGCCCCCTCCGAGGGCGAGGGCCGAGACGTGGGCGGCGCGGTGATGGACATGCTCTTCCCCGAAGGCACTCCCGCGCGCATCCCGGTCGCGGCGCTGACCGGCACCAACGGCAAGACCACCACCGCGCGGATGCTGGCGCATGTGCTGAAGATGGCGGGCTTCACGGTCGGCCAGACCTCGACCGACGCGGTCTATGTCGACGGCAACGTCACGGTGAAGGGCGACATGACCGGCCCGACCGCGGCCTCGATGGTGCTGCGCGATCCGACCGTCGACATGGCGGTGCTGGAAACCGCGCGCGGCGGCATCGTCCGGGCCGGCCTCGGCTACCAGTTCTGCGACGTGGGCGCAGTGCTGAATGTCAGCTCCGACCATCTCGGCCTGGGCGGCGTCGAGACCATCGACGAACTCGCGGAGGTCAAGCGCCTCGTCGTCGAGGTCGCCAAGGACTGCGCGGTGCTCAATGCCGACGACATCTACACGCTGAAGATGGCCGAATACACCGAGGCCAAGCACATCTGCTACGTCACCAGGAACGCCGACAACGCGCTGGTGCGCGAGCACATCAAGCTGGGCAAGCGCGCAGTGGTGCTGGAGCAGGGGCTGAACGGCGACCAGATCGTGATCTACGAGCACGGCCACCAGATCCCGCTGATCTGGACCCACCTGATTCCGGCGACGCTGGAGGGCAAGGCGCTCCACAATGTCGAGAACGCGATGTTCACCGCGGCGATGTGCTTCTCGCTGGGCCTGTCGCTCGACCAGATCCGCACGGGCCTGCGCACCTTCGACAACAGCTTCTTCCAGAGTCCGGGCCGGATGAACGTCTTCGACGAGCACGGCTTCCGCGTGATCCTCGATTACGGCCACAACGAGGCGGCAGTCGGCGCCATGGTCGACGTGGTGGAGCGGCTGAAGCCGATCGGCAAGAAGATCGTCTGCGTCACCTGCCCGGGCGACCGGCGCGACCAGGACATCAAGGCGATCGCCGCCAAGGTGGCGGGCAAGTTCGACCACTACATCTGCCACAGCGACGACAATCCGCGCGGCCGCACCCCCGAGGAGGTGCCGGGCATCATCCGCGACGAACTGATCGCGCTCGGCGTCTCTCCCGAGGCCATTGACATCGTGCCCAAGGAAGAAGAGTCCGTGCAGGCTGCGCTGGACATGGCGCGGCCGAACGACCTCGTGCTGATCTTCTGCGACGGCATCACGCGCTGCTGGAAGAAGATCATCTACTTCAAGCCGAAGGAGGCGCCGCAGCCGGTCCCGCCGGAAACCCTCGTCGCTGCCGCGGGCTTCGACGTGCCGGAAGGGTACCGCCTGATGAGCGACGAGCGCGGGGTCCGTATCGTCCTGGATACCTGAACGGGAGCGGCAACGCGACATGGCGAAATTTCCATCGAAGGCTGCGCTCTCGGCCTCGGGGGGCCGCAAGCTGGCCGTGATCGGCGGCCGCCTCGAGGATGACAACGCCGATATCTACGGCGAGATGCACCGGCTGTCGGGCGGGCGGATCCTGGTCTTCCCGACCGCCTCGGCCGAGCCCGAGGCGGTGGGCGAGGAAAGCCTCGACGCGTTCCGCAGCCACGGTTTCGAGGCCGCGGTCGCGCCGCTCTACGGGCCGCAGGCGGCGCTGCGGGCGGGCGATCCGGACCTGCTGGCCCTCATCGCGGAATACGGCCATTTCTACTTCACCGGCGGCGACCAGGCGAACATCCTGGCGGCGCTGGCCCCGGGCGGGGTGCTGACCGCGTCGCACCGGGCGATCACCGCCTGCCTCGCCAAGGGCGGGCTGCTCGCGGGTTCCAGCGCCGGGGCGGCGATGATGTCCCAGCCGATGCTGCTGGGCGGCACGTCGCTGGAATCCGTCGTCCATGGCGTCACCGAGCGCCCCGAGGCGCCGGGACTGCTGATCGGCGACGGGCTGGGCTTCTTCCCCTTCGGCATGGTCGACCAGCATTTCATCAAGCGCGGCCGCCTCGGCCGGATGGTGGTGGCGATGCATGCCACCGGGCAGACCACCGGCTTCGGCATCGACGAGAACACCGCGCTGATCGTCGAGGGGGGCGCGGGCAAGGTGGTCGGCGAATACGGCGTCATGCTGGTCGACACCACCGGGATGGAGACCGATGCCAACCTGCGCAGCTACCAGGATTTCCGCCTGAGCTATCTCGACCATGGCGACTGGATCGACCTGCGCACGGGGCGGCCGCATCCGGCCGACGCCAAGCGCAAGGTGCTCAAGCGCGACATCGCCTATCGCGGCCGGCCGCGCTCGCGCCGCAACGCCTTCGGCGCCTACACGCTCTACGACCTGATGGCGCGGCTGGTGCTGGGCGACCCCAAGGTCTACCGCCAGGACAGCGTCGAGGCCTATGACGCGAAAAGCGCCTTCAACGTCTCGGTCACGCTGGAGCGGGTCGAGCGCGAGACCAGGTGCATGATCTCGACGCCGGAGACCGGCCTGCGCATGACGGCGCTGAATTTCCGCACGACGATCCTGGCCGAGAAGCTCAGCGCGACGCGGCTTGCCGACCGGATGGGCCGCCGCCAGACCCGGACCTTCGGCATGGACCCGCGTCCCGAGGCGAAGATCGTGCTGCTGGGCTCCTCGCCGCTGCGCTCGGCCGCCGAAATGACCGAGGCGCCGTTCGCGCTGCTGAAGGGCGGCAAGGTGGGCGTGCTGGCCTCGGCCTCGGCCGAGCCGCGCGCGACCGCGCGGGACCATATCGAGATGCTGGCCCGCCACGGGATCGAGGGGATCGACCTGGAGGTCACCATCGACACGGTGGAATATGCCGCCCATGACGCGGGCTTCCTGCAGGATGTCGAGGCGATGTCGGGCTTCCTGTTCTGCGGCGGCAACCAGATCCGGCTGGTGGAGACGCTGCTCCACCGCGGCGAGGAAAGCGCGCTTCTGCGCGCCATCGCCCATGCCCATGCCAAGGGCGCGCCGCTGATCGCGGCCAGCGGCGCGGCGGCGGCCCTGTCAGGGGTGATGATCGCGGGCGGCTCCACCTACGAGGCGCTGCGCTTCGGCGTGTCGTCGGATGTCGGCCACCAGGGGCTGGCCATCCAGGAGGGCATCGGCCTCTTCGCGGCGGGGATCGTCGACCAGAACCTGATCAGCCAGGAACGTCTGGGCCGTCTGGTCGTGGCCTGCGCCGAAGAGAACGAGCGCTTCGGCATCGGGATCTTCGAGGACAGCGCGGTGATCGCCTCCGAGGCCGGGATGAAGCTGGAGGCCACCGGTCTCGACGGTTTCGTGCTGGTGGAGATCGACCCGGCGCAGCTGGTGCTGCAGAGCGACAATTTCGTCGCCAACGGCGTCCGCCTGACCGTTTTCGGTCCGGGCGACAGCGTCGATTTGCGCGACGGCACGGTGAGCCGTGCGGGCGATGTCGCGGCATCCGCTGCGCTGCTGGAACGGCTGGTCGTCGGATTGTCCGAGGAGGCCGGTGCCGCGGTGGCGGGCGAGAATGCCGGGATCCATGGCGTCATGGCGCGCGAAGGCGGACAGGACGGCGCGACGGCCTGGCTCGACCTCGCCTGTCCGCGCGACGATTTCTGAGGCGCCGGGCGGCTGGGCCGCAGGCCGATGCAGCAATTCCGGTGCCGCCGGGGCCCGCTCCGGCAGCGAAGGGAAACGCGGGCGTCGGCAGGAAGAGGATCGCCGCCTTGCGCCGCAATGGCAGGCGGTTGGCCGCGGGGACCGGCTCCGGGAGGCCGGTCAGCGAAGCGGAGCCGGTGGGACGGCCGCTGCTGCCGGAGCGGCTGCGTTGGCTCCGCCCGAGTGCGGCCGGGCACTGGATCGCCGCCAGCGCATGGGCGGCTGCGGGCGGCCCGGTCCGGACGATGCCCGTCCGGGCAGCCGCCCGCGGTCGTGGGCCGTGGCCCGCCGCGCCCGGCTCAGCGCGCGTGGGTGATGTAGCGGTTGTAGCGCGCTTCGAGCTGGCCGAAGATCCAGCTGATCAGCAGGGTCATCAGGTAGTAGATCACGCCCGCGATGACGAAGACCTGGATCGGCTGGTAGGTGTCCGAGGCGGCCAGCCGCGCCATGCCGGTCAGTTCCAGCAGCGTGATCGTCGAGGCCAGCGAAGTGCCCTTCATCAGGATGATGACCTCGTTGGAATAGGCCGGCAGGCAGATCGAGAAGGCGCGCGGCAGGATCACCAGCTTGTAGGCCTTGAAGGTGTTCATGCCGCAGGCCCGCGCGGCCTCGATCTCGCCCTTCGGCACCGCGAGGATGCCGCCGCGGACGATCTCGCCGGAATAGGCGGCGGTGTTCAGCACGAAGGTGATCAGCGCGCAGACATAGGCCTCGCGCAGCACCGGCCACAGGAACGACCCGCGGACGAAATCGAACTGGCCCAGCCCGTAATAGACGAGGAAGATCTGCACCAGCAGCGGCGTGCCGCGGAAGAACAGAGAATAGGCAGAGGCCGCGCCCGCGACGAGGCGGTTCTCGGACAGCCGCGCCAGCGCCAGCGGGATGGCCAGCGCCACGCCCAGGAGCGCCGAGATGACCACGAGCTGCAGCGTCAGCCAGGCCCCGGAAAGGAAATCGGCCCAGTATTCCGTCAGGATGTCGGCAAAGACCTGCATCAGCGCGCTCCTGCCACGCCGCGGCTGGCGCGCTTCTCGGCCTTGGCGATCAGCCACATGGAGATCAGGGTGATGATCAGGAACATCAGCGAGGCCACGAGGTAGAAGGTGAAGGGTTCGCGCGTGGTCTGCGCCGCCTGCTGCGCCTTGCGCATCACGTCGTCGAGCCCGACCACCGAAACCAGCGCCGTGTCCTTGACCGATCCCTGCCAGAGATTGCCGAGCCCGGGGATCGCGACGCGCCAGATCTGCGGCATCTGGATGTAGCGGAAGCACTGCCAGGCCGAGAAGCCGTAGGCGCGGCCCGCCTCGATCTGGCCTCTCGGCACCGACTGGAAGGCGGCGCGGAAGGTCTCGGACGCGTAGGCGCCGAAGATCACCCCGAGCGCGATCAGGCCGGCCAGGAAGGGGCTGACATTCGGGGCCTTGTCGCCGAAGACCTGCCCCAGCACCTGCGTGCCGCCGAAATAGATGACGAGCAGCACCAGGAATTCCGGGATGCCGCGCAGGAAGTTCGTCACCCAGAAGGCCGGGCGCGACAGCCAGGCGCGGGGCGAGAGCTTTGCCAGCGCCAGCAGCAGCCCGAGGATCAGCCCGACGATCACGGTCGAGACCGCCAGCTTCAGCGTGGTCGCCAGCCCCTGGAGGAGCAGCGGCAGATAGTCGATCACCGGCTGCATGCGCCGCTCCTCCTTTGCGGGGTTACTTCGGCGAGATGTCCGAGCTCATGTACTTGGCGTTGATCTCGGCATACTTGCCCGAGGCGATGATCGCGGCCAGCGCGGCGTCGAACTTCGCCTTCAGCTCCGTCTCGTCCTTGCGCAGGCCGATGCCGGCGCCTTCGCCCAGCAGCGGATCGCTGACCGGTTCGCCGACCTGGGCGAAGCCCGCGCCGTCGTCGGAGGCAAGGAATTCCTCGATCACGACCGAGTCCGCGAAGACCAGGTCGACCCGGCCGGAGACCAGATCCAGCGTCGCCGCTTCCAGCGTGTCATAGTACTGGACGCGCGCGCCGGGCAGCTTCTCCTCGACATAGGCGGCCATGGTGGTGCCGCGCTGCACGCCGATGAACTTGCGCTTCAGGCTTTCCGGGGTGAGCTCGAAATCGGCGTCCTTCGGGCCGATGAACAGGCCCGGCGTGACATAGTAGGGCCCGGCGAAGTCGATCGCCTTCAGGCGGTCCTCGGTGATGAACATCGAGGCGATGATCGCGTCGATCTTGCCGGCGTTCAGCGCCGGGATGAGCCCGTCGAAGCTCTGGTTCGAGATGGTGCACTCGACCTTCATCTCCTCGCAGAGCGCGTTGGTGATGTCGATGTCGAAGCCCGACAGCTCGCCCGAGGGCAGCACGAAGGCGAAGGGCGGATAGGCGGCCTCGGTGCCGATGGTCAGCGTTTCCTGCGCCAGGGCGGGCAGTGCGGCGCCGGCAAGCAGGGTGGCCGCGAGAAGGGAAGTCAGTCGGGACATGGCAGTGTCATCCTTGTCTGGGTCGGTGCCCGGGCAGGCGGTCGTGCCCGGCCCGGCGGAAAGGTTACTTCAGGCTGCCCGACAGGAACTGCCGGAAGCGTTCGGAATTGGGATTGGCCAGGAGCGCGCGGGGTTCGCCCTCGTCCTCGACCACGCCCTTGTGCAGGAACATGACCTTGTTGGCCGCCTCGCGGGCGAAGCCGATCTCGTGGGTGACGACCAGCATGGTGCGGCCCTCTTCGGCCAGGCCGCGCATCACGCGCAGCACCTCGTTGACCAGTTCGGGATCGAGCGCCGAGGTCGGCTCGTCGAAGAGCATCACCTCGGGGTCCATGGCCAGCGCGCGGGCGATCGCGACGCGCTGCTGCTGGCCGCCCGAGAGCTGGCTGGGATAGTGGCCGCGCTTGTCGGCGACGCCGACCTTGGCCAGCATCGCCTCGGCCTTCTCGGCGGCTTCCGCCTTGCCGCGGCCCAGAACGTGGATCTGCGCGGCGGTGACGTTCTCCAGGATCGTCATGTGCTGCCACAGGTTGAACTGCTGGAACACCATCGCCAGCTTGGAGCGGATGCGGTCGACCTGCTTGGGATCGGCCGGGGCGGGCGCGCCGTGGCGCGTGCCCATCTTGATCAGCTCGCCCTTGACGCGTACCTCGCCGGCGGTGGGCGTCTCCAGCAGGTTGATGCAGCGCAGGAAGGTCGACTTGCCCGAGCCCGAGGAGCCGAGGATCGCCACGACGTCATGCTCGTGCGCCTTCAGCGAGATGCCCTTGAGGACCTCCTGCTCGCCGAATGTCTTGCGAATTCCGGTGACCTCGAGGGCCAGCTGCCCGCTGGGGCTTCCGCTTGTCGTCATCAAATCACCAAACCCCGCGCCGCTGCGGCCGATCTGCCTGAAACCGGCGGTGCGCTGTCCCGCCTTGCAATTCCCCGAAGGATCCCGGGCCTGCGCTCGGCGCCCCTCGCGCCGCCCGCGGCAATCCCGCGTCCCGGCCCCAGAAGTTCCGCGGAAGGCCCGAAAGGTCAAGAGTTTTCCGGCCCATCCAGCGACATGACGTCGCGACCCGCCGCCGGGAAAAGGGCCGCCGCCGCCCGGTTTTCCGCAAATGACTAAATATTTACCACATGACGCCGGGTCCGCGCGGCCGCCGTGGCGGAGCTCTGCAGGACCTGCCGGACGGGACGCGCCGCGGCCTCCGCGCGGCAGGACGCCCGGTGCCGCAGGGACCGAGTCCCGCGGCGGCGCTGCAGGGCGGCGGAAGCGCGGCCAGGCGGGCGGAAATTGGTCAGGTCGTCTGTCCGGGACGCTGCGGCAGGTCCCGTCCGCCGCGCCGCGGCCGGTCTGCAGGGGCACGGAAATGCGGTCATAGCCATACGCTGGATGCATGTTTGATCTGCATCAAACAGGAGTCACTCGCCTGTTTTCGCCGCGCAGCGGAAACGTGTTCCAAAAAAGATAATTGAAAATCAGATTGTTAAAAATTCACATCGGATTATCACGTTCCCGTGCACACCTCAGGGTTGTGACCATGCCGCAATGCGGCGCTTGCATGTGCGGCCGCGCAAGATAATTTCGCGGCGGGGAGGCCCTGGACGATAGGGGTGTCATGATGGAATTCAGGAAACGGCGGGCAGACCGGCAGGTGGACGTGCTTCTGGTGGGCGGAGGCATCATGAGCGCGACTCTGGGCGTGCTGCTGCAAGAGCTCGAACCCGGCTGGTCGATCGAACTGACCGAGCGGCTGGACAGCGTAGCCGCGGAAAGCTCCAACGGCTGGAACAATGCCGGCACGGGCCATTCCGCGCTGTGCGAGCTGAACTACACGCCGCAGACCGCGGACGGCTCGATCGACATTGCCAAGGCGGTCGCGATCAACGAGCAGTTCCAGGTCTCGCGCCAGTTCTGGGCCCACCAGGTCGAGACCGGCGTCCTGAAGAACCCGAAATCCTTCATCAGCCCGGCGCCGCACATGAGCTTCGTGCGCGGTGCGGCCAATGTCGCCTTCCTGCGCAAGCGGTACGAGGCGCTGGTGCGGAGCCCGCTCTTCGCGGGCATGCGCTTCTCCGACGACCGCGCGCAGATCGCCGAATGGGCGCCGCTGATGATGCAGGGCCTCGATCCGGAGGTGCCCGTCGCCGCGACCTGGGCGCCGCAGGGCACCGATGTCGATTTCGGCGAGATCACCCGCCAATTCGTGGCCGCGCTGTCGGAGCGCCCGAATTTCGCCATGCGCACCGGCCGCACCGTCACCGGCATCCGCCGCAACCCGGCAGGCGGCTGGCGCGTGACCAGCACCGCCACGAACGGCGGGCAGACTGAATGCGTCGATGCGCGCTTCGTCTTCCTCGGTGCGGGCGGCGGGGCGCTGCCGCTCCTGCAGATGTCGGGCATCCCCGAGGCGCGCAACTATGCGGGCTTCCCTGTCGGCGGCTCCTTCCTGGTCTGCGAAAACCCCGAGATCGTCGCGCAGCACGGCGTCAAGGTCTACGGCAAGGCCGAGGCCGGCAGCCCGCCCATGTCGGTGCCGCATCTCGACCGCCGCACCATCGACGGCCGCGACATGCTGCTCTTCGGGCCGTTCGCGACCTTCTCCACCAAGTTCCTCAAGCAGGGCTCGCTCTGGGACCTGCCCAGCTCGATCACCGGGCGCAACCTGATGCCGATGCTGCAGGTCGGCGTGCGCAACTTTGGCCTGGTGGAATACCTCGCGGGCCAGCTGCGCCTGACCGAGAAGGACCGGATGGCCGCGCTGCGCGAATACTATCCGGAGGCGAAGGACGGCGACTGGCGGCTGTGGCAGGCCGGGCAGCGGGTCCAGGTGATCCGCAAGGAGCCGGGCCATGGCGGCGAGCTGAAGCTCGGCACCGAGATCGTCTCGGATGCCGACCGCAGCATCGCGGCGCTGCTGGGCGCGTCTCCGGGGGCCTCGACAGCCGCGCCGATCATGCTGGACCTGCTGGAGCGGATCTTCCCCGACCGTGCGGCCAGCCCGGACTGGCAGGCCAAGCTGCGCCGCATCGTGCCGAGCTACGGCTGCCCGCTGGGCGACGCGCCGGACCTGATCGCCCGCGAATGGGCCGAGACCTGCTGCCGGCTGGAGCTGCTGGAGATCGACGCGGAGGAGATCCGCAGCCGCATGGACCAGTTCCGCAGCACCGTGGTCGCGCCGATGGAGCAGGAGGCCGCCTGAGGCGGTCTCACAGCTCGATGTATTCGATCCCCAGCCGGTCCGCGAGATCGACGATGCCGCGGTGGCATCCGGGCGAGGCCACGCTGCGGCTCTGCCCGGGCGCCAGCGCTCCGGCCGCCCGGTCGCCGAACAGCACGAGGGCGAAGGCCGGACCCAGCTGGTGCGAGTGGTAGAACAGCCCCTGCGCCCGCGGCAGCGCCGCATGGATCGCCTCGGCCCAGGCCCGCA
Organism: Mangrovicoccus sp. HB161399; assembly: GCF_013184745.1. Classification (GTDB taxonomy): domain Bacteria; phylum Pseudomonadota; class Alphaproteobacteria; order Rhodobacterales; family Rhodobacteraceae; genus Mangrovicoccus. The sequence continues at coordinate 59,946 of NZ_JAATVU010000003.1, forward strand.
CTGCCGGATAGCTGGCCGTCGGCCCGGCGATCAGGGCATTGTGCTCCACCCCCAGCGCCCGCTGTCCCGCCACGGTCAGGTCGGCGAGCGTCAGCTCCGCAGCCGTGGCCAGCGTGCTGTGGGCATGGCCCGCGTAATCCGACGGAAAGACGATCGTCAGCGGCGGCCGCCCGGTGGCGGGATCGGTTGCGGGGACGTCCGGGCTGCGAAGGATGATCTCGGCTGCCGCGCAGTCGAAGCTCTCTGCCGCGTAGATCGTCGGGATGATTGCCCCCCGTGCGTTGCGGATCGGCGAGAACCGGGCATTGCCGCGGTCGGTGTCGTTGAAGGCCGCGGCGCCGAACCGCGCGGGATGGATGCGGTGCAGCTCCGTTCCGGCGGGGATCGTGGCGAAGGCAGCCTTCTCCGCGCGCAGCCGCGACGGGTCGGGCACCGTGATCTCGAAGCGCATCAGCCGTGGTCCGGACGCTCCGCCGCCAGCCCGAAGGCGGCAAGCACCTCCGCGGGCCGGTGCCCCAGCGTGGCCGCCGGGGTTGCGCCGTCCAGCGCGGCATGCGGCCGGGTCAGCCAGTGCAGCAGCCGGAAATCGCTCCAGCTGTCCGGACGGCGCGACAGGATCGCGGCCATGGCCGGGTGGATGCGCCGCGCTTCGACGTCGAACTGGAAGAGCGGATAGCGCGCCCGTCCCTCGACCGAGAAGCGCAGGATCTCGCCCTTCTGCTCCTTGCGCTTCATCGTCGCCGAGGGGTTCGCCAGCGACAGGCCGAGCAGTTCGCAGGCCTCTGCCTGGTCCGCCATCGGCAGTCCGTCCAGCAGCCGCGTCTGCAGCCGTGCCCGGTTCAGCGCCTCGCGCAGGGCTGCGTCCTGGCCCTTGACCAGGCTTTCCTCCAGCCGCGCGCGGTAGGCCGAGACCAGCGCGCCGAATTCCGCGCTCAGCTCTGCCGAGAGCCGCGCGCCGATCGCGTCTGCCGTGCCCGGCGGCAGGTCGAGCCCGGCCGCCTCCAGCGTCACGTCGACATGCACATCCGTCGCCCCTGCGCTCCGGGCGGTGATCCGCCCGTCCTCGATCAGCCGGGCTGCGGGTTCGTGCGGGGGAAGGGGGCGGGCGGGGGCAGACATGGCGTTTCCTAGTGGTGCTATTTGATAAAGTCATATAGCGTATATAGCACATCCGGTCAATGCGGCGGCAGGGGCACCGCGCCGCGGCGGCTGGCCGAGGGCGGCTCGCCGTAGGCCCGGCGATAGGCGGTGGCGAAATTTTCCGGGCTGCCATAGCCTGCGATCCGCGCGGCCTCCGCCACCGGCACCGCGTCGGCGCGCAGCGCCCGCCGCGCGGATTCCAGCCGGATCCTCCGCAGATGCGCCTGGACGGTGGTGCCGTGCGCCTCGCGGTAGAGCCGCCGCAGCGTCGACAGGCTGACCCCGCCCTCCCGGGCGATCTCGCCGAGGCCGGGCAGGGGGCCGGTGCCGTCCCGCAGGAAGGCCTCGATCCGCGCCAGCCGCCGCCGGTCATGCGGGGCCAGCGCGCGGCCCGCGGCGGCCGGGGCAAGCCGCGCGAAGCTGCGCGCCACCAGAGTAAGGGCCAGCGCCTCGCCTTCAAGCCGGTCCAGCGGCGCCGCCGTGCCGGGCAGCCGCACCAGCCGCTCGAATCCGGCCACATCCTCGCTCCCCAGCGGCAGGGCGATCCGCCGCGTGCCCGCGGGCAGCGCCAGCCCGTGCCGTTCCATCCAGTCCCGCCCGAGGTTGATGTTCACCTTGCGCACGTATTCGCCCGCCCGCGCGCGGCGCAGGAAGGGCTCGGGCTCTTCCGTTGCGGTGAAGACCAGCCGCGGCGGAGCGTCGCCCGCCTGGCCAAGCCCCATCGTGCGGCCCGAGAGCCGCGCCTCGGTGCGGCCCTCCAGGAAGCAGTGCAGGATCACCCCGGGCGCGCGGGTGGCGCGCACCTCGAAGCCTTCGCGTGCCGTGGCATCCAGCGTGTGGATCCCGAAGCCGGGGCCGAACCCCGTTGCCGTCATCGTTCCGTCGAGCTTGGCGCGCACCTGCGCCGCCGGTCCTGCCGTCATTCCATGGCTCCGCATCCGGTCCGGCCCGCGCCAGGTCCGTCGCCGGAATGCGCTCCGGCAAAGACATCTGGCGGTCCGGCAAAGATCCCTGGCTACCGTCCCGGAGAGAGGTGGCTAATAATCCGACAAGAATACTCGGTTTAACGCGCCACCACAAGGATCCCGCCCGTGCCCTGCCTTTCCCCCCGCCGGCTGCTTCTGGCCACGACCTGTCTCGCCGCCCCGGCCACCGCGCAGGAGGCCACGGTCCTGGGCGAGATCACCGTCAACGCCTCCAGCTACGAAACCGAAGGCACCGGCAGCTACACGACCGACGAGGTCTCGGTCGGCGAGAAGGAGGTCCGCGACATCCGCGAGATCCCGCAATCCACCACGGTGATCACCAACAGCCAGATCCGCGACCGCGGCTTCACCTCGCTCGATTCCGCGCTGGCCAAGGCGCCGGGGATGCTGGTGCTGAACAACGATCTCGGCCGGTCCTCGCTGTTCGTGCGCGGCTTCGAGATGGACTACCTCTATTTCAACGGCCTGCCGGCGCCGCTCTCGTCGATCTACGGCACCCAGCCCGACCTGGCGATCGTCGACCATGTCGAGATCCTGAAGGGGCCGAACGGTCTGTTCGTCGGCACGGGCGAGCCCGGCGGCGCGGTGAACATGAGCCTCAAGCGCGCGCAGGAAGAGTTCGGCGGCTATGTCACCGTGACCGGCCAGAGCTTCGGCCGCGGCCGGATCGAGGGCGACGTGACCGGCAAGATTAACGAAAGCGGCACGCTCAGGGGCCGCGCGGTCTTCGCCCATGACGAGGGCGACGGCTTCGTAGACATGCAGGAGAACGCGGTCGATGTCGCCTACGGCACCTTGGCCTGGGACATCACCCCCGACACCGCGCTGACCTTCACGCTCAGCCACATGGAGCGGGACATCTCGCCCTTCAACGGCCTGCCGACCGACGGGGACGGCAAGCTGCTGGATGTCGACCGCTCCACCACGACGATGGCAGACTGGAACGACTTCGAGAACACCGTGGACGACTACATCCTCGAGCTGCGCCACGAGCTCGACGGCGGCGGCTTCCTGAAATTCTCGGGGCGCTACTCGACCCGCGATGTCGAGTTTCTCTATGCCTATGCGGGCTCGGCCGCGGACGAAAACAACGAGATCAGCCGCCTGAGCTGGCTCGCGCGGCAATACCAGGAGGACAGCCTGGCGCTCGACGCCTATGCCAGCCTGCCCTTCGATTTCGGCCAGGTGACCGGCAACCTGATCCTCGGCGCCGACTGGCAGCAGGTCGACTCGCGCATGTACCAGGCGCGCGGCGCCATCGCGGGCAGCTGGGATCTGGACGACTGGGACGTCTCCGACGTGGCCAAGCCGGATGTCGACTACTCCGCGCGCACCGAGACCGAGCTGGAACGCTACGGAATCTATTCCCAGCTGCGCGTCCAGCCGCTCGGCGGGCTCAACCTGATCGCGGGCGGCCGCTTCACCTGGTACGACCAGAGCTCGACCGACCTGGTGACGGACGAGGTGACCGACGATATCGGCGAGAACGGCCGCTTCACCCCCTATGGCGGGCTGACCTACGACGTGACCGGCTGGGCGACGCTCTATGCCAGCTACACCTCGATCTTCCAGCCGCAGACGGAGACCGACGCGGAGGACGAGCTGATCGATCCTGCCGAGGGGCGGCAGATCGAGATCGGCGCAAAGATGCGCTTCTTCGATGCGCTGAACGCTTCGGTCGCGCTCTTCGACCTGCAGGAGGACAACCGCGCCGAGGTGGCGCTCGGCACCTCCGACTACTACGCGATGGATGTCGAGAGCCGCGGCCTGGAGCTGGAGCTGTCGGGCGAGATCCTGCCCGGCTGGCAGGTCTTCGGCGGCTACACCTACACCGAGATGAAATACGTCGACGGGCCGATGGAGGACGCGGTCTTCAAGGGCTACACGCCCGACCACATGCTGCAGCTGGCGACCCAGTACGATTTCGGCCCCGGCGCGCTGGACCGGCTGTCGCTGGGCGGCAGCTTCACCTGGATGAGCGATTTCAAGTCGGTCAGCAGCCAGGGCGAGATCGAGGCCGAGGGCTATACCGTGCTCGACCTGGCCGCCGCGTGGGAGGTGACGGAGCAGAGCGAGATCCGGCTGCGCGTCAACAACGTGCTGGACGAGACCTACTATTCGCGCGCGGGCTCGCCCACCGTGTTCAACTTCTACGGCGCGCCGCGCAACGTGGAGGTTGCCTTCACCCAGCGGTTCTGATGGGAATGGCGGCGTCCGGCCGACCCGGACGCCGCCAGCCGGGGCGCTCAGCCCTGCGAGCCTTCGTTTCCAATGACATGACAGAGGAAGGATGCTGGCGATGACGGCACTCCCAGAGGCGCGCGGCGAGGCGCGCGGACCGTTCCCGGACGGATTGATCGACCGAGTGGCGCAGGAGATGCGCGAACACGGGCAGAGCCCGGCGCTGCGCTCCGGCGCGCTGCTGCTGGAAAGCGGCGGCGGCAGGGTGGAGATGGACCTGGACGGCGGCCGCTTCCGCGTGCGCATCGAGGCCGGGGACGCGACTGCGGTCCAGCGGCTGCGCGGCGCGATGCTGCACATGCTCGATCATGCCGCCGAGGGGCTGACCGACCGGATGGACTGGATCGGCGGCCCGGTGCCGGGCAGCCTGCCGCCCAACGTCGTCTTCGCTGCGGTTGCGGGCGTGACGCGGATCGGCGCGAATTTCCTGCGGGTGGAACTGCGCTCGGAGCAGCTGGAGACCTTTGCCGAGGGCGGCATGCATTTCCGCCTGCTGCTCCCGCGGCCTGGGCGCGCGCCGGTCTGGCCGGTTGTCGATGACCGCGGCCGCACGGTCTGGGCCAGGGGAGAAGATGCGCTGCACACGCCGGCCTACACCTTCGTGGACCTTGACCCCGCGGCGGGCACGATGAGCTTCGACCTCTACGAGCACGAGGGCAGCCTCGCCACCGACTGGGCGCGCGCGGCGCAGCCCGGGGCGGAGGCCGCGCTCTCGGGTCCCGGCGGCGGCGACTTCCCGCAAGGCAGCTGGATCCTGATGGGCGGAGACGAGACCGCGCTGCCGGCCATCCGGCGGATTCTCGCGCGCTCGGCGCCGGAGCGGCGCGGCCACGTGTTCATCGAGACCGGCGATCCGCGCGACCGGCTGCCGCTGGAGGTGCCGGAGGGGATCTCGGTGACCTGGCTCGCGCGCGGGGCAGGGCCGGATCTGGCGGAGGCCATGGCCTCGGTGCCGATGCCTGCGGCCGGGGAAAGTCGCTTCGTCTGGTGCGCGGCCGAGCGCGGCCTCGTCCGCCGGGCCAAGGCGCTGTTCCGCGACAGGGCAGGGCTGCTGTCCGGGGAGGGCTATTTCTCCGCCTACTGGACGGCCTCCGCATGATCCGCCTCAGCCGCCGCCGGGCGCTGGCGCTCGGGCTTGCCCTGCCTGCCGCGGCGATGGCCCAGCCCGTGCAGGAGCTGTCGCTGCCGAGCCTCTGGGACGCCCCGCCGCCCGGGATCCGCCTGCACCGCTTCCTGGTGCCGCGCGGGCCGGGGCTGGCGGCGCAGCGGATGCATCTGCTGGTCCCCGAGCGCGATCCGCCGCCCGGCGGCTGGCCGCTCCTCGCCGCGCTCGACGGGGCGGCGGTGGGCGAGGTGCTGGCGGGGATGCCGCCTGAAGCGCTCGGATCGCGTGCAGTGCTCGCCATCGGCCATGACGTCGCGCTGCGCTATGCGCTGGAGGACCGGACGCTGGATTTCACGCCGCCGGTTGCCGAGGGTCCGCAGCAGGATCCCGCGGGCCGTCCGGCGGGCGGCGCGGCGGCTTTCCTTGGCCGGATCACCGGACAGATCCTGCCGCAGGCGGAGCGCCTGGCCCCGCTCGACCCGCAGGCGCGGACGCTTTGGGGCCATTCCTATGGCGGGCTCTTCGCGCTCCATGCCGCCTTCGCGGGGGCGCCCTTTGCCCGGATCGTGGCGGCCAGCCCGTCGCTCTGGTGGGATGGCGGCCGCGCCTGGCAGGGCTGGCTGGACCGGCTCGCCGCGGGCGGGGCACCGCAGATGCAGGTCGATCTCGAGTCGGGCACGGCCGAGGCCGCGCCGAAGCCGCGGGTCGACACGCCGCAGGTGCGCGCGATGCTGGCCATGCGCGAAAAGCTTCCCGTCGGTGCGCTGCCGCAGCTCGATGCCGCCCTGCGCGCGGCGGGCGTTCCGGGCGCTCTGACGCTCTTCCCCGGGCTCGGCCACGGTCCGGCTTTCGCCGCATCTCTGGAGGCGGCCCTCGGCGCCTGACACCCCGCGGTTCCGTCCGGGGGCAGGCGCGGGCCCGACCCGGCTGCCCCCGGGAAGAAAGGCCGCAGGCCAGCCGGGTCGGGCCTTCCTGTCACTCCGGCCGCAGCACTCGGGCGGCCGGCGTCACTCGGCGGCGACCCCGGAGGCTCCGCCGGGCGTGTAGTTCAGGATCGGCGCCAGCCAGCGCTCCACCTCTTCGACGCCCATGCCCTTGCGGGCCGCGTAGTCCTCGACCTGGTCGCGCTCCACCTTCGCCACGCCGAAATAGTAGCTGTCGGGATGCGCCAGGTAGAGCCCCGAGACCGAGGAACCCGGCCACATCGCGAAGCTCTCGGTCAGGGTCACGCCGGTCGCCGCGGTGGCATCCAGAAGCTTGAACAGAGCCGTCTTCTCGGTATGGTCGGGCTGGGCCGGATAGCCCGGCGCCGGGCGGATGCCCTCATAGGGTTCGGCGATCAGCTCTGCGGGCGCGAAGTCTTCGTCGGCATAGCCCCAGAGTTCGGTGCGCACCAGCTCGTGCATCCGTTCGGCGAAGGCCTCGGCGAAGCGGTCGGCCAGCGCCTTGACCATGATCGAGGAATAGTCGTCGTTCGCCGCCTCGAACCGCGCCGCGATCTCGGCTTCTTCCGGACCTGCCGTCACCACGAAGCCGCCGACATAGTCCGCCGTGCCCTCGGGCGCGACGAAATCCGCGAGCGCCACGTTCGGCCGCCCGGTGCGCTTCGCGGTCTGCTGGCGCAGGGTGTGCAGCACGGCACGGGTCCCGGTCCGGTCCTCGCCGGCAAAGAGCCGGATGTCGTCGCCGTCGCGGTTGGCAGGCCAGAAGCCGACCACCGCCTTCGGCGTGAACCACTTCTCGGCGATGATCTTCTCCAGCATCGCCTGCGCGTCGGCGAAGAGCTGCTTGGCCGCCGGGCCCTGCTTCTCGTCCTCGAGGATGCGCGGATAGACGCCCTTCATCTCCCAGGTCTGGAAGAACGGCGTCCAGTCGATGTACTCCGCCAGTTCGGCCAGATCCCAGCTGTCCCAGACCTTGGTGCCGAGGAAGCTCGGCGCCTTCGTACCGGCATGCTCCAGCGCCAGCGCATTGGCGCGGGCATCGGCCAGGCTGATCCGCTTCTTGGCCAGCTCGGCGCGGGCATGGCGCTCGGCGACGTCGGCATATTCGCCGCGCACGCCCTCGACATAATCCGCCACCTGCGTCGGCGACAGCAGCGCCGAGACCACGCCGACGGCGCGGCTGGCGTCGGTGACATAGACCGCCTGGCCCTTGGCATAGCGCGGATGGATCTTCACGGCCGTATGCACTTTCGAGGTCGTCGCGCCGCCGATCAGCAGCGGGATGTCATAGCCCTGGCGTTCCATTTCGGCAGCGACATGGACCATCTCGTCCAGAGACGGCGTGATCAGGCCCGACAGGCCGATGACATCGACCTTCTCGTCGCGGGCGACCTGCAGGATCTTCTCCGCCGGAACCATGACGCCGAGGTCGATGATCTCGTAGTTGTTGCAGGCCAGCACGACGCCGACGATGTTCTTGCCGATGTCGTGGACGTCGCCCTTCACGGTGGCCATCAGCACCTTGCCGGCGCTCTCGCGGCCCTCGCCGCCCGACAGGCGCTTTTCCTCTTCCATGTAGGGCAGCAGCACGGCGACGGCCTGCTTCATCACGCGGGCGGATTTCACCACCTGCGGCAGGAACATCTTGCCCGCGCCGAAGAGGTCGCCGACCACGTTCATCCCCGCCATCAGCGGGCCTTCGATGACATGCAGCGGCCGTTCGGCGGCCTGGCGGGCCTCTTCGGTATCGGCGTCGATGAATTCGGTGATGCCGTTGACCAGCGCGTGCTCCAGCCGCTTCTCGACGGAGAATTCGCGCCAGGACATGTCCTTCTCGCGGCCCTTGGCGCCGCCTTGGCCGCGGTAGCGCTCGGCGATCTCAAGCATGTTTTCGGTTGCCGAGCCGCCATTGGCGGGGGTGCGGTTCAGGACGACATCCTCGCAGGCCTCGCGCAGACCGGCGTCGATCTGGTCATAGACCGCCAGCTGGCCCGCGTTGACGATGCCCATGTCCATGCCGTTCTGGATGGCGTGGTAGAGGAACACGGCGTGCATCGCCTCGCGCACCGGCTCGTTGCCGCGGAAGGAGAAGCTGAGGTTCGACACGCCGCCCGAGATATGGACATGCGGGCAGTCCGTCGTGATCCGCCGCGTCGCCTCGATGAAGTCGACGCCGTAATTGTCGTGCTCCTCGATGCCGGTGGCCACGGCAAAGACGTTCGGGTCGAAGATGATGTCCTCTGGCGGGAAGCCGACTTCCTCGGTCAGCAGCTTGTAGGCACGGGTGCAGATCTCGACCTTGCGGTCCTCGGTATCGGCTTGCCCGGTCTCGTCGAAGGCCATGACGATCACGGCCGCGCCGTAGCGGCGGCAGAGCCGGGCCTGCTCCAGGAACAGCGCCTCGCCCTCCTTCATCGAGATCGAGTTGACGACGGCCTTGCCCTGCACGCATTTCAGCCCGGCCTCGATCACCTCCCATTTCGAGCTGTCGATCATCACCGGCACGCGGGCGATGTCGGGCTCGGCCGCGATGAGGTTGAGGAATTCAATCATCGCCTGCTTGGAGTCGATCAGGCCCTCGTCCATGTTGACGTCGATGATCTGGGCGCCGTTCTCGACCTGCTGGCGCGCGACATCCAGCGCTTCGGCATAGTCGCCGTTCGTGATCAGCTTGCGGAACTTGGCCGAGCCGGTGACATTCGTCCGCTCGCCGACGTTCACGAAGGGGATTTCCGGGGTCAGCACGAAGGGTTCCAGCCCCGAGAGCCGCATAAGCGGCGCCTGTTCCGGGATGGCGCGCGGGGCGCAGTCCTTCACCGCCGCGGCAATGGCGCGGATATGGTCATAGGTCGAGCCGCAGCAGCCGCCGACGATGTTCACCAGACCGTCGCGGGCGAATTCGGCGACCTGCGCGGCCATCTGGTCCGGCGTCTCGTCGTATTCGCCCATCTCGTTCGGCAGGCCGGCATTGGGATAGGCGCAGACCAGCGTGTCGGCGACGCCCGAGATCTCGTCGATATGGGCGCGCATCGCCGCGGCGCCGAGCGCGCAGTTCAGGCCGATGGTCAGCGGCTCGGAATGGCGCACCGAATGCCAGAAGGCGGTCGGCGTCTGCCCCGAGAGGGTGCGGCCCGACAGGTCGGTGATCGTGCCCGAGATCATCACTGGCAGGCGCATGCCGATTTCCTCGAAGACCAGCTCGCAGGCGAAGATCGCGGCCTTGGCGTTCAGCGTGTCGAAGATCGTCTCGATCAGCAGGATATCGGCGCCGCCCTCGATCAGGGCGCGGGCCTGTTCGGCATAGGCATCCTTCAGCTGGTCGAAGGTCACCGCCCGGTAGCCCGGGTTGTTCACGTCGGGCGAGATCGAGGCGGTGCGGTTGGTCGGGCCGAGCGCGCCCGCGACGAAGCGCTTGCGGCCGTCCTCTGCCTCGGCGCGGTCCATTGCCTTGCGCGCCAGCCGCGCGCCCTCGACGTTGAGGTCGCGCACCGCGCCCTCCATCGCGTAGTCGGCCTGCGCGATGGTGGTAGACGAAAAGGTGTTGGTCTCGACGATATCCGCGCCGGCCATGGCATAGCGGTAGTGGATGTCCTCGATGACGTCCGGGCGCGTCAGGTTGAGAAGGTCGTTGTTGCCCTTCTGCGGCTTGTCGCTGTCATGGGGAAGGTGGCAGGAGCAGGCCCCGCCGCCGCAGCCCTGGAAATCGCCCTCCGATAGGCCCAGAAGCTGGATCTGCGTCCCCATCGCGCCGTCGAGGATCAGGATGCGCTCGGAAGCGGCCTTGCGGATGTCTTCGAAGACAGGAGAGAGTTTCAGCATTTCGGGCCACCTTTCGCACGGACGGACCCGCGCTACATGTTTTGGCAGCCAAAGCCAAACTCATAATCTTCAACGAGACTATGAAAGTTGCTCACATCCGGGCCGCGGACGCCCGGCGGCAGGCCTTTCATATTCCGCTTTCCCGGTCCGTGGGCCTGCCCTAGGCTGGCCGCATCCGGGGAGGCATCATGGCCATCGACGCGCATCGCATTCCAGTGCCGGGCGGCTGGACCGGGCAGGGGCCGCCGCTGCGCCGCGTGGACGGGCTGGAGGGCCGGACCTTCCTGATCTGCGTCGGGGCGATGAAGGCGGCGACCAGCTGGCTGTTCTCGCAGTTCCGCGCCATGCCGGATGTCGCGGTCTCGCCGCTGAAGGAGGTGCATTTCTTCGATGCCAAGTTCGGAGGCGGCGGCGCGGCGGCCGATCCCGAGGCGCTGGCCATGCACCGCCTGGCCTTCCATATGGGCCAGCCCGGCGATCCCGCGGAGAACCTGCGGACCCGTCCCGCCTTCCGCGCCAGCGTCGACCGGCTGCGCATGATCTATGACGACAGTGCCTATTTCGAGCATTTCGCCAGCCTGGTCCGACCGCGGACCCGGGTTCTGGCCGATATCACCCCGGCCTATGCCTGCATCGGCGCGGAGGGGTTCCGCTTCATGCGCCATGCCTGCGAGGTCCAGCAGGTGGTGCCGCGGCTGCTTTTCATCCTGCGCGACCCGGTGGAGCGGCTCTGGTCGCATCTTCGCTTCCTGCCGCAGCTGAACCGCGGCGTTGATCCCTGCCGGGACTGGCCGGAACTGCTGCGCGACCCGGCGGTGCTAGCGCGTTCCGACTACAGCGGCACGATCCTGGACATGGAGCAGGCCTTCGCCCCGGAGGAGATCGCCGTCCTGTTCTCGGAGACTCTGGCAGGGGAAGGCTTCGGGACGCTCTGCAACCGGCTCGGGATCGGCCCTGCGGGCGCGGACGGGGCGGCGCGCGTCAACCGCACGAAGCTGGAGGCGCCGCTGCCGGAAGAGGCCCGCCGGGCCTTCCGCGAGGTGCTGGCGCCGCAATACGAGTTCTGCCGCGCGCGCTTCGGCGCTGCCCTGCCGGAAGGCTGGGGCTAGCCGCGGCGATGGCCGCGCGGCAGGGCGCCGCGCGGGCCGGGGGCCGGCAGGTCAGAACAGGTCGCTCCAGCCGCCGTCGGAATCCGTGTCGAAGCCGGGATCGAAGCCGGCATCCGGGTCGGGTGCGCGGTCTTCGGGTCCCGCGCCGCGCGGCGGTCCGATGTCCAGCTGGGCCAAGGTCCTCTGGACGATCTCCGCCACGGCGTCGTCATCCTCGATGGCCTTGAGGACCGCCGTCTTGATCTGGAAGCCCGGCCGCAATTCTTCTGTCATGCGCATTCCTCCTCCTGTTGGCTGGCTCAGGGTACACGGCATGCGGGTCCAAGTCGAAGGAATACGCCCCCAGGGTGGTTCCGGCGCGGCCCGAGGCGGGCCGCCGTTCCGCCGGATTCGGGCATGGTGTTTAATCACGGGGTGCCGACAGTTTAACATTTGAATGCATTCTGGGCGGCGCGTTCGGCGAAAGATGCGAAACAGGGCAGGATTGAAACGCCGTCTGGCCGATCGGCGCGGAAATATCGCGAAATTCCGTCAATTTGGCGATCAGAACGTTTAATATATTTGTGACATGTGAGGCTGCGTGCTACCCGGCCGCATCCTTTGCCCGAGGGGCAATCCCGCATCAACCGGAGACCGAACATGTCCATCGCGACAGCCTTCCGCGCCACCGCCGCCGCCACTGCTCTCTTCGCCGCCGCATCGGGTCCCGCCGCCGCGGGGGAGTCCTTCATCCTCGCCCATGCGATGAATTCCGAGCATGTCTTCCACGTCCTGTCCGAGAATTTCATCGCCGATCTCGGCGGCGATTTCGACGTCGCCTACCACCCGGCCGGCGATCTCGGCGACTGGACCTCGATCTTCGAGCAGACCATGCAGGGCGTGGTGCCGATGTCGATCACCTGGGCGGCCTCCGAATTCGACCCGCGGCTCGATCTGACCTGGCTGGGCTATGTCGCCTCCGACTGGGAAAGCGCCCGTGCCGTCTACGGACCAGGTTCGGAAATGCTGCGCATATACAATGACATCCTGTCCGATCTGGACCTCGTGGCCATCGGCATCGTGCCCGCCGATTTCGGCTCCATCGTGATCCGCAAGGGAGTCGATGCGCGGCCGACGAACTTCCCCGAGGATGGCCGCGGCGTGAAGATCCGCGTGCCCGGCGTGGCGATCGGCGTCGACCGCTTCGCCAATTTCGGCTTCTCCGCCGTGCCGATCCCGCTGGCCGAAGTCTACACCGCGCTGCAGCTCGGCACGGTCGATGCCCGTGCCTTCTCGACCGCGGTCGAGAGCTACAACATGCGCGACGTGCTCGATGCCACGATCCTGACCAACGACTATTTCGATGCCGCCTTCTGGCTGGTCAACAAGGACTGGTGGGAAGGGCTCGACGCGGCGGACCGCGATGAGCTGCAGGCCGCGGCGGACAAGGAGATCGGCGCAGCCTGGGGCGAAGCCGAAGCCAAGAGCGATGAATATCTTGCAAAGCTCGAAGCCGAGGGTGTTGAAGTGATCAGGCTGGATGACGCGCAGATGGCGAAGGCCAAGGCGATCGTCTACGAAAACGAGTGGCCCGCGATGGAAGAAGTCGTCGGCCCCGAGATCATGGCCAAGCTGCGCAAGGCCGCCGGCATCGAATGACGCCCCGCGGGGGCCGGTCCGGCCGGTCCCCGCCCGCAACAGCCGGAACCCTCCCATGTCCCGCATCTCCCACCAGCATCCGCATGCTCCGGTCGGCGCGGCCTCGTACCATTACGTCGCCGAGCTGGAGCCCTCCGAACCTCCCGAGCAGGTCAACGCGATCCCCGAATGGGAAACGCACGGCCTGCACCGCGCCATTCTCGCCGCCGAGTCTGTCCTGGCGAGGCTGATCTTCGCCGCGCTCTTCCTCTTCGGCCTGGCTCTCGCCGGGCTGATGTTCGCGCAGGTGCTCCTGCGCTATGTCTTCCAGTCGCCCTTCGTCGGCATCGAGGAGATCGCGCTGCTCTTCGGCGTCTGGATCTACTTCCTCGGCATGGCCTACGTCACGCGCCAGGGCGAACATATCCAGGGCGGCATCCTGACCCTGGTCATCCGCGACGCCCGCAGCATCCAGGCCATCCGCATCGCCGTCACCGCCATCTCCATCGCCGCCGCCGCGGTGCTGGGCTGGTACGCCATCCAGTATTCTCTGTTCGAGATCGAAAAGGGCCGGATGAGCCCGTTCATGCGCTGGCCCCGCTGGCTGTGGTCCTCGTCGCTGGTCGCGGGCTTCGGCGGCATGATCCTCTATCTCGTCCTGCAATTCGCAAACCAGGTCATCGCCCTGCGCAACCCCGCGCTGCTGGCCGCCCGACAGGGGGACCCCCTCCAATGACGCTGTTCTTCCTTTCCATGGCGCTGGTGGTGATCCTTCTGCTGGCCGAGATGCCGATCGCGCTGGCCTTCGGCACCGGGGCACTGGTCTTCGGCGTCGCCACCGGCTCGGACGTGTCCTTCCTGATCCCCTATGCCTACCAGACCACCTCGGGCTTCGCGCTGCTGGCGCTGCCGCTCTTCGTGCTCGCCGGCACGCTGATGGCCGAGGGCGGGATTTCCGAGCGGCTGCTCGATTTCGTCAATGCCTTCGTCGGCCGGATCAAGGGCGGTCTCGGCGCCGTCACGGTGATCACCTGCGCGCTGTTCGGCGCGATCTCGGGCTCGTCCTCCGCAGCCATCGCCGCGATCGGCCAGATCATGATCCCGCGCATGGTGCGCGAAGGCTACCCGGCCGGACATGCCACCGCGCTGGTCGCCTGTTCCTCGGTGCTGGCGCTGATGATCCCGCCCTCGATCCCGATGATCGTCTTCGCGATCACCGGCGGGCTCTCCGTGGGCGCGGCCTTCCTGTCGACGCTGGTCCCGGGCATCCTGCTCGGCGCCGTCTACGTGATCCTGAACTTCGTCTTCCTGCGCAAGGTCGACACGATCCGGGTGGAGCCCCCGCTGAGCCCGGCGGAGACGGTCCGCACCATCGGCCGGTCCGGCATCCGCGCCTTCTGGGCGCTGCTGATGCCGGTGCTGATCCTCGGCGTGATCTATTCCGGCATCGCCACCCCCACCGAGGCCGCGGCCATCGCGCTGGTCTATGCGATTCCGGTCGGCTTCCTGGTCTATCGCGGGCTGACCCCGAAGAGCTTCGCCACGTCCTTCGTGCGCGCGGCGATCACCACCGGGTCCATCGTCTCGGTTCTGTTCTTCCTCTTCATGATGAGCCGCGCGATGATCCTGCAGCAGGTGCCCAAGGAGGTCTCCGAGGCGATGCTGTCGCTGTCGGACAACAAGATCGTCATCCTGCTGCTGATCAACCTGGTGCTGCTCTTCATCGGCATGATCGTCGACGACATCTCGGGCTCGGTCCTGGCGGCGATCATCTTCCTGCCGGTGATCAAGGAGCTGGGCATCCACCCGATCCATTTCGCCGCCATCGTCGGCACCAATCTCGGCCTCGGAAACGTCTCGCCGCCCTGCGCGCCGATGCTCTACATGGCCGGCGGCGTGTCGAAGCTGACCCTCGACAAGTATATCGGGCCGACGCTGAAGTTCCTGGTTTTCGGGCACCTGCCGATGACCATGATCGTCACCTTCGTCCCGGCGCTGTCGCTGTGGCTGCCGCGCATGCTGATGGGCATCCAGTAGCGGCCGACCCCCCTTCCGGCCTGCGGAGGCGCCCGGATCCCGCGATCCGGGCGCCTTTCCGCGTCATGGGGGCCGTTGAATATATCGAGCGCTCCGGCAGGGCTTGCCGGGGGGGCGGAAATTGGCGCAAGGACAGGCGCGGCGCCATCTGTTCCCCGCCGGGAGCGGGGGCTATGCTGCGCCAGCCGCTTTGCAGAACGGGGACGGACAGGCCGCGATGGATTTTGATGTGGGCGCAAGGCTGCGCGAGGTGCGCACGGCGCGGAACCTGTCGCAGCGCGAGATCGCGGCGCGGGCGGGGGTCACCAACGGGATGATCTCGCTGATCGAGGGCAACAAGACCAGCCCGTCGATCTCCTCGCTGAAGAAGATCCTCGGCGTGCTCGGCCTGACGCTGTCGGAGTTCTTCCAGGAGGACGAGGAGCCGCAGGCCGACCGCTTCGTCTTCCGCCATGACGAGCTGAAGAAGATCACCCCGGCCCAGGTGGCCGAGGCGGGGATCGACCTGCCGCTCAACACCCTGACGCTGCGCCGGGTCGGCACCGGCAAGGACAGCGCGCTGCTCCTGCTGCACGAGATCTACGAACCCGGCGCCGATACCGGCGAGCCCTATGCCCATGAGGGTGAGGAGGGCGGCTTCGTCATCGAGGGCGAGCTGCTGCTGGAGGTCGACGGCCGCGCCGAGGTGCTGCGCCCGGGCGACGCCTATCTCTTCGCCAGCACCAAGCCGCACCGCTTCCGCAATATCGGTCCGGATCGCTGCGTCGTGGTCAGCGCCTCGACCCCTCCGACTTTCTGACGCGCGCAAACGGAAAAAGGCGCCCCCTTGCGGGAGCGCCTCCGTCCGGCCTGCTGTGGTCTCAGGCGATGCCGCCGAAGGTCATGGTCTTGATCTCCAGGTAGTCGTCGCAGCCGTACTTGGAGCCCTCGCGGCCCTGTCCGGACTGCTTCACCCCGCCGAAGGGGGCGATCTCCGAGGAGATCGCGCCGGTGTTGATCCCGACCATGCCGGTTTCCAGCGCCTCGCCGACCCGCCAGGCGCGGGCGAGATCCTTCGTGTAGAAGTAGCTTGCCAGCCCGAACTCGGTCGCGTTGGCATGGGCCACGCCCTCGGCCTCGGTGGCGAAGGTCACCAGCGGGGCGAGCGGACCGAAGGTCTCCTCGCGGGCGACCGTCATCTCCTGCGTCACGCCCTTGAGCAGCGTCGGCTCGTGGAAAGTGCCGCCCAGTTCGGACCGCTTGCCGCCGGTCGCGACCGTGGCGCCCTTGGCCACCGCATCGGCGATATGGTCCTCTACCTTGGCCAGCGCCGCAGCGTTGATCAGCGGCCCGGTATTGACGCCCTCGGCAAAGCCGTCGCCCAGCACCAGCCCCTTCATCGCTTCGGCCAGCTTGGCGGCAAAGGCGTCGGCAATGCCCGCCTGCACGTAGATCCGGTTGGCGCAGACGCAGGTCTGGCCGTTGTTGCGGAACTTGGCCGCCATCGCGCCCTCGACCGCCGCGTCCAGGTCGGCGTCGTCGAAGACGAGGAACGGCGCGTTGCCGCCCAGCTCCAGCGAGATCTTCTTCACCGTGTCGGCGCCGTGGCGCATAAGGATCTTGCCGACGCGGGTGGAGCCGGTGAAGGTCAGCTTGGCCACGTCCGGGCTGTCGCAGAGCGCCTTGCCCATCCCCGCCGCGTCGAGACCGGTCACCAGGTTGAAGACGCCCGCGGGCACGCCCGCGCGCTCGGCCAGCACCGCCAGAGCCGTGGCCGAAAGCGGCGTGAACTCGGACGGCCGCGCCACCATGGTGCAGCCCGCCGCCAGCGCCGGGGCCAGCTTGCGCGCCAGCATGGCGTTCGGGAAATTCCAGGGCGTGATCGCGCCGACGACGCCGACGGGCTGCTTCACGACCACCAGCCGCTTGTCGGCGGTGTGGCCGGGGATGAAGTCACCGTAGATGCGCTTGGCCTCTTCGGCGAACCACTCGACATAGGAGGCGCCGTAGAGGATCTCGCCGCGCGCCTCGGCCCAGGGCTTGCCCATTTCGGCCGTCAGGATCGTTGCCAGGTCGTCGGCATTGGCGAGGATCAGGTCATGCAGCGCGCGCAGGACCGCCGAGCGCTCCTTGCCGGATTTCGCCGCCCAGCCGGGCTTGGCCGCGCGGGCCGCCGCGATTGCGGCGGCGACATCGGCAGCGCCCAGATCGGCGACATGGGCGATCACCTCTCCGGTGGCGGGGTTCTCCACCGGGAAGGTCTTCGCCGCGGCGGTCCACTGGCCGCCGACGAAGGCGCGGGTTTCCAGAAGGCTCGGGTCCTTCAGCTTGTTCACGAGTCCGAACGCATCAAGCATCGACGGTTTCCTTGCTTCCTGCGGTTGCGGTTGCGGCCCTGCAGGCCTCTGCGAGGATCGCCATCGCCTCGTCGAACTGCGCTTCGGGGATGGTCAGCGGCGCGAGGAAGCGGATGACGTTGCCGTGGATGCCGCAGGTCAGCAGCAGCAGCCCGCGCGCCAGCGCCTCGAGGCGGATGCGGTTCACCAGATCGGTGGCGGGGCTGCCATCGGCCGCGGCGAACTCGGCGGCGACCATGAAGCCCGGTCCGCGGATCTCCACGAGTTCCGGCACGATGGCGGCCAGCCTGCCCAGATGCGCCTTCAGCCGGCCGCCCAGCTCGACGGCGCGCTCGCAGAGGCGTTCCTCTTCGATCACGTCGAGCACGGCATTGGCCGCGGCCACGGCCAGCGGGTTGCCGCCATAGGTGCCGCCGAGGCCGCCGGGGATCGGGGCGTCCATGATCTCGGCGCGGCCGACGACGCCGGCGATCGGGAAGCCGCCGCCCAGCGATTTCGCCACGGTGATCAGGTCGGCCGCCGCCTCGTGCTGCTCCATCGCGAAGACGGTGCCGGTGCGGGCAAAGCCGGTCTGCACCTCGTCGGCGATCAGCACGATGCCGTGGCGGTCGCAGAGCGCGCGCAGCCGGGTGACGAATTCCTTGGGCGCGGGCAAGAAGCCGCCTTCGCCCTGCACAGGCTCGAACACGATCGCGGCGACGCGGGCGGGATCGACATCGGCCTTGAAGAGCTTTTCCAGCGCCCT
This sequence comes from Mangrovicoccus sp. HB161399, assembly GCF_013184745.1. Taxonomy (GTDB): domain Bacteria; phylum Pseudomonadota; class Alphaproteobacteria; order Rhodobacterales; family Rhodobacteraceae; genus Mangrovicoccus. The sequence goes on from NZ_JAATVU010000003.1 coordinate 78,025, forward strand.
GAAGCTGTCATCGACCGAGACGCCGTGCTGCGCATAGGGGTAGGGCGCGTGGAACACCTCGCCCATCAGCGGGCCGAAGCCGATCTTGTAGGGCGCGACCTTGCCGGTCATCGCCATGGTCATGAAGGTCCGGCCGTGGAAGCCGCCCTGGAAGGTGATGACGGCAGAGCGGCCGGTATGGGCGCGGGCGATCTTGACCGCGTTCTCCAGCGCCTCGGCGCCGGTCGTGACGAAGACCGACTTCTTCGCGAAGTCGCCGGGCGCGGCGGCGTTCAGCCGCTCGGCGAGCCGGACATAGGGTTCGTAGGGGACGACTTGGTGGCAGGTATGGGTGAAGGCTGCCAGCTGCGCCTCGACCGCGGCGACTACCTTCGGGTGGCGGTGGCCGGTGTTCAGCACGGCGATGCCGGAGGCGAAATCGAGCAGGCGGTTGCCGTCGGCATCCCAGAGCTCGGTGTTCTCGGCACGGATGGCGTAGTGATCCGTCAGGACGCCCACGCCACGGGCGAGCGCCGCCTTGCGGCGGGTTTCAAGGGCTGCATTTGCCATCGTCATGTTCCTTGGGAAGCGGTGTTTCCCGGCATAGACAGGGTTTTGGATGGCGAAAAAAGTCTGTTTCTATCTTCCCGCAAGCTGTTGTATTCATTAAATAGGGAAACAGGAGTTTGCCGATGGTGAACACTCGCAACATCCCCGCGGAGGATATCGAGCTGGGCCTTCGCCTGCGCGCGACTCGCGAGCGGGCCGGGCTGTCGCAGCGCGCGCTGGCCAAGAAGGTGGGCGTGCCGAATTCGACGATTTCGCTGATCGAGTCGGGAAAGATGAACCCCTCGGTGGGGGCGCTGCGGAAGATCCTCGACGGCATCCCGATCAGCCTGTCGGCCTTCTTCGAGTTCCAGCCCGATCCCGAGCGGCAGATCTTCTACGCCGCCGAGGAACTGACCGAGATCGGCAAGGGCAAGCTGTCGCTGCGCCAGGTCGGCGGCACGCTGTTCGGGCGGGCGATGATGCTTTTGAAGGAGACCTATGCGCCGGGCGCGGACACGGGCCGGGTGATGTACGGCCACGAGGCGGAGGAGGGCGGCATCGTCATTTCGGGGCGGATCGAGATCACGGTGGGCGAGGAGCGGAAGATCCTCGGGCCGGGCGACGCGTATTACTTCGACAGCCGCCTGCCGCACCGGTTCCGGCAGGTGGGACCAGAACCCTGCGTCCTGTTCAGCGCCTGCACCCCGCCGACCTTCTGATCCGGCGGCGAGGCGTCCCGGCCGGGGGCGGTTCGGGCTGGGACCGGGCGGCGGATGTGCCGGTGACATGGAAAAGGGCCGGGCGTCGAAGCTCCGGCCCAGCGGCCCGGGACGTGGACCGCAGCGGGACGGCCAGATCGCCATCCGCCGGGTCCGGCCCCGCCTCTTGCGGGCGGCAGCCGGACCCGGGCGGGATCAGGCGGTCAGGCCGGGCTTGCGCGGCAGCTTGCTGCGCGGGCGCGCCATGTCGAACGGCAGGATGTCTGCGGGCCGGTGGCGCGGGCGCTCCTTCGGCTTGCGAGATTCCAGCCCTGCAAACAGCACCAGGGCAATCACCGGAGATACGATCAACAGCCCGATCGCCAGGCCAATCGTGAAATGAAGCATGTTTTTTCCTCCCTCACGGAAACGCTACCACGGATCGCTTGGCGCACAATGACGCAGGCGGAAAGTCGCATTGCTACTTTGGTCGTAGATGCGGGTGCAGCATTCCGGAGGAGGAAAAGCGCGGGGGCGGGACGGTGCCCGGCCCCCCGCGGAACGGGTCACTCGATTTCGAAGATCCCGTCGATCTCGACGGCGAAGCCCGCCGGGAGCGCGGCGACGCCGACCGCGGCGCGGGCATGGCGGCCCGCATCGCCGAAGACCTCGACCATCAGGTCGGAGGCGCCGTTGACGACCTTGGGCTGGTCGAAGAAGTCCGGCGCCGAGGCGACGAAGCCGCCGAGGCGCACGACGCGCTTCACCCGGTCGAGATCGCCGCCGCAGGCCGCGCGCAGCTGGGCGATCAGCGCCAGGCCGCAGAGCTTCGCCGCCGCGACGCCGTCCCCGAGGCTCGCGGTGTCGCCGAGCCGGCCCTTGAGGCCGCCCTGGCCGTCCGAGCTGACCTGGCCCGAGACATGCACGATGTTGCCTGCGATGACGAAGGGCAGGTAGTTGGCGACCGGCGCCGGTGTCTCGGGCAGGGTCAGGCCGAGTTCGGCGAGGCGGGCGTCGATTTTCGAGGTCATGCGAGGCTTTCCTTGTGGGTCATCTTGGCGGCGGGGCGGGCGCGGCGGCGCTGGTAGCGCTCCAGCCCCAGATCGGTGGCGTCGATATCCGGGCGGCGGCCGGACAGCATGTCGGCTAGGACGCGGCTGGAGCCGCAGGACATGGTCCAGCCCAGCGTGCCGTGGCCGGTGTTCAGCCACAGGTTCGAGAATTTCGTGCGGCCGATCACCGGCGTGCCGTCCGGCGTCATCGGGCGCAGTCCGCTCCACAGGTCGGCCTTGGCCAGATCCGCCGCGCCGCCGAACAGCGACTCGAGCGAATGGACCAGGGTTTCGCGGCGGCGCTCGGACAGCGACAGGTCGAAGCCCGCGATTTCCGCCATGCCGCCGACGCGGATGCGGTCGCCGAGCCGGGTGATCGCGACCTTGAAGGTCTCGTCCATCACGGTGGATTCCGGCGCGCGCGAGGCGTCCTTGACCGGCGCGGTGATCGAGTAGCCCTTCACCGGGCGCACCGGCAGGCGGATTCCCAGCGGCTTCAGCAGCGCGGTCGAATAGCTGCCGAGCGCGGTGACGACGGCATCGGCCTCGAAGGTGCCGGAACCGGTGCGGATGCCGGTCACCTTGTCGCCGCGGCTCTCCAGCCCGGCAATGTCGACGCCGTAGCGGAACTCGACGCCGAGCTTCTCGCATTCCTTCGCCAGCGCGTTGGTGAAGAGGAAGCAGTCGCCGGTCTCGTCGCCCGGCAGGCGCAGTCCGCCGACGATCTTGTTGCGCGAGGCGGCCAGGCCCGGCTCCGCGGCGATGCAGCCATCGGTGTCCAGCACCTCGAAGGGCACGCCGTCGGCCTTGAGCACCGCGACGTCCTTCGCCATCGCCTCGACCTGCGCCTGCTTGCGGAACAGCTGCAGCGTGCCCTGCTGGCGGCCGTCATAGGGCAGGTCCAGCTCGGCGCGCAGCTCCTTCAGGCAGTCGCGGCTGTACTCGGCGACGCGGACCATGCGCGACTTGTTCACCGCATAGGCGGCGGAGGTGCAGTTCGCCAGCAGCTCGCCCAGCCAGCGCAGGGTCGGCAGGTCGTTCCTGGCATGCAGGATCAGCGGGGCGTGATGCATCATCAGCCATTTCATGGCCTTGAGCGGGATGCCCGGCGCAGCCCAGGGTGCGGAATAGCCCGGCGAGACCTGGCCGGCATTGGCGAAGCTGGTCTCGAGCGCGGGGCTCTCCTGGCGGTCGATCACGGTGACCTGGTGGCCGGCGCGGGCGAGGTAGTAGGCAGAGGTCACGCCGATCACGCCGGCACCGAGGATTGCGACTTTCATAGCGTCTCTCACTATTTGACCGGGGGACCGGGGAGGGCTCAGGCTGCCTGGCAGCCGGAATGTCCGCGTTCTAGGACGGATCATTTGGCAGAAGGCGCCTATCTTCCGCCGATCCTTTCAATTAAACCGGAAAAGCCGTAGATCCTGCGGCCAAAACGCAAGGTTCCGCATGTCCGGTTTCGACCAGATCGATCGCAAGATTCTCAATCTGCTCCGGCAGAATGCCCGCATTTCGAATGTCGATCTGGCCAATGCCGTGGGGCTCTCTGCTTCGGCCTGCCTGCGCCGGGTGCGGCTCCTGGAGGAACAGGGGGTCATCCTCGGCTACACGGTGGTCACCGGCACGGTCACCGGCGAGCCGACCATCGCCGTGATCATCAACATCACGCTGGAGCGCCAGACCGAGGAGGTGTTCGACCGCTTCGAGGCGGCGGTCCGGAAGCACCCCGAAATCCACGAATGCTACCTGATGACCGGCGGCGCGGACTACCTGCTGCGCGTGCAGGCCGACAGCGCCGCCGATTTCGAGCGGATCCACAAGGAGGTGCTGTCGCGCCTGCCCGGCGTGCTGCGGATCCATTCCAGCTTCTCGATCCGCAACGTCCTGGGACCGAAGAAGAAGCGCTGAGCCCGGAGGCTCAGCCCAGCTCGGCGCGGCGTGGCAGGAAAACGGTCAGCAGGCCGAAGACCGGCAGAACCGAGCAGATCGCGAAGACCGGGCCGATCCCGGTGGCATCGGCGATCAGGCCGAGAGCCGCTGCCGCGATCCCGGCGACGCCGAAGGCCGCGCCGAAGAACAGCCCCGCCATGGTGCCGACGCGGGTCGGCATCAGTTCCTGCGCCAGCACGATGATCGCGGGCAGGGCCGAGGCGATGATGACGCCGATGATCGCCGACAGCACGCCGGTCCAGAAAAGCGAGGCGTGCGGCAGCAGGAGGGTGAAGGGCAGGACGCCGAGGATCGAGATCCAGATCACCGTGCGCCGCCCGATCCGGTCTCCCACCGGTCCGCCGATCACCGTGCCGACTGCCACCGCCGCGAGGAACAGGAACAGCATCCGCTGCGCGCCGGTCGTGTCGAGGCCGAAGCGGTCGATCAGGAAGAAGGTGTAGTAGCTCGACATCGACGCCATGTAGACCTGCTTCGAGAATAGGAGCGCCAGCAGCACGGCGACGGCGATCGCGACGCGGCGCCGCGGCAGGGTGGCGGCCGGGGCGGCGGCGCGGCGGCGGGCCGAGGCCAGGCGCTCGCGGGCATGCCAGCGGCTGACCTGCGAAAGGATGGCCATGCCGAGCAGGGCGGCCGCCGCGAACCAGGCGACCGAGCCGCGGCCGAAGGGCACGACGATGAAGGCGGCCAGCAGCGGCCCGAGCGCGGTGCCGAAATTGCCGCCGACCTGGAAGACCGACTGCGCCAGGCCGAAGCGCCCGCCCGCCGCGGCACGGGCCACGCGCGAGGCCTCGGGGTGGAACACGGACGAGCCGATGCCGATCAGCCCGGCGCCGCAGACCAGGAGCCCGTAGCCCGGCGCCGAGGCCAGCAGCAGGAGCCCCGCCATGGTCGCGGCCATGCCCATCGGCAGGGCCCAGGGGAAGGGATGCCGGTCGGTGACGGTGCCGACCATCGGCTGCAGCAGCGAGGCCGTGACCTGGAAGCAGAAGGTCAAGAGGCCGATCTGCCAGAAATCCAGCGCGAACTCTGCCTTCAGCATCGGATAGAGCGCCGCCAGCAGCGACTGCATCATGTCGTTCAGCAGGTGGCAGCAGCTGATCGCCGCGAGGATCGCATAGGTGGTGCGCGCCGGATCGCGCGGCGCTGCACCGAGGGAGGCATCGGTCATGGTGTCTGTCCTTTTTCCCCTCGATACGCCGCTTGCCGGCGGCCGTCTTTCGTGCTTCGGTCAATGATCTTCGCGATCGGGCCAGAGATTGACATGCCATCCACGGACGCCTCCTCTCTTTTCAGCCGGATCGAGCAGATGGAGCGGCGGAGCGCGCGGCTGGTCGGGCTGGCCTCGGACTATCCCGACGGCATGCATGTCCGCCCGCACAGCCATCCGCGCGACCAGCTCCTGCATGCGTTGACCGGCGTGGTCCAGGTGCGCACCGCGCAGGGCAGCTGGCTGGTGCCGCCCGATTGCGCGCTGTGGATCCCGGCGGGCTGCGTCCACGAAGTGGAGATGATGGGGCGGGTCCGGATGCGCTCGAGCTATCTCTGGCCGGGCGCGGCCGGGGTGCAGCTCGACCGGCCGCGGGTCCTTGCGATGAGCGATCTCGCCCGCGCGCTGGTGGTGGAGGCGACGAAGCTGGGCGAGCAGGACGCGGCCGACCCGCGCGAGGACCTGCTCACCGACCTGCTGATCCTGGAGATCGCGCGGCTGCGCGAGGAGCCGCTGGCGCTGCCGCTGCCCTCCGAGCCGCGGCTGCTGCGGCTCTGCCGGGCGTTCCTGGACGCGCCGGGCAACCGCGTGCCGCTCGACGTCTGGGCGGCGCGGGCGGCGATGAGCCGGCGCAGCCTGACCCGGCATTTCCGGGCCGAGACCGGGCTGTCGCCCGAGCGCTGGCGGCAGCAGGCCTGCGTTCTGGCCGCCCTGCCGCGGCTGGCCGCGGGCGAGGCGGTGACCGCGGTGGCGCTGGATCTGGGCTATGACAGCCCTGCCGCCTTCGCCACCATGTTCCGCCGGATGCTGGGCTGCGGCCCGCGCGAATACCGCGACCGCCTGCGCGGCTGAGCGCCCGGCTGGAGTCCCGGGCGGTTGTACCGCGGGCCTTGGGCGCCGGGGCGCCGCGGTCCCGGCAGGCCGCCGTGGGGTCCAGCCCGGGGCATGGGCATGCATCGGAACCTGCAGGGCCGGCCCGGTCTGCGCCTTGCGCTGGCTTTGCGTCAGGAACGCGGTGGAGGCCGGGCAGGCGGGCCGGGGATCGGTCCGTTGACCTGCCTCGATGCGGGGGATGCCGGCGCGGCCGGCCCGACCATGGCGATGTTCGGGCGGTGCCCGATCCTTTCCCGGCCGGTGCCGTGCCGGAGCGGCAGGGGGCCGGGGCCGGGGCCGGTCCTATGTCCCGAACGCGCTGCTCGCGGAGGGGCGGGAAGCCGGGTGCGGGCCTTCCATGCGGGTCCGGCGGCCGCGGCGGCTCACATCCGGTCCGCGGCCTCCCCGGCCAGGGCCGCGCGGACGGTTTCGGCGAGCTGCGAAGGCGGGCAGGGCTTCTGCAGCAGCGGCGCGCGCACCTCGCCCATCTCGGCTGCCGAAATGCCGGTATAGCCCGACATGTAGATGACCGGCAGGTCGGGGGTCAGGCGGCGGGCCTCGCGGGCCAGCGCGAAACCGTCCAGCGTTCCCGGCATCACGATGTCGGTCAGCAGCAGGTCGACCTCGGTCCCGGCGCCGAGCTTGGCCAGCGCTTCGCTGCCGTCCTCGGCGACCTCCACCCGGTAGCCCAGCGATGCCAGCATGTCGCCGGTCATGCGGCGCAGTTCCGGCTCGTCCTCCACGACGAGGATGCGCTCGCCGGTTCCCGCCGGGACGGGCGGCAGGGGCATCGGTTCCTCGCGCTTGCCCGCGGGGGTGCCGCGCGGCAGCATCATCCGGACCGTGGTGCCGAGGCCGGGTTCGGAATAGATCCGCAGCTCTCCGCCGGATTGCTGGATGAAGCCGTAGACCATCGACAGGCCGAGTCCGGTGCCGGCGTGGGTGCCCTTGGTGGTGAAGAACGGATCGAGGGCGCGGCGCTTGACCTCCTCCGTCATTCCGGGGCCGTTGTCGGTCACCGAGAACTCGACATAGCGAGATTGCGTCAGGCCGGTGCCGGGGCCGCCTTCGGGTCCGGCGGCGGGATTGCCGGACAGCGCGCGCGCCTCCGCCTCGCCGACGCTGCGCACGTCCACCGAGATGCGGTCGCCCTTGCCCGACTGGACGACGGCGTCGCGGGCGTTGAGCACGAGGTTGAGCAGCGCGTTTTCCAGCTGGGCCACGTCGCAATAGACCCAGAGCCCCGGTGCCACGGCCGCGAAATCCAGCGCGATCTGCGCCTCGATGGAAGGGCGGGCGAGCAGCTCGAATTCGCGCAGGATGTCCTCCACCGGGCGCGAGGCGGCAAGGCCGGGCTGGCGCTTGGCGAAGGCCAGCAGCCGCTTGGTCAGGGCGGATCCGCGCCGCACCGAGGCCAGCGCGGTGGCGTGGTACTGGCTGCGCATCCCGGGCTCCGGCTCCTGGTCGGCCAGCTGGATGCCGTATTCGATCGTCGCGAGCAGGTTGTTGAAGTCATGCGCCACCCCGCCGGTCAGCTGGCCGAGCGCGTCGAGCCGGCCGGAGCGTTCCAGCTGCTGGCGGTTGCGCTCCTGCTCGGAGATGTCGTCGATGCTCACGACCGTGCGGATGCTGCTGTCGGGCACGCCGATCGGCGCGCTGGAAAGCCGGACATAGAGCCATTGCCCGGCCTCGTCGGTGCGCGACATCAGATGGGTCTCGCCCTCCAGCCGCTCGCCGCCGAGCGCCCGCGAGACGGGGTCGTCGCCATCCTCCAGGCGGCGCATGTCGCTGCTGTCGAGGAAGCCGACGCGCTCCGGCCAGGGGCAGGGCATGGTTTCGGGAAGGTTGCCCAGCATGGCACGGGCCGAGGGGTTGAGCAGGACGATGTTGCGCGCGTCATCCAGCCCGACGATGCCGCTCTGGACGGAGTTCATCACCGCCTGCAGCCGCGACGAGACCGAGATGGTGCGCCGGGTCAGCCGTTCGGCCTGGCGCTTCGCGCGGATGCTCAGGCCGGTGACGGTCGCGAAGAGCAGCAGCAGCACGGCGGCAGCCAGCGCGGCCAGGACGGCCAGGCGCTGGCGTTCGGGGGTCCAGAATTCCGGCGTGCCGAAATACTTCTGCCGCAGCTCCTGGAATTCCTCGGAAAGCGCATAGCCCGGAAGCTGCGCGTTCAGCTTCTCGCGCACCGCGCCGAGGCCGAAGCGCAGCGCGATGGCGTTCCTCAGCGTGACCGGAGGGCCGCCCAGAAGGCGGACGCCGCCGCTTTCGCCCATCGCGCGGGCCACGGCCAGGATGCTTTCCGGCGTTTCGACCAGCGCCTCCACCCGGCCGGCGAGCAGCGCCTCGAGCATTTCCCGTTCGGTCTCGATCGGCACCGGCACGACCTTGGAGAGCGGGCTGTTGCCGATCGCGGCAATCAGGTCGCTGCGCATCGCGACTGGCTGGCCGGCAAGCTCGTCCAGGCCGGAATAGGCGTGGCCGTCGGGGCGGACGAAGGCGGCGAAGCGCGACACGTCGGTCGGCAGGGTGAAATCCATCGCCTCGCGCGCGGCGTCCGAAACGACGTAGATCGGCAGGATGTCGACCGGGGCGGCGTCCGGGAAGGCGAAATAGTCGTCGAGGCCGAGGGGCACGAATTCGTAGCGGAGCCCGGCGCGGTCGGCGAGCTGGCGGAAGAATTCCGCCGCATAGCCGGAAACCGCCCCGGTTTCGGGGTCGACGATGCCGTAGGGCGGTGAATGGGCGATGCCGATGCGCAGCACCTCGGGTTCCGGCGCAGGCGGGTCGATGCGCCATCGCCGCCGCAGTTCGGCCAGCTCGCCGGTGCGCTCCATCTCCTCGATGGCGCTGTTGACCGGGCCGATCAGGGCCGCGCGGCTGCGATGGACGTAGATCACCCGCGATTCCTGGGCCAGTGGCTGGCCCAGCACGGCGATGCGGTGGTCGACGCCCATGCCGCGCGAGGTCGGGAAGACCGCCCGCTCGGAGATCACCGCCAGATCGGCGCGGCGGCCCAGCAGGAAGGCGATCAGCTCTTCGGGGGTGCGGGTCGCGATGCCCTCGTTCGCGGCGAAGAGTCCGGGGAATTTCGCGCCGGTGCCGCCCTCGATATAGGCAATCTTCAGCCCTTCCAGCGGGCGGCCGGAAAGCTCGGCAAGACGCTCCTGAAGGGCGAAGAGCCGGATCTGGTTCCTGGCCACCGGGACCGACGCGATGCTGGTCTGCTCCAGCAGGTCGAGCTCGGGGATGGCGGCGAGGATCTGGGTCTCGCCGCGCAGCTGTGCGCCGATCGCCAGGCTGGGCAGGGACGCGCGGAACGCCACCTCGGAGCCGGTCATCTCGGCGATCCGGCGCGACAGGTCGGCGGCGAAGCCGGCGAAGCTGCCGTCGGCCGTTTCCTCGCAGAGATTGGCCACGGAAATGCAGCCTGCCGTGAAGGTATAGGGCTTGTCCTCCGCCCAGAGCGTGCGCAGCGCGGCGAAGAGCACCAGCAGGGCAACGGCTGCCGCCCGTGCGGCCCGGCCGGGCCGGGATGGAATATGCCCCTGCGCTGCATGCGGCATGTCGCGACTGTCCGCTTCCTTGTTCCGCGCCGCCACCTCCGGCCCGGCCGGTCCGCGGAACCGGCGACATGTGCTGGGACCCGCGGCAGGCCGGATCCGGCTGCCCGGCTCCCTTTGACGGGCAAGGTGGCGCATCCGGGGAAACAAGCGGTTAATTGCGGACGGGGGCGTGACGTATCGCCGTGTGATCTTTTCAACCGGATGGCTTATCGGTAATCCCGAGATCGTGATCCGGGCCCAGCGGCCCGCCGAACCCCGAGGTGCAATGCTCGTCCTGTCCCATGATGGTCCTTCGGCGTCCGAGACGCTGGGGGAATTCCTTGCCGGAAGCGCCGGCCCGTCCGAGATCGTGGAGGCGATTGCCGCCGCCCTGCCGCCCCTGGCGCTGCGTCTGGCTGCGGGCCACCTGCCGGGGGATCCGGCAGCGCTGGTCGGCACCAATGACAGCGGCGACCGCCAGAAGGCGCTGGATGTCGGTGCGCACGACCACCTGATGCTGGCCCTGAAGGCGGCGGGCGCGCGGATGGTCCTGTCGGAAGAGGCGGAGGACGTCGTCACGCTGAACCCGGGCGGCATATGGGACGTGGCGATCGATCCGATCGACGGCTCCGGCTCGATCGGCATCGGCGCCCCGCTGGGGCTGCTGTTCGCGGCCTTCCCGGCCGGGGCGGCGGGTTTCCTGCGCAAGGGCCGCGACGCGGTGGCGGCGGGCTATGCCTCTTTCGGCCATTCGCTCGACTACGGCTTCTCGCTGGGGGACGGCGTGCACATCGCCACCTGGGACCCGGTAGCGCATGACTTCCTGATGACGCGCCACGGCGTCACGGTGAAGCCCGAGACCAAGACCATCGCCTACAATGCCTCGAACGAGCGCCACTGGCCCGCCGGGCTGCAGCGCTACGCGGCCGATCTGCGCGCCGGCAAAGACGGCCCGCGGGGCAAGGATTTCAACATGCGCTGGCTCGCCGCGGCCGTGGGCGAGCTGCACCGCATCCTGCTGCAGGGCGGCGCCTTCCTGTATCCGGCCGACCGCCGCAAGGGCTACGAAAACGGCCGGCTGCGACTCTGCTACGAGGCCTTTCCCGTCGCGTTTCTGCTAGAGCAGGCGGGCGGCAGGGCCACCGACGGGGCACGGGACATCCTGGATCTCGTGCCTTCGGAGCTGCACCAGCACACCGCCCTCGTCTTCGGTTCTGCCGACGAGGTTGACACGATTAGTAAGTATCTCGCCGACTAGCGAAAGGATCGTCCCGATGTCCCGTATCACCCTGAGACAGCTTCTCGACCATGCCGCAGAAAACGACTACGGCATCCCGGCCTTCAACATCTCCAACATGGAGCAGGGCCTCGCCGTCATGGCGGCCGCGGACAAGACCAACTCGCCGGTCATCATCCAGGCAAGCCGCGGCGCGCGCTCCTATGCGGGCGACACCGTGCTGCGCTACCTGATCGACGGGCTCGTCGCCATGTATCCGCACATCCCGGTCTGCATGCATCTCGACCACGGCAACAGCCTGCCGACCTGCGCGACCGCGGTCCAGAACGGCTTCACCTCCGTGATGATGGACGGCTCGCTGAAGGAAGACGGCACCACCCCGGCGGATTACGAGTACAACATGAGCGTCACCCGCTCCGTGGTGCAGATGGCGCATGCCTGCGGCGTCTCGGTCGAGGGCGAGCTGGGCGTGCTGGGCTCGCTGGAAACCGGCATGGGCGACCAGGAAGACGGCCATGGCGCGACCGAGAAGCTCAGCCATGACCAGCTGCTGACCGACCCGGCCGAGGCCGAGCAGTTCGTCAAGGATACCGGCGTCGATGCGCTGGCCGTTGCCATGGGCACCTCGCACGGCGCCTACAAGTTCACCCGCAAGCCCGACGGCGCGGTCCTGGCGATGGACGTGATCGAGGCGATCCACAAGCGCATTCCGAACACCCATCTGGTGATGCACGGCTCCTCCTCGGTGCCGGAGGATCTGCAGGAGATCATCAACAAGTACGGCGGCGAGATCAAGCCGACCTGGGGCGTCCCGGTCGAGGAGATCCAGCGCGGCATCAAGCACGGCGTGCGCAAGATCAACATCGACACCGACAACCGCATGGCGGCCACCGCCGCGATCCGCAAGGTCTTCGCCGAGAACCCCGGCGAGTTCGATCCGCGCAAGTACATGGGTCCGGCCCGCGAGGAGATGATCAAGATCTGCGTCGCCCGCTACGAGGCCTTCGGCACCGCCGGCCATGCCGACAAGATCAAGGTCATCCCGCTCGACGCGATGGCCAAGGCCTATCTGAAGCCGGTCGCCGCCTGATCCGGCCGGGCAGGGCGCCGCGCCCTGCCGCCAAGACCTCGCGCGCCCCGGCTAGCAGCCGGGGCGCCTTCGTTCGGCGCTCACGGGCAGAAGATCCCGGCTTCGGCGAAGCGCAGGCCGGACAGCGTCAGCAGGTCGGCCGCGAGGATCGCTGCGGCCAGCAGGACGAGGGCGGTGCGCGGCATCTTGCGTCTCCTTGCCGGGGTCATGCCTATGCAACGCGGTCCGGCGGCCTTTCCGTCGCGGCGTCCCGCGGAAAATCCTTTGCGCAGCCCGCCCGAGCGGTCAGGGTGGCGCCATGACCCATGATTTCTGCATCATCGGCGGCGGCATCGTCGGGCTGGCCACGGCCCGCGCGATCCTGGCCGCGCGCCCCGGCGCCTCCCTGCTGCTGCTGGAAAAGGAGGACCGGCTGGGCCGCCACCAGACCGGCCACAATTCCGGCGTGATCCATTCCGGCATCTACTATGCGCCCGGCAGCCTGAAGGCGAAGCTCTGCCGCGAAGGTGCGGCGCGGACCAAGGAATTCTGCGCGGAACACGGCATTCCCTTCGAGAACCGCGGCAAGCTGATCGTCGCCACGCGGCAGGAGGAACTGCCGCGGCTGGAGGCGCTCCATGGGCGGTCGGAGGAGAACGCCATCGAGACCGAGATGATCGGCGCGGAGGCGATCGCCGAGCGCGAGCCCTCGATCACCGGTCTCGGCGCGATCTGGGTGCCTTCCGCCGCCATCGTCAGCTATTCCGCCGTGCTGGAGGCGCTGGCCGCGGAGCTGCGCGCGCAGGGGGCGGAGATCCGCTTCGGCACGGCCCCGGAGGCGATCCGGGAACTGGGATCGCATGTCGAGATCGACACAGGCCGCGAGCTTCTGGAGACGGACCGCCTCGTCGCCTGCGCCGGGCTGCAGTCGGACAGGGTGGCGAAGATGGCGGGGCTTGCGATCGGCCACCGCATCGTGCCCTTCCGCGGCGAATACTACCGGCTCGGCACGCGCTGTGCGGACATCGTCAGCGCGATGATCTACCCGGTGCCCGAGCCCGGCCTGCCTTTCCTCGGCGTCCACCTGACGCCGATGATCGACGGCTCGGTCACCGTCGGACCGAACGCGATGCTTGGCTTCGCGCGCGAGGGGTATCCGAAATGGTCCCTGGATTTCAGGGATATGGCGGAGACGCTCAGCTTCCCGGGCTTCTGGAAATCCATCGCGCAGAACATCCGCCCCGGGCTGGACGAGATCGGCAACTCGGTCTTCCGGCGCCGCTATCTCGACGCCTGCCGCCGCTACTGCCCGTCGCTGGAGCTAGCCGACCTGACCCCGATGGACTGCGGCATACGCGCCCAGGCGGTGATGGCCGACGGCACGATGCAGCACGACTTCCTCTTCGGGCAGACCGACCGGATGCTGCACGTCCTGAACGCGCCGTCCCCTGCTGCAACCTCGGCCCTGCCGATCGGCGACATGATCGCGGGCAAGCTGTTCGCGGATGCGCCCTGACCTGCCCGCCATGAAGAAATTTATCCGCGGGAGAAATTAATTCGATTGGACAGGACGGGGGTCCTGGCGGTCCTTTTGCACCATGCCGAAAGACCCGCCGAGATGGCGGCCGAAAGGAAGTGCAATGACCGACAAGATCAAGCTGGCCGAGCTGACCTCCGCCGAAGCCAAGGAGCTGCTGACGGACGAGGCGGTGATCCTGATCCCGATGGGCTCGCTGGAGGACCAGGGCGTCCACGCGCCGATGGGCGACTATCTGGGCGCCGAATGCGTGGCGCATGACATCGCCCGCAAGGCCCGCGAACTGGGCGTGCCGACCTTCGTCACCCCGCCGATCCCCTTCGGCGGCCGCGATGCCTTCCAGTCGGCCCATGGCGGCATGAGCCTCTCCCACGGCACGCTCTGCGCCGTGCTCGACGACATGATCTGGTCGCTGACCCGCCAGGGGCTGACCAAGATCCTCTTCGTCAACGGCCATGGCGGCAACGTCGCGCCGCTCAACGAAGTGGCGCTGCGCTGGCGCGACAAGGGCGTGATCCTGCCCGCATTCTACCTGTGGAAGGCCGCCTACGGCATCCTCAAGGACATCCTCGGCGCGGACGGCGCAGCGGCCAGCTCCGGCCATGGCGGCGATCCGCTGACCTCGATCGGGCTGCACTACTACCCGGAGATCCTGCGCCTCGACCTGATGACCGACCCGGCTCCGGCCGACCTGACCTTCATGGGCATGAAGGTCGCGGGCTTCGCCGAGACCTCCTATGACGGCGTGCCGATCCAGATGCCGATCGAGGCGGCCGAGGCGGCCCCCCACGGCATCCGCGGCGGCCATCCGAAGAACAGCTCGGCCGATACCGGCGCCAAGCTGTCGGCACGCCTCGCCGAGGTCGGCGCGGGCCTGATCCGCGACCACGTGTCGAAAGGCTTCGCCGCCTGATCCTTCCTGCCCGGACTGTCCGCTGTGCGGGCGGTCCGGCCCTCTGTTCAGCAACGAGTAGCCCGTGAAAATTTTCCGCACCCTCAGCGCCGCCGCCTTGATCCTCGCTGCCGGCAGCGTCTCGGCCGAGACCTGGCGCATGGCGACCAAGATGCCGGTCGACAGCCCCGAAGGCCAGGTCTTCCAGAAATTCGCCGAGCTGACCGACGAGTACACCGATGGCAAGCTGACCATCCAGGTCTTCCCGAACGAGCAGCTGGGCAAGGAGGACGCCGTCCTCGAGCAGATGCAGGTGGGCGTCGTCAACATCTACGCCGAGGGCTTCGGCTACATGCGCAAATGGGCGCCGGAGCTTAGCTGGATCTCTCCGTCCTACCTGTTCGACGACCGGGACCACTGGCGCCGCTTCATGAATTCGGACCTCGTCAAGGGCTGGTTCGAGAAGGCCGCCGAGGTCTCGGGCGTCGGTCCGCTGGGCGATCCGACTGCGGTGCTGCGCGGCCCGTTCCTTGCGATGGTGTCGAACAAGCCGGTGAACGGGCTGGAGGATGTGCAGGGCCTGAAGCTCAGGATGCATCCCGACAAGCTGGCCATCGCGTCCTGGTCGCATCTGGGCGCCGAAGTGATCACGCTGCCCTGGACCGAAGTCTACCAGTCGATCCAGAAGAACATCGTCGAGGCGGTGATCTCGCCCATCGCGCTGGTGGAATCCATGCGCTTCAACGAGGTCGCGCCCTATATCGCCCGCAACGACATGTACTGGCAGTCGGTCGGCTTCATGATGAACCTCGCGGCCTATGATGGGCTCGACGAGGACGTGAAGGCCGGGCTCCAGCGCGCCTATGCGGAAACCGGAACCTTCAGCGAAGAACTGATGTACCGGACTGCCGACGAGAGCATCGCCAGGATGGAGGCGGACGGCGCCACCTACACGGAGCTCGACACCGCGCCCTTCGTCGAGGCGATGACATCCTTCTACGCGGAGATGGCCGAAGAGGGCGAACTGCCCGCGGGATACATGGAGGCCGTTGAGGCCGCCCGCAGCGAATGACCCAAACGGCGCCCGCATTGCGGACCCCGCCAAAATTCCTCTGATCGGGGCGAAAATTCTTTCGATTTGCCCTGATCGCCTCCCGGAGCCCAGACTTCCCGGAAAGCGGGCGACCCCAGACCCGCACCCACCGACAAGGAGATCCCATGAAAATTTTCCGCACCCTGAGTGCCGTGGCCCTGATCCTCGCCGCCGGCAGCGTCTCGGCCGAGACCTGGCGCATGGCGACCAAGATGCCGGTCGACAGCCCCGAAGGCCAGGTCTTCCAGAAATTCGCCGAGCTGACCGACGAGTACACCGATGGCAAGCTGACCATCCAGGTCTTCCCGAACGAGCAGCTGGGCAAGGAGGACGCCGTCCTCGAGCAGATGCAGGC
>NZ_JAATVU010000003.1:94158-188915 GCF_013184745.1 Mangrovicoccus sp. HB161399
GAGCTGACCGACGAGTACACCGATGGCAAGCTGACCATCCAGGTCTTCCCGAACGAGCAGCTGGGCAAGGAGGACGCCGTCCTCGAGCAGATGCAGGCGGGCGTCGTCAACATCTACGCCGAGGGCTTCGGCTACATGCGCAAATGGGCGCCGGAGCTTAGCTGGATCTCCCCGGCCTTCGTCTTCGACGACTACGCCCACTGGCAGCGCTTCATGGGCTCCGACCTGGTGAAAGGCTGGTTCGAGAAGGCCGCCGAGATCTCCGGCGTCGGTCCGCTGGGCGATCCCACCGCCGTGCTGCGCGGCCCGTTCCGCGTGATGGTGTCGAACAAGCCGGTCAACAGCCTGGAGGACGTCCAGGGCCTGAAACTGCGCATGCATCCCGACAAGCTGGCCATCGCGTCCTGGTCGCATCTGGGCGCCGAAGTGATCACGCTGCCCTGGACCGAGGTCTACCAGTCGATCCAGAAGAACATCGTGCAGGCCGTGAACTCGCCGATCGCGCTGGTCGAGTCGATGCGCTTCAACGAGGTCGCCCCCTATATCGCGCGCCACGACGAATACTGGCAGTCGATCGGCTTCATGATGAACCTCAAGGCCTATGACGCGCTCGACGAGGACGTGAAGGCTGGGCTGCTGAAGGCCTATAACGAGGCCGGCGGATACAGCCAGGATCTGATGTTCAAGGTCGCCGACGAAAGCATCGAGCGGATGACCGACGAGGGCGCCACCTACGTGGAGCTCGACACCGCGCCCTTCGTCGAGGCGATGAAGCCGTTCTACGACGAGATGGCGGCCTCCGGCGAACTGCCCGAAGGCTACATGGAAGCGGTCGAGGCGGCGCGTACCGAATGATCGCCTTCCGCGAGATTTCTCCGAAGGGAGGGCTGCAGGCAGCCCTCCTCATCGCGGACCGGCTGAACTGGGGCCTGGGCGGCGTGTTCATGTGGATCGCCAATGCCTGCCTCATCGTGATGCTGGCCCTGACCACCGTAACGATTGTCGGCCGCCCCTTCGGGTTTTCGGCCTACTGGATCTGGCCCTGGACGATGGTGTTCTTCGTCTGGCTCAGCTTCTTCGGTTTCTTCGCCGTCGTCGCGCGGCTGAAGGACGTGCGCATCGACTTCCTCGCCAACCATCTGGGCCGCTGGGGCTACCCGGCGACGCGGCTGCTGTCGGATGTCTGCGCGCTGGCGCTCTGCGCGGTGCTGCTGAAGCTCTTCCCCACCGTGCTCGCCACCTCCTCGGGCGTGGTCGACGGGGCGATCTTCCCCGACGGCGAGGAACTGCCGCGACAGGCGCTGTCGATCCCGCTCTTCGTCTCCGCCTTCCTGATCTGCATCTCCGCCCTGATCGACATGGGCAAGATGTTCGCAGGCCTGCCGGAAAACCTCACCGAGCATCACCCGGAGACCTGACATGGCCTATATCCTCTTCGGCTCCTTCCTGTCGCTGATCCTGCTGCGCGTGCCGATCTCCATCGCCATCGGCGTCTCGACGCTGGTGACCTTCCTGACCTCGGATTTCTCCGGCGTGCTGCAGATCATCCCGCAGCAGATGCTCGAAGGCGTGAACAAGGCCTCGCTGACCGCCGTGCCCTTCTTCATCATGGCCGGCAACCTGATGAACGTCACCGGCGTGACCGAGCGCATCTTCGCCTTCGCCAACTCTCTCGTCGGCCATCTGCGCGCGGGCCTCGCCCAGGTGAACATCCTGTCGTCGATGATCTTCGCGGGCATCTCGGGCGCCGCCGTCGCCGACTGCGCCGGTCTCGGCGCGATCGAGATCAAGGCGATGCGCGAAGCCGGCTACAAGGGCGATTTCGCCGCCGCCGTCACCGTGGCCTCCTCGGTCATCGGCCCGCTGATCCCGCCCTCCATCGGGCTGGTGCTCTATGCCTTCCTCGCCCAGCAGTCGATCGAGCGGATGTTCCTCGCCGGTCTCGTCCCCGGCATCGTCGTCGGCCTCGCGCTGATGCTCTATGTCCGGATGGTGGCGCAGTTCCGCGACTTCCCGACCCAGCCGCGCGCCACCGTGCGCGAAGTGGCGGGCACCGCGCGGCACGGCTTCCTCGCGCTGGTCGCCCCGGCGATCATCCTGGGCAGCATCATGTTCGGCTTCGTCACCGCCACCGAGGCGGGCGTGCTGGCCTGCATCTACTGCATCGGACTCGGCGTCTGGTACAAGGAACTGACCTTCCGCAAGTTCCTCGACGCGCTATCCGACAGCGCGATGATGACCGCCGTCATCATGATCATCATCGCCTTCTCGATCGCGATGGGCTGGCTCCTGGCCATCGACCAGGCCCCGCAGAAGCTCGCCGAGGCGACCTTCGCGCTGACCGACAACAAGAACGTGTTCCTTGCGCTGCTGCTGGTCTTCATCATCCTCGTCGGCTGCGTCGTCGAGGGGGTGCCCGCCAAGCTGATCCTCGTGCCGACGCTGCTGCCAGTGATCGACGCCTACGGCATCGACCGGGTGCATTTCGGCATCATCATCCAGCTCGGCCTGCTGATCGGGATCGCCACCCCGCCGATGGGCATCGGTCTCTACATCGTCTCCGAGGTCGGCCGCGTCCGCTTCGAGAAGGTGACGATGGCGGTGCTTCCCTTCCTGCTGCCGCTCTTCGCGGTGCTGATCCTGCTGACCTACGTCCCCGGCGTGGTCACCTTCCTGCCGGACCTGATCCTCGGTCCGCAATCCAACTGAGAACGGAGTTCCCCGTGAGCAACCTTGTCTACAAGCTCAACCCGATGCCGCCGAAGATCCCGCAGGAGAAGCTCGACCGGCTGGCCAAGCTCGAAACCGCCACGATCGGCCATTTCTACCATTTCGGCTTCGCCTCCCCGGCGATCCAGCCGGTGCTGCGCGGCAAGACCATTGCCTCGACCCTGACCACCCTGGCGATCCCCGGGCTCGACTCCACGCTGCTGCACCACTGCCTCAGCGATTGCGGCCCGGGCTACTTCCTGGCGGTCGACCGCCTGGGCGACACGAAATACGCCTGCTGGGGCGGCGGCGTGACCCGGATGGCGGCGATGATCGGCCTTGACGGCGGCTGCGTCGACGGCCCGCATACCGACACGCTGGAGATCGAGGAGCAGCAGTTCCCGATGTGGTCGCGCGGACCGTCCCCGGTCACCACGCGACTCTACAACACCGGCGGCGGCTTCAACGTGCCGGTCTCCATCGGCGGGGCGGCGGCCCTGCCGGGCTATGCGGTCCTGGCCGACGATACCGGCATCCTGTTCATTGCTCCGGAAGATCTCGACGAGGTTCTCGAGATCGGCGAGCAGAAGACCGAAGGCAGCCGCATCAACGAGCCGAAGGTCACGGCCGGGACCCATCTGGGCCAGCTCTCCGGCGCGACGAAGATGGTCGAAGCCAAGACAGCCAAGTGACATTGCCGCGGCCCGGAACCAGCATCCCGGGCCGCGACGATGCGCCCGCGGGACCGGAGCAGAGGTCCCGCGGGTTCTGCGCTACTCTCCGCCGGAAAGCGGCAGAAGGGGATGGCGCCATGGAATTTCTCGATCACGACGACCTGTCGGAGCGGCTGGACTGGGGCGCATTGATCGGCGCGCTGGCCGAGGTGCTGGGCCGCGGCGCGGTCGAGGCGCCCCCGCGCCATGTCCACCAGATGAAGATGCCCGACGGGACCGAGGCGTCGCTCCTGCTGATGCCCGCCTGGGAGGGCGGCCGCGCGGCGGGGGTGAAGGTCGTGACCTTCTTTCCGGGCAATGCCGGGAAGGGCCTGCCGACGATCAATGCCGGCTACCTGATGTTCGACGGCGCGACCGGCCAGATGCGCGCGGTCCTGGAAGGCGACGCGCTGACCTCCCGCCGCACGGCCGCCGCCTCGGCGCTGGCCGCCCGCTATCTCGCCCGAGAGGACGCGCAGCGCCTGCTGGTCGTCGGCACCGGCCAGCTTGCCATGGGCGTGGCCGAGGCGCATTCCGCCGTCCGCCCCTATGACGACATCTCCATCTGGGGCCGCAGCCCGGAGAAAGCCGCCGCCATTGCCGCCGCGCTGGCGGAAAACGGGCTTCCGGCGAAGGTCTGCACCGATCTGGAGGCAGGGGTGCGTGCGGCCGGCACGGTCAGCTGCGTGACCGCCTCCACCGTGCCGCTGGTGCTGGGCGAATGGCTCTCCGAGGGCAGCCATCTCGACCTGATCGGTGCCTTCAAGGCCGACATGCGCGAAAGCGACACTGCCGCGATCTCGCAGGCGTCGCTCTTCGTCGACGGCCGTCCCGGCGCGCTGCTGGCCGGCGATCTGGCCCAGCCGATCGCGGAAGGCGCCTTCGGCGAAGACCACATCCGGGCCGACCTGCCCGAGCTGATCCGCGGCACCCATCCCGGCCGGACCAGCCCCGCGGAGCGCACCGTCTTCAAGTCCGTGGGCCTCTCGGCCGAGGACCTGGCCGCCGCGGTGCTGGCCCTCGGCAGCTGAGCCGCCGCTGGCGCGGCACGTGCTTGGACAGGGCGGGGCCTGCGCCATCCCGGCGCGGGCAGAGCCGGAAGGACATGACACGTGCTGACCGAAGACGACCGCCAGGCCGCCGCAGAGGCCATCTGGGATGCCGGGAAATCCCGCGACACCTGCGTCGCGCCCTCGCGCATCTTCCCGGGCATGACCATGGAAGACGCCTATGACATCCAGGCCCGCTGGACGCAGCTGCGCCTCGGCGACGGCGCGCGGATCGCGGGCCGCAAGATCGGCCTTGCCACGCGGCCGATGCAGGCCGCCGCCAGGGTGGCGGGCCCGGATTGCGGCGTGATCTTCCAGGATGCGCTGTTCGCCGACGGCGCGGAATTCGGCAAGGGGACCTTCGCGCTGCCGCAGGTCTCCGCCGAGCTGGTGTTCACCCTGGGCGCCGATCTGTCCGGTCCCGAGGTCGCCCGCGACGCGGTCCTTGCGGCCATCGCCACCGTCGGCGCCGCGCTGGAAATCACCGACAGCCGCACCGAACAGCCCGCGACGATCATCGACACCGTGTCCGACAATGCCGGTCTGGGCGCCGTCGTCACCGGCGGCACGCCGCTGTCCGCGGCGGAAGTCGACCTGCGCTGGATCGCCGCCGTCCTGTCGAAGAACGGCACGGTCGAGGAAACTGGCGTTTCCGCCGCGCTCGGGGGGGATCCGCTGGCCGGTCTCGCCTGGCTGGCCGGACGGCTCGCCGCGGCGGGCGAGGGGCTGAAGGCCGGAGACCTGGTGCTGGGCGGCGGCTTCACCCGTCCGGTGCCGGTGCGCGCCGGTGACGCGGTGCTGGCCGATTTCGGTCCGCTCGGCACCATTTCGGCCCGCTTCGGCTGAAGCCCGGTCCGGCCGCGCCGCGGCGGGCGGCCGGACACTTTTTCCGGAGAATTGTCGGGGTCCCGATCTACCGCATTGAAACGCGACGGAAGCCGGGCCCATCTGCGTTCAGGACTTGTTCCAAGGACAGACCCGGAGACCGGACAATGGATTTCTTCAAGGAAGCCCCGAGCTTCAGCAACATGCAGAAGGCCCTGCACTGGGCCGTGGTGGTTCTGCTCGCCGCGCAGTACTTCCTCTTCGACGGCATGGGCCGCCCCTTCCACCAGCTGATGGACACCGGCACGGCGACCTACACGCTGACCCCGGCGATGCATCTGGGCATCGGCGTGCTGACGCTGGCGCTGGCCGCCTGGCGGATCGCGCTGCGCCTGACCCACGGCACGCCGCCCGAACCGGCGGAAGAGCCGGACCTGGCCAAGCTCGGCTCGAAGATCGCCCATGCCGCGATCTATGCGCTGCTCTTCATCCTGCCGCTCACCGGGCTCGTCGCCTGGTTCGGCCAGGCGGGCTTCGCGGCGGAGATCCACGAACTCCTGACCAATGCGCTGATGGCGCTGGTCGTCCTGCATGTCGCCGCGGCGCTGGTGCACCATTTCTGGTGGAAGACCGACGTCCTGCTCAGGATGCGCTGAGCCCGCGGCCCGCGCGGGGGAGGGGCCGGGGAGGGAGCATCCCTCTCCCCGCTTCAGGCGTGGTGCAGCACGGTCGGCCGGCCGGCGATCTCCTCGACGCCGATCTTCATCCCGAAGAGCTCCGACAGCCGCGCAGAGGTCAGCACTTCGCGCGGCGCGCCCTGGAAATCCAGCTTCCCGTCCTTAAGCGCCACGACATGGTCCGCCCAGGCGGCGGCATAGTTGATGTCGTGCACCACCATCACCACCGAGCGCACGCCCGCGCGGCTGAGCCCGTGGATCCGCGCCATCAGCGCGCGGGCATGGTACATGTCGAGATTGTTCAGCGGCTCGTCGAGCAGCAGCCAGTCGGTTTCCTGCGCCAGCCCCATCGCGATGAAGGCGCGCTGGTTCTGCCCGCCCGACAGCTCGTCGAGGAAGCGGCCGCGCAGCTCCAGAAGGTCGAAGGCTTCGAGCGCGCGCTCCACTGCCGCATGGTCCTCCGGCCGCGGGCGGCCATGGTGATGCGGCCAGCGGCCGAAGCCCACCAGGTCGCCGACCCGCAGGCGGCTGGCCACGCCGACCCGCTGGGTGACGATTGCCAGCCGCTTGGCCAGCGCCTCGGTCTTGGTCCGGGCCACGCAATGCCCGTCGACCTCGACCTGTCCCTCCTGGATCGGCAGCAGCCTTGCCATCAGCCCCATCAGCGTCGATTTTCCCGCGCCGTTCGGCCCGATGATGGCGGTGATCCCGCCCTTCGGCAGGTCGAGCGTCAGGTCGGTCAGGATCGGCGCCCCGCCGATCCGGTGGCTGAGATTGCGGACGGCGATCATCTGCGGCGGCCTCCGAGCACGAGATAGAGGAAGAGAAGCCCGCCGAAGAATTCGATGATCACGGCGAGGGTGGATTGCAGGCCGAGGACACGTTCGAACACGCCCTGGCCGATCACCAGCACCAGTCCGGCGATCATTGCGGCAGCGGGCAGCAGCAGCGCATGGCACGGCGTCTGCATCAGCTGGTGGGCCAGCGCGGCGACGAGAAGGCCGAGGAAGCTGACCGGACCGACCAGCGCGGTGGAGACCGCGACCAGCGCCGAGACGAGCAGCAGGAGGACGGTCGCCAGCCGGTCGTGGCGCAGCCCCAGCCCGACCGCGCTGTCGCGCCCCAGCGCCACGATGTCGAGCGACGGCGCCAGGCGCCACAGGAGGGCGAAGACCGGCACGAACAGCGCTGCGGCCATCGCCAGCTGGGTCGTGTCAACCGCGCCGAAGCTGGCGAACATCACCTGCTGGACCACGGCGAATTCGCTGGGATCGATCAGCCGCAGCACGAAGGCGGTCATCGAGCGGAAGAACAGGCCGAAGATCACGCCGACGAGGATCATCCGGTGCAGGTCGCCCCGCCCGCGCCCCATCAGCAGCGAAAACAGCGCCAGCGAGGCCGCCATCATCAGCGCGGTGTCGAGCAGGAACTTCGCCGGGCCGCCCGTCATCGCGTAGCCCAAGCCCCCCATGGTCAGCACCATCAGGCTCTGCACCAGCAGGAAGAGCGAGTCGAAGCCCATGATCGAGGGCGTCAGGATGCGGTTGCCGGTCACGGTCTGGAACACGACCGTGGAGACGCCGACCGCGGCGCCGACCAGCAGAAGTGATGCAAGCTTGACGGCGCGCAGCTCAAGGATGAAGCCTGCGGGACCTTTCAGCCCCCAGAACAGGAAGAAGGCGCAGGCGGCGATCAGGGCGAGGCCCAGGGCGATCAGGCGTCTATCGGACACGGGGCTTCGGTCCCAGCAGGAGCCAGAGGAACACCGCGGCGCCGACCGCGCCGAAGATCGTCCCGGCGGGAATTTCGTAGGGAAAGCGGATGATCCGGCCCAGCACGTCGGAGGCGAGCACCAGCCCAGCACCCATCCCGGCCATCACGGGCAGCGAGGCGCGCAGGTTGTCGCCCATGATCCGTGCCACGATGTTCGGCACGACCAGCCCGACGAAGGGCACCGCGCCCACCGTGACCACGACCATGGCGGTGACGACGGAAACTGTGACCATGCCGATCCACAGCGTCTGGGCATAGTTCAGCCCCAGCCCGATGCTGGCGGTCTCGCCCAGCCCGGCAATGGTGAAGCGGTCGGCGTAGAGATAGGCGAGCCCGGCGACGAGACCCGCGAGCCAGAGCAGTTCGTAGCGCCCGGCCAGCACGCCCGAGAACTCGCCGTTCATCCAGGTGCCCAGATATTGCAGCAGGTCGGCCTGGTAGGCGGCAAAGGTCGTGCCGGCGCCGATGATGCCGCTGTAGATGATGCCGACCAGCGGCACCATCAGCGGCTCTTCGGGGGGCAGGCGGCGGATCAGCGCCAGGAACCCTGCCATGCCGATCAGCGCGGCGGCGGCGGAGATGCCCATCTTGCCGAGGATCGGCGTGCCGGGGGCCAGCATGGTGACGGCCAGCAGTCCCATCATCGCCGCTTCGACCGTGCCGGTGGTGCCCGGCTCGACGAAGCGGTTGCGCACCAGAAGCTGCATGATCACGCCCGCCACCGCCATCGAGGCGCCCGACAGCATTGCCGCGGCGGTGCGGGGAAGGCGGCTCAGCAGCAGCAGCTTCACCCCCTCGGGGTCGCTGAACAGCTGCAGCGGCGAGACCGAAGCCGCGCCGACGCAGAGCGAGGCGGCGACGAGCCCCGCGAGGGCGAGGCAGGTCAGGAGCAGGGGGCGGCTCATGGCGTCAGGCTGGAGACTGTCGTGTCAGCTGTCGGAGGCGGAAAAGGCTTCCGTGATCTGGTCGAGCACGCCGGTCAGGGCCTGCGCGCCGCCGCCCGCGATATACATGCGCGCCGGATCCAGATAGACGACATGGCCGTTCTTCCATGCCTTGGTCTCGCGCACCAGCGCATTGTCCAGCGTCTGCGCCGCGCTTTCGCCCTCGGCGCCGATCGCCGCGCCGCGGTCGACGACCAGCAGCCAGTCGGGGTTCACTTCGGCGATGAATTCGAAGGAGACCGCCTCGCCATGGGTCTGGGTCGACAGGCCCTCGCGCGCCTGCGGAAGGCCGACGGCATCGTGGATCCAGCCGAAGCGCGAGCCCGCGCCATAGGCCGAGACCTTCGGACCGTTGGTGAGGATGATCAGCCCGTTGCCCTTGCCCGCGACGGCGGCCTCGGCGGCCTCCAGCTTGGACTGGATCTCGGCCTCCAGCGCGGCGGCCTCGGCCTCGTGCCCGGTGAGTGCGCCATAGGTGTCGATCCGCTGCAGCGCGGTGGCGACCATGTCCTCGGTCGGGATGGTCATGTCGATCGCCGGGGCGACGCGCGCAACCGACTCGAGCTGCGCAGCGGAGCGGCCGCCGACGATGATCAGGTCGGGGGCGAGCTGCGCCAGTTTCTCCAGGTCCGGCTCGAACAGCGTGCCGACGCCGGTCGACTCCGCGACCACGTCCTGCAGGTAGGGCACCAGCAGGGGATCGGGCGCGCCCGCGATCTTCACGCCGAGCGCTTGGAGCGTGTCGATGGCAGCGGTGTCATAGGCGGCGATCGTGGCGGGGCGGCCCTCCAGCTCGGCCGGGCCGCGCGCGGTGTCCACGGTCAGCGGGTCGGCAGCGGCGGCAGAGGCGACGATTGCGGCAAGGCCGAACGCGGCCATGAAGGGACGGGATTCCATCGGCAGGCTCCTGGAATGCTTGGGACAATCACAGAGCGTGGCGGTGGCTGGCTCCTTCTGTCGCGATCTCTAGGGAGAATGTCCCGGAGAGTACAGAAGAAACCCGACTGTTTCGATCAAATACTTGCGACCCGCGTCAGGGTGCCTCGCTCGGGGCGCCCTGCACCCACTCGACGCGCGGCGTGAAGACATAGCCCGCGCCGTATACCGTCTTGATCGCGCGCGGTTTCTTCGGGTCGTCCCCGAGCTTGCGGCGCAGCCGCGAGATCCGCACATCCATGGCGCGGTCGAAGGTCTCAAGGTCCGAAGGGCCCTCGATGTCCAGCAGGAAGCGTCGGCTCAGCACCCGGCCGGCGGCATTGGCGAAGGCGCGCAGCAGCGAGGCCTCGGCCGCCGAGAGCGATACCGCCTTGCCCTCGGGATCGGTCAGGGTGCAGGCGCCGAAATCGGCGGTCCAGCCGTCGAAGCGCGCGACCTCGCGCGAGCGGTCCGGGGCTTGCGCGACCGTGGCGCGGCGCAGCAGCGAACGCACGCGGGCGACAAGCTCGCGCGGCTCCACCGGCTTGACGAGGTAGTCGTCGGCGCCGAGCTCCAGCCCGACGACGCGGTCCGTCACCTCGCCGCGGCCCGAGACGATGATCGTCGGGATGGCCAGATCGCGCATCAGGTGGCCGACCACGCTGAGCCCGTCGCCGTCGGGCAGGCCCAGGTCGACGAGGCAGACATCGGGGCGGACGCGCGACAGCCGGGCGACGATGTCGGCGCGGCGGGCGAAGCGTTCGACCTCGAAGCCGTGCTCTTCGAGAGAGCGGCGCAGCACGGTGGCGACGTCGCTGTCATCTTCGAGCAGGAACACGAGCTGCGCCATCAGGCCTTTTCCTCCAGGCAGGCAATGCGGTTGGCCTCGGCGGCGATGGCGGCGGCAAGGGCGGGGCGTTCGAAGGGCTTCCTCAGGAACGGAATCGCCGCCGCGCCGGTCTCGGTCGAGGGCACCTCGCTATGCCCGGTCATGACGACGACGGCAATCTCCGGCCGGGCGGCGCGCAGCCGCCGTGCCAGTTCGCGCCCGTCGGTCGCGCCGGGCATCGCGACGTCGGTGACGACCAGGTGGATGTCCGAGACCGCGTCCAGCGTCTCCTCGGCCTCCTCCGCGGTGCCGGCCTCGATGATCGGATAGCCGAGCTCGGCCAGCTGGCGGCGGATCACCCGGCGCACGTCCGGGTTGTCCTCCACGAGCAGCGCCAGCCCGGGCGCCTCGCCGGTCAGCACGATGCCGTCCTCCTCCTCCGGCACGGGCAGGACGGAGGCGCAGACCGCCGGCAGGAAGATGTCGAAGCGCGTGCCGTAGCCTTCGGCGGTGTCGAGCTGGATCGCGCCCTCGGACTGGCGGACGAAGCCGTAGACCATGGCAAGGCCCAGCCCCGAGCCGCCGCCGTCGGTCTTGGTCGAGAAGAACGGCTCGAAGGCGCGCGCCGCGGTTTCCGGCGGCATTCCCGGCCCGTCATCGGAGACCGAGATGCGCACGTAATCGCCGGGCTTCAGCTTCATCGCCTCGGCCTCGGCGGCACCCAGCGTCTGCAGCATGGTGGCCAGCTCGATCCGGCCGCCCTCCTTCAGCGCGTCGCGGGCATTGATCGCGAGGTTGAGCAGCGCCATCTCCAGCTGCCCCGGATCGACGAAGGCCGGTTTCGAGCCGCCTCGCAGCCGGGTGGAGATCTCGATGTTGTCGGGCAGCGACGGGCGCAGCAGCTTCACCAGCTGGCCGATCGCATCCTCGACATCGACCGCCGAGGGCTGCAGCGCCTGCCGCCGCGCCACCGCCAGCAGCCGCCGGGTGAAATTCGCGCCCCGCCGGGCGGCGGCAAGCGCGGGCTGCGCCAGTTCGCGGGTGATCTCGCTGTCGCCCAGCCGGTCGCAGAGCGGCACGAGATTGCCGATGATCACCGTCAGCAGGTTGTTGAAATCATGCGCGATGCCCGAGCTCAGCTGCCCCAGCGCGTCCATCTTCTGCGCCTGCAGGGCCGCGGCGGTCGCCTTCTTCAGCCGGGTGATGTCGACCGACAGCAGGTAGAAGCCGCAGGGCGTGCCGTCGCCCGGACGGTCCGGGCGCAGGAAGGTGCGGATGTCGA
Source organism: Mangrovicoccus sp. HB161399 (assembly GCF_013184745.1). GTDB lineage: Bacteria > Pseudomonadota > Alphaproteobacteria > Rhodobacterales > Rhodobacteraceae > Mangrovicoccus. The sequence continues at coordinate 105,875 of NZ_JAATVU010000003.1, forward strand.
TCACGCGGCCCGAGGGCAGGGTGACGGTCATCTCGTAATCGACCGGGATGCCCTGGCGGGCCTGCTCGAAGAACGGCCGCGAGAAATCCAGCGTCTCGGATTTCAGGATGTCGTCGCAGGTCAGCCCGAGGATCTCGACCGGGGTCAGCCCGTAGGCCCGGGCGAAGCGGATGTTGGCGAAGCGGATGCGCATGTCGCGGTCGACCTGCGCGATGCCGGCGGGCACGTTGTCGGCGATCAGCCGCAGCCGCTCCTCGCTGAGGCGAAGCGCCGCGGTGCGCTCGCGGATCAGCCGCTCCTGCACCTCCTCGCGGCTCTTCTCGTTGGTGATGTCGGTATAGACGGTGACGAATCCGCCGGTCGTCATCGGCACGCCCTCGACGCGCAGGATGCGGCCGTCGGGGCGGGGCCGCTCGAAAAGGTGCGGCTCGAAGAGGCGGGCGCGCTCGACGCGGAACCTGGTCTGTTCCTCCGGGTCGCCGGGTCCGTATTCGCCGCGTTCCGCATTGTGCCGTATGAAGATCTCGAAGGGCGCGCCGGGATAGGCGAGGTCCTCGGGAAAGCCCAGCAGGTCGATGAACCGCTTGTTCCAGCCCACGAGGCGCAGGTTGCGGTCGAAGATCGTGATGCCCTGGTCGATATGGTCCAGCCCTGCCTGGAACAGTTCGTCGGCGCTGGTATCGGCTTCTGTCGCGTGGTGCATCGCCCCTCTTCCCCCGGGTCGGCCTAGTCTAGGACATTTTCGCCGCCCGCGAAGACCCCGTTACAATTCGTAAGCTTTGCGCAAATCTTGGGAAACATCGCCGCGCCACAGATTGGACAATCAGAATTTCTGCGGGGAGGTGGTCAGATGTCTGGGGCGGGAGGAGTCAACATCTACGAGTCGGGTCTGGACAAGACCGGGGCGAATTACGCGGCCTTGTCGCCGCTGAGCTTCCTGGCGCGGACCGCGGACATCTATCCCGACAACCTGGCGGTGAGCTATGGCGAGGTCCGGCGCACGTGGTCCGAGACCTATGCCCGCTGCCGCCGCCTGGCCTCGGCGCTTGCCGCGCGGGGCATCGGCAAGGGCGACACGGTGGCTGTCGTCGCGGCGAACATCCCCGAGATGTTCGAGGCGCATTTCGGCATCCCCATGTCGGGCGCGGTGCTGAACACGATCAACACCCGCCTCGACGCCGAGGCGATCGCCTTCATCCTCAACCACGGCGAGGCCAAGGCGGTGATCGTCGATCCGGAATTCTCCGAGGTGGTCGGCCGCGCGGTGCGGATGACCGGGCATTACGCCGACCTGCTGGTGATTGACATCGAGGACGCCACCTACGAAGGCGGCAGCCCGATCGGCAGCCTGACCTATGGCGCGCTGCTGGAGGAGGGCGATCCCGATTTCGCCTGGGACCTGCCCGCGGACGAATGGGACGCGATAAGCCTGAACTACACCTCGGGCACCACCGGCGACCCGAAGGGCGTGGTCTACCACCATCGCGGCGCGCATCTGAACGCCATGTCGAACATCGTCACCTGGGGCATGGCGCAGCATTCGCGCTATCTCTGGACGCTGCCGATGTTCCATTGCAACGGCTGGTGCTTCCCCTGGACCATCGCCGCCAATGCCGGGGTCTGCGTCTGCCTCCGCGCGGTGCGGGCCGACAAGATCTACCAGCTGATCCGCGACGAGAAGGTCACCCATTTCTGCGGCGCGCCGATCGTGCTGAACCTGCTGGCCAACGCCCCCGACGAGCTGAAGGACTTCTCCCACGAGGTGAAGGTCATGACCGCCGGCGCCAGCCCGCCCGCCGCCGTGATCGAGAAGATGGAGGCGATGGGCGTAGAGGTCACCCATGTCTACGGCCTGACCGAGACCTACGGGCCGTCGGTGGTCTGCGCCTGGAAGGGCGACGAATGGGACGGGCTGTCGGGCGAGGCCAAGGCCAAGCTGAAGGCGCGCCAGGGCGTGCGCAACGTCGCGCTCGACGGGCTGATGGTGGCCGATCCCGACACGCTGGAGCCGGTCCCCTCGGACGGCCAGACGCTGGGCGAGATCTTCATGCGCGGCAACAACGTGATGAAGGGCTACCTGAAGAACCCGTCCTCCACCGCCAAGAGCTTCAAGGGGGGCTGGTTCGCCTCCGGCGACCTGGGCGTGATGCACCCGGACGGCTATGTGGAGCTGAAGGACCGCTCCAAGGACATCATCATCTCGGGCGGCGAGAACATCTCCTCGGTCGAGGTCGAGGACGTGCTCTACAAGCATCCCGCGATCCTCGAAGCGGCGGTGGTGGCGAAGCCCGACGAGAAATGGGGCGAGACGCCCTGCGCCTTCGTCACGCTGAAGCCCGGCGCCAGCCTGACCGCGGAAGAGGTCATCGCCTTCTGCCGGGACCACATGGCGCATTTCAAGGCGCCGCGCTCGGTCATCTTCACCGAGCTGCCAAAGACCTCGACCGGCAAGATCCAGAAATTCGTGCTGCGCGACCAGGCCCGGGACAAGGCCAAGGCCTGAACCCGCCGGGCGGCCTCCGGGCCGTTCCCCGCAACCGCAGACACGGATTTCCCATGAGCGAAGAGCATATTCTCGTCACCGACGGGCTGTCGAAGGATTTCCTCGGCTTCACCGCGGTCGACAACGTCACCCTGAAGGTGAGGACCGGCGACATCCACGCCCTGATCGGCCCCAACGGCGCGGGGAAGACCACGGTCTTCAACCTGCTGACCAAGGTCCACCAGCCGACCCGCGGGACCATGACCTATGACGGGCGCGACATCACCCGCGCCAAGCCCGCGCAGATCGCCCGCATGGGCATGGTGCGCAGCTTCCAGATCTCGGCCGTCTTCCCGCACATGACGGCGCTGGAAAACGTCCGGGTTTCCCTGCAGCGCGAGCTGGGCACGTCCTTCCATTTCTGGCGCTCGGAGAAATCCCTGCGCGTGCTCGACGAGCGGGCGATGGAGCTGCTGACGATGGTCGGGCTGGAGCGCTACGCCGAAACCGAGGTCCACGAGATGGCCTACGGGCGCAAGCGCGCGCTGGAGATCGCCACGACCCTGGCGCAGGAGCCGAAGCTGATGCTGCTCGACGAGCCGACCCAGGGCATGGGCCGAGAGGACGTGCAGCGCATCACCGAGCTGATCCGCGAGGTCGCCAAGTCGCGCACCGTGCTGATGGTCGAGCACAACCTCGGCGTGGTCTCGGCTCTCTGCGACCGGATTACCGTGCTCCAGCGCGGCGCGATCCTGACCGAGGGGACCTACGAGGAGGTCTCCTCCGACCCGCGCGTCAAGGAAGCCTACATGGGGAGGGCGGCATGAACGCGGTCTCGGGCCACAACCACGAGATCGGCGGCGCCCATGCCGCCGAGCGGATCGCCGAGATCCACATTTCCGACCTGCATGCCTATTACGGCGAGAGCCATGCGCTGCACGGGATCGACCTGACCGTCTACCAGGGCGAGCTGGTCACGCTGCTGGGCCGCAACGGCGCCGGGCGGACCACGACGCTGCGCTCCATCGTCGGGCTGATCGGCAAGCGCACAGGGTCCATCCGGCTCAAGGGCGAGGAGATCATCGCCCGTCCGCCCCATGCCATCGCCCATCTCGGCGTCGGCTACTGCCCGGAGGAGCGCGGCATCTTCGCCTCGCTCTCGGTGGAGGAGAACCTGCTGCTGCCCCCCGTCGTGGCCGGCGGCGGCATGACGGTGGAGGAACTCTACGAGATGTTCCCCAACCTTGCCGAGCGCCGCCGCAGCCCCGGCACGCGGCTGTCGGGCGGGGAGCAGCAGATGCTCGCCATGGCGCGCATCCTGCGCACCGGCGCCAATATCCTGCTGCTCGACGAGATCACCGAAGGCCTCGCCCCGGTGATCGTCGACAAGCTCGCCGACGTGCTCGGCGTGCTGAAGACCCGCGGCTACACGATCGTTCTGGTGGAGCAGAACTTCCGTTTCGCCGCCCCGCTCGCCGACCGTCACTTCATCATGGACCACGGCCACATCGCCGAGACCGTGGAGGCCGGCGAGCTGGAAACGAAGGCGCATGTCTTCGAGGAATACCTCAGCGTCTGAACGGCGCGGGAAAAACGTCACTGGGAGGAGACACATGAAAACCCTGAAAACGCTCGCGCTCGGCGCGTCCGCCCTGGCCATGGCCTCGGCCGCCTCTGCGGAGATTTCCGACGGCAAGGTCAAGATCGGCCTCCTGACCGACATGTCGGGCACCTATTCCGATCTCGCCGGCCCGGGTGCCGTCGCTGCCGCCGAGATGGCGATCGAGGATTTCGGCGGCACCGTCGCCGGCGCGCCGATCGAGCTGGTCACCGCCGACCACCAGAACAAGGCCGACATTGCCGCCAACAAGGCGCGCGAATGGGGCGAGGCCGAGCAGGTCGACAGCTTTGCGGAACTCGTCACCACCTCGACCGCGCTGGCCGTCTACGAGATCGCCAAGCAGCAGAACAAGGTGGTGCTGGTCTCCGGCGCGGCCTCTTCGCCGCTGACCAACGACGCCTGCATCCCCTCGGGCATCCACTACACCTATTCGACCACCGCGCTGGCGAACGGCACCGGCAAGGCGGTCGTGGCCGAGGGCGGGGACACCTGGTACTTCCTGACCGCCGACTATGCCTTCGGCCAGGCGCTGGAAGCCGACGTGACGAAGGTCGTGGAGGGGGCGGGCGGCAAGGTGCTTGGCTCGATCCGCCACCCGTTCCCGGCCTCCGACTTCTCCTCCTTCGTGCTGCAGGCCCAGGCTTCCGGCGCCAAGGTGATCGGCCTCGCCAATGCCGGCGCCGACACGACGAACGCGATCAAGGCGGCGAACGAGTTCGGCCTTGTCGCGGGCGGCCAGTCGATCGCGGCGCTCCTGATGTTCATCACCGATGTCCACGCGCTGGGGCTGGAGACCGCGCAGGGCATCCAGCTGACCACCGGCTTCTACTGGGACATGGATGACGAGACCCGCGCCTGGTCCGAGAAGTTCATGGAGCGCACCGGCAAGATGCCGTCGATGGTGCAGGCCGGGGTCTATTCCTCCGTCAGCTTCTACCTCAAGGCGATCGAGGCGACAGGCAGCGACGACACCGACACCGTCATGGAATGGATGCGCGACCGGCCGATCGACGACTTCTTCGCCAAGGGCGGCACGATCCGCTCCGACGGCCGCATGGTCCACGACATGTACCTGGCGCGGGTGAAGTCGCCTGCCGAGTCGAAAGGCCCGTGGGACTATTACGAGATCGTCCGCACCATCCCCGGCGAGGAAGCCTACGGTCCCCTCTCGGACAGCACCTGCCCGACGAAATGAACCTTCCGGCCCTCCGCGCCTGCGGGGGGCCGCCTGACCGGGACGGGATGACGCCATGCTGACAGACCTACTTGGCTTTCCGCCGCAGGTGCTCTTCGGGCAGCTGCTGCTGGGCCTCATCAACGGAGCCTTCTACGCCGTCCTGTCGCTGGGCCTGGCGGTGATCTTCGGACTCCTCAACATCGTGAACTTCGCCCATGGTGCGCTCTACATGCTCGGCGCCTTCGCCGCCTGGGCGCTGGCGCATTTCCTCGGGCTGAACTACTGGGTGGCGCTCTTCGCCGCGCCGGTGCTGGTGGGCGGCTTCGGCATGCTGCTCGAACGCTTCCTGCTGCGTCGCCTTGCCGGGGTCGACCATCTCTACGGGCTCCTGCTGACCTTCGGCCTGGCGCTGGTGATCGAGGGCGTCTTCATCAAGCTCTTCGGCGCCTCCGGCCAGCCCTATCCGACGCCGAAGGCGCTGACGGGCGGCATCAACCTGGGCTTCATGTTCCTGCCCTGGTACCGCGGCTGGGTCGTCGTCGCCTCGCTGATCGCCTGCGGCGTGACCTGGTACATCTTCGAGATGACCAAGATCGGCGCCTATTTGCGCGCGGGCACCGAGAACCCGAAGCTCCTGCAGGCCTTCGGCGTGAACGTGCCGCTCCTGACCACGCTGGCCTATGGCTACGGCGTCGGGCTGGCGGCCTTCGCCGGCGTGCTGGCCGCGCCGATCACCCAGGTCTCGCCCTTGATGGGCTCGAACCTGATCATCGTCGTCTTCGCCGTCGTGGTGATCGGGGGCATGGGCTCGATCATGGGCGCGGTGGTCACCGGGCTCGCCATGGGGCTGATCGAGGGTCTGACCAAGGTGTTCTGGCCCGAGGCCTCGGCCACCGTGATCTTCTTCGTCATGGCCGTGGTGCTGGTGCTGCGGCCCGCCGGCCTGTTCGGCCGGACCGCGTGAGGAGGACGCCATGACCACGAAACTCGGATATGCCGTCGCCCTCGTGCTTCTGCTGATCGCACCGTTCTTCCTCTATCCGGTGCTGCTGATGAAGTTCCTGTGCTTCGCGCTCTTCGCCTGCGCCTTCAACCTGATCCTCGGCTTCGGCGGGCTCCTGAGCTTCGGCCATGCCGCGTTCTTCGGCGGCGCGGCCTACATCACCGGCCACGCGATCAAGGTCTGGGGCCTGCCGACCGAGCTGGGCCTGCTCGCCGGCGCCGCCGCGGCCGGCATCATGGGGCTCGCAGCCGGCATGCTCGCCATCCGGCGGCAGGGCATCTACTTCGCCATGATCACCCTGGCGCTCGCCCAGATGGCCTATTTCCTGTTCATCTCCGCACCCTTCACCGGCGGCGAGAACGGCCTCCAGGGCGTGCCGCGCGGCACGCTCCTGGGCATGGTCGACCTGCAGGACAACATGGCCATGTACTATTTCACCCTCGCGATCTTCCTCGCCGCCTTCTGGCTGATCGCGCGCACCGTGCATTCGCCCTTCGGACAGGTGCTGCGCGCGATCCGCGACAACGAGCCCCGCGCGGTCTCGCTCGGCTACGATGTCGACCGCTACAAGCTGCAGGCCTTCGTGCTCTCGGCGACGCTCGCGGGCCTGGCCGGCGCGCTGAAGACGGTAGTGTTCCAGCTGGCCTCTCTGACCGACGCGCACTGGCACATGTCGGGCGAGGTGGTGCTGATGACGCTGCTCGGCGGCGTGGGCACGATCGCAGGCCCGGCCGTGGGCGCGGGCATCATCGTCGCATTGCAGAATCTGCTGGCCTCTGGTCCGCTTTCGGCATGGGTCCCGGTCGTTCTGGGGGTGATCTTCGTGATCTGCGTGCTCAGCTTCCGCCGCGGCGTGATCGGCGAGCTGAGGGCCTTCATCCAGAAATCGTTCTGACCCGGTCCCGAGTGAAAAGGATCCTCCCATGACCTATTCCGCCCCTCTCAAAGACATGCAGTTCATCCTCGAGGAACTCTGCGGTCTCGACGCGCTCGCGGCCCTGCCGGGGCTGGAGGATGCGACCCCGGACACGGTGGCCGCGATACTCGAGGAGGCGGGGAAGTTCGCGGGCGAGGTGCTGGCGCCGCTGAACCGCTCGGGCGATCTGGAAGGGCTGAAGTTCGCCGACGGCAAGCTGACGACGCCCGCGGGCTGGAAGGAGGCCTATGGCCGGCTGGTCGAGATGGGCTGGAACAGCCCCTCGGCCAGCCCCGAGCATGGCGGCATGGGCCTGCCGCAGGCGGTGAACACCTGTATCCAGGAGATGTTCCAGGGCGCCAACATGTCCTTCCAGCTCTGCCCGATGCTGACGCAAGGCGCGATCGAGGCGCTGGAAGGCTATGCGTCCGACGCGCTGAAGGAAGCCTACCTGCCGAAGCTCGTTTCCGGCGAATGGACCGGCACGATGAACCTGACCGAGCCGCAGGCCGGGTCCGATCTTGCCGCCATCCGTTCCAGGGCCGAGCCCGAGGGCGATCATTTCCTGGTCTCGGGGCAGAAGATCTTCATCACCTACGGCACGCATGACCTGACCGACAACATCATCCACCTCGTGCTGGCGCGGCTGCCCGATGCGCCGGCCGGGGTGAAGGGGATCTCGCTCTTCCTCGTGCCGCAATTCATGCCCGACGGCACCGAAAACGACGTGCGCTGCGTCTCGATCGAGCACAAGCTCGGCATCCACGCCTCGCCGACGTGCACGCTCGCGTTCGGCGACAAGGGCGGGGCGACCGGCTGGCTGATCGGCGAGCCCAACAAGGGGCTGCAATACATGTTCGCCATGATGAACAACGCCCGCCTGAACGTGGGCGTTCAGGGCATCGGCGTGGCGGAGCATGCGTACCAATGGGCGCTGGCCTATGCGCGGGAACGCCGCCAGGGCACGCCGTCGGGCGGGCAGGCGGGCGATCCGATCCTGGGCCATGGCGACGTGCGCCGCATGGTCGGCGCGATGCGCGCCAGGACGCTGGCAGCCCGTGCACTGGCCTGCCTGGCCGCGGCCTCGCTCGATCACGCGGCGCGCAATCCGGATGCGGAGGCGAAGGCCTATCACCAGCGGCGCGTCGACCTGATGATCCCGGTCGTGAAGGGCTGGGGCACCGAGATGGCCGTGGATGTCGCGAACATGGGCGTGCAGGTCCATGGCGGCATGGGCTTCGTCGAGGAGACCGGCGCGGCGCAGTTCTACCGCGACGCGCGGATCACCACGATCTACGAGGGTACGACCGGCATCCAGGCGCTGGATCTGGTGGGCCGCAAGATCACCCGCGACGGCGGCAGGGCGGCAGGCGAGATCGTTGCCCAGATGCGCGCCGATGCCGAGGCCGTGCGGGGCACGCAGGGCAACCAGACCGACTGGGCGGCGATGGCGGAGATGATCGACACCGGGGCGGAGATCGTCTCCGAGCTGGTCGATTGGCTTCTCGCCATGAAAGACGAGCCCGCGCTGCAGAACGCGGCGGCGGTCAACGTGCTGCATGCCTTCGGCGTGGCCCTGGGCGGCTGGCAGATGGGCTACGGCGCGCATCGCGCGGCGCTGAAATCCGGCATGGATGCGGGCGAGACGCTGGGCCGGATCCGGCTGGCGGAGTTCTTCCGCGGCCAGATCTTCCCGGAGGCGATGTCGCGCCGCGACGCTGTGACCGGCGGGTCCGAAGCCGTCGCCGTGCTGCCTGAGGAGTGCTTTGCCTGAGACGCGGGCAGGAGAGGGATGCCCTCTCCCGCACCCTCACCCCCGCCCGGCCCGGGGCGCACTCCCTCTCCCCGCCGGGGAGAGGGCCGGGGTGAGGGGGATCAGGCCGGGACCTTGAGGCCCGGAAGGTCGATATCGACCAGCGCCCCGCGCTTGGTCACCACCTGTGCCGACACGCGGCAGCCGGCATCGGCGGCTTCGGCCGGGGAGGCGCCGCGCAGCAGCGCCGTCAGGAACCCGGCATTGAAGCTGTCCCCGGCCGCGGTCGTGTCGGTGATCTCGGCCACGATCTGCGGCGGCACCAGCGTCTCGGCGCCGTTCTCCAGGATCAGCACCGGCTCCGGCCCGTCCTTGGTGACGACCAGCGAAGCTCCCGCGGCCGCGTAGCGGTCTGCCGTTGCGCGCTTCGAGGCATCGCCGAAGAAATCGGCCTCGTCCTCGTAGGACGGCAGCGCGATGTCGGCGACCTTGGCCGCTTCGCTGACCCAGCGGCACATGTCCTCGGTCGAAGCCCAGAGCCGCGGCCGCAGGTTCGGGTCGAAGCAGATCCGCACGCCTGCGGCGCGGGCCCCGGCCAGCACTTCGAGCAGCCGCCGCCGCCCGGCCTCCGGCAGGATTGCCATGGTGATTCCGGAAAACAGCGCCATGTCCCCGGACGAGGCCGGCAGGCGCTCCAGATCGTCCGCCAGCGTCCGCGCCGCCGAGGCCGACCGCCAGTAGGAGAAGCTGCGCTCGCCGTCCTTCAGCGAAATCATGTAGAGCCCGGCCGTTCCGCCCTTGCGCACCGCCATTTCGGGGATCACTCCTGCGGAGTCCATGAAGGCGGCCATCTGCGCGGAGGGGCCGTCATCGCCCATCGCCGAAAGATAGGCGACCTCCAGATCCGGCCCCCCGAGCTTCTTCGCGTACCACGCAGAGTTGAAGGTGTCGCCGGCGAAGCCCATTGCATAGGTTCCGTCGGGGGTCGGCGACAGTTCGATCATGCATTCGCCGATCGCGAGAAAGCGGGTCATTGGTCGGGGTCCTCGAAATACTGGGGATGCTCGGAACGTACCACGGGCAGGATGTTCCGGATGCGGCTCAGATGGTCGCGCAGGCAGGCTTCGGCGGCATTGGCATCGCGCGCGCGCAGTGCATCGACGATGCTGACATGCTGGTCGAAGGCATTCTGCTGGCCGAAGGAGAGCGACAGGAAGCGCACCCGGTCGATATGGGCCTTCTGCTCCTGGATCAGCGACCATGCGTAGCCGTGGCCGGACATTTCGCAGATCCGCTTGTGCAGGAGGTCGTCGAGCTCGTGGAAGACGCTGCGCGGGCCGGTCTCGATCGCCAGCTTCTGGCGGGCCAGGAGCGTGTCGAGCTCGGCCAGGTCGGCCCCGGTGATGGTCTTCACCGCGTCGCGGATGCAGGCCGCCTCCAAGGCGGCGCGGATGAAGGCCGCCTGGTGCACGCCCTGCTCGGATATCTTGGTGATCAGCGTCGCCCGCTGCGGCCGGATCGACAGGAAGCCGAGCTGCGAAAGCCGGAAGAACGCGTCGCGCACCGGCTGCCGAGAGACGCCCAGCTGCTTGGCGATCTCGGCCTCGGACACCTTGGTGCCCGGCGGCAGTCCGAAGGTGATCAACGCATGGTAGAGCGCCTCGAACACCTGGTCCGTGGCCGTGGCCGTCTGAATGGCGGAAAGAGGGGCGATCGTGTCTGGCATGGCGGTCCGGCTGCATCCTGTCGCGGCCAGCATACATCATTCACGCTTTGACACAACTGTCAGACTAGCATATTAGCTAGCTAGAAGATCCGATTCAAAGGGGCAGAAGATGAGCCTGACCGATCCCGACCGCCTTTTCCCGGCAGAGCCCGGCCTTCGCGGCCTTGCGCGCCGCCTGTACGAAAGCGTGGCGGATCTGCCGATCGTGTCGCCGCACGGCCATTGCGACCCGCGCTGGTTCGCCGAGAACGAGCGCTTCCCGAACCCGGCCGAGCTTTTCGTTATTCCCGACCACTATGTCTTCCGCATGCTGGTCAGCCAGGGCATTCCGCTGACCGATCTGGGCGTGCCGCGCGTCGACGGCGGCGAGACGGAAACCGATCCGCGCAAGATCTGGCGGCTCTTCGCCGAGAACTTCCACCTGTTCCGCGGCACGCCCTCGGCGATGTGGCTCAACCATTCCTTCCAGTTCGTCTTCGGCCTCGACAAGCCGCTCTCCGCCGCCACCGCGGACGAGTATTACGAACATATCGACGCCAAGCTGGCGACCCCCGACTTCACCCCGCGGGCGCTGTTCGAGCGGTTCAACATCGAGGTGCTCTCGACCACCGAGGGCGCGCTCGACGACCTGAAATGGCACAAGGCCATCACCGCCTCGGGCTGGGGCGGAAAGGTGATCACCACCTACCGTCCTGACGCCGCGGTCGATCCGGAATTCGAGGGCTTCGCCGGCAATGTCGAGCAGCTCGGCGCGCTGACGGGCGAGGACGCGGCGACCTGGGAGGGCTACCTGAACGCCCACCGTGCGCGCCGCGCCTATTTCAAGGAATTCGGCGGCGCGACCGCGTCGGACCACGGGCACCCTTCGGCACGCACCGAGGACCTGTCCGCGGCGGATGCCGCCGCCCTGTTCCAGAAGGCGCTGGCCGGGACCTGCACTGCCGAGGAGGCCGATGCCTTCCGCGGCCAGATGCTGACCGAGATGGCGCGGATGAGCCTCGAGGACGGCCTGACCCTGCAGATCCACGCGGGCAGCCGCCGCAACCACCACAAGGGCGTGTTCGAAAAGCACGGCCGCGACAAGGGCTTCGACATCCCGGGCCGCACCGACTACGTGGGCAGCCTCTCGCCGCTGCTGAACGCGGTCGGCATGGAGCCGAAGCTGCGCGTGCTACTCTTCACGCTGGACGAGACCGTCTATTCGCGCGAATGGGCGCCGCTGGCGGGCGTCTATCCCTGCCTGCGCCTCGGGCCGCCCTGGTGGTTCCATGACAGCTACGAAGGCATCAAGCGGTTCCGCGAGGCCACCACGGAAACGGCCGGCTTCTACAACACCGCTGGCTTCAACGACGACACCCGGGCCTTCTGCTCGATCCCGGCCCGCCATGACGTCGCGCGCCGTTCGGACTGCAGCTACCTGGCGGGGCTGGTCGCCACCGGGCGCCTCGGCGAGGCCGACGCCTTCGAGGTCGCGACCGACCTGACCTACAACCTGGCCAAGGATGCCTATGGCCTGACCTGATCCGCAGGGCCGGGAGGGAGAGGGAGCAAGTGCTCCCTTCCGGCGCTGCATCCACCAGTTTCAAAGGGGAGGAAGACCATGAAACTGACACTGACTGCCGCGCTCCTGGCCGGCTCCGCGCTCGCAACCGCCGCCACTGCCTGCGAGACCACGCTGCGTTCCGCAGACACCCATCCCGAAGGCTACCCGACCGTCGTCGCGGTGCAGGAAATGGGCAAGATGCTCGAAGAGCGCACCGGCGGCCGCCTGTGCATCGAAGTCTTCCCCTCCGCCCAGCTCGGCGAGGAGAAGGACACGATCGAGCAGACCCAGTTCGGCGTCATCGACATGCTGCGCGTCTCGATGGGTCCGTTCAACAACATCATCGAAGAGACCCAGGTCGTCTCGCTGCCCTACATCTTCCGGTCCGTCGATCACATGCACCACGTGATGGACGGCCCGGTGGGCGACGAGATCCTCGCGGCCTTCGGGGATCACGACCTGGTCGGCCTGGCCTTCTATGACGGCGGCTCGCGCAGCTTCTACAACTCGGAAAAGCCGATCACCTCGATGGCCGACCTGGCGGGGATGAAGTTCCGCGTCATGCAGTCCGACATCTTCGTCGACATGGTCTCCGCGCTCGGCGCGAATGCCACGCCGCTGCCCTATGGCGAGGTCTATTCCTCGATCCAGACCGGCGTGATCGACGGGGCCGAGAACAACTGGCCCTCCTATGAATCCTCCGGCCATTTCGAGGTCGCCAAGTACTACACGCTCGACCAGCACCTGATCGTGCCGGAAGTGCTGGTGATGTCGAAGACCAGCTGGGACAAGCTCAGCCCCGAGGACCAGGAGGCCGTGCGCCAGGCCGCCAAGGACAGCGTGCCGCTGATGCGCGAGATGTGGGCCGAGCGCGAGGCGGAGTCCGAGCAGAAGGTGCTGGATGCCGGCGTCGAGGTCGTGACCGACATCGACAAGACTCCGTTCATCGAGGCGATGAAGCCGGTCTACGAGAAGCATGTCACCTCCGACAAGCTCAAGGATCTCGTCGAACGCATCCAGGCCACCGAGTGAGCCTTGACGGGCCGCCCCGCGCGGGCGGCCCAACCGCTTGAAGGGGCAGGGGATGGATAAGATTGCAAAGTTTACCGGGGTCGTAGCCCGGATCGGGCTGTGGATCTCGGGCATCGGGCTTGTGCTGATGACCGCGATGATCGCCGCCCAGGTGTTCTTCCGGTACGTGCTGAACGACAGCCTCGTCTGGACCGAGCCGGCGGCGATCCTGGTGATGGGCTGGTTCATCCTGCTCGGCGCCGCGGTCGGCATCCGCGAGGGGTACCACCTGAGCTTCGAGGTGCTGCTGTACCTGCTGCCGGACCGGGCGAAGCTGGTGCTCTACTCGATTTCCGACGTGGTCGTGACCGCCTTCGGGATCGGCATGGTCGTCTATGGCTGGCAGCTGGCCGCCAAGACCGCCGGGTCGACCATCCCGTCGCTGGGCTTCTCCGGCTCGGTCGCCTTCCTGCCGATCATCTCGGGCGGCATCCTGGTCGTCCTCTTCTCGGTCGAGCGGCTCGCCCGCCGCGCGGCCGGCCTTCCCACCTCGCGCTTCGGCGACACGGCGGAGCACTGACTGACATGGAACTCTGGATCCTCTTCGGAAGCTTCACCTTCCTGCTGCTGATCGGCACGCCCGTGGCCTTCTGCCTCGGCGTCTCCAGCTTCTTCACCGTGCTCTACATGGGCCTGCCCCCGGTGATCGTGTTCCAGCGGCTGAATTCCGGCGTCTCGGTCTTCGCGCTGATGGCGATCCCGTTCTTCATCTATGCCGGCGAGCTGATGGTCCGCGGCGACATCGCGCGGCGGCTGGTCGCGCTCGCGGGCGCCATGGTCGGACATCTCAGGGGCGGGCTGGGACAGGTGAACATCCTCGCCTCCTGCCTCTTCGGCGGCATTTCGGGCTCGGCCGCGGCGGATGCCTCCGCCATCGGCGGGCTGATGATTCCGCAGATGGAGAAGCGCGGCTACGACACCGACTACGCGGTCAACGTCACCGTCACGTCGTCGATCATCGCGCTGATGCTGCCGCCCTCGCACAACCTGATCATCTACTCGATCTCCGCCGGCGGCCGCCTGTCGATCGCCGATCTCTTCACCGCCGGGATCGTGCCGGGCCTCCTGCTGGCGCTGAGCTTGATGATGGCCGCCTGGTTCGTGGCAAAGCGCCGCGGCTATCCGACCGAGGCCTTCCCGGGCCGCAAGATGCTGGGCGCGCTGTTCCTCTCGGCCGTGCCGGGGCTGATCCTCGTCGCCATCATCTTCGGCGGCGTGCGCTCGGGCATCTTCACCGCCTCGGAAAGCTCCTGCATCGCGGTGGTCTATGCGCTGGCGGTGACGCTCTTCGCCTACCGCTCGCTCAGCTGGAGCGACTTCGTCGAGGCGACGCTGGCTGCCGTGCGCACCACCGCGATGGTGCTGCTGGTGATCGGCTGCGCCGCGGCCTTCGGCTGGCTGCTGGCCTTCCTGAAGGTGCCGGCCTCGATGGTCGCCTTCCTGCAGAACTTCTCGGACAACCCGATCGTGATCCTGCTGCTGATCAACGTCAGCCTGCTGATCCTCGGCACCTTCATGGACATGAGCCCGCTGATCGTGATCACCACGCCGATCTTCCTGCCCGTGGCCCAGGCCTTCGGCGTCGATCCGGTGCAGTTCGGCATCATCCTGATCCTCAACCTCGGCATCGGCCTGTGCACGCCGCCGGTCGGTTCGGTGCTGTTCGTCGGCTGCGCCGTCGGCAACATCGGCATCGGCCAGGCGATGCGCACGATCTGGCCGTTCTACTTCGCCGCCTTCGCGACGCTGATCCTGGTCACATATGTCCCGGCACTTTCGCTTTGGCTTCCCGCCGTTTTCCGGTAAAGGCTGTCATACAGATCAATGGAGATGTCCGATGACTAATGTCTTTCCGCCCGTCGATCTTGGCGGAGTCACCAGACAGGTTCTGGCCGACGCGCCGGAACTGATGGTCGTCTCCTTCCGCTTCTCCAAGGATGCGGAAGGGGCGCTGCACAGCCACCCGCACGTGCAGTCGACCTATGTGAAAACCGGCCGCTTCGCCTTCACCATCGGCGAGACGGTCACCGAAATCGGGCCGGGCGACAGCTTCGTCATCCCTTCGGGCGCGACGCATGGCTGCGTCTGCCTCGAAGAGGGCGAACTGATCGACTGCTTCACCCCCCGACGTGACGATTTCCTGTAAGGAGGAGAAACCCCATGACCGAAGTCGACATCCGCCACGCAATCGACCCGCGGACCACCAAGACGCTCGACACGGACGGGCTCCGCGACGAGTTCCATGTCGGCGGGCTTTTCGTCCCCGGCGAGGTCAAGCTGACCTATTCCCACTATGACCGCATGATCCTCGGCTCCGCCGTGCCCGCCGGCGGCACGCTGGCCGTCGACGAGGTGCAGAACACCGGCACCAAGACCGTGCTGGAACGCCGCGAGATGGGCGTGCTCAACATCGGCCCCGAGGCCGGCACCGTCACCGTCGGCGGCGAAAGCTACGCGATGGAGAAGGGTGACGTGCTCTATATCGGCATGGGCTCCGGCCCGGTCGAGTTCTCGGGCCAGGGCCGCTTCTACATCCTGTCGACCCCGGCGCACCGCGCCATCGCCACCCGCCTGATCAAGCCGGCCGAGGCGAAGCGCGTCGAGCTGGGCTCCAAGGACACCGCCAACGAGCGCGTCATCATCCAGTTCCTGCACCCCGATGTCCAGGAAACCTGCCAGCTGACCATGGGCTACACCCAGTTCCTGCCCGGGTCCCTCTGGAACACCATGCCGGCGCATATCCATGACCGCCGGATGGAGGCCTACCTGTATTTCGACCTCGACGAAGGGTCCCGCGTCTTCCACTTCATGGGCGAGCCGGACGAGACCCGGCACATCGTCATGTCGAACGAGGAAGCCGTGATCTCGCCGCCCTGGTCGATCCATTCGGGGGCCGGCACCGGCAGCTACACCTTCTGCTGGGCGATGGCCGGCGACAACACCGACTTCACCGACATGGACTTCATCGCCATGGAGGACCTGCGCTGATGGATCCGTTCCGCATCGACGGGAAGCGCGCCCTGGTTACGGGCGCGAATACCGGGATCGGGCAGGCGATCGCCGTGGGCCTTGCCGAGCGCGGGGCCCACGTCATCGCCGCGGGCCGCCGTGCCTGCGACGAGACGGTGGAGATCATCGAGGCAGCGGGCGGCAGCGCCGAGACGCTGCTGGTGGACCTCTCCGATCCCCATGCCGGGGTGGCGGCGCTGGAAAGCGTGGCGCCGCTCGACATCCTGGTGAACAACGCCGGCATCATCCGCCGCGAGGACTCGGTCAAGCATTCCGAGCTGGACTGGGACGAGGTGATGAACGTCAACCTCAAGGCGGTCTTCCTGCTCTGCCAGGCCTTCGGCAAGCAGGCGATCGCGCGCGGCGAGGGCGGGCGGATCGTCAACATCGCCTCGCTGCTCAGCTTCCAGGGCGGCATCCGGGTGCCGGGCTATACCGCGTCGAAGCACGGCGTGGCGGGCCTCACCAAGATCTTCGCCAATGAATGGGCGCCCGAGGGCATCACCGTGAACGCGGTGGCGCCGGGCTACATCGCCACCAACAACACCTCGGCGCTGCGCGCGGACGAGGACCGCTCGCGCCAGATCCTGGAGCGCATCCCGGCCGGGCGCTGGGGCGACCCCGAGGACATTGCCGGCGCCGTCTGCTTCCTGGCCTCGCCGGCCGCGAAATACGTCACCGGCGCCGTGCTGAACGTGGATGGCGGCTGGCTGGCGCGCTGACCCAAATGGCGGGGCGCCCTGCGCCCTGCCGCAACCTCCGGAGAGCCCCATGTCCGACCCGATCCTGCTGGACGAACGCGACGACGTCGCCATCCTGACCACCCGCGCCAAGGCCGGGGAGACCCCGCTGGGCCGGGGCGCGGCGCTCGGGGCGCCGGTCTCGCCTGGGCACAAGCTGGCCCGCCATGCCATCGCCAAGGGCGCGCCGATCCGGAAATTCGGCCAGGTGATCGGCTATGCCACGATGGACATTTCCGAAGGTGAGCATGTCCACAGCCACAATTGCGAAATCGGCGCCCATGGCCGCGACTACGGCATCGGCGCCGATCTGGAGGCCGCGCGGAAGACGGTGCCCGAGATGGCGCCCCGGAGCTTCCGCGGCTACCGCCGCGGCGACGGGCGGGTCGGCACGCGCAACGTGATCGCGCTGGTCGCGACGGTGAACTGCTCGGCCACGGTGATCCGGCAGGCGGCCGAGGAAGTGATGCGCTCCGGCATCCTGGCGCAGTACCCGAATGTCGACGGCGTGGTCGCCTTTGCCCATGGCACCGGCTGCGGAATGAACAACGAAGGCCCCGGCTGGGAGAACCTGCAGCGCGTGCTCTGGGGCCATGCAACCCATCCGAATGTCGGCGCGGCGATCTTCGTGGGCCTCGGCTGCGAGGTGATGCAGATCGCGCGGATGAAGCAGATGTTCGAGGCCACCGGCAGCGAGCGCTTCCACGGGCTGACCATCCAGGAGAATGGCGGGACCCGTGCGACGGTCGGGCTGATCGCTGCGAAGATCCGCGAGATGCTGCCTGAGGTGAACAAGGCGGAGCGGTCCGACTGCCCGGTTTCGGAGCTGACGCTGGCGCTTCAATGCGGCGGATCGGATGGATATTCCGGAATATCGGCCAATCCGGCGCTCGGCATTGCCTGCGACATGCTGGTGGGGCTCGGCGGCACGGTGGTGCTGTCGGAGACGCCGGAGATCTTCGGGGCCGAGGAATTGCTGCTGCGTCGCGCGGAAAGCTCTGAAATTGCGGAGAAACTTCTGGAGCGCATCCGCTGGTGGGAAGGCTACACGTCGATGAACGGCGGCTCGATGGACAACAATCCGAGCCCCGGCAACAAGGCGGGCGGGCTGACCACCATCCTGGAGAAGTCGCTCGGGGCCGTCGCAAAGGCGGGATCGACCCCCCTTCGCGACGTGCTGGCCTATGGCCAGCAGATCCGCACCCCCGGCCTCGTGTTCATGGACACGCCGGGCTACGACCCGGTGTCGGCGACGGGGCAGATCGCGGGCGGCGCGCAGGTGCTGGTCTTCACCACCGGGCGCGGCTCGGCCTTCGGCTCGAAACCAGCGCCGACGATCAAGGTCGCGACCAACGACACGCTCTACGAGGCGATGCCGGACGACATGGACCTGAATGCCGGGGACGTGGTGAGCAAGGGCGTCAGCCTGCAGGAAAAGGGCAGCGAGATCCTGGAGATGGTGATCGCGACTGCCTCGGGGCAGGCGACGAAAAGCGAGCTTCTGGGCCTCGGCGACAACGAGTTCCTGCCCTGGCAGATCGGCGCGGTGATGTGATCAGACGATGACGTCGCCGGAATCCGGCGGCGGCACCGCGCCCTTGTTGAGGCGGTAGCTGGACGGGCTGTCGCCGATATACTGCTTGAACATCCGGCTGAAGAAATAGGGGTCGGCGAAGCCCAGCTCCAGGGCGGCTTCCTTGACCGAAAGCCCCATGCCCAGACGGTTCGCCGCGAACTCCATCCTTTTGAGTTCGCGGAATTTCTTCGGCGTCATCCCCATCCGGTCGCGGAATGCCCGACGGAAGTAGTCCGGGTTGTAGGGCACGTTCGCCAGCGCGTCCTCGACGCCGGCCCCCAGCGGATCCGAGCTCAGCCGCGAGGCCACGAACATGATGTGCAGCGACAGCTGGTCCTGGCTTTCGGGCGTGGTGTCCTCGGTGCGCCAGCCTTCGAAGGCCGCCTCCAGATGCGCCAGCAGGAGCACCATGAAGGCGTGGTGCTGGCTCAGCGTGGTGTTTGCCCGCGAGGTCGACTCGCGGTAGTGGCGCACCAGCGGCTCCATCGCCTCCCAGTCCGGGAAGCGCGCCTTGCGCGCCAGCTTCATCTGGGAAATCACGTCGCCGCGCCCGAACAGGTCCAGCATGAAGTGCTGCGCCACGCCGGTATATTCCATGTCGCCGCAATCATGCCGCCCGCGGAAGCGGACATAGGCCGGGATCAGCATGGCCTCGCCCGGTTCCAGCGTGAATTCGTCCTCGCCGATCCAGTAGCGGCCGCTGCCCGTCAGCGGCATCACCAGGTCGTGCACCGGGTTCAGCTTGTCGATCCGCCAGCGCGCATTGTGGCGCATCTTGATCGCCGAGCGGGCCAGCCGGAGCGACAGCGAACGCATCGGCATGAGCGAGAGCGGGAAATGTTCGGTTTTCTCCATCTTTTTATCCCATACCCGGCATGTTACCTCCCATGCAAGCTGGAATACCCTGATTTCATGGAATCATAACCATGAGTCCCGGGCGGGGGAGCCCGGTCCAAGGGAGGAGCTTCAGGCGCGTGGACCGCCCGGCAATGCCGGGGCGGGATCCGTGCAGCCGCCGTCATCACCATGACCCAGTCCGACGACAGAACACCGTTCCGCGGGGCCCGCGAGGGCAGTCCCGGCGGATCCCGAGACGCATTCCGGGCAGGCCCTGCCGCCCGGATCGCCCGAAACCGGAAAGGAGCCGCATGATGGGTGGCGAAAGCAAATGGATGGGGCTGTGGTACGTGTCGCCCTACGTGATCGGGCTTCTGCTGTTCACGGCCTTCCCCTTCCTCGCATCCTTCTATCTCAGCTTCACCGACTATGACCTGCTGAACAAGCCCGAATGGGTCGGGCTGCACAATTACGAGAAGCTCTTCACCCGCGACCGGACCTTCGACAAGTCGCTGAAGGTGACGCTGATCTACGTCTTCACCACGGTGCCGCTGAAGCTGGCCTTCGCGCTGTTCATCGCGGTCGTGCTGAACTACCGGCTGAAGGCGATCAACCTGTTCCGCACCGCCTATTACGTGCCATCGATCCTCGGCGGCTCGGTCGCGATCGCGGTGCTGTGGCGCTACATCTTCGCCGATACCGGCCTGGTGAACATCATGCTGGGCAGCCTCGGCATGGAGCCGATCAACTGGTTCGGCGATCCCGAGAACGCGCTGTTCACCATCACGCTGCTGCGCTGCTGGCAGTTCGGCTCGGCCATGGTGATCTTCCTTGCCGCGCTGCAATCGGTCGACAAGTCGCTCTACGAAGCCGCCGCGATCGACGGGGCGGGACCCTGGAAGATCTTCCGCCACATCACGCTGCCGCTGATCACCCCGGTGATCTTCTTCAACCTGATCATGCAGACGGTGCAGGCGTTCCAGGAATTCAACGGCCCCTACATCATCACCGACGGCGGCCCGATGAAATCCACCTACCTGCTGCCGCTCTACATCTATGACAAGGCCTTCAAGAGCTTCGACATGGGCTATGCCTCCGCCATCGCCTGGGTGCTCTTCGCCATCATCATGGTCCTGACCCTCATCGCGTTCTGGTCGTCGAAGAAGTGGGTCTACTACGCCGGCGACAAGAGGAGCTGATCCAATGGCCGCCATTACCGACATTCCTGTCGCGAAAAGTCCCGAACCGCCCACCGCCATCGAGCTGAAGCACCGCCGCCAGGCCCTGCGTTCCTCGATCCTGCGCTACGGCCTTCTGACCATCGTCGGTCTGATCATGATCTACCCGCTGATCTGGCTGATCGGCGCTTCCTTCAAGACCAATGCCGAGATGTTCTCCTCGGCCGGGTTCTGGCCTAAGGAGCCGACGCTCTCGGGCTATATCGAGGGCTGGCAGACTTCGACGCCCTACACGTTCGGCAAGTTCTTCGTGAACACGCTGTGGATCATCATTCCCAAGACCATCGGGACGGCGATCTCCTGCACGCTGGTGGCCTACGGCTTCGCCCGCTTCGAATTCCCGGGGAAGAAGTTCCTCTTCGCCACCGTGATCGCGACGCTGCTGCTGCCGAACGTGGTCACGCGGATCCCGCAATACCTGCTGTTCCGCGACATCGGCTGGCTGGACTCCTTCCTGCCGCTCTGGGTGCCCTCGGCGCTCGCCGGCGATGCATTCTTCGTCTTCATGGTGATCCAGTTCCTGCGCGCCATCCCGCGCGACATGGAGGAGGCCGCCCGCGTCGACGGCGCGACGACGCTGCAGACGCTGATCTACATCGTCGTGCCAATGCTGATGCCCGCGCTGATCTCGGTCTGCCTGTTCCAGTTCATGTGGACGATGAACGACTTCCTCGGCCCGCTGATCTACATCTCGTCGGTCGAGAAATACCCGGTGAGCCTGGCGCTCAAGCTCTCCATCGACACGACCGAGGCCTTCGCCTGGAACCAGATCCTCGCAATGTCGGTCCTCGCGCTCGCCCCGTCCCTCATCGTGTTCTTCATGGCACAGAAATACTTCATCGAAGGCATCTCGTCCGGAGGAGTCAAAGGCTGATGGCTGAACTTCAACTCAAAGGGGTCGAAAAGACCTACGGCAACGGCTTCAAGGCGGTCCACGGGATCAACCTCGATGTCCAGGAAGGCGAATTCATGGTGCTGGTGGGGCCTTCGGGCTGCGCCAAGTCCACCACGCTGAGGATGATCGCCGGTCTCGAGACCATAACGGGGGGCGAGATCCGCATCGGCGAGAATGTCGTCAACGATCTCGTCCCGGGCAAGCGCGGCATTGCCATGGTGTTCCAGAACTACGCGCTCTACCCCCACATGAAGGTGCGCCGCAACCTGGGCTTCGGCCTGCAGCTGCGCGGCAAGCCCAAGGACGAGATCGCCACGGCGACCGACGAGGTGTCGGAGATCCTCGAGATCGAGAAGCTCCTCGACCGGCTGCCGAAGCAGCTCTCGGGCGGACAGGCCCAGCGGGTCGCGGTGGGCCGCGCGCTGATCAAGCATCCGGACGTCTTCCTCTTCGACGAGCCGCTGTCGAACCTCGATGCGAAGCTGCGCGCCGCGATGCGGGTGCGGATCACCGACCTGCACAAGCGGCTGAAGGCCGAGGGACGCCCGGCGACGGTGGTCTACGTGACCCATGACCAGGTCGAGGCGATGACCATGGGCGACCGCATCTGCGTGATGAAGGACGGCCACATCATGCAGGTGGCCGATCCGGTGACGCTGTACGAGCGCCCGGCAAACGCCTTCGTCGCGGGCTTCATCGGCATGCCCGAGATGAACCTGGTGCCGGCCGTGCTGACCCGCGGGATCGGCGCGCAGCTGACGCTGGACGGGCAGACCGTGGAGGCGGGCGACGACCTCGCGCGGCGGCTCTACATCCAGGACGGGCCCGTGACGCTGGGCATCCGCCCGCAGCATCTGGGCGTGGTCCCGGCGGGCAGCCCGAACAGCCTGACCGGCACCGTCGCCAACATCGAATTCATGGGCCACGAGGTGAACCTCCACGCGAAGGTCGGCAATGCCCCCTTCGTCGCGGTCGTTCCGTCCGAGCAATTCGACCGCAACACGCAGCGCGGGGACCGGGTCGGCCTGACCGTCTCGGGCAGCCACGCGCATGTCTTCGACGTGTCCTCGGGCGAGAATGTCTCGCTCAAGGGCGCGCTCAACTGAACATCCAAGGGAGGAGAACAGGATGAAAACGGCATTGATGAGCCTCGCGCTTGCAACCACGGCCCTGGCCGGGGCTGCCCAGGCGGCCGAGCTGCGGATGAGCTGGTGGGGCGGCGACAGCCGCCACCTGGCCACGCAGGAGGCGCTGAAGGTCTGCGGCGAGAAATACGGCCACACGATCAAGCCGGAATTCACCGGTTGGCAGGGCCATTTCGAGAAGGTCGCGACCCAGATCGCCGGCCGGACCGAGGCGGACATCATGCAGATCAACTGGCCCTGGCTGCCGATCTTCTCGGCGCGCGGCGACGGCTTCGCCGATCTCGAGCAGCTCGACGCGATCGACCTGTCGAACTGGACCCCCGAGCAGCTGGAAGCGGGGCGCCGCAACGGCGTGCTGAACGGCCTGCCGGTCTCGACCACCGGGCGCCTCTTCGTCTTCAACAAGACCACCTATGACAAGGCGGGGCTGCCGCTGCCCAAGACCTGGGACGACCTGCTGGCCGCCGGCCCGATCTTCCAGGAGAAGCTGGGCGACGCCTACTACCCGTTCGAGGGGATCGCGCTGGACGGCACGCTGCTGGTCACGCTCTACGGCACGCAGAAGACCGGCAAGCCGCTGATCGACCCCGATACCAACGAGATCCTGTGGTCGGTCGACGAGCTGGCCGACGCGATCACCTTCTACCAGAGCCTGGTCGACAACCATGTCATCCAGCCCTGGTCGGACGTCCTGGCGGCAGGCAACCTGCCGATCCACGAAAACCCGAAATGGACCAAGGGCGAGATCGCCGGCAGCTACCAGTGGGACAGCACCTACTTCAAGATCTCCGACCCGATGGAAGAGGGCCAGGAGCTTGAATACACCGGCATCATCGACCAGGCGGGCGAACTGACCGAGGGCGTCTACCGCAAGGCGTCGATGGTGTTCTCGATCTCGAAGAACTCGGAGAACCCCGAAGCCGCCGCCCAGATCGTCAACTGCCTGCTGAACGAGCCCGAGGGAATCGCCGCCATGGGCTCCGCCCGCGGAGTTCCGGCCTCCAAGGCCGCGCTGGCCCAGCTGACCGAGGAGGGCGTGCTGAAGCCCGGCCAGATCGCGGCACAGGAGCTGGTGATCAATGCCGAGGGTCCGGCGATCCATCCCTACATGGAACATCCCGACGTCCGCGCCGCGATGGAAGACAATCTCGAACTCTTCGCCTACGGCGAAATCGACGCGGAAACCGCGGCCGACGAGATGATCTACGCCATCCAGGAAGCGCTGGACGACATCAAGTCCTGAGGTTCCTCCCCAGGGGGGCGGCGGCGTGCCGCCGCCCCCCGCCCATTTCCGCAGAGGCCCGATCCGCGATGACCGCACCCCGTCTCGTCACCCTGTCGTCCCGTTCGGCGACGATCCTGCTCTCGCCCCCGGGCGCGCTCTACAAGCTGCCGCATCCGGTCGCCTGGCGGATCAGCCGCGACGGCGTGATGTACTACGAGGGCACGGCCACGACCGCGCCCGTCTTCGTCGAGGACCTGCTGCCCGGGCATGACTATCTCTTCGATTGCGAGCTGGGGGATCTGGAATTCTCCACGCCGCGCTGTGCCGGGCTTGTCGATGCCCGCGACCACGGGCTGGAGGCCGGCGCGGAGGACAATGCCGCCGCCTTCGCCGCAGCGGTCGCCGCCACGCCCGAGGGCGGCACGCTCATGGTGCCGCGCGGCCGCTATGTCACCGGCCCGGTCTTCCTCAGGCCCGGCATCACCTTCTGGCTGCCCGAGGGGGCCGAGATCGCGGGCAAGGCGGACCGCGCCGGCTGGCCGCAGCTGCCCGCCCGCGACGGGGACGGCCGCGTCATCGGCACCTGGGAGGGCCTGCCCGAGACCTCCTTCGCCTCGGTCGTGACCGCGATCGATTGCGCAGGGCTGAAGGTCACCGGCCGCGGCATCCTCGACGGCGGCGGCGACCGCGGCGACTGGTGGAGCTGGCCGAAGGAGACCCGCGACGGCGCCCGCCGTCCGCGGACGCTGTTCCTCGCCCATTCCCCGGATGTCGAGCTGTCGGGCTTCACCGTGCGCAACTCGCCCAGCTGGACGGTGCATCCCTTCCGCTGCGACCGGCTGACCGCCGCCGCGATGTTCATCGAGAACCCGCATGACAGCCCGAATACCGACGGGCTCGATCCGGAAAGCTGCGAGGACGTGACGCTGGCGGGGCTGCATTTCTCGGTCGGCGACGACTGCATCGCGGTCAAGGCGGGCAAGCGCGCGCCGGGGCAGGAGGACCACCTCGCCCCGACCCGGCGGCTGGAGGTCGTGCAGTGCCACATGGAGCGCGGCCATGGCGCCGTGGTGCTGGGCTCGGAGATGTCGGGCGAGATCACAGACGTGACGATCCGCGCCTGCAGCTTCGACGGCACCGACCGCGGGCTGCGGATCAAGACCCGGCGGGGCAGGGGCGGGACGGTCGCGCGGGTCACGCTGGACCATGTCGTCATGACCGATGTCCCGACGCCCTTCGCCGCCAATGCCTTCTATTTCTGCGACCCGGACGGGCATGACGACTGGGTGCAGACCCGCATCCCGGCCGCGGTGGACGGGACGACCCCGGTGATCGAGGGCGTCACCTTCCGCGACGTGACCGCCACCGGCGTGACGCTGGCCGTGGTGGCGCTGCTCGGCCTGCCGGAAAGCCCGATCCGCGGCATCGTGCTGGAGCGCGTCCGCGCCAGCTTCGACCCGGATGCAGCGCCCGGCGTGCCGCTGATGGCGACCGGGGTCGCCCCCGCCTGCCGCGAGACCATCCGTGCCGACTTTGCCGAAGTGACCGGTGCCATCGAGATTTTCGAGACGACGAAGGATCCAGAGCCATGCTGACCGACTATTTCGCAGCCTTCACGGCTGCCTACACGCCCTACAAGGGCGGGCCCTGGTGCTACGAGGACGGCTGCCTCTACCGCGGGCTGGAACTGCTGCACCGCGCGACGGGCGAAGCGCGCTGGCTGGACGAGATGCAGGCGCGGGTGGATGCGCAGATCGGCGACGGCACGTCGCTGGCGGGCTACAACGTCTCGGACTACAACATCGACAACATCATGTCGGGCAAGGCGCTGCTCTATCTCGGCGAGGTGACCGGCGACCCGAAATACATGGCGGCCGCGGCGATCCTGATCGACCAGCTCGCCACCCATCCGCGGACGAAATCCGGCGTCTACTGGCACAAGCTGCGCTATCCGTGGCAGGTGTGGCTCGACGGCCTCTACATGGGCGCGCCGTTCCAGATCGGCTACGGGCTGAAGACCGGCGACGAGGCGCTGGTCGAGGACGCGATCGCGCAGGTGGTGACCGCGCTGGAGATGACGCTGGTGCAGTCGACCGGGCTCTACGCGCACGCGATGGACGAGGCCCGCAAGCAACCCTGGTCGGACCGCGACACCGGGCACAACAAGGCGCATTGGTCGCGCGCGCTCGGCTGGCTGGCCATGGCGCTCGTGGACATCGCGGATCTCGCCGGTCCCGAGCGGTTCCGCCCGCTGGAGCCGCAGGCCCGGGCGCTCTTGGCGCGGATCATGGAGCTGCGCGTGCCGGGCGGCATCTGGCTTCAGGTCATCGACCGTCCGGACCTGGAGGGCAACTACGAGGAAAGCTCGGCCTCCGCCATGTTCGTATATGCGCTGGAAAAGGCCGCGATGCTGGGCCTCGCGGCCGAGCCGCCCGCCGACCTCTTCGACATCCTCGCGTCCAAGGTGGTGCGCAAGCGCGCGGGCGGCGGGCAGGAGATGGCGGAGATCTGCGAGGTCGCAGGTCTGGGCTATTTCGAGAACCGCTTCCGCGACGGTTCGGCCGAATACTACCTGACCGAGCGCCGTGTCGCCGACGACATCAAGGGCGTCGGCCCGCTGATGATGAGCTATGCCGCCCATCTGGAGCGCGGCAGCGACGCCGCCGAGGCACGGGTGGCCTGATGCTGGACGGAACTCCGGCGCGCCCCGAACTGAGCGGGACGCAGGCAGAGCGGTTCACCCGGTCCCGGGTGCTGGCCCGGGCGGGGCGCTTCGGCGCGGAGGTGGCGGATCACTGGGACCCCTTTGCCGAGCCCTGGACGCTGCCCGACGTGACGGTGGAGCCCGGGCCGCCCGGCGCGGTGCAGATGGCCGTCGAGGCCGCGATTGCCGGAGCGAAGGCGGCGGGCCATCCGCGCCACGTCGTGATCGGGCTCGCCCCGGGGCGGCACGCGGGGCTCGTGTATCTGCCGCGGGTGCGGGTCGGAACCGGCTGGCTGAGCTTCACGCTGCGCGGCACCGGCGCGGTGCTGGAGGACAATATCGACGCCGAGATGACCGGTGCGGAATACCGCCGCCGCTTCGCCGCGCAGTTCGAGGGCGTCTCGGAAGAGACACGTGAGATATTCGAGCGCATCGCCGCGCGGGACAAGATCACCACGGCCAATGCCTCGGTCCTGCGGGTCGAAGCGGACGGCACGCGGCTGGGCGGGTTCGGCATCGTCAACACCTACAACTGCGACCGCCCCGAGGCGATGGACAAGCCCACCGCCTTCAACGCCGCGGGCCAGGCGGGCAGCGGGCAGCACCAGGCGGTCGCGCTGCTCTCGGCCTCGGCCGACCGGCTGCATGCCGAAGGCCTCAGGCTGTCGAGCTTCCAGGACACGCTCTACCTGCAGGGACCGAAGGACCGCACCGTCCGCGCCTTCGTGCGCGACTGCGAGATCGAGGGCGATGTCGATTTCATCTTCGGCCAGGCGACCGCGTGGTTCGAGGACTGCACCATCCGCTCGCGCGGGACCCGCGCCGAAATGGCCTGGGCCACTGCGCCCTCGACCAGTATCCGCGCCGAATACGGGCTGGTCTTCGATGCCTGCGACTTCACCCATGACGGCAGCCCCCGCGCGCTGGCCGGCCGGTTCCAGCTCGGGCGGCAATGGTTCGAGGGGGTGCGCGCCACGCCCTACGGAACCTCGCCGGTCGACGGGTTCGCCTGCCGTCTCGGTCCGGCTTCCGCCTACGAGCCGCCGTCCGGCACGATCAGCCGGGAAACGCTGGAGTCGGTCGGAAAATGCGTCGTGCTGAACTCCCGGCTCGGCGCGCATCTGCATCCTGCCGCGCCCTGGGGCGACTGGAACGGCGGCGACCGCGACCCGTCCGGCGCCTACCGCCCGGCGCCCTGGCATCCGCGCTTCCGCCCGGTGCAGACCGGTCCGTCGGCGTTCCTGCGCCTGCTCGGCCCGTGGCTGGCAGAGCAGGGGCTGGACTATTCCGGCCTCGACCCGGACGAGGCCTGGCTGGGCGAATTCGCCTGCGGCGGCTGAGCTCAGATCCAGCCCAGAAGGCGCCACCACAGGAAATCGAGCGGCACCAGCACCAGGAAGGTGACCGCCGCGAGGATCATCAGCATCTTGACGATGACCCGCGGCGGCTCCTTCGCCAGCCCCAGCGCGATCAGGTAGGGCGGCGCCTGGTAGGGCAGCAGCACCGTGGAAAAGCCGATCACCTGGGTCATCAGCACCGTCTCCACCGGCAGCCCGGTCTGCGCCGACAGCTGCTCGGCCAGCGGCGTCAGCACGGCCGGCACGCCCGGCATGGTGGCGATCAGCGCGGTCAGCGTCGCCAGCAGCGACAGCGAGACGAAATTCAGGAAATCCCGCCCCGGCGCCATCGGCAGCACGCCGGTCACCAGGTCGGCGAGAACCGCGCCCAGCCCGGCATGGCTGACCACCGCGCCGAGCGCGAGCACGCCCGAGACCAGCAGGAGCGTCGGGAAGTCCGCCGACTCGCGGAACTGCGCGGGCGTGACGAAGCCGATCCGGGGGAGCAGCAGCAGTACTGCCGCGCCGAGCCCGACCCAGGCCGGGTTGATGCCGTGCAGCCCGTCGGTGGCCCAGAGCGCCAGAGTTGCCAGCAGGACCGCCATCAGCCGCAGCTGCCGCCCGCCCGGCTCGGCCGCTGCCGCGGACGCGGCGGCCAGCTCCGGCGCGTCGGCCGGGAACAGCCGCAGGATCAGCGCCACGAGGATGGCGCAGCGCGCCAGCCCGAGGATCGGATAGTGCAGCGCCAGGTAGTCGGCATAGCCGAAATGGATGCCCAGGATGCTGTCGGCGGCGCCAGACAGCACCATGTTGGGCAGGTTGGCGGGCAGGATGGCAAAGCCGGGCAGGTTGGCGGCGAAGGCGATGCAGACGGCGACGCCGGTGCGGCCGGTGCTTCCGGGCTTCAGCCCCAGCGTGTCGGCCAGCGCCATGCCGATCGGCACCAGCAGCATCGCGCGCCCGACCGAGGAGGGCATCAGGAAGCCCAGCAGCGCGCCCATCAGCATCAGCCCGCCGATCAGCATCGGGTAGCTGCGCGACAGGTGCGGCGCCGCGGCCTCGGCCAGGCGCTGGCCCAGCCCGGTGACCTGGATCGCCTTGCCGATGACGAAGCCCGCGGTGACCAGCCAGATCGCCGCCGAGGTGAATCCCGAGAAGACCAGGTCCGGCGGTGCCAGTCCCGAGATCAGCAGCGCCGCGAAGAAGCCCATGGCGGTGAGGAACCCCGGCAGCAGCGAGGTTGCCCAGAAGCCCAGCGTCACGATCACCACCGCCAGCGTGCGGGCCTGGAGCGGCTCCAGGGCGCCCGGCGGCCAGAGCGCCATCGCTGCCGCCGCGGCGGCAATCGCGCCCATCAGGATGTGCCTGCCGTAACTCATGCCCTGCTCCTCGTCCGGTACGGCCTCTGGATAGCCAAGCGGCTGCCGATGCGGAAGCGCTGCGGGACGACATATTGTCCTTGCCGGGTCAGGCCCGTCGGGGGGACGCCGGGGCTCTAAAGTCGACTTTCGTTGCCTGAGTAGCTGACCGCAACATTGAGGCTTTTGCGCGAGCGATAGTAATGCTGCACCCACGAAACAAGTCCGTGGTGATGCGCCCGCTTTGGGGCTCCGACCGGCCTTGCGGCGGCGCGGCAGCTCGAGAAACTCCCAGGTGGTTCATTGAAGCGCATCACCTGGAATGATCCGCGATCATGAGACCCGCATCGCCCGGCAAGACGTATCTATTGAACGCAAATCGGAGCAATCTGGGCATCCGTTTCCAGACGGATCGCGCTGCGCCATAGCGGGGTCTTGAAGACGTGGGAGACCCAGCTCCCGGGATCGCCTTTAAGTATCTCGCTGATCAGCCCCGCCCATGCCGGCGGTCTCAGGACGCATGACGAAAACGCGCCCTTCTCCCGCCAGCCTCCGGTGTGCCAGTCATGGGGCTCGCCATAGAGGGTTTCGACCAGAGCGGCTTCGGTCGTGCCGTGATCCGCTTCCACGTTGATCACGTTCATCCAGATATCCCAGCTGCCGACAGGACGGTCGTCGAAGCGCGCTGAGGACGCATGATCGATCTGCGGCACGAAGAACGGGATCAACTCGCCAAACAGGCTGCCGGGACTGTCTGCCAGCTTGGTCCCGCGCCTGGTCAAGGCCGGACGCCGGGAGCATGTCCAGGTTCTGCGTCTGCCGGAGACCTTCGGCATCGACGAGCCTCACATGCGGCCATCAGACAGGCTTTGCACCTCGGTGCTGCGGGCTTCGGCGCCGTGAAGCATCTCGTGCTTTGCCAGGTCGAGAAGAGGCCGCCAAAGCTCGACCTCGATGTCTGCCCCTGCCTGCCGCGCGCAGAAGTCGGGACCACATCCACGGCAAGCTGCATGTCGCTGCTGACGGGAGATGCAGCATGACCGAAACGCCGAAGACCCTGCTTGCCCACCATCTGAAGACGCTGAAGTTGCCGAGATTCCTGCGGGAATGCGAGAAGGTTGCGCGCCATTGCGCCGCCGAGGGCGTGGATCATGTCCAGGTCCCGGCGCGTCTGGTCGAGATAAAATTGCCCGGCGGCGGACGCCGCCATGTTCATTCATTGCGCGCCTTTGGCGCGACCGCGAGCGGCGGAGTTCACGCTGGTCCGCGCCAGCGGATCAAATGGTCCGGGGGACCGTTCGAAGGCGCAGAACGCCGCGAAGTTCCCGGCGGCCAAGAGCCTGGACAGCTTCGACTTCAAGGCGATCCCCAAGCTCAACAGTGAGACCGCGACCGCGACCCGTCCGAGAGAGCGGTCGAACGCAGGTGCTGGAACTTGCCCGCTGCGAATGGATCGACGGACGCGAAAACGTCATCGCCCTCGGGCCCAGTGGAACCGGCAAGACCCACGTCTCCTTGGGTCCCGGCCCCGCCGCATCCCAATAGGGCATGTCGGTCGCCTTCACCCCGGCGGCGGCGCTGGTCAACGAGATGATGGAGGCCCGCGACGAACGACGCCTGCTGCGCCTGCAGAAGCAACTGGCCGCCGTCAAGCTGCCCATCATCGACGAACGGGGCTTCGTTCCGCTCTCCAGGACCGGCGCCGAGCTCCTGTTTGAACTGATCTCGCAGCGCTGCGGGCGCGGGTCCACCATGATTACGAGCAACCTGCCGTTCGACGAGCGGAAATCCGCATTCGGGACGGAACGCCTGACCGGCGCGTTGCTCGGCCGGCTGACCAACCACGTCAACATCCTCGAGATGAACGGCGAAAGCTACCGCCTGGCCCGGAGCCGCTCCCGCAGGGTAGAACCGGAAGCAACCTGACGGCCTGTCGCCCCAGTCCAACGATCATGCTCGTAGTCCGCGCAGGGCAACTCTGGCCCCAAAATGATGCTCTCCAAAGTCGCAGGCCCGCCCATGACTGGCCTGGTTTCGCGCCGCCACAAGGCCGGATTTTGCTCCGCCATTGACACCGGTCCAGCCCGAGGACGCCGACGGTCAGCCGCGCCTCATCTTCCCGGCCCTGTGGCGGCTTGCGCTGCGTGGAGCGAGGCTGGCCGGGCACCCGACAGGCCCGGCGCTCGGAGGTGCCGAGCGTCTCGCGCACATGCTCCGCGCACTCGCGGCGGCGCGGAGGGCCCGGAAGTTTCCCCGGGCAGCCTCGGCCAGGATCAGCTTCCCGGGCGTCAGGTCGGACACCGCCCGCCGCAGCCTCGGGTTCTCCTTCTCGAGTTCCTTCAGCCGCGGCAGCCGCGTCCGGTTCATCCCGCCATGCCGCTTCCGCCACCGGCAGAACGCATGCTGCGATATCCCTATCTGGGCACCGCACCGGCCATCGACGAGCCCTGGCCATGCAGCACGCCGACTTGCCGAAGCTTGGTGGCGATGTCTTCCGCTTTCCAGACATTCCGCAGTCCTCCTGTCCACCGGAATCCTGCCGGACTTCGCGCATTGTGGGTGGACCACTTCAGAGGTGCGGGCTCACGGCCCGGCAGGACCTGATCCTACCGCGCCCAAAGGCGTTTTTCCCGAGCTGATACCGGAACTTTTCCGTCGGCAGACACTGTTCCCCGGCGTTCCTTCCGCGGCCTATCGTGCCGGACGCAGGAGCCAGGCACATGCCCAGTTCTCAACTGCCGAGCCGCCAACTTCTCCGTTTCCATCTGGACCGCGATCCCCGTCTCCGGGGTCAGGAGAATCGCGTTCGGATTTGATAGACTCGGCATAGCCTCTTGGGCTGGAGGGCAAGATGGAGTCTGGACGGCGGACATGATCCCCGGAGCCGCGCCGCTGCCAGGCAGATCTTTCTCTCCGCCTTCGATGACATCCCCGACCCGCGGGCGGGCAACGCGCGCCATGACCTCGGCGAGCGCCTCGTCAACGCCTTCGCCGCGGTGCTCTGCGGGGCGGCAACCTGCGCCGGAAGGAGACGCAAACGGCCATGGTCGTCCCGGCCAAGAGGTCGGCGGAGCGCTATGAAATTCCCGGGCTCCAAGGGGTCGGGCAGATCGAGGCGTCGCGAGGGATCGACGGCAGGACCACCTCCGCGACCCGGTTCTTCGCGCCGTCCCGGCTGCCCGCGCTCGAGGTTTTTCTGGCTGCCGTTCGCGCCCGCTGAGTGATCGGGAACGCGCTGCACCGGCAACTCGACGTCTCGTTCAGGGGGGACGCGGCGCGCAACCGGAAGGACAGCGGCCCGGCGACCATCGCGGTCCTCCGACGTCATGCGCTGGACGTCGTCCGGCGGGACACGTCGGAGGGGGCGCGATCGCCGAAGCTCCGGAGAGGGGGCCGGGACAAAGCCTTCCTGCGCGGCATTCTCAACGGTCTGGCGGCCGATGGAACCGAACCAGATTGTTCTGATCCCTGGGTGGGTCCACGCAGCCCTGCCTGTTGCAGTGAGCACAGCCTTGCGCCTTGTCCGATGGGGCCGCACCTGTGAAATCCGGACCACCTTTTTTCCGGCCTTGCTGGCTTGAAACCGGCAATGCGCGGGCCGGCACCTGTCTCCCGGCCATGGGCGAGGGGAGCACGATGGCGCTCCCGCACCTTTTCAGGGCGGCGTCATCCGGTACACCCTTCGCCCGCGACATGCTGTAAAATTGTCAAGAAGCTCGCCATGCCGTCATGCGCGTCCAAGGACGCAGGAACCGGCATGCCTCGCGACTCTATCACCACCGGAAACACCACGAACCGCGATCTAGGGGGGCGGATGCACCGCCTGCTCTGCGTGTAGGCTGCGCGGCGAACAGGGCCCGCCCGAGCGGCGCCGGGGCGGAGAGCCTGGTGGCATGGGCGTTCCCTTCCGTGCAAAGGGCGAACGCGGTCCGCGGCCGCTTGGGTTGCAGCATTGCGACCCCGCTCGTTTCTCGATTGACCGGAGCGAACGCCCGGCCGTCGGATTGCCGATCACGTCGGCCCGGTTCCAATGCTTCTGCCGCCGCGCCGCGCGATCCCACGGGGGGCGGCTGGGGAGCCGTGCAGACCGGCGGATGTTTTCCGTGCCCGGACGATCGGTGTGCGCAGAGACGCGCCGCGCTGGTCCTGCGGTCGGCCGTGCTGCTCGGAGGCTCCGGACGGTACCGTCCGTCCTTCTCATGGAACGTCACGGGAGCGTCCAAGCAGCTGGCTCCGGCATAGCGGCTGCCGCCGGCCGGGCGGGATATGCGAGCCGGGCCGGACCTTGCGGGGGGAACGGATCGTCCGCAGCCTCCAGCGTGGCGCCCCATGCTTCCGGACCCTCTTTTCGGGTGCCCGGACTCCGGCAAGCGTCAAACTGGGCGAAGACGGGCGTCCTGCAAAAGCGGCGCCATCCTGCGACGGGCCAGGACGCTGGGCATGGGCTTGCGGGTCCCGGTCGAAGCGCGGTCCGGGGCATCGGTCCTTCGCGTTAAGATCTTTTTCCGGGACAGCCCGTCCGCCCTCCGCTTTCCCGGACCTGCGACCCGACTGAACGGCGAGTGACGCAGCATCGGACCCTCCGGCAGGCGCGGCCCCTGCGGAGACCGGGAACCGGCCCAGGCCGGCTGGGTACAGCCGTTGCGGCATTGCCGCGGCGAGGCAAATCCTCCTTCGAGGCTGCCGAAATCGCAATCGAGCGGTGCATGCACGCCATGGACGGCCTGCCGGATCGCGTGAGTGCGTGCCGATCCGCAGGCCGGTCGGCGCGATCCTGATGGGGCTGCCTGAGCTATGTGGGGCAGCGCGGCCGCGACCTGATACCGGCAACCCTCGCGCCAGTCTGCGATGGCGTCGTGGTCAGCCTGCCTTTGGAAAACTGCAGCTGGCAAGCTGGACCCGCCGGTCGGCGCGAGGCCACGGTGAGCCAAGCCACAGGATGGGACACGATCAACTTCCCGCCGCGGGGCCGAAGGCATCAAGGCGGCGTGACGAAATCCTCGGTGCGTTCCGGCTGGCAGACGGTCATGGCTTGCGATCCTGCGCGGCTGCTCCGTGACAATATGCAAGACCTTGCCGCATGGCGGACCATCGGATGCGATTCTGCCGGAGCCGCCTAGCCCGTGCTGCTCCGGAACCGGCGGCGCGCCTCCAGCATGTTCGCCTGGCGGAACTCCGGGAGGCCGGTCACTTCGCGGCCGATCCAGGATGGGCAGGAGAAGACGGCCTCCTCGCAGGGCAGCTCGATTTCGGCGAAGACCGTTCCGGCGAGCAAGCCGCGGTACTCGTCGACGAACCATTCCAGCCCGTCATGAAGCACGTGGTGGCGCACCTTCTCTACCGTGCCGCCCGGACAGTGCCGCAGCAGCATGGCCTCGGCGTCCTCGGCCGGGATGTCGTATTCGAATTCGTCGCGGCTGATCCCCATGCGCGGACCCTTCACGGTCAGCGTGGCATGCCCGTCATAGAAGCGGATCCGCACCTTGCGGCCGCCATGGTCCGATAGCAGCCCGTCGCGCAGCTCCACGGCATGCAGCACCGCGCCGCGCCAGCCGTCGCCGGTGACAAGGAACTTGCGTTCGATTTCCTTCGCCATGCCCCCTACCGCATTTCGGTTCTTCCGGTGCCCTCGTCCCGGATGCCGCCGGGCCCACCCGACGGAACGCCGGAATCG
Source organism: Mangrovicoccus sp. HB161399 (assembly GCF_013184745.1). Classification (GTDB taxonomy): domain Bacteria; phylum Pseudomonadota; class Alphaproteobacteria; order Rhodobacterales; family Rhodobacteraceae; genus Mangrovicoccus. Next base: position 140,905 of record NZ_JAATVU010000003.1, read on the forward strand.
GGCTTCGGCAGGCGAAAGTCAATGCGATTGCGGAAGCAGGTTGACCATGCCGCGGCGGGCCTTGCCCTCGGCGCCGGCGGCGGGCATTTGGAGGCGTGTTCACCAGTCCGGAGATGCCGCGATGAAATGCCTGATCGTCCAGCCCGTCCACGAGGCGGGGCTCGCGCGGCTGCGCGCCGCCGGGATCGAGCCGGTGCTCTGCCCAGATGCCTCGATGGAGACCGTGGCGCGGCTTGTGCCCGGCTGCGTGGCGGCGATCACCCGCGACGGCGGCTTCTCGGCGGCGGCCTTCGCTGCGGCGGACAGGCTGCGCGTGGTGGCGGTGCATGGCTCGGGCCATGATGCCGTGGACAAGGACTCGGCCAGCGCAAAGGGCGTGCTGGTGGCCAATGCGCCGGGACTGAACGCGCGCTCGGTGGCCGAGCTGGCCGTCGGGCTGGCCATTGCGGCGAGCCGGGGCATTGCGGCGGGCGACGCCGCCGAACGGTCCGGCACGGCGGGATTCCGCTATTCCCGCAGCTTCGGCGAACTCTTCGGCAAGACCGCGCTGATCGTCGGCTGGGGCCGGATCGGGCGGATGGCCGGCGAGAGCCTGGCGCGCGGCTTCGGCATGGAGGTGCTGGTCTGGTCGCCGCGCGCGCCCGAGACCGGCGGATTCGCCCGGCCGGAGACGCTGGAGGCCGGGCTGGCCGCGGCTGACCTGATCTCGCTGCACACGCCGATGTCGCCGCAGAGCCGCAACATGATCAATGCCGCGAGCCTGGCGCAGTGCAAGCCCGGCGCGGTGCTGGTCAACACGGCGCGGGCCGGGCTGGTGGACGAGGAGGCGCTGGCCGGGGCATTGGAAGAGGGGCGGCTGGCGGGGGCGGGGCTCGACGTCTATACGGACGACGCGCCGACCGGACGGCTCGGCCGCGCGCCGGGGGCGATCTTCACGCCGCATCTGGGCGCCACCACCGAAGAGGCGCTGATCCGGGTGGCGGTGGCCTCGGCCGAGAACGTCATCACCGCGCTTGGAGGCGGCATCCCCGAAACCGCGCTGAACGCCGAAGCCGTGCGGGACTCATTCGGCCGCTGATTTCAGCCGCGCCATCAGGAAGCGGAACTTCTCGCCCTGCACGGCCACATGGGCGCGCAGGGCATCGGCCGCCGCCGGCCCGTCGCCCGCGCGCAGGGCGGCGACGATCTGCTCGTGCTCGGACATGGATTGCGGCAGCCGCCCTCGCAGGCGCAGCTGCATGCGCCGGAACGGCTTCAGCCGCCGGTGCAGCGCGCCGGTTTCCTGCGCCAGGAATCCGTTGCCGGATTCGCGGTAGATGATGTGGTGGAAGCGCTCGTTCTCCAGGTAGTAGGCATCGGCATCCTGCGCCGCCACCGCCTTGCGGCATTCGGCATTGGCCGCGTCGAGCTCGGCCAGCGCCTCGTCCGAGATCCGTCCGGCCGCGAGCCGGCCGCAGACGGATTCCATCTCGGCCATGACCTCGAACATTTCCATCAGCTCCACGGGGCCGGGCTGGCGCACGAAGACGCCGCGTCGCGGGAGCTGCTCCACCAGCCCCGAGAGCGCCAGCTTCTGCAGCGCCTCCCGCAGCGGCGTGCGCGACACCCCGAAGCTTTCGGCCAGCCGCACCTCGTCCAGGCGCTCGCCGTCGGGATAGGTGCCGTCGCAGATCCGTTCCTCCAGGGTCTCGGCGATGATGTCGGCGCGGCGTCTTTCCATGGCCCCTCCTGAGAGATGCAAGCGTGCATTTTTTGTATACAAGGAGGTTGACGTGAAAAACAAGAGTCGGTTAGCGTGAAAGGCGAGCGGAGGCACATCCGCCGTTCCAAGGGAGGAAACCATGAATTTCAAGCTGACCACGGCCCTGGCCGGGGTGGCTGTCCTTGCGGGCGCCGTCGCCGCGGGAGCCACCGAACTGCGCCTGTCGCATCAATGGTCCGACAAGGACGTCCGCCACCAGGTGGCGAAGATCGTCGCTGACGAAGTCGCGGCAGCCGATGTCAACCTGGAGATCAAGATCTTTCCCAGCCAGTCGCTGTTCAAGGCGCGCGAGCAGTACAAGCCGCTCAGCCGCGGCCAGCTCGACATGACGGTGCTGCCGCTGAGCTATGCCGGCGGCCAGCAGCCGGCCTACAACCTGACGCTGATGCCGGGACTGGTGAAGAACCACGACCATGCCGCGCGCCTGACCTCCAGCCCCTTCATGGACGAGCTGGAGAAGATCATGGCCGAGGATGACGTGATGCCGCTGGTCCATGGCTATCTGGCCGGCGGCTTTGCGGGCAAGGAGGGCTGCATCACCGGGCCCGAGGACGTGAAGGGCCTGCAGACCCGCGCGGCCGGCAAGGCCTTCGAGCAGATGCTGGCCGGGGCAGGGGCGTCGATCGCCTCGATGGCCTCGTCGGAGATCTACAACGCCATGCAGACCGGCGTGCTCGACGCGGCGAACACCTCGTCCTCGTCCTTCGTCAGCTACCGCATCTACGAGCAGGTCGCCTGCTACACCCCGCCCGGCGAATACGCGCTGTGGTTCATGTACCAGCCGCTCCTGATCAACAAGACCACCTTCGGGAAGCTCGACGACGCGCAGCAGCAGGCGCTGCTGGATGCCTCGGCCAAGGCGCAGGCCTTCTACCTCGAGGAAGCCAAGAAGGAAGACGCGGAATCCCGGCAAGTGTTCGAGCAGAACGGCGTCCAGATCAAGGACATGACCTCCGAGGAATTCGACGAATGGCGCGCCATCGCGCAGGAGACGTCCTACAAGGCCTTCGTCGAGGACATGGACGATGACGGCCAGACCCTGCTCGACATGGCGCTTGCCGTCCAGTGACCTTGCGGGGCGGCGCAGGCCGCCCCCGACAGCCCCCTAGCAACGGAGCCTGCAAATGGCGACCCACAGCTTCGCCGTGACCGCGCGCACGGGCGACAACGGATTCCTGCGCGCCGTCGCCGCCATATCGACCGTCGCCGGCTGGTGTTCCGCCGCCATGGTCGTGGCGGCGGTGCTGATCACCTGCCAGATGATCTTCATCCGCTTCGTGCTGAACGGCTCGACCGTCTGGCAGACCGAGGCGGTGATCTACCTGGTCATCGCGGCCACGCTGGTCGGGCTGCCCTACGTGCAGCGGCTGCGCGGCCACGTGAATGTCGACCTGATCCCGCTGGCGCTGCCGTTCCGCGCGCGCCGGGTGCTCTGCTTCGCCACGCTGGGCCTGTCCATCGCCATCGTCGCGGTGATGTTCTGGCACGGCTACGAGTTCTGGCATTTCGCCTGGGACCGCGGCTGGCGCTCGGAAAGCGTCTGGGGCGTGAAGCTCTGGATCCCCTACCTGGCCATTCCCGTCGGCTTCGGCCTGCTGCTCCTGCAGCTGGTCGCCGACATGGTGGCGCTGGCGACCGGCGTCGACCGTCCCTTCAACCTGGAGAGCGAGTGATGGATCCGCTGCTTCTTGCCGCCATCGTGGCTGCCGCCACGATCCTGGTCCTGTTCTCCGGCGTGTCGGTCGCGCTGGGGCTGCTGATCGTCTCGGCCGGCTTCCTGATCGTCTTCGACGGGCCGCGCTCGCTGGAACTGCTGCCGGAGATCTTCTTCGGCAAGCTCGACAATTTCGCGCTGCTTTCGATCCCGATGTTCATCATCATGGGCGCGGCCATCGCCTCCACGCGGGCAGGGGCGGACCTCTACGAGGCGCTGGAGCGCTGGCTGACCCGAGTGCCCGGCGGGCTGGTGATCTCGAATCTCGGCGCCTGCGCGCTTTTCGCCGCCATGTCCGGCTCCTCGCCCGCAACCTGCGCCGCCATCGGCAAGATGGGCATCCCCGAGATGCGCAAGCGCGGCTATCCCGACGGCGTCGCCGCCGGTTCCATCGCCGCGGGCGGCACGCTGGGCATCCTGATCCCGCCCTCGGTCACCATGATCGTCTACGGCATCGCCACCGAGACCTCGATCGGCCGCCTCTTCCTGGCCGGCCTCGTGCCGGGGCTGATGCTGGTCGGGCTGTTCATGGCCTGGTCGATCTGGTCGACCTGGAAGACCGGCGATTCCGTGGCGCTGTCCGCGGGCAGCTATTCCTGGCGCGAACGGCTGGAGATCCTGCCCCGCGTCGTGCCGTTCCTGATCATCATCGTCGGCGTGCTCTACGCGATGTACGGCGGCATCGCGACCCCGTCCGAGACGGCGGCGGTCGGCGCGATCCTCTGCCTCGTGATCGCCATGGTGATCTATTCGCTCTGGTCCCCGCGCGCGATCTGGACCGTGCTGCGCGACAGCACCAAGGAATCGGTGATGATCCTCTTCATCATCGCCGCGGCCGGCGTCTTCTCCTACATGCTGTCGTCGCTCTACATCACCCAGTCGATCGCCGAATGGATCAGCCAGCTCGAGGTCAACCGCTGGGTGCTGATGGGCACGATCAACGTGTTCCTGCTGGTCGCGGGCTTCTTCCTGCCGCCCGTGGCGGTGATCCTGATGGCGGCGCCGATCCTGATGCCGATCATCGAGACGGCCGGGTTCGACGCGGTCTGGTTCGCGGTGGTGCTGACCATCAACATGGAGATCGGCCTGATCTCGCCGCCCGTCGGGCTGAACCTCTATGTCATCAACGGCATCGCGCCCGACATCAAGCTGAAGACCATCCTCTACGGCTCGCTGCCCTATGTCGGCTGCATGGTGGCGGGGATCGTGCTGCTGTGCCTCTTCCCGGGCATCGCGACCTGGCTGCCGGATCTGGTGATGGGGGCAGAACCGTGACCATCCTCGCCGATCTGCTGTCCACCGTATTCGAGCGGCGCGGGCGCGGTCCCGCCGCGAAGGCCGACGGGCGGGACATGGCGGAGCTGGCGGCGGCGCTGATGGGCGCCTCCGCCGAGACCGAGGGCCTGACCCTCGCCCGCCAGATGCTCGACCGCTACGAGTTCCTCGGCGATGAGGACCGCGCCGGGTTCTTCCGCCATCTCGCCGGGCGGATGGACATCGATCCGGCTGCGGTGCGAGAGGCGCTGGAGGCCTATGAGGGCACGCGCTCGGGCGAGGCCTACCGCGCCTTCCTCGCCGCGGCCGAGCCGCCGCGGCAGGAGCTGATCCGCCGCTTCAACCAGGTGCCGGGCGCCACCCACCGGCTGGTCGAGATGCGCGCCGACCTGCTGCGCCTGTCGCGCGAGGCGCCGGAGCTCAGGGCGCTCGACCAGGATTTCCGGCATCTCTTCCGCTCCTGGTTCAACCGCGGATTCCTGGTGTCGCGCCCGGTGACATGGGACAGCCCCGCGAGCGTGCTGGAGAAGATCATCGCCTACGAGGCGGTCCATGCGATCCAGAGCTGGGACGACCTGCGGCTGCGGCTTGCCCCCGCAGACCGGCGCTGCTTTGCCTTCTTCCACCCCGCCATGCCGGAGGAGCCGCTGATCTTCGTCGAGGTGGCGCTGACCAGCGGCATCCCGGGCTCGATCCAGGGACTTCTGGACGACGACCGCGCCGCGCTTTCGGCGCAGGAGGCGGACACGGCGGTGTTCTATTCCATTTCAAACTGCCAGAACGGGCTTGCCGGGATCAGCTTCGGCAATTTCCTGATCAAGCAGGTCGCCGCGGATCTCGCCGCGGAGCTGCCGGGGCTGAAGACCTTCGTCACCCTCTCGCCGATCCCCGGCTTGATGCGCTGGATAGAGGCGGAGGGGCTGGAGCACGATCCGCAGGACCACGCACGGATGCGGGCGCTGGCGGCACGCTACCTGCTGCATGCAAGGCGGCCCGACGGCAAGCCTGCCGATCCGGTGGCGCGCTTCCACCTGGGCAACGGCGCGCAGGTCCATGCGGTGCATGGCGGTGCCGATACCTCGCCGAACGGGCTGGCGCAATCGGGAGGGGCCATGGTCAACTATCTCTACGACCTTGCAAAGGTGACCCCGAACCACGAGGCCTATGCCCAGCGGGGCGAGATCGCCGCTTCGCAGCCCGTCCGGGCGCTCGCCGCCCATAACGAGACCTCCAGAGCCAGGGAAAAGACAGATGGCTAATCCGCTCTACGACACGCTCTTCGGGAAACATGCGGGCAGCACCCGTCCGTTCCTGCAGCTCGCCGACGGCAGCACGGTCAGCTATGCCGAGTTCCTGCGCCGCGCCGCGCGCATGGCCCATGCGCTGGCGGCCTGCGGGCTGGAGCCGGGCGACCGCATGGCCGTGCAGGTGGAGAAATCGCCCGAGGCGCTGTCGCTCTATGCCGCCGCCGCGCAGGCCGGGGTGATCTTCCTGCCGCTGAACACCGCCTATACCGCCGATGAGCTCGACTATTTCGTGACGAATTCCGGGGCGAAGCTGCTGGTCTGCGACGGCGCCAAGGAGGGTTCGCTGTCGGAAATGGCCACCCGCTGCGGCGCCCGGCTGGAGACGCTGGATGCCGACGGCTCGGGCACGCTCGCGGAGATCGCCCGGGCCATGCCCGCCGATTTCGAAACCGTGGCGCGGACGGGCGGGGATCTGGCCGCGTTCCTCTATACCTCCGGCACGACGGGCCGGTCGAAGGGCGCGATGCTGACCCAGGACAACCTGCTGTCGAACGCGCTGACGCTGGTGGAGCACTGGCGCTTCACCGGGCAGGACGTGCTGATCCACGCGCTGCCGATCTTCCACACCCACGGGCTGTTCGTGGCGACCAACGTGATGCTGGCCGCGGGCGGAACGATGATCTTCCTGCCGAAGTTCGACCTCGACCAGATCCTCGCGGCCCTGCCGCAGGCTACCGCGATGATGGGCGTGCCGACCTTCTACACCCGCCTGCTGTCCGATCCCCGCTTCACCGGAGACCTGGCCAAGGGCATGCGCCTCTTCGTCTCCGGCTCCGCGCCGCTGCTGGCAGAGACCCACCGCGACTTCGAAGCCCGGACCGGGCACCGCATTCTCGAGCGCTACGGCATGACCGAGACCAACATGAACACCTCGAACCCCTATGATGGCGAGCGCCGGGCCGGCACCGTGGGCATGCCGCTGCCCGGGGTGGAGCTGAAGGTCACCGACCCCGAAACCGGCGCTGCGCTGGCGCAGGGCGAGGTCGGCATGATCGAGGTGCGCGGTCCGAACGTCTTCAAGGGCTACTGGCAGATGCCCGAGAAAACCGCCGCCGAGCTGCGCGAGGACGGGTTCTTCCTGACCGGCGATCTCGGCATGATCGATCCGGACGGCTACGTCACCATCGTCGGGCGCGGCAAGGACCTGATCATCTCGGGCGGCTACAACATCTATCCCAAGGAGATCGAGCTCGTGCTCGACGAGCAGCCCGGCGTGCTGGAAAGCGCGGTGATCGGCGTGCCGCATCCCGATTTCGGCGAGACCGTGCTCGCGGTGCTGGTGCCGCGCAAGGGCGAGACGCCCGACATCGCGGCGATCGAGGCCACGGTGGCCAAGGGGCTGGCGCGGTTCAAGCACCCCCGCCGCTACGTGATCCTGGACGAGCTGCCGCGCAACACGATGGGCAAGGTGCAGAAGAACGTGCTGCGCGAGGCCTACCGGGACTCCTTCGCCCCGGCCTGATCCGCCGCCTGCCGCCATGCGGGTCCGCTGGTGGCCTGGCGGGGCCCGACCCGGCTGCCCTCGGGACAGAGTCCCGGCGCCGGCCGAGTCGGGCCTTCCTGCCTGCCGGACAGGCGCGCGGGGTGGCCGGCCTTCCGCCGGCGCCGCCCTCGTCCCGCTGTCTATTAATTTTCCGTTGCAGCTATAGGCAAGAACGGCGCTCCTGTGCGCAATATTGTTGCATCCGAAAAAAGGCATGCCTGTCCGGACGGAAAGCCCTTCCTGATTGCCCAGTCTTGGGTGCAAGCCTTGTGTACAAGTTAGATGTGCAAGGCTGGGATGGCAGAACATGCCCAAGGGGATCGAAAAGACGCTGCTTTCGGCGATCGTCGAGGGACGGATCGCGCCGGGCAGCCGCCTGAGCGAGAACCAGCTGGCCGAGGCCTTCCACGTGTCGCGGACGCTGGTGCGCGAGGCGCTGACCCGGCTGGAGACCCGCCACATCGTCTCGGTCCGCCCGCGCCGCGGCTGGTTCGTCAACCGCCCCTCGGCCGAGGAGGCGGCAGCGGTCTTCGCCGCGCGCCGCGCCGTCGAATACGGCTTCCTCAAGACCTCCGCGCCCTTCGGCCCCGCCCAGATCGAGCGGCTCAAGGCGCATATCGCCGAGGAACGCGCCGCGATCGACGCCGGTGACAAGGCGCAGCTGACCTATCTGATGGGCGACTTCCACTGCCGCATCATCGCGCTCGGCGGCAACGACCCGCTTGCGGAGATCATGCGCAACCTCACCGCGCGTACGATCCTCATCTCGCTGCGCTACCAGCCGGCCGAGGGGGCGCTGGCCTCGCACCGCGACCATTGCGGCATCGCCGGCGCGATCATCGCGGGCGACATGGACCGTGCCGCGGACCTGTCGCTGGCGCATCTCGAAGAAGTGGAGGCGGGGCTGCGCATTCCCGATGCGCGCGATCCGCTCGAAGACCTCAGGAACACCCTCCGACTCGACCCGGCGCCGGGCGGACAGGGACACTGACGCGCCGGACCTGACCGAAATTCATTCACACCCACGGGGACGACAGATGATCACCAAACGCAGCTTCCTCGCCGCGGCACTGGCCGCCGCCACCGCCCTTTGCGCCGCGCCGATGGCGATGGCCGACGCGCTGGAGGACATCAAGTCCGCAGGCGTCATCCGCGTGGCGGTGCCGCAGGACTTCCCGCCCTTCGGCTCGGTCGGCACCGACATGAAGCCTCAGGGCTACGACATCGACATGGCGCGGCTGATCGCGACCAAGCTGAATGTCGACCTGGCGCTGGTCCCGGTGACCTCCGCCAACCGCATTCCCTTCCTGCAGACCGGCAAGGTCGACCTCGTGATCTCCTCGATGGGCAAGAACCCCGAGCGTGACGCGGTGATCGACTTTTCGGAGCCCTACGCGCCCTTCTACAACGGCGTCTTCGGCCCCGAGGATCTGGCGATCGCCGATGCTGCCGATCTCGACGGCAAGATCGTCGGTGTCACCCGCGGCTCGATCGAGGACCTTGAGCTGACCAAGATCGCCCCGGCCGGCGCCACGCTGAAGCGCTACGAAGACAACAACGGCACCATCTCGGCCTTCCTCTCCGGCCAGGTCGACGCCATCGCCACCGGCAACGTCGTCGCCGCCGCGATCATCGCGCAGAACCCGCCGAAGAAGCCGGCGATGAAGTTCCTGATCAAGAACTCGCCCTGCTACATCGGCTTCAACGAGGGCGAGCCCGCGCTGGCCGAGGCGGTCAACAAGATCATCGAGGACGCCAAGGCCGACGGCTCGCTGGACGAGATCTCGCAGCAATGGCTCGGCATGGCGCTGCCCGCCGGTCTCTGACCTCCGGCCCCCAGGGGCCGGTCCTCCCCAAATCCCCCGCTCCGCCTCTCCGCTCCCGGAGGGCGGAGCGTTCTCAAACAAAGGGGGCCCTTCCTTGAATTACCAGTTCGATTTCGCGTGGCTGGCGACCTATTGGCCGGTCTTCGTCGACGGGGTGCTGATGACCGTCCGGCTGATCGTGATCGGCGGCGTGGTCGGCATCGCGCTCGGCACCTTCTGTGCCTGGGCGCGCTCGCTCGGCCCGGCCTGGCTGAAGCCTGCCGTCGTCGCCTATGTGGAGCTGATCCGCAACACGCCCTTCCTGATCCAGCTCTTCTTCATCTTCTTCGGCCTGCCTGCCGCGGGGTTCCGCCTGACCGAGGTCGAGGCCGCGACGCTGGCCATGGTGATCAATCTCGGCGCCTACAGCGCGGAGATCATCCGCGCGGGCATCGAAGCCACGCCCAAGGGCCAGTTCGAGGCCGGGGCAAGCCTGGCCATGTCGCCGATCCAGACCTTCCGCCATGTCGTGCTCATCCCGGCGCTGCAGAAGATCTGGCCGGCGCTCGCCTCCCAGGTGGTGATCGTCATGCTGGGCTCCGCCGTGGTCAGCCAGATCGCCGTCGAGGACCTGACCTATGCAGCCAACTTCGTGCAGTCCCGCACCTTCCGCGCCTTCGAGGCCTATTTCATCTCCACCGCGATCTATCTCGGCCTTGCCATCCTGCTGCGCTTCGCGCTGCTGCGGCTCGGCCACGTGATCTTCCCGCACAAGAGGGCCGCGCGATGACCCAGTTCACCTTGATGGACATCCTGCGGAACCTCGTCTTCGCGACGCAATGGACCGTGATCCTGTCCCTCGTCTCCTTCATCGGCGGCGGCCTCCTCGGGCTGCTCCTCCTCTTCATGCGGATCGGCAAGACCCGCTGGCTGCCCCCGGTGGTCAAGCTCTATACCGAGGTCTTCCAGGGCACGCCGCTGCTGATGCAGCTCTTCCTCGCCTTCTTCGGCCTCGGCCTCTTCGGCATCGATGTGCCGCCATGGCTTGCCGCCGGGATCGCGCTGATCCTCTGGACCGCCGCCTTCCTCGTCGAAATCTGGCGCGGCTGCGTCGAGGCGATTCCGAAGGGCCAATGGGAGGCCTCCGCCTCGCTCGGCATGACCTATGTCGAACAGATGCGCCACATCATCCTGCCGCAGGCGCTGAAGGTCGCGATCCCGCCGACCGTCGGCTTCTCGGTCCAGGTGGTCAAGGGCACGGCGCTGACCTCGATCATCGGCTTCACCGAGCTGTCAAAGGCCGGGACCGTGCTGACCAACGCCACCTTCCAGCCCTTCACCGTCTACGGGCTCGTCGCCCTGATCTATTTCGCCCTCTGCTTCCCGCTCTCGCAGGTCGCCCGCATTCTCGAAAGGAAAATGAATGTCGCTCATCGCCATTGAGGAACTGCGCAAGAGCTATGGCGAGGTCGAGGTGCTGAAGGGCATCAACCTCGAGGTCGAGAAGGGCGAGGTGATCGCCATCATCGGCAAGTCCGGCTCGGGCAAGTCCACGCTTCTGCGGTGCATCAACGGGCTGGAGACCATCAACGGCGGCTCGATCACCGTCGATGGCGCCAAGCTGGCCGAGGACGAGGCCCATTTGCGCGCACTGCGGCTCAAGGTCGGGATGATCTTCCAGCAGTTCAACCTCTTCCCGCACAAGACCGCCGGGCAGAACGTCATGCTGGCCCAGCAAGTCGTCAAGAAGACCGCCAAGCCGGCAGCCGAGGCGATGGCCCGCAAGATGATGGAGCGCGTCGGGCTGGCCGAGAAGTTCGACGCCTTCCCGGACCAGCTGTCCGGCGGGCAGCAGCAGCGCGTCGCGATCGCCCGGGCGCTTGCCATGGAGCCGATGGCGCTGCTGTGCGACGAGATCACCTCGGCGCTCGACCCGGAACTGGTCGGCGAGGTGCTGCAGGTGGTCCGCGGGCTCGCCGCCGAGGGCATGACGCTGCTGATGGTGACGCACGAGATGGCCTTCGCCCGCGACGTCTGCTCGCGCGTGGTCTTCATGCACCAGGGCCGCGTCCACGAGATCGGCCGTCCGGAGGAGGTCTTCGCCAATCCGCAGACGCCGGAGCTGCAGAGCTTCCTGGGCGTGAACCGCGCGGCGTGAGGGCGTCGGGGCGCGCGCGCGCGGCGCGCCCCGCGGAAATCAATCCCAGTTCTCGACCCAGTCCGGGTTGAAATGGCGGCCCTCCGGCGTGGCAAGCGCGTGGAGCGCCGCCATGTCCGCGTCGGACAGCTCGAAATCCGTGACCGCGAAGTTCTGCGCGGCCCGGCCCGGATTGGACGAGCGCGGAATGGCGATCACGCCCTGCTGCAGATGCCAGCGCAGCAGGACCTGCGCCGGGCTGCGCTCCAGACGTCCGGCAATCTCGCCGAGGACCGGATCGGCCAGCAGGGCACCGCTGCCCAGGGGTGCATAGGCTTCGAAGGCGATGCCCAGCTCGCGGCAGGTGGCGATCAGCGCGGACTGGTCGAGCTGCGGATGGTATTCGCACTGGTTCACCGCCAGCGGCGCGGGGCAGGCGGCAGCGGCCTTCTTCAGCCGCTCCGGGCCGAAATTCGACACGCCGACATGCGCGGCCAGACCCATCTCCTTCGCCTTGGCCAGTGCTTCCATCGTGCCCTCCAGCGGGATCGCCGGGTTTGGCCAATGCACCAGCAGCAGGTCGACCGGGCCCATGCCCAGCGTCTCGACGCTCTTCTCGGCGGACCGGATCAGGTCCGCGGGCGCCAGATCGGTCCACCAGACCTTGGTCGTCAGGAAAATCCGGTCCCGCTCCGCCCCGGCCTTGCGCAGCGCGCTGCCCAGGTCGGCCTCGTTCTCGTAGCGCGGCGCGGTATCGAAATGGCGGCAGCCGGCCTCCAGCGCGGCGGCCACAGCACCGTCCAGCACTTCGCCATGGAGCTGCCAGGTGCCCAGCCCGATCTGCGGGATTTCGGCACCTTGCGCGGCGATCAGGGGAATGTCGGTCATGTCCGGCCTTTCAGCATCTTGCGGTCCTGTGCTCCGTACCATGCGAAGACGCCGGGCATGAACCAGGCTTTTCCGCCCAGCACCGGCACCAGTTTCGGCGGCCGGAAGCGGAAGCTGGTATCGCCCCCGGTTTCGCCCAGCAGGGCCAGCGCCGCCTTCTGCCCGGCCCAGCGGGCCCAGACCACCCCCGACCCGCAGAACCCCGTCGCGTAATGGCGGCCCTGATGGTCGAAAACCCGCGGCAGCATGTCCCGGTTCATCGCGACATGGCCCTGCCAGCTATGGGTCAGCCGCACGCCGTCGAGTTCGGGGAAGATCATGGCCAGCTGCCGCGCCAGATGCCGCGTCGGGCCGGCCGGTTCGCCCGCCAAGGTGGAGTCGCGCCCGCCGAAGAGCACGCGGGTGAAATCGGGCGAGGGGCGGTAGTAGTAGCTGAGCTTTCGCGCGTCCGACATCATCATGCGGGTGGGGAAGAGCCGCTCCATCACCTCGGGCGCCAGCGGTTCCGTGGCGATGATGCGCGAGCGCACCGCGACCAGCCGCTGCCGCAGCCAGGGGTCGCCCTTGTCGGTATAGCCGTTGGTGCAGACGACCACCTCGCGGGCGCGGATCGTCCCGCGCGCCGTTTCCACCAGATGCCCGCCCGCCTGCGGTGCCATCGCGGTGACCGGCGTCTGCCCGTGGATCTGCGCCCCGGCCGCCAGCGCGACGCGGATCATCCCCGCGACCAGCTTGGCCGGATGCAGCCCGCCGATATCCATACGCACTTCGCCGCCGCAGTAGAAATCGGTGCCGATATGGTTGCGGACCTCGTCCTTCGGCACCGGGAAGCTCTCGATCCCCAGCCGCTTGGCCAGCGCCTCGGCAGCCCGCGCCTTGACCTCGTAGAGCTCCGGGGTCAGCGCGCCGGAGAAGCGGCCCGTCAGGGCGAAATCGCAGTCGATCTGTTCCTCTTCGATGAAGCGCCACAGATCCTCGCGCGCCGCCTTGCTCTCGGCCTCGATCGCGATGGCGCCGGTCTCGCCGAAGCGCGCCTTCAGTTCGTCGAGCGAAGGGCGCAGGTTCCCGCTGGTGATGCCGCCGTTGCGCGAGGATGCACCGAAGCCGGGATCGCGTGCCTCCAGCACCACCACCGACCGGCCCGCCCGCGCCAGCGGGATCGCCGCGCCCAGCCCGGCATAGCCCGCGCCCACGATCACCACGTCGGCAGTCTCGGGAAGCGGCAGCTCGGGCAGAGGCGCGGGCCGCGCGGCCTCCCACCAATAGGGAGCGGATTCGGGCAGGGGGGCGGTCATCTTTCGGTCTCCGGCAGCAACTTGGCGCGAGCTTCGGCGGGGCGGCTTGCCTTGTCCAAGACGACCTGCCTAATAGCCCATAAGGCAAAACTATGAGGTCCCTCCCATGCGCGCGCGCCAGCTGGAAGTCTTCTGCATGATCATGCGCTGCGGCACGGTGACCGGGGCGGCGGCCATGCTGAACATCTCGCAGCCCGCGCTCAGCCAGGTGCTGCTGCATGCCGAGGACGAGCTGGGCTTCAAGCTATTCAACCGCGTCAAGGGCCGGCTGGTGCCGACCCAGGAGGCCGAGGAGCTCTACCCGGAAGCCGAGCGCATCTTCTCGGAGCTCGGCGCGCTGCGCCGCCGGACGGTGGACATGCGCCACGGCCGCACCGGGCTGGTGCGGCTGGCCGCCTCGACGCCGCCCTCGCTGTCGATCGTGCCCCATGCCATGGCCGCCTTCCGCGACGAGCATCCCGAGATCATCGTGCGCTCGCTGATCGCGCCCTATCTCAACATGGTCGACATGCTCAGGAACAACGACGCGACGCTGGCGGTGGCGATGAACAACCAGCCGGTGCACGATCTGGAGGTCGAGACGGTGGGCCATGCCGAGATGGTCTGCCTGATGCCGCAGGACCATCCGCTGGCGGCGAAGCCCGAGATCCGCTTCCCCGACCTCACGGAGGAAACCCTGATCTCCTACCGCGTGAACACGCTGCCGGGCCGGGCGCTGGCCGGCGTCGCCGGGGCCGAGGGGATGAGCTATGCGCCGGCCATCGAGATCGACGTCTCGATGACCGCCTATCCCTTCGTGCGCCAGCGCCTCGGCATCGCCATCCTCGACGGTCTGGTGCCCTGGGAGGATTTCCCGGGCGTCGCGGTGCGCCCCTTCCGCCCGGTGACGCGGATGCCGATCGCGATCCTCACCAATGCCGACCGGCCGCTTTCGGCCGCGCACAAGATGATGCGCGATCACCTGCGCGCGGCCTGCAGGCGGCTGGAGGAGACGCAGAACCGATAGGGCGGCAAGTTCTGATTCCGGCATGGATACGGGCCTTGTTGCACAGAGGGTCGGGGATTCGCTTCGTGATGCCAATGCATTAGCCGGAAGGCACGCGCAGGGCTCCGAAGACGGCCAGCAAGACCTCCAACCGGCGCGGCTTGCGCGCCTTTGCGCGCCACCGGTCCGAGCGCGACGGCGAGCGAGGCTTTGAAGCAGCGCGGGTCGCGGACCCACTGGTCCGATCGCTCCACGCAGTCGGAAGCTGTGCCGTCCGGACGGCGCGGCGGCCAGCAGCCGCATGATGAATGAGGAGGCCCGGCAAGTCGTCCGGAGAATGATTTCCCCGGCGAAGGAAGTCCAGGACTGCCTGACCCTCAAGGTCCTTCCGGAGCTGCCGCTCGGCCGGGGTGAGCCAGTGTGGCGCCACCGGTTCAAGCCCGCTGGCGAAGGGCCTTGCGGCGAACCTGCCGGAGCTTGCGGAGCCCAGCTGATCCGTGCCCTTTGCCCGGCAATCCGTCTCCTGGACGGATTTCCTGTCCACCTCAGTTCGGCACCCTTCCGCGCCGCCAGAGCGAGACGGGACCGGGGGACCGGCAGCGCCGCGAAAGCCCGCCGAACAATGGAGGTGACCATTCCGCATCGCGGCTCCAAGGGCGCGGTGACCTAGCCCCCCGGATTCCGGCCTGGGCCGATATTCACCATGTGGCCATCTTGGCGGCCATGCCGATCCCTGCCTGCTCGGGCCTCCGGCAGCCGGTGCTCGGGTGGCGGCGCAGGCGGTTGCAGAAGTTCGCGATGCACCCGGACAGGGCCGCCTTGGCCTCGCGGCGCGACCGGAATGGCAGGCCGGCCCCGGCCCCGGCCGGCGGTTCCGCAGCGCCATGCGCATCGCGCCGGCCGCGGGGCTGCCCTTCAGGCGGCCGGACATCGGCCCGCCGCCCGGCAGGCGATTGCGTGCAATTGCCGGGAGAGGCCGGCGATCTCCATGGCGGCGTTCGCCATCGGTCTCGGCCCAGCGGCGCCACGATGGCGACCTCCTTGACCGCCGCCAGGCAGGGCCGACCACTCGCCAGTGGGCAGTTGCCAAGGTTGCGCCACCGGTTCGAGCAACCATTGGCGGCGCTGATGCCGGCGAGCCAGATGCGGCTCGGCTCCGAAGCCCGGAAATTGCGTCTCGGAAGGTCCGGCGCGTTCTGCGCCTCCGGATCATCCGGCCCGCTGGCGCGAACCAGCTAGACCCCGAGATCGTGCCGGCTGTCCGTCGTCCGCGGAACGCGGCAGCCCCGGTGCAGCGGACGGATATCGCCCGCCGGTGCCCCCGGAGCTGCCAGCGGCTGCACCACCGGTCCGGGCGCCGCTGGCGACGGCGGACAAAGGCCCGCTCCTTCATCAGCTTGGCGGCCGCCTTTCTTGCCGCCCGGATGCCTTGACCGCGGAGCTCGGCGCCGGCCAGGTCACCCGGAGTTGCCCGTCGCGGCGCCACCGGTCCGAGCCCGATGGGCGGCGGCGCCGCGATGGCGGCTGCGCGGCGCGCCATAACGCCGATGGCTGGCCTCGAAGATCGCCCGCATCCCGGGAAGAAGGCCGTCCCGCGCGGCCTGGCGCGCCACGGCTGGAACCGGCCCAGGCGCACGGAATGCACCCGGCACAGCGCGCCCCCGAGCGCGACCCGTCCGGGCGGGCGGGCCGCGCGATGACAGCGTGTGCCAAGGCGCGGGCGGCGATGGAGGCGAGCGTGTCCTTCACGGCTTCGCCGTCCGCATGAACTCCGCCTCTTCCTTCGGGCGGCGGAGGCCGGACAGCTCGGCAGCCCCGGCCTGCAGCCTGCGGATCGCCCCGGCCGGGCCCGAGCGCGACGTCGGCCTGCGTGGAGCCCGGTCCGGACAGGCGCGCGACGGCCTGCTCCCTGAACCCGGCGGCGAAGCGGCGGCGGGGCTGGCGGCTCATGTGGGATCCCTCTTTCCGGGAATAATGTGACCCCCAGTCCGGGAGCCGGGGGCAAGGTCATCCGCCACCCCGCAGTTCCAGCGGACAGGCCAGATATGCCGGTGCCGCGCTACTAAAGCGAATGTCATGCCGCTTCCCGCGCGAAGAACGCCGCCGCCCTCCTTGGGATGTCCCGCTCCGCCTTCAGCGTGGCGACCCCCTTCTCCAGGGCTCCAATCTCGGCCAGCGCGGCGCGTTGCAGGCCATGGCCCGCGAAACCCATGGCGGGAGCGGCGCTGGACTCCCTGATCCAGCGCCCCAGGACGCTCCCTGCAACATCGAGATCCCGACTGGCCTGAACCACGGCGACACCGCGGTCCTGCACCAGCCCAACGGCCAAGATCTTGACCTCCTTGCCGAACGTTCGTCCCTTCATCTTCTGTCGCCGGTCTCCTGATCGCGATCCTATCTTCGTGTCCGCGAAATCGGCATCGGGCCACATATCGGCACTTCTCAGCGCAACCGAGCGGAACTCCGTCACGGGTTTGGCCATCGGGTTCCGTCCTTGGTCCGGATTTGCCGCTGTGGCCCGTCCCTGCCGGGAAACCCGGTGGCTGCACGATCACCAGGGGCATCGCCTTGCGTCACCAATCGCAAGCAGGTTCGCCGCGCGGCGAACCACTGGGAGAAGACCGCGAAGGGTTCCCTGGCGGTCACTGCAATCGCCGCGACCGCGCAGTGGATCGGACAATCATCCTCGGACCCTGGCCGGGCGGCTCCCGGCCGTGCTCCGGCCTTGCGCCAGAGCGTCCACGTCCGCCTGCCGCTGCGCGAACCGTCCAGGGTGAACCGCGGTTGCCGCCAGCTTTCTGCCGCGGGCGAGATGGGGCAGGGCGCCCCCGCCGCCGGAACGCCGCAGGCTCAAGGACGGGACCAGCATCCCCCAGCGGGGTCCGGACCGCCGGAGATTGCCGGCCATGCCAGATCGCGCCGCAGTCACGGGGCCAGGCATGCGACCGCCGGGCGTCTTGAAGCGGCGCTCGGCCAGGCGGCAGCCAAGGCGCCACCGTCTTTCCCTGCACCCTGCCGCCATGTCGATCGCGCGAAAGGCGTCCGAGGTCGCGCTGGCGGACGCGGCGCCTGCAAGGCGCGGCCGGAAAACCGATTTGCGGCAAAAGCTTGCTGCCAGGCCGCCAGCAACATTCGTTTGCAAATCTCCGCCCCCCGGAAACCTTTCGTCACGCGCCGGACCAAGCCGGGACAAGGAGGCGGGCTATCTCGGGTCCTGTCGCCATGCCGGGACTGCAGGGCTGCGGCGGAACGCACCGCCAACAGCCGCATCCCGGCACCGGCCGACCGGTCCCGCCGCGCGGACGGGGCCGCTTCCGGACAAGAACAACGAGCAACCTACGAAGGAGCCGACCCATGGCCCGTTTCGCATCTCTAGCCGCCGCTGCCGCGGTCCTGACCCTGGCGCTCTCCCCGGCCGCCTTCGCCCAGTCGCAGGGCGGCCAGCAGCCGGCCTGTAAGCCCGGCGAGCAGCACTGCGTGCAGCCGCAGGGCCAGGCGGCCGGCAATGCCGCCAAGCAGCAGGGCCATAAGGATCAGGCCAAGCCGCAGGCAAAGGGCCAGAAGCAGGGCAGCGCCCACGCGGCGCCCCATGTCGGCGACAGCGCCAAGGCCGGCCGACAGGTGCAGCCCCCGGCGCATGGCCAGCTGAAGGCCCCGCCGAAGGGCCAGGAATACCGCGTGATCGATGACCAGGTCGTGCGCGTCGACAGCAGCACGCTGAAGATCCTCGCCGTTGTCGGCCTCGCCAGCGCGCTGCTGAACTGACCGCCGTGCCGGGCGCGGGGCCGTGCCCCCGCCCGGTCCCTGCCGGAGACCCGCGATGAAACGGCTTCTGCCTGCCCTGATCCTGGTGGCCGCCCTTGGCGGGGCTGCGGCGCCGGCTCTGCTGCGCCCTGCGCCGTCCGAAGCGCCGCCGCAGCTGGCCCATGCCGAGCGCGGCACCGTCACGCGGTCTGTGCTGGCCTCGGGGATGCTGGAGGCCAGCCGGCTCGTCAGCGTCGGCGCGCGGGTCTCGGGGCAGGTGGAGACGCTGGCCGTCGATCTCGGCGACCGCGTGGCGGAGGGCGACCTGATCGCGCAGATCGACAGCCAGGACCAGCAGAACGAGGTGCTGCAGGCCGAGGCGTCGCTGGCCAATCTCGCCGCGCAGATCGCCTCGACCCAGGCGACGCTCGACCATGCGCGCGAGTCCCTGGCGCGGCTCGAACGGCTGAAGGCCGGGAGCTACGCCACCGACGAGGACATCGAGAGCGCGACCGCCGACGTGCGCGTCTGCGAGGCCGAGCTGGACGCGCTGGCGGCGCAGAAATCCAGCGCCGAGGTCACGCTCTCGACCGCGAAGGTGGCGCTGGAACGCACGCGGATCACCTCGCCGATCACCGGCACAGTGGTCGCCGTGGTGGTCAAGCAGGGCCAGACGGTGAATGCCGCGCAATCGGCGCCCACCATCGTCAAGATCGCGGACCTGTCGACCATGATCGTGAAGGCGGAGGTCTCGGAGGCCGACGTGATGAAGGTCGCGCCGGGGCAGGAGGCGAGCTTCACGACGCTCGGCGCGCCGGGCGAGCCCTTTGCCGCCACGGTGGCGGAAATCGAGCCCGCCCCGGAGGAAATCGCCGACAGCGACACGATCGACGGCGACAGCGCCATCTACTACAACGCCCTGCTGGCCGTCGGGAATGCGGACGGGCGGCTGAGGATCGGCATGACGGCCGAGGTCTCCATCCTGCTGGAGCGCGCCGTGGACGTGCTGACCGTGCCCGCCGCCGCCGTCTCCGGCGGGCCGCAGGGGCAGGTGGTGCAGGTCTTCGATCCGGGCACCGGCGCGGCCCGGCCGCGCACCGTCGAAACCGGGCTCAGCGACAAGGTCACCACCGAGATCAGCGCCGGGCTGGACGAAGGCGACCTGGTGGTCACGGGCAGCGCTCCGGACGCCCCACCGGCGGATGGCGGCGGGCGGCGCATGGGCCCGCCGCCGATGTTCTGAGGCCGCGCCATGCAGGAGCCGCTGATTTCCGTGCGCGGGGTGTCCCGCAGCTACGCTGCCGGGCGCGAGACCGTGCGCGTGCTCGACGGGGTCGATCTCGACATCTTCCCCGGCGAGCTGGTCGCGATCATCGGCAGCTCGGGCTCGGGCAAGACCACGCTGATGAACATCCTCGGCCTGCTCGACCGGCCCTCGGAAGGCACCTACCGGTTCCGCGGGCAGGATGTCGGCGCGCTGCCGCCCGAAGCGCAGGCGGCGCTCCGGCGCGGGCATTTCGGCTTCATCTTCCAGCGCTACCAGCTGCTCGGCGATCTCGATGCCACCGGCAATGCCGAGATCCCCGCCATCTATGCAGGCGAGGCGCGGAGTGCCCGGCGCGCGCGGGCGCGGGAGCTCCTGGCCCGGCTGGGGCTGGGCGGGCGGCTGGATCACCGCCCCTCGGAACTGTCGGGCGGGCAGCAGCAGCGGGTCTCGGTCGCCCGCGCACTGATGAATGGCGGCGAGGTGATCCTGGCCGACGAGCCCACCGGCGCGCTGGACACGAAAAGCAGCGCCGAGCTGATCGGGCTCCTGCTGGAGCTGAACGCGAGCGGCCACACGATCGTCATGGTGACGCATGACCCCAAGGTCGCGGCGCACGCGCACCGCACCATCGAGATCAGCGACGGCCGCGTCATCGCCGACAGCGGCCGCGCCGACCTTGCCGCTCCGTCCGCCGGGGCGCCGCCCCGCCCGGCGGCGCGGTTCGCCGGTCTGATGCGCATGGCCGAGGCGGCGCGCATGGCGCTGGCGGCGATGATGGCGCACCGGCTGCGCAGCTTCCTGACCATGCTCGGTATCATCATAGGCATCGCCTCGGTGGTGCTGGTCGTGGCGCTCGGCGCAGGCAGCCAGGAAAAGGTGCTGGAGAACATCTCCTCGCTCGGCACCAACACGATCACGGTGCGGGCGGGGTCCGGGTTCGGCGCGCGCCATGCCGGGCGGATCGAGACGCTGGTTCCGTCCGATGCCGCGGCCATCGCCGCCGAACCATATGCCGCGGGGGTCTCCCCGGCGGTGTCCTCCAGCCTAGCCGGCAGCCGGGCAGGCACCGAGGCGACGGTCTCGGCCAGCGGCGTGACCAACGACTATTTCGCCCTGCGCTCCTATGCGACCATCGAGGGCAGCCTGTTCGATGCCGCCGACATCACCGGGCTGGCCCAGGTGGCGGTGATCGACGAGGACACGCGCGACACCTTCTTCGGCACGGATGGCGAGGCGGTCGGACAGACGCTGAGGCTGGGAAACGTGCCGGTGCGGATCATCGGCGTGGTGCGCTCGTCCGGCGCCGCCTTCGGGCCGGAATCGCTCAATGTCTGGCTGCCCTACACCACGGTGATGGGCCGGGTCTCGGGGCAGCGCTATCTCGACAGCATCACCGTCCAGGTCGCCGACGGATCGGACATGGACAGCGCGCAGTCCGCCATCACCGCGCTACTGGCGCAGCGCCACGGAACGCAGGATTTCTTCCTGCAGAACAGCGACACGATCCGCGAGACGCTGACCTCCACCACGCGCACCATGACGCTGCTCGTCGCCGCCATCGCGGTGATCTCGCTGGTCGTGGGCGGGATCGGGGTGATGAACATCATGCTGGTCTCGGTCACCGAGCGCACCCGCGAGATCGGCGTCCGCATCGCCATCGGCGCGCGCCGCTCCGACATCGTCGCGCAGTTCCTGATCGAGGCCGTGCTGGTCTGCCTCTCCGGGGGCGTCCTCGGCATCGCGCTGGCGTTCGGCGGAGGGCAGGCGGCGGTCATGCTGTCGGACGGTCTCAGGCTGAGCTTCTCGGGGCTCTCGGTGGCCGCCGCCTTCCTGTCCTCCACCGCCATCGGCATCACCTTCGGCTACCTCCCGGCGCGCGCCGCGGCGCGGCTCGACCCGGTGGCCGCGCTGAGCCGCGATTGACCATGACCCAGATGCGCCCCGGAAAGGACGTCCCCATGACCCGCCCGATCCTCTGCCTCGCCCTCCTCGCCGCGGCCTGCGCGCCGGTCGGGCCGGACTATGTCCGCCCGGCGGCGGTTCTGCCCGCGGGCTATGCCGAGGGGGACGGCGCGGCGATCGGCGAGGTCGCGGCACGGCGCTGGTGGGAGAGCTACGGCGACGGGATGCTCGACGGGCTGGTGGAGCGCGGGCTGACGCAGAACCTGGACATTGCCGCCGCGCTGGAGCGGATCCGCGGGGCGGAAGCGGCGCTGCGCGCGACCGGCGCCAATGCCGCCGTCTCCGGCGATGCCAATGCCGCCTGGACCCGCTCCGACAGCGAGGGCGCGGCCATGGCGGACACGCGTAGCGGCGGGCTCTCGGCGGATCTGGTGATCGACCTCTTCGGCGGGCTGCGCCGGGGGCGGCAATCGGCAGCGGCGGATCTGGAGGCGGCGCGGGCCGATGCGGGCACGGTGCGGCTGGCCTATCTGTCCGCGCTGGTCGGCGCCTATGTCGATGCGCGCTACTACCAGGAGGCGCTGGCGCTGTCGCGGCAGGACATCCAGCTCCGCCGCGAAACGCTGGCGATGACCGAAGCCAAGGTGGCGGCAGGCGCGGCGACGCGCTACGACCAGGTGCTGGCCCGGGCCTCGGTGAACGGCGCCGAGGCGGAGCTTCCGGGGCTGGAGGCAAGCTTCCTGGCGCAGGTCCATGCCATCGCCACGCTTCTGGGCGAGCCGTCGAAGCCGCTGGTCGCGGAGATGCAGGCCGGGCGGGCACAGCCGCGGGCGCATGGCGGCATTGCCACCGGCATCCCGGCGGAGCTGCTGCGCAACCGCCCCGACGTGCGCTCCGCCGAGCAGGCACTGATCGCCGCGACGGCGGATATCGGCGTGGCGGAGGCGGAGCTTCTGCCCTCGGTCACCCTTGGCGGCACGGTCAGCCAGTCCGCGGTGCAGAGCTGGAGCTTCGGCCCCTCGCTGTCGCTGCCGGTGCTGTCGCAGGGGCGGCTGAGGGCGAACCGCGACCAGGCGGTGTCGCTGGCGCGGCAGGCCGAGATCGACTGGCGGGCCGCAATCCTCGGCGCGGTGGAGGATGTCGAGACGGCCCATGCAAGCTGGACGAGGCTGCGCCGCGAGACGGCGCTGCGCGAAACTGCCGTGCAATCCTATGCCGAGGCCGCGCGGCTGTCGCGCGGCGCCTACGAGGCGGGGGATATCGAGCTGTCGGATCTGATCGGCGACGACCAGACGCTGGCCAATGCGCGCCAGAGCCTCGCCGGATCGGTGCGCGACCTTGCCGTCCAATGGGCCACCGTGCAGGTCGCGCTCGGCGCCGGCGCCTATCCTTCCAGGTAGCGCCGGGACGGGGAGCGGCGCCGATGGCCGGGCCAGTCCCGGGGAAAGGCAGTCCGGCCCGCGAGCCGGAGGCGCGATGAGCCGGCCGAAGACCCGAGCGTCCTGGCGCCGACACCGCTCCTTGCCGGTCCCTCGCGCGGAGCGGCCGCCGGGGCCGCGATCCCGTGTCCGGCGCGGCCTGGAGCGTGATGTTGCGGCCGGCCGCGTCCTCGCATCGGGCGGAGCATTTCGGCGCCATGACCTGCGGGATGACGGCATTCCGGAGCTTCGCTTCCGCAAGCGTCCCAGCACGCAGGGAGCGCGCTTGCCGGCTCTTCGCTGGCCCGTGCCGTATGCGTGCCGATGGACGCTTCGGCAGGCGGGGGCCGCAGACCGGAGCCCGCTAGTCCCGGTGCCAGGATGCGGTGTCGTTGCAGCTCTGCCGGAAGGCGGCCAGTTCCTCGCCGAAGATGTCCAGGAAGATCTGCGCGAGTCCGCTGCGCCCGGCCTGGCGCGGCTGCACGCAGACGAAGGTGAAATCCAGGTTCTCCGCCAAGGGACGCACGGTGCCGCCGCGGCGGGCGAACTGCCAGGCCGCGAAGGCATCGACGATCGACATGCCGAGGCCGGATTCCACCAGCTCGGAAATGGTGGCCGACCAGCGCGCATCGACATTGATCCGCCGCGTCACGTTCATCGAGTCGAACAGCGCGTCGGTCCGCAGGCGGCTCGACGTGCCCTCGGAAGTGGCGATGAATTCCTCGCCCTCGAGGTCGCGCACCGAGACCCGCGGCTGCGCGGAGAGCCGGTGCCCGGGCGGCAGGATGCAGAAGGACGGCACGGACATCAGCGCTCCGACCTCGACCCGGGTGCGGTCCACCGGCGTCATGGCAAAGCCCAGGTCGCACAGGCCCGCCGCGACGAAATCCACGAC
Organism: Mangrovicoccus sp. HB161399; assembly: GCF_013184745.1. Taxonomy (GTDB): domain Bacteria; phylum Pseudomonadota; class Alphaproteobacteria; order Rhodobacterales; family Rhodobacteraceae; genus Mangrovicoccus. The sequence goes on from NZ_JAATVU010000003.1 coordinate 164,782, forward strand.
CTCCTCGGAATTGTAGTTCTGCATCGACAGCTGCACGTCGGCATGCTCGGCCCGCATCCGGATGACGACCCGCCCGAGGAAGGCCAGCGAGAAGGTCGGCAGCGCCGCGATCCGCAGCCGCCCGGCGGAGCGGTTGCGGATGCGCAGCGCCGCGCGGGCGACCCGCTCCAGCCCGCTGTACGAGCGCTCCACCTCGGTATAGAGCGCGAAGGCGGCATCGGTCGGCTTCAGCCCGCCCTGCCGGCGCTCGAAGAGCGCGAAGCCGAGCGCGGCTTCGAGCTGGCCGAGGATCTTCGACACGGCGGGCTGCGAGACGGAGAGCATCCGCGCAGCTTCCGTGACCGAGGCAGCCACCATGACGGCGCGGAAGGCCTCGATCTGGCGGTGGGTCGGGCGGATCTCTGACATCGGTCGATACCCCATAAGATGTGGTTATAACTTCAAGCCCATTTGTGCTTTGACTTCATGCCCTATCACCCGAATGATCGCCGGAGAAGGTGCCGCAGAGCGCCGCGACAGACAGCAATCATCATCAGCCAGCCGCGGGAAACCGGCGCATCGCGCCCGGTCATGGCCCCTTGCTGGCTGCGGACGGCCCGGCCGTCCGGTGTCCAGCATGGAGACTCCCGTGAACGCCCAAACGACGAACGCCTCCCCGCCCGCCGCTTCCGCTTTCCGCCGCACGGCCTGCACCGCTATGGCCGCGGCCGCCGCTGCCCTGCTCCTGCACGCCGCGCCGCTGCGCGCCCAGGAAATGCCGGAGCTGCCCGCCGCGATCGCGGATGCGGGCAAGATCCGCGTCGGCACCAAATGCGACTATCCGCCGGAAGGCTTTCTCGACAATTCCGGCACGCCGATCGGGGTCGAGGTCTCGATGGCGCACCAGATCGCCAAATATGCCTTCGGCGAGGATGCCGAAGCCGAGATCGTCTGCGTCACCGGCTCCAACCGGATCCCGGCGCTGCTGGGCAGCAAGATCGACCTGATCATCGCCACCATGGGCATCAATGCCGAGCGCGAGGAAGTCGTCGATTTCACCCATCCCTATGCCTGGTCCTCTTCCGGCGTCGTGGTGAAGGCCGACAATCCGGCAAATTCGCTGGCCGAGCTCGAAGGATCGACCGTCGCCTTCATCAAGGGCGCCTGGCAGATCCCGTATTTCGAGGAAAACTATCCCGACGTGCAGATGCTGCTGCTCGACGGCGTGTCCGACAGCGTCCAGGCGCTGATGCAGGACCGCGTTGCCGGCTACGCGCACGACACGCCGGTGCTGATGTCGCTGGTCGCCAACAACCCGCGCATCCGGCTGATGGACGAGTCCTACAAGATCGGCACCCGCGGCGCCGCGGTGCGGCCGGGCGAGACCGAATGGCTGGCCTATGTGAACGCGTCGCTCGACCGGATGGCCGCGGAGGGCCTCTATGCGGCCTGGTTCAAGGAATATGCCGATGACGAGAACCTGGAGGTGAAGCTGAACTTCTGGGACATGTCGAAGATGCCGACCCAGTAAGCCCGGATCCGGACGGCTCCGCGCGGGCCGTCCGTCCTGCCGCGCTCCCGGTTCCGGAAGGCCTGCCATGACCTACCAATTCAGCTTTCCCTACATCTGGGGCGCCACCCCGGATCTGATGATGGGGCTGTGGATGACCGTGCTGGTCAGCCTCGTCTCCATCGCCTTCTCGGTCGCCATCGGCACGCTCTGCGCCTGCCTGCGCGTGTTCCGCGTGCCGGTGCTGTCGCAGGTCGCCTCCTGCTATGTGCATTTCATGCGTTCGACGCCGCTTCTGGTGCAGATCTACTTCATCTTCTACGGGCTGGCCTCGCTCGGGCTCGGGCTCGGCGGCTTCTGGTCGGGGGTGCTGGCGCTGTCGCTCTGGGGCGGGGCCTACAACAGCGAGAACATCCGCGGCGGGCTCGCGGCCGTGCCGCTGGGGCTGCGCGAGGCGGCGTTCTCGCTGGGGCTGAAGCCGATGCTATACCTGCGGCTGGTGGCGCTGCCGATCGGGCTGCGGGTCTGCATCCCCTCGATGCTGAACACCGCCGTCTCGGTGCTCAAGAACTCCTCCTACCTGCAGGCGATCGGGCTGGCGGAGCTGACCTTCGTGGCGATGAACCGCGTCGCCATGGATTTCCGCACGCTGGAGATGTTCGTGTCGATCGGCGCGATCTACCTGGTCATCGTGCTGCTGCTGTCGGCCTCCGTGCGGCAGCTGGAACGGGTGCTGCAGGCGCCGTTCCGGACCGCGTGAGGCTGCCATGGACCTGATCATCGAAAACCTGCCGCTGATGTGGAAGGGACTGGTCGTCACCTTCCAGCTGGCCGTTGCCACGCTGTTCCTGACGACTGCCGTCTCCTTCGCGGTCGGCATCGCCGCCGTTTCGCGGTTCCGGTCCCTGCGGATCCTCAGCGTGGTCTTCGTGGAGTTCTTCCGCGACATCCCACTGGTGGTGAACCTGCTCTTCGTCTATTTCGGCGCGCCGCTGGTCGGGCTGTCGCTCGATCCCTTCGCCGCGGCGCTGGTCAGCTTCACCAGCTGGGGCAGCGCCAACGGCGCGGAGATCATCCGCGGCGGCTTCAAGGCCATCCCGAAGCACCAGCGGGAAAGCGCGCTGGCCCTCGGCATGCGTCCGGCCGAGACCATGGTGCTGGTGCTGCTGCCGCAGATCCTGCTGCCGATCCTGCCGGCCTTCACCGGGCTCTTCTCCATCCTGATCCAGGCGACGTCGCTGGCGACGATGGTCGGGGCGATGGAATTCCTGCGCTCCGCCCAGATCATCGTCGAGCGCACCACCATGATGACCGGCATGAGCCCCGCCTTCGCGGTCTACGGCTTCGTGCTCTGCGTCTATTTCGTGATCTGCTTCAGCCTGAACCTGCTGACCGGCTGGCTCGAGCGCCGCATCGCGCAGTCCCGCAGCGCCCATCGCCATGCGGAAAGCGAGCCCGCGACGGAAACAGCCATGCGCCCCGCGGAGGCCACATGACCCTGCCCGAGACCAAGATGCCCTCCAAGGTGAGCGGCCTGCTCTCAGAACCGCTGGCGCCGGAGATCCTCGCGGGGGTCAATGCCCCGCTGCTGGCGCGCAGCTTCGCGGCCTCGCTGCCCGGCTTCGCGGCGATCAACCGCGCGCACCTTGTGATGCTCGCGGAGTGCGGCCTTGTCCCGGCGGACCTGGCCGGGCGGCTGCTGCGCCATGTCGGCGAGCTCGAGGCCGAAGGGCCGGACGCCTTCGAACTAGACCCCGAGCGAGAGGATGCCTGGTTCAACTACGAGGCGGAACTGGCGCGCCGCGCCGGCAGCGAGGCGGGCCATCTGCACATGGCGCGTTCGCGCAACGACCTGAAGGCGACCCTCGACCGGCTGCGCCAGCGCGATCTTGGCGAGCGGCTGCTGGCGGCAGTGCTCGACCTGCGCGAGGTCCTGGCGGCGAGGGGCGGGGCCGAGGCGGCGGCGGTCATGCCCGGCTACACCCATCTGCAGCATGCCCAGCCGGTGACCTTCGGCTGGTATCTCCTGGGCATCGAGGCCGCGCTTGGGCGCGACAGCGGCCGGATTGCCGATGCCCTGGCGCGGATGGACGACTGCCCGCTCGGCGCCGGCGCGCTGGCCGGGACGCGCTTCGCCATCGACCGGGGCCGCACCGCGGACCTTCTGGGCTTTTCCGGCCCGCAGTCCCATGCGCTGGATGCGATTGCCAGCCGCGACGGGCTGATCGAGCTCGGCAATGCAGCGGCGCAGCTGTCGCTGACGCTGGCGCGGATGGCTCAGGATTTCTACCTGTGGTCGACCCATGAATTCGGCATGCTGCGCTTTCCCGACCGGGTGGCGATCACCTCTTCGATCATGCCGCAGAAGAAGAACCTGGCCGTGCTGGAACATCTCAAGTCCCGTCCGGCCGCCCTGTCCGGCGCCCTGTCCACGGCCTGTGCCGCCAGCCGCGCCGTGCCCTTCGGCCACAGCCAGGAGGTCGGGGTCGAGGCAGGGCGCTGGCTGTGGGACGCGCTGGAGGACCTGGTCCAGATCCTGCCTGCCGCGCGGGTCGTCGCCGAGGCCGCCATGCCCGACCGCGACCGCATGAAAGCGCTGGCAGGCGCGAATTTCGCCACCGCCACCGCGCTGGCGGATGCGCTCTGCACCGAATGCGCCATGCCCTTCCGCGAGGCGCATCACGTCGCCGGACGCTTCGTGCGGCTGTCCCTGGAAGGCATGGACTCCCGGCAGGCGCTGGAGGCCGCGTCGCGCGAGATCGCCGGGCGGCCTGCCGGCCTGCCGCCGGAGCGGCTGGCCGACGTGCTCGACCCGGCGGGCATCCTCGATGCGCCGGGCTGCGGGCCGAGCCTTGCCGAGACCGCGCGGCTGCAGGACCGGGCCATGGCCGCGCTTGCCGCGGACAGGACGGCCGCGGAGCAGCGGGCGGCCCGCCGCCTAGCCGCCGGGGCCGCGCTGGCCGCTTGCTGCGGCGCCCTGATGGACGCCGCCGCCGCGGAGGCCTCGGCATGAGCCAGCCTCCGCTGATCGAGACCGCCGCCCTGTGCAAGGAATTCCGCGGCGGGATCCGCGCGCTCCGCAAAGTCGACCTGAAGGTCGCGAAGGGCGAGGTCGTGGTGATCCTCGGCCCCTCCGGCTCGGGGAAATCGACGCTGATCCGCTGCGTCAACGGGCTCGAGACGATCACCTCCGGCGCGGTGGTGGTCGAGGGCCGCCGGGTCGACGGGCACGGGCCCCGGCGCTGGCGGCAGACCCGGCTGGAGATCGGCATGGTGTTCCAGAACTACGCGCTGTTCCCGCATCTCGACGTGATGGGCAACATCACCCTCGCGCCCTGCCGCGCGAAGCTGATGGGCCGCGCCGAGGCGGAGGAGGAGGCGATGCGGCTCTTGGGCATCGTCGGGCTGACCGACAAGGCCCGCGCCCCGGTCGCCTCGCTCTCCGGGGGCCAGCAGCAGCGCGTCGCGATCTGCCGAGCGCTGGCGATGAAGCCCAAGGGGATGCTCTTCGACGAACCGACCTCGGCGCTCGATCCCGAGATGGTGGGCGAGGTGCTGGCGACGATGCGGCGGCTGGCCGAGGAGGGCATGACGATGATCTGCGTGACCCACGAGATGGGCTTTGCCCGCGAGGTGGCGGACCGGGTGGTCTTCATGGACCGCGGCGAGATCGTCGAGGAGGGCACGCCGGCGCAGTTCTTCTCGGCGCCGCGGACCGAACGGGCGCGGCAGTTCCTGGATCTGATCATGAGGCATGGCGCATGAGCGATGCCATTGTCATCGGCGGCGGCATGGTCGGCGCCGCGATTGCCTGGGGCCTGCTGCGCCAGGGCTTGGCCGTGACCGTGCTGGACGGCTCCGACGAGGCGCAGCGCGCGGCACGGGCGAATTTCGGTCTGGTCTGGGTGCAGTCGAAGGGCGACGGCCTGCCGGAATATGCGCACTGGACCCGCGAAGGCGCCGCGCTCTGGCCCGGATTCCAGGACATCCTGGCCGGGGAGACCGGCATCTCCAGCGGCTTTTCGGCGCCGGGCGGGCTGCACCTTTGCATGAGCGAGGAGGAGCTCCAGGGCCGCCGCGACCTGCGGGCGCGGATGCACAATATCGACGGGCCGGAGGCCTTCGACATGCAGATCCTCGACCGCGCCGAGGTCGCCGACCTGCTGCCGGGCATCGGCCCGGACGTCGTGGGGGCCAGCCTCTGCGCCCAGGACGGCCACGCCAGCCCGCAGGGCCTTCTGCTTGCGCTCCATCGCGGGATCCTGAAGCAGGGCGGCAGGATCCTTCCGTGCGAGGAGGCGGTGGCGATCCGGCGAACCGCCGGGGTCTGGGAGGTGCAGACCGCCCGTGGCCGCCATGCCGCGCCGACCCTGGTTCTGGCCGCCGGGACCGGCAATCTCGCGCTCGGGCGGATGGTCGGGATGGAGATCCCGGTCTCCGGGCTCAAGGGCCAGATCCTGGTCACCGAGCGCACCGGCCCGCGCCTGGCGCTGCCGACCCACAAGGTGCGGCAGACCGAGGCGGGCACGCTTCTGCTGGGCGACAGCAAGGAGCCCGAAGCAGGGTCCGACGACCGCAGCTCCGGCGCGGTGATCGCCGACATCGCCGCGCGCAGCCTCAGGATGTTCCCCTGGCTGTCCGAGGTGAATCTGGTCCGCGCCTGGGGCGGCATCCGCACGATGACGCCCGACAGCTTCCCCGTCTACGAGGCGCGGGAGGACCTGCCCGGGCTGTTCGCCGCGAATTGCCATTCCGGCGTGACGCTGGCGGCCGTCCATGCCCTGAAACTTGCGCCGATGATCGCCGCGGGCGCGCTTGCCCCCGGGATCGCGCCGCTCTCTTCCCGGAGGTTCGATGTTCCGACCGACTGACACAGCGGCCGCCGCGGCGGTCGAATTCACCTGGGAGGGCCGGGCCCTGGCGGGACGCGAGGGCGACACCGTGGCCGCGGCGCTGCTCGGCGCGGGGATCGCCGCGACGCGCGCGCATCCGCTGGATGGCGCGCCGCGCGGTCCCTACTGCCTGATGGGGACCTGCTTCGAATGCCTGGTCGAGATCGACGGCCGGCCGAACCGTCAGGCCTGCCAGGTGCGGCTGGCGCCCGGCATGCAGGTCGCGCGCCAGCGGGGGGTGCGGCCGTGACCCCGGATCTGGCGATCATCGGCGCGGGTCCGGCCGGGCTTGGCGCAGCCATCGAGGCGCGCGCTGCGGGCCTGTCGGTCGTGCTGGTCGACGACCAGCCGGAACCGGGCGGGCAGATCTGGCGCGGCGCGGGCACGGTGCCAAAGGCGCGGCGGCAGCTTATGGGCCCGGATTACGCGAAGGGCAGGGCGGTGATCGACGCCTTCCACGCCAGCGGCGCCGGATACCTGCCGGGCCATGTCGCCTGGAACATCGAGGCGGAGCCGCTTGCCATCGACTGCGCCGGACCGGGGGGCAGCCGCCGCATCCTGCCGCGGGCGCTCCTGCTGGCGACCGGCGCGGTGGAGCGGCCGGTGCCGGTGCCGGGCTGGACCCTGCCGGGCGTGCAGACGGCGGGCGGACTGCAGATCCTGATGAAGGCTTCCGGTCTCGCGGCAGAGGGCGCGGTGCTGGCCGGGGCCGGGCCGCTGCTGTGGCTCCTGGCCGCGCAAATGGCCGCTGCGGGTGCGCCGCCCCTGGCGGTGGTGGAGACGCTGCCGCGCGGACGCTATCTCGGCGCCGTCCGCGCCTTGCCCGGCGCGATGCGGGCGCCGGGGCCGCTGGCCAAGGGGCTGGGGCTGATTGCACGGGTGCTGCGTGCCGGGGTGCAGGTCCATCGCGGCGCCGCGGCCCTGCGGATCGACGGGACGGACCGGGCCGAGGCGCTGTGCTTCCGCGATGCCTCGGGACGGGACCGGCGGCTGGAGGCGCAGACGGTCGGGCTGCATATGGGGGTGGTGCCGAACCAGCAGGCGACGCGGCTGCTGCGGATCGGGCATGACTGGGACGAGGCCCAGGCCGCCTTCCTGCCGCGCCGCGACGGCGACCTGCGGCTGGCGCCGGGGATCCTGATGGCCGGGGACGGCGCCGGGATCGGCGGGGCGGATGCCGCCTATCTCGAGGGCCGCCTGGCAGCGCGGCTGCTGGCCGGAGGCGAAACCGGCGGGCTGAGGCGCGGCATCGCCCGGGCGCGCGCGGCGCGGCCGTTCCTCGATCGGCTCTACCATCCGGGCGCGGCGCTGCCCGGAGACGAGACCGTCGTCTGCCGCTGCGAAAACGTCACCGCTGGCGCGATCCGCCGTGCGGCACGGGACGGCGCAATCGGTCCGAACCAGGCGAAATTCCTTCTCCGCGCGGGGATGGGCCCTTGCCAGGGCCGGACCTGCGGGCCGGCGGTGGCGGCGCTTGTCGCCGAGGCGCGCGGCCAGGGAATGCAGGAAACCGGCTATTTCCGCATCCGGCCGCCGCTGAAGCCGCTGCCGCTTTCGGTGATCGCCTCGGCGGAGCTGCCGCTGCCCGGGACGCAAGCCGCCCCGCCCTGAGCCTGCCCGTCCGTTCCGTTCCCTCGACTCTCCCAGCTTGCGAAAGGCTTCCGGTCATGCCCGGTCCGACCCCTGATCCCGTTCCCTCCGCCGAAACCCTGCCTGCCCGCGTCGACACGGTCGTGATCGGCGGCGGCATCATCGGCTGCTGCACTGCGCTGGAACTGGCGGAACGCGGCTTCAGCGTCCTGCTTTGCGAAAAGGGCCATATCGGCGGCGAGCAGTCGAGCCGCAACTGGGGCTGGGTCCGGCTGACGCATCGCGATCCACGGGAGATGGAGCTGATGGTCGAGTCCGCGCGGCTCTGGCAGCAGCTGGACCGGCGGGTCGGGGCCGAGACCGGCTACCGCCGCTGCGGCATCGCCTTCGGCTTCCGCGACGAGGCCGGTCGGGCCGATCTGGAACAGTGGCTGCCTTCGCTGCGCGATTACCAGCTTCCGGCCTCAGTCGCGTCGCCCGCCGAGCTTGCGGATCTGTTCCCGGGTATGGAGGGCGGATTGCAGGGCGCGCTGCTCAACCGCGCGGACGGCCGGGCCGAGCCGCAGAAAGCGGCGCCCGCCGTGGCCCGCGCCGCCCAGGCGCTCGGTGCCACGGTTGCTGCCGGCTGCGCGGTGCGCAGCCTCGACATCTCCGCCGGGCGGGTCAGCGGGGTCTTCACCGAAAAGGGACGCGTCGCCTGCGACAGCGTCGTGGTGGCGGGCGGGGCATGGTCGCGGCTGTTTCTCGGCAATGCCGGTGTGGAGCTGCCGCAGCTCCGGCTGCGGAACACGGTGCTGCGCACGGCCGCCGTGCCCGACGGTCCCGAGACGACGATCAAGCATCCCGACTTCACGGCGCGGCGCCGCGCGGACGGCGGCTACACGGTGGCCAGCGTGCTGGCGAACCGGTTCGAGCTGACCCCGGACAGTTTCCGCCTGTTCATGAAATTCCTGCCTGCGCTGCGGAACGAATGGCGCACGATCTCCTTCTCGGTCGGCCATGGCTTCGTCGAGGCCGCACGCGAACCGCGCCGCTGGGGCGCCGACCAGGTCACGCCGTTCGAACGCTGCCGGGTGCTCGATCCCGATCCCGACCGCAAGGCCATCGACAAGGTCTACGCCTCGCTGCAGAGGGCGTGGCCCGCCTTCCGCGGCGTGCCGGTCGAACAGTACTGGGCGGGCATGATCGACGTGACGCCGGATGCGGTGTCGGTGATCTCCAAGGTGGAGCAGATGCCGGGCCTGGTGATCGCGACCGGCTTTTCCGGGCACGGATTTGGCCTGGGTCCCGGCGCAGGGAAACTGGCCGCGGATCTGGCAAGCGACGCGCGCCCCTTCACCGATCCCGCGAATTTTCGCCTGACGCGGTTTTCCGACGGCACGCCGATCCGTCCGATCAGCGGCGTTGCCCGGCGCTGACCCGCAATATCCGCCTCCCGGGGACACCGGCACGCTGGCGCCGGCCGACCCGCGCCCGACTTGGCCGGTCTCGTGTCGGCGGTAAAGCACCTCGGAAAACCGGCCGGGGGCATGCGGCCGCGTCCGTCCGCCCGAGCGGCAGCGTTCAGCCAGCATGCGTCCGGTCCCAGCGGCAAGCCTGGACCATTTTCGGGTCTGGTTCGATTTCTTGTTCAGGGCTTTGCCTATGGCATCGCAGTCATCCTCGCCGTCAGCGTATCGATATCCGCCCCCATGCATCTGCCGCTTCGGGATTTTCAGCCGGTTGATCTGTCCCTCGGTCTGGCTATTGGACCATGGCTCGGCCGGGGATGCGGCGACCGCATCGCAGTCCTTCCGGAGGCCGCGGGCAAAGGCGCCCAGCATGCTGTCCTCGGCTTCTTCGAGCCATGGCGCCATCCACACCATCAATGGCGGCATCAAGGCGAACTCCCTGCACAGTCCAGCAGGTGCCAGCGGTCCGCGATCCGGACCGCATCCGGCAGGGCCCGCGGCACCGCGCCCGAATGGCCTCCATTGCGGTCGCGGGCGACGATCCCGATGCCGGGGTGCCCGCCCAGCCAGGCTGCGGCAGTTGCCGGTTCGCGGTCGGGCAGAAGGTCAATGGCCCGGTGCCGTTCGAGGTCGCAGATCAGCGTGCCGTAGCGCTGCCCCTTCCGCCAGGCCCAGTCATCCAGGCCGATGACCCGCGGCTCCGCCATGTTCCCGGCGCCGTCGGCCGCGAGGCTGTGCAGGAACGTGTCCTTGCCGACGCGAAGCAGGAGCCGCCGTCCCGGCGCTTGGGCGGGCCGGCTGCCGAAGGCCAGGGCGAGCTGGCGGACCAGTCCCTGCATCCGCGTTGTCCGCCGCCCCCAAGGGCGGGCGGCCTCCGGGCGGAGACGTTCCGAGAAAATCGCCTGGGAGCTCGCGGCGCGCAACGCCGGAAGCGGCGGACCATGACGAGAACACGGACTTCCAGCCCGTGCGCGGGCAGGTCAGCGAACTGGCGGACGCATTGGCTGTGAACGTGCCGGGACCGTCTTCCGCAGCCAGGACACGCCGCCGTCACGGCGGCGGAGCATGCAGAGATTTCGGCGAGGCCGACACCGGCGGCGACTGTCCCGGCGACAAGACCAGCCAGAAGCAGCATCTTCATGCTCAATCGTGGCATCTCTCTTATCTTCCTGAACTCACGTCAGAAAGATAGGGGCCGCACATGCGCGGCCTGCATCGGAATCGAGATGCCGAAACGGGGCCTGCGTCCCGCGCTGCCCGCATTTTGCGCTTGCCCGCGGGGCGGGCGGCTGGCGACGCTCCTGCATCTGTTCTGGCAGGAGGGTCACGGGTTGAAGCTGTTCATTGGCCTGGACGTCTCGCTCGCGAAGACGGCGGCCTGCGTGCTCGACGAACACGGCAGGATCGTCAGGGAGGCGGAGGTTGCCAGCGATCCGGAGGCGCTGGCGAAATTCGCGAAGGAGCAGCCCGGCGAGATCGCCGTTATCGGCCTCGAGGCCGGGCCACTGTCGCAATGGCTGCATCGCGGGCTGGTCGATGCCGGCTTAGACGCGGTCCTCATGGAGACGCGCTAGGTCAAGGGCGCGCTGAAGGCGATGCCGATCAGTGAGGCGGAGCACAGATCAGTCCGGGGGACCGATCTGCCGCCGTCCCGGCAGCGGTCCGGCGAGCGCGACATCACCGGCGGCATCACCAGCGCGGGCGACACCGGCCTGCGCCGCGCGCGCTGCCAGGCGGCAACCGTCCTGCTGCACCGCGACCGCGCGTCATGACTGGGAACATGGGTGGCGCGGGTCGCGAAGCGCCGCGGCAACAAGCGCGCCATGGTGGCGCTTGCGCGGCGGATGGCGGTCGTTCTGCATCCCATGCGGCGCGACGGCACGGCCTTCCAGCCGGACTCGGCACCCGCGATGATCTGACCGGCAGGCCGCTCCGCCCGCCGTCCGGCGGGACGCGGGCCTCCGAGGTCCCATGGGGACGCGGTTCCGGCAATGCCGTGGGTCTGAATGTTGCCGCCCTTCAGGGTGAGCACGCAGTGAGATGGGCACGCCGGAATTGCATCGAACCAGCGTCATGTTGGCAGATGCCGTGCTGCCCACGGACCGAGGCATGCACCCCGGGGACCCTGGCAGCGAGGCCACGATCCAGGGACGGATGGCAACCTGACCTGCCGAAACACCGCTCTGGCGGACCAGGCCGCTTGGCCGAAAACGCTTGACGGAGAGGGCCCCGTTGCCGAAGTCGGAGCCCATTCTCACGGCCGGGCGATCCGAGCGGACTTCGCAGTGCGGATGCAGTGCTTTCGGCCGCCGCCCGGCCACGACGCTGGCGCAGGCATGGAAGGCTCCGGCACTGTGCCGCAGGTTCTGCCGGCCAGCGCACCGCCGCTGCAGGGAGCCGCGTCGACCGCGGACGCCGCCTAAGGCCGGGTGCCCTGCAAAGCCGGCCGAAGGCGGCGCGGTCCGGCGCCAACTCGCCGGGGCGGGCACGCTGCGGCCTGAGGGGCCGCCGCGTGTCCTGGCGCCCCGTGCCGGGAGGCATTTCCGCCCGCGGCCGAGCGCGGCCCGTCCGGCGGCGCGGCGCTGCTGTGGCCGGACTGCCAGACCTGACGGGGGCCTTGGAGGGCATCACAACGGATGGATGCGCAAAGCTGCATGACTGTGGCAGGATCGGATTTGCCGACCACAGCCAGAAAGGTGCAAACCATGTCGTTCCTGTCGCGCTTCGAACCCCATCTCCTGTCGCTCCTGCGGGCCGTGACGGGCCTGCTGTTCCTGCAGCACGGCTTCACCAAGCTGCTCGGCTGGCCGGAAACCCCGATGAGCGGCGTTGCCGTCAGTTCGATGCCGGGCATTGCCGGGCTGTTCGAATTCGGCGGCGGGATCCTGCTGGTGATCGGGCTCTTCACCCGGCCGGTCGCCTTCGTGCTCTCGGGGCTGATGGCCGTCGCCTATTTCACAGTGCATGCGCCGCAGGGCTTCTTCCCGATCGTCAATGGCGGGGAACTGGCCGCGACCTACTGCTTCGTCTTCCTCTATCTCTGCGTGGCCGGTCCGGGTCCCTGGTCGCTGGACGCGACGCGGAAGAAGAAGATCTGACCTCCAGCCGGCCCGTCGCGCTGCCGCTTCCGGCCGGGGCCGCCTGACGGAAGGCGGCGGCCGGAAGACCCGCCGGAAGCATGTCCGGCGGCAGGTTGCGCCTGCCGTGTGGGTCCGAGGAGGGGGTGCAGCAACGCCTCGCCAACCGGGAGATGCCGGAGAAAGCTGCGGACATTGCATTCCGGGGGCGGGTAGGCCGGACATGCCTTGCCGGCGCGCGCTTGTCCGTAGGGGGCATGGCGGCTTCCGTGCATTGCTGGGACAGTGTTGCAGGGAGCCCGGGCAAGGCAAGGACCGCGGGGGGCGGCCCCCGCGGTCTTCGGCAACATTCCGGCTGCGCCTCAGGTCCGGAGGCTAGAGCGCAGCGGCGCTGGCGGCGGCCACCACGGCCTTCGCCTTTGCAAGGGCTTCGCAGGCGCGCTCCAGCGGCGGCACCTTGCCGATCCGGTCGGCCTGGGCGACCTCGACGCTCAGCACGATGTCCCGCGGCAGGGCGGCCATCAGGGCGGCGAAGTCGAAATCGCCGTCGCCGGGCATCAGCCTCGCGCCGCGTGCCGTGGCGATCAGCGCCTCGGGCGCGGGGTCGAACACCCCCGGCCCGTCGCAGAGCTGCGCGTAGTGGATCCAGGCCGGGTCGAGCGCGGCGATGGCGGCGAAGGGGCTGTCCGAGCGCTGGACATGCAGCGCATCGACCAGCACGCCAGCGGCCGGATGGTTCACCGCGCGCACCTGCGCCGCCGCTGCGCCGACATCGGGGATGTCGGTCCAGGGCATGAATTCCAGGTCGGCGGTCATGCCATGGGCATGGGCCAGCTCGCAGAAGGCGCCGTAGCGTTCGGTCATCCGCGCCGGTTCGGGATCGTAGCCCGCGACGAGGATGTTCTTCGCCCCCAGGGCCTGGCCGCGCGCGAGGAAGGGCAGGGTGGCCGCCGGGTCGAAATCGGGCGCGATCTTGATGATCTCGACATCGGCGATGGTCACGCCGGTCTCTTCCACCGCGCGGCGGGTCTCGGCGAGCAGCCGGCCGTCCTGCAGGAGCGGGTAGGGGCCGTCCGTGCCCGCGGGCAAAAGGCGGAGCCCGACGAGGTCGAACCCGGCCTCCGCCGCGATGCGCACCGCCTCCGGCGGCGTGGCCTCCTGCGCGGTCAGGAAGGCAAGGGAATAGCGGTACGCCATGGCCGTCACTTCAAGGGCGAGAAGGGCAGCGGCACGGCGAGCGTCGAGGTCATGCCCGCGGTCAGCCAGTCCGGACCGCCCTTCGGCGGCCAGATGCCGTCGGCCACGGTCTTGCCGCGGATCTCGGCGCGGTGGTTGGCGCTGTCATAGGGCCAGATCTGGGTGAAGCGGGTCGGGCCCTCGAGCGAGTACATCGCGATCGACAGCGGCGAGTATTCCGTCCGCTTCGGCACCGCGTCGCGCCACTTCCCGATGGTGGGCGCCATGCCGTTCAGCTTCGGCCTGTAGGTGCGGATTTCGTAGACCTTGCCGTATTCGCCGGGCGTGACCGGCAGGGTGAAATCCAGCGGCAGGTACGTGTCCGAGGTCCAGCTGCGCAGGTGCTCCATGCAGCCGAAGGGATTGTCCGACAGATGCGTGCGGGCCTTCTCGGCGATCAGGTCCTCGGCGCTTTCGAACTGGCGCAGCAGGATCACGTCGTTGAGCGTGCCGATATCCGGGGCCCAGGCGCCCAGAAGCGCGCCCTTCGCCTCCGGAGCGGCGAGCCACTCCTGCAGCGCAGGGGCGGCCTTCGCGGCGGCGAAGAGCTCGGTATTGAGCGTGGTGATGTCAAACAGCGGCATGGAAGTCTCCGTTGGTCTTTTCCGTGTCTTGCGTGTCCTGCCCCATGCGGCCGGCGGCGACATGGGCGGCGATGTAGCCGAAGGTCATCGCCGGCCCGAGCGTGATGCCGCCCGAGGGGTAGTGCCCGGCGAAGATCGAGCTGAGGTCGTTGCCCGCGGCGAAGAGGCCGGGGATCGGCCGGCCCTCGCGGCCGAGCACGCGGGCGAAGCGGTCGGCATCGAGCCCCGAGAAGGTGCCCAGGCTGCCCGGCACGATCCGCACGGCGTGGAACGGTCCCTTGGCGAGGGTGCCGAGCGAAGGGTTCGGCCCATGCTCGGGATCGCCCTGCACGCGGTTGTAGCGCGAGGCGCCGCGGCCGAAATCCGGGTCCTCTCCGGCCTCCGCCTGGGCATTGAACCGCGCGACGGTGGCCTCCAGCACGGCCGGGTCCATGCCGCAGGCTCCGGCCAGTCCGGCCAGAGTCGGTGCCGAGACCAGGTAGCCCGCACGGCGGTAGGGCGCGAGCGGGAAGGGAAAGGGCTTGGCCCAGCCGAGGCCCCAGCGGCGCTGCGCCCGGTGATCGGCGATCAGCCAGCAGCCGGGCTCCTCGCCCGCAGGCGTCGTGTCGAAGAGGCGGCGCATGAAGGCGTGGTAGCTGTCGGCCTCGTTGGCGAAGCGCGTGCCCTGGCCGCGCACGGCGATGATGCCGGGCTTGGCCCGGTCGACGAGATGCGGGAAATGGATGTGGCCGCCCTTGCCGTCCGGCACCAGCGAGACCGGCGCCCAGGCCCCGGCATTGGCTAGGTCGCGGCAGAGCTGTCCGCCGGCCTCGCGGCCGAGGCGGATGCCGTCGCCGGCATTCTCGCGCGGCGCGGCGGAATAGTGGCGCTGGCCGGTCTCCGGTCCGAAGAGCCGGTCCTGCAGTGCCGGGTCATGAGGGAAGCCGCCGGTGGCCAGCACCACGCCCTTCCGCGCAGCCAGCCGCGTGCCGCAGGCGAGGCGCAGCCCGGTGATGCCCTCGGGCCCGCCCGAGAGCGTCGCCACGGGCGCATCGGCGAAGAGATCGACGCCCAGATCCAGCGCCGAGCGCATCAGCCGCGCGACCAGCGCATTGCCGTTGACCAGCTGCATGCCACGCCCCTTCGTCGCCAGGTCGCTGCCATGGCGCAGGATGCGCTTCGCGGCATAGAGCATCGAGGCGGGCTTGCGCGTCGCGTCGAAGAAATGCCGGATGTCCTTGCCAGAGGCGATGCCCATCCCCGCCAGGGAGATCACGCCGAGCGGCGGGCGCAGCTTCTTCGCCCAGGGGCCCAGCTTGCGGCCGTCATAGGGCGCGGCCACGACCGAGCGGCCGCCGCCGAGCGCGCCGGGGCCGTCGGCGAAATCCGGCACGAGGTTTCCGTCGAGCCAGTCGACCTGGGTCTCGCCGCGGAAGAAGCGGACCATTTCCGGCCCGGTTTCCAGGTATTGCGCGATGCGCGGATCGCCCGCGCGGTTGCCCATGATCCCGGCGAGATACTGCATCGGGCCCGAGGCGGGCTCGTCTATGCCGCCCTCGACGGCCAGCGGATTGCGCGGCACCCAGAGCCAGCCGCCCGACCAGGCCGAAGTGCCTCCGAAGACGGGGGCCTTTTCCAGCACGGCGACCTTCAGGCCGAGATGCGCGGCGGTCACTGCCGCGGCGAGCCCGCCCGCCCCGGAGCCGGCCACCAGCAGGTCGTATTCCGCGCCGTCTTCGGGGCGGGCGTCGATCCGGTCCATGCGCCTCACGCCTTCTTCCGGGCGGTTGCGGCCTGCGGTTCGTGCCAGCGGCTGAAGGCGCGCCCGGCGAGGCTGGCCTTGGCCAGCTCCTCCGCGGTGGCCTGCAGCTCTGGCAGGAAATCGCGCAGCAGGTCGGGAGTCGCCCGCGCCGCGGGGCCCGCGATGGAGACGGTGCCGATCGGCTGGCCGGTTTCCGGATTGCGGATCAGCACGGCGATGGCGGCCATGCCCAGCATGAAGCTGTTGGCGTTGAGCGCGTAGCCGTTCTTCCGCGCCTCCTGCACGATCTTCATCAGCTCGGCCACGCCTTTCGGCGCCGAGACGCCCGAGCCGTCGGTCTTCTCCAGCCCCTGCTTCATCACCGCGGCAACCGCCTCGTCATCGCTCATGCCCGAAAGCCAGGCCTGTCCGCCGGAGGCCGAGGCGAGATGCACGATCTGTCCGTGCTCGGCCTCGGGATCGTAGCGCAGGCCGGAGGTCGCGCCCTGCGAGACGCCGACCCAGACCAGCTTCTCCCCGTCCGACAGCGCCATGCGGACCAGTTCCCTCGTCGACTGCGCGAGCCGGTCCAGAATCGGCTGGCTCAGGTCGGGGATGCCGGTGCGGGCAAGGAAGCTCAGCCCCGCCGTCGCCAGCTTCAGCGTCAGGCAGTAGTCGCCCATGTCCCGCGTCTGCCGCGCATAGCCCTGCGATTCGAGTTCCTTCAGCAGCCGGTGGACACCCGAGGGCGGCAGGTCCAGCGCCTTTGCAATATCGGTGACGGCGGCGCCTTCGGGATGCTCCGCGAGGAAGCTGATCACCGATAGTCCCTTCTCCAATGCACTGCTCATGGTCGTCCTCGTCATTCCGCGATGTGTTTACGTTATCGAATAACGATCAAAAAAGGAAGAAAATTAAAAAGTGGAAATTCATTCTGATTTTTGTGAAGGTGAGGGCAGGCGGCGATTCGCCGGGAGGAAAAGGAGGAGCCCATGCCGGACATCACGATCGACCAGGTGCAGGGCAGCTATGACGTGGCGGTGATCGGCACCGGCGTTGCCGGGCTGGCCGCGGCGGTCTTTGCCGCGCTCGACGGCGCGAAGGTCCTGATGGTGGAGCGCACGGATGCGGTCGGCGGCACGTCGGCGCTGTCCGGCGGCACGGTCTGGGCGCCCCTGACGCGCACCGGCGCCACGGTGAACGACGCCGACAGCCGCGGGAAGGTCTCGGCCTTCCTCGACAGCGCGGTCGGCAATTTCGGCGACAAGGCAATGCGCGAGGCCTTCCTCGATGCCGCGCCCGAGGCGATCGCCACGCTGGAGGACCGCACCCAGGTCGCCTTCCGGCCCTATCCGAAGCATCCCGACTACGAATGGGACCATCCGAACCCGACTCTGAACGGCCGTGCGATCGAGCCGGAGCCCTTCGACACCCGCGCGATGGGCAAGGCGCGCGAGCTGATCCGCAGGCCGATTCCGGAATTCACCGTGCTCGGCGGCATGAATATCGACCGGGTCGATATCGGCCATCTGCTGAACCGCTACGGTTCCGCCGCCTCATTCGCCCATGTGGTGAAGATCGTGACCCGCTACATGCGCGACCGCGCCGTCTATGGCCGCCACACGCGGCTGGTGATGGGCGCGGCGCTGGTCGGGCGGCTGCTGGCCTCGGCCTTCGAGCTGGGCATCGACCTGGTGCGCGGCACCTCCGTGGCGGCGCTTGAAACGCGCGGCGGAGAAGTCTCGGGCCTGCGGCTGGTCGCGGGCGGCAAGGGCCGCCAGGTCGACGTCACCGGCGGCATCATCCTGGCCACCGGCGGTTTCGGCCGCTCGGAAAAGCGCCGCAAGGCACATCTGCCCGCGGCGCTCGGCGAGCACAGCCCCTCGGCGCCGGGCCATACCGGCGAGCTGCACGACCTGGCCGAGGACCTGGGCGCGACCTACGGCGAGGGCAACGACCAGAGCGCCTTCTGGGCGCCGTGCTCCACCCGCCGCCGTCCTGATGGCAGCCTCGCGGTCTTCCCGCATTTCGTGCTCGACCGTTCGAAGCCGGGCACGGTCTGCGTCGACCTGAAGGGCCGCCGCTTCGTAAACGAGACGCGCTCCTACCACGCTTTCGGCAAGGCGATGCTGGAGGGCGGGCCGGACACCGAAGCCGCCTGGATCGTTGCCGACGCTAAGGCGATCGCGAAATTCGGCCTCGGCATGGTCCATCCCGGCGGGGCGGTTCTGACGCCCTTCCTCGCCGACGGCTACCTGATCCAGGCGGCGACCGTGGAGGAGCTGGCAGAGAAGACCGGCACCGATGCGGAATGCCTGCGCCTGAGCCTCGCCTCGGTCAACCGCGCGGCGGAGACCGGCGAGGATGCCGACTGGGGCAGGGGCGGCACGCCCTACCAGCAGCACAACGGCGACGCCAAGCTGCTGCCGGCCAACCCGACGCTGGGCAAGGTGGAGACGCCGCCCTTCTACGCGGTCAAGCTCGTCCCCTGCGACATCGGCACGGCGAAGGGCTTCCGCGCGGACACCTCCGCACGGCTCCTGCGGGCCGACGGCACGGCCATCGGCGGGCTCTACGCGGCGGGGAACGACCTGCATTCCATCATGGGCGGGACCTATCCGGGACCCGGCATCACCCTCGGGCCGGGCATCGTCTTCGGCTCCATCGCCGGGCGCCATGCCGCGGCCCGGGCACAGGAAACGAAAGGGCAAGACGTTGCAGCTTGACGGCGAAACCATCCTCTTTCCGGTCATCGGCGATCCCATCGCCCAGGTGCGCAGCCCGCGCTACCTGTCCGAGATCCTCGCGCGCCGGGGCGTCAACGCCATCGTGCCGCCGGTGCATGTCAAAAGCGCCGGGGTGGCCCCGGCGATGGCCGCCCTCCGCGCGATGGAGAATGTCCGCGGCATCGTGGTGACCATCCCGCACAAGATCGACACGCTGCAATATTGCGATGTCGTGAGCGACCGCGCCCGCTTCGTCGGCTCGGTCAACGTGATCCACAAGGACGGGGACGGCCGCTTCATCGGCGACAATGTCGACGGCATCGGCTATCTCGACGGCATCCGCAAGCTGGGCTTCGAGGTGGCGGGCAAGCGCGCGCTGCTCGTCGGCGCGGGCGGCGCGGGCAGCGCCGTGGCCTACGAGATACTCGACCGCGGCGCCAGCTACCTGGCCATCGCCGATCTCGACGACGCGCGCCTCAGCCGGATCATCCGCGCGCTGGAGGAGAAGTTCCCCGGCCGCGTCGGCACCGGATCCGACGATCCGTCCGGCTTCGACCTGGTGGCGAATGTCACCCCCTGCGGCATGCGCGAGGGCGACCCCTTTCCGGCGGATCCGGCGAAGATGGCCAGGGACCAGTTCGTCGCCGACGCGATCACGAAACCCGAGGTCTCGCCGATGGTGGCGGCGGCCCGCGCGATCGGCTGTGCGACCATGACCGGCGCGGGCATGTTCGATGCCGAGGCCGAGATCCTCGTCGATTTCCTGCTGGGCGAGGGCCTGCCCTCCAGCCCGGCGGAGACCGAGGCGGCCTGACGGCCGTCTCCAGCCCGGGCGCCATGCCCGGACCCACATCATTTTTTTCGGGAGGAAAAGACATGAAGGCAAGCATTCTCGCCCTGGCAGTGGCAGCTGCGGCGGCAACCGGCGCCTGGGCCGATGACGCCTATCCGTCCAAGGAGATCCAGGGGATCATCCAGTGGGGCGCGGGCGGCTCGACCGACACGGTGATGCGCGCGGTGACCCCGCATGCGGCCAAGGCGCTCGACGGCAACATCGTCATGCAGAACAAGACCGGCGGCGTCGGCGCCATCGCGATGCGCTATGTCCAAAGCCAGAAGGCGGACGGCTATACCCTGCTGATGGGCGCGGAGAACCCGCAGATGTACAAGGTGCTGGGTCTCGGCACCGACGACTATTCCGACATGATCCCGATCAGCGTGCTGGCCCGCGGCGTGCCGATCTTCGTCGCCAACAACGACGCCCCCTACGACAACATGGCCGAATTCGTCGAATACGCGAAGGCCAATCCCGGCGAAGTGCGCGTGGGCTCCACCGGCCCGGGCGGGCTGACCTCGATCGTGCTTGCGATGCTGACCAGCCAGGCGGATGTCGAGTTCACCCGCGTGCCCTTCGACGGCGACGGCCCGGCGCTGACCGCGCTGCAGGGCGGGGCGCTCGATGTCATGCCCGCCGTGCTGGGCGCGGCCATCGAGGGCGTCAAGGCCGGACGGATGAAGGTCATCGGCCTGGTGGATGTCGAGGAGAACCCGCTGCTGCCGGGGGTCGAGCCGATCACCGCCGCGCTGCCGGGCATGTCGGACTACCTGCCCTGGGGACCGTTCTTCGGCGTCTTCGTCAAGAAGGGCACGCCCGATCCGGTCGTCGCCGAACTGCAGGCGGCCTATGCCGAAGGCGCGCAGAACGAGGATTTTCGGAAGCTCATGGCCGACCGCGGCTTCACCATCATGGCGATCGCCGGCGACGAGGCGATGGAGTTCCTCGACGGCTACCGGTCGGTCTCGTCCTGGCTCGTCTACGACGCGGGCTTCGCCAAGAAATCGCCGGAGGAGTTCGGCATCGCGCGTCCCTGAGGCGCGGCGTCCGGGCGGCGGTGCTGCCGCCCGGCCAAGACATGGAAACGGAACCGCGCCGGGGACGCGGCGAGAGGAGGCTGACATGAAAGCGGATTTCCGCGGCGACGCGGACCACCATGACGGAACGTCCGACGCGACGCCGGGCGGCTACGAGGACAGCCGCCGGCCGGGCGAAGCGGGCTTCGCGGCGCTTCTGGCCATCGGCAGCGGCGTGCTCCTGTGGACTGCCCACGGCATTTCGGGCTTCGAGGCGCTCTCGGGTCCCGGTTCGGTGCCCATGGCGGTCACGGCGGCCATGCTGGTCAGCGCGCTCGCGATCCTGGCGCGCACCATCCGGCTGCCGCGCGTGGCAGGCGAGACCCTGCGCCGGGACGTGCTGCCGGGCGTGGTGATCGTCATGGCGCTGGCCCTGGCCGGTTTCGGCCTGCTGCTGGTGCCGCTCGGCTTCGTGCCGGCCGCCTTCCTCTTCCTTGTTCCGGCGATCCGCTTCCTGTCGGGCCGCGGCTGGGGCTTCTCGCTTGCCGTCGGCACGGGCAGCCTCGCCGCGATCTGGCTGATCTTCCGGATTGTCTTCACGGTGCTGCTGCCCTCGGGCATCCTGCCCGAAGCCGAACTGGTCCAGGCGCTGCGCGGGCTTTTCTCCGGGGGAGAGCAGTGATGGACGCGCTCCTGGCATTCCTGACGGTCTTCACCCATCCCGAGCTGCTGCTGCTGGTCGGCCTCGGCACCTTCGCGGGCGTCTATGTCGGCGCGATCCCCGGCCTGTCGGTGACCATGGCGGTGTCGATCCTGATCTCCTTCACCTTCTCCTGGGACGTGCTGCCGGCGATCTCGCTGATGATCGGCATCTACATGGGCGGGGTCTACGGCGGCTCGCGCACCGCGATCCTGCTGAACATCCCCGGCGCGCCCTCGGCCATCGCCACCGCCATGGACGGCTATCCGATGGCGCAGCGCGGCGAGGCCGGGCAGGCGATCGGCGTCACCACGGTCATGTCATTCTTCGGCGGGCTGATCGGCATCGCCGTGCTCGCTCTGGCGGCTCCGGCCGTGTCGGATTTCGCGCTGAGCTTCCAGCCGCGCGACTACATGCTGCTCGCCATCCTCGGCATCCTGCTGGTCGGCTCGCTCTCCACCGGCTCTCTGGTCAAGGGCATCTTCTCGGGCAGCCTCGGCCTCGCCATCGGCGCGGTCGGGCTCGATCCGCTGACCTTCACCGAGCGCTTCACCTTCGGCGTGCCGCTTCTGCAGGGGGGCATCAGCTTCATCGCGGTGATGATCGGCATGTTCGGCGTTTCCGAGGCGCTGATCCAGCTGCAGCATGTCAACAGCGCTGCCGTGCGCCAGAAGATCGACCGCATCGTTCCGTCCTGGGACACGGTGAAGAAGCACCTGCCGCTTTCCATGCAGACCTCCTTCATCGGGGTGATCATCGGCGCGCTGCCGGGCACCGGCGGGGACATTGCGGCGCTGATGGCCTATGACCACGCCAAGCGCGTCACCAAGAAGCCGTCGCGGCCCTTCGGCAAGGGCGCCATCGAGGGGCTGGTCGCGCCGGAAACGGCCAACAATGCCGCCGTCGGCGGGGCCTTCATCCCGATGATGACGCTGGGCATTCCCGGCGACGCGGTGACGGCCATCATGATCGGCGCGCTCTTCATCCACGGGCTGAACCCGGGGCCGATGCTGATGGTGACGCAGCCCGACATGTTCTGGGTGATCGTCGGCGCGCTGGTGACGGCCAATGCCTTCATGCTGCTTTTCGGCCTGACCGGGATCCGGCTCTTCACCAAGATCGTCGAGCTGCCGCGCGCAGTGCTGATCCCGCTGATCATGCTGCTGTCGATCGTCGGCGCCTATGCCGTGAACAACTCGGTGACCGATGTCTACTGGATGCTCGGCTTCGGCGTGTTCGGCTACTTCATGCGCCATTACGGCTATCCCCTCGGGCCGGTGATCCTGGGCGTGATCCTGTCGCGGCTGCTGGACGACAACTGGCGCCGGGCGATCATCTCCGACCGGGAGGATCTGGGCGCGTTCTTCCACGGCATCCTGACCAGTCCTCTCTCCCTGGTCCTGACCGTGGCAGTGGTGCTCATCTTCCTGTCGCAGACGCCGCTCTGGCGGGCCGCCATCGGCCGCCTGGGGCAGCGCCGGCATCGCCACGCTGCAGGCTGAGCCAGGCAGCGCCCGATGCTCTCGATCCGCCCTCCGGGTCTCACGGGGGGCGGATTCGCGTTGGGAGGAACCCGCATGGCGCGCCTGTAAAGCATGTCATAATGCAAGTTACTCACACTGCGGACTGTAGGCGCAAAGCGATAACGTCACCCCGGAACAAAGTGAAAGTGTCACTCTCCCTGCTGGTGATGGCGAGCGAGAGCTTCCGCGGGATGGGTGCTGATGAGTAAACGCGAATTGCAGCGGGTCAACGTTCTGGCTCAGGTGGATGACGGGCGGCTGGGCATCGATGCCGGTGCGGGAATCCTGGGCGTCAGCCGCCGCCAGATGCTCCGGCTCCCGAAGCGGCACCGTGGCGGCGGCGCGGCCTCGATCCGCCATGCATCCCGCGGACGGACGGCAGGCAACCGGATCCACGACGCCCGGCGCGATCTCTCGCTCTCCCTGGTTCGGGAGCACTTCACCGATTCCGGCCCGACGCTCGCGGCCGAGAAGCTGGCGAAACTGCACGGGATCCGGGTGTCGCGCGAGACGCTGCGGAAATGGATGGCCGAGGCGGAGATCTGGCTCCCGCGCCGGCAGAGGCACCGCATCCGCCAGCCGCGCCTGCGCCGGGACGCCCTGGGCGAGCTCATCCAGCCTCTCGGGACATTGCCTTCGGCAATGCCCTGACGGCCAGCGGATCGACGGCCCGGAACATCGGTGGCTCGAGGAATGAGCCGCCGGCGCGCCACCGGTCCGAGCGGTGGCGGCGAATGGGATCCGTGCACGCTGCTCGTGTTCATCGACGACGCCACCAGCACGCTGATGCACCTGGAATTCGCCCCTTCCGAAAGCAAATGGTCCTACTTCGGCGCGCTCGAGCGGTATCTGGCCCGGCACGGCCGCCCCGTGGCCTTCTATTCCGACAAGCACACCGTCTTCCGCGTCCCGAAACCCGGCCAGCATTCCAGCGGGATGACCCCGTTCGGCCGGGCCCTGGCCGAGCGCTGATCGAGATCCTCTGCGCCAATTCCAGCCAGGCCAAGGGCCGGGTCGAACGCGGCAACCGGACGCTGCAGGACCGGCCGGTGAAGGAGCTGCGGCAGGCCGGGATTTCCGGCTCTGAGGCTGCGAACGCCTTCCTGCCCGGCTTCGCGGAGCGCAGGAATGCGCGCTTTGCCGTCGCCCCGCTGCCGGCCCGCGACCTTCATCCTCCCTTGAACGTGCCTCCGGACCGGCTGGGCATTGTTGCGCAAATCTAGGGGATTCATCTCGTGAATCCAGCATGCTAGCCGGGCAGCATGAGCAGACCTCCGAAGACGACCTACAAGACC